>NZ_QTQF01000001.1:0-637750 GCF_003854235.1 Burkholderia sp. Bp8998
GAAAAGCCGTTCGTGACGAGCGGCATCCGTCTGGGTTCGCCGGCGATGACGACGCGCGGGTTCGGCCCGGCGGAAGCGGAGAAGGTTGGCAACCTGATCGCCGACGTGCTGGAAGCGCCGGAAGATGCGGCGACGATCGAGCGTGTGCGCGGTCTGGTCGCGGAGTTGACCCAGCGTTTCCCGGTGTACGGCTAAGACGCGGCAATCGGGTTCAACTGCCGACGCGGTTGAACCTCGCTAGTCCGAAGCGATATAAAAAAACCGGCTCGCAAGTTTTTGCGAGCCGGTTTTTTGCGCTGCGTGCGAATCGGTGTCGGTCACACGGTCGGATCGACGTTCGCCTCGAGTTCGCGAATGCGCTCGTCATTGCGCGTGTCCTTGAGCACCGGCGGCCCGGCGAAGGACTTGCGCACACCGAAGCCATACCAGATGACCATCAGCACGACCACGAACGCGACGAGCACATAGAGCACCTTCTCGTTCGGCGGCTGGATGCCGACGTAGGCGAGCACGCAGGCGCCCACCAGCGCGAGGAACGCGCACGGCTTCGACCAGATGCCCAGCTGGAACGGGCCTTTTTCGGTCCACGTGCGCCCTTCGGCCAGCATCCCGGAGCCGATCGGCATCGCATACGAGATGAACAGGAACACGGCGCTGCCCGCGCTCAGCACCGAGAACGCGTCGCCGTACAGCGTGACGACGATCGCGAGCACCGCGCAGGTCCAGATCGCGGGGCCGGGCGTCCGATGGTTGTGATTCACGCTGCGCAGCAGCTTCGACGCCGGCAGCCCGCCGTCGCGCGCGAATGCGTACATCATGCGCGACGTCGACATGATCGCGGCGAGCCCGCACACGTAGTTGATGAAGAACATCGCGAGTTCGAGGCACACGCGCAAGGTCTTCGGAATCGGCGCGAGGATGGCTTCGAAGAAGCCGGTGCCCTGTTTCATCGCGGCGGTCAGATCCGGCATGACCAGCACGAACGCGCACACCATCACGTAGCCGAACACCGCGGACCAGAACACCGAGCCGATGATGCCGCGCGGCACGTTCTTCGCCGCGTCGTGCGTCTCTTCCGACGTGTGCGCGGATGCGTCGAAGCCCGTGATCGTGTAGGTCACCAGCAGCAGGCCGGACAGGAACGCGAGCGGCGTGGTCTGTTTCGGCCAGGCGCCGCCGTCGACGCCCGTGTAATTGGTGAAGGTGACGAGCCGATGCAGGTCGAATGCGACCGGCGAGTAGACCAGCAGCGACACGACCAGCGCGATCGTCACGACGAAGATCAGATAGCCGGACAGGTCGGTGATCTTGCTCGCGATCCGGATGCCGCGTGCATTCAGGATTGCCTGCGAAATGGTGATGACCGCGATGAACGCGGTCTGGTGCCACCACGTCAGGCTGTCCGGACTGACGCCGAACATCGGCGCGATCAGCGTCTTGAAGAACGGATCGTAGGTGCCGAAGTTGATCGCCGCGATCACGAAGATCAGGCCGATCAGGTTGAGCCACGCCGTCATCCACCCCCATTTCTTCCCGCCGAGAATGGCGCCCCAGTGATAGAGGCCGCCGGCGGTCGGAAACGCGGACGCGATCTGCGACATCGACACCGCGACGATCAGCGCGAACAATGAGCCGAGCGGCCAGCCGAGGCCGACCGATGCGCCGCCGGCCGCGGAGAACGCCAGCTGGAACGCCGTGATGCCGCCAGACAGAATGCAGATCACCGAAAACGATACGGCGAAGTTCGAGAAGCCGTTCATGCGCCTCGACAGCTCCTGCGCGTATCCCATCTTGTGGAGGAGGCTTACGTCACTGTCGGTGCCTGAATCAGGCCGGGTTTTCGCATCCATATTTGCTCCGTCACGAATGTCCTGCGTGGCAGGACCGTCATCGCTGCCCGGGCCGGATGATCGGCCCGCCCCTGGAATTCGTCGGCGGCACGCGATGTCATGCATTCATGGCAGTCGCGTGCCGGTCCGATACGGGAACGGTATGAAGCCAAATCTCGCGGCGCTATCGGATTTCGGCAATAAAGTCGAAACGCCGGTCAAGCACCGTTTGGGGGCATCGCATGGCGGTTTGCGGTTTTGTAAGAAATCCTGCTCGACGACTCCCTGGATTGCCAGCGCTTCCCGGCCCGGTGCGATTTGCGGGCCGGGCGGCCTACCGTGCCTTTCGCCCGTCGGGTAACGGTCCGAATCGCGCACGATAGTCGCGCGGCGATATCCCGACCCCCTTCGCGAATGCACGCTGCAACGCATCCACGCTGCCGAACCCCGACCGTTCCGCGATCCGTTCGAGCGGCCAGTCGGCCCGCTCGAGCAGTGCCTTCGCACGCTCGATGCGTGCGGCCAGCACGAATTGCGCGGGCGAGCGCCCCGTCTCCTTGATGAAATTACGCGCAAAGGTCCGTTCGCTCATGTGCAGGCGCGCGGCCAGCGCGGCGACGCCGAGGTCGCCGGTCGGATCGTCGGCGATCTCGGCGAGCAGCGCGCGCATGCGTGGCGTCGCGCTTGCCTGGATGTCGAGGCCGACGCTGAACTGTGTCTGTCCGCCGGGACGGTGCATGAAGAGCACGAGTTCGCGTGCGACCGCGAGCGCGGTCGCCGCGCCGCAGTCCGCCTCGACGAGCGCGAGACACAGGTCGATGCCGGCCGTCACGCCAGCCGACGTGTGGAACGGCGGGTCGCTCACGTAGATCGCATCCGGCTCGATCCGCACGTCAGGGCAAAGCGCCTGCAGCGTTGCACACTGGTTCCAGTGCGTGGTCGCGCGTTTGCCGTCCAGCCACCCGCCCGCGGCGAGCACGAACGCACCGGTGCAGATGCTCGCGATGCGCCGCGTGCTCGCAATCCGCGTGCGCAGCCACGGCAGCACGCCGGCGTCCGACGCCGCGTGGCGCAGGGCCGGGTCGCTGCCACCGGCGACGATGAGCGTGTCGATGCTCGCCGGCAATGCCGCAAGTGCGGTCGGGCCGGCAAGACGCAGGCCCGCGTGCGTGACGATGTCGTGACCGTGTTGCGACGCGAGCGTGAGCCGATAGGGTGCGACATGGCCGGGAAGGTGGCGGTTCGCGACCGCGAATACCTCCATCGGGCCCGTGATGTCGAGTGACTGGACGCCTTCGAAGCCGACGACGACGATGTCGCGTGCCGAACCGGTTGACTGGGACATGGCGGAAAGTGCGGTGGAGTTGTCCTTGTGACCGCGAGCATGATCCTTGTAATTTTCCGGATGTGCAATTGATCGGCGTGGGTGGGCGATGCGGGAACGGAACGGAAACGGGGTGGCGCGCGTGATGGTTGCGCTGATCGTATGCGCGGTGCTGGGCGCGTGCGCACCGGGGCAGGCAGTAACGGACGGCGCACGAACGGTCACGCAAACGCTGACCGTGAACGCCCCGAAGGCGGGCCGCACGCGGCCGCTCGTCGCGATCGTCGCGGACAACGCCGGAACGGAGACGACCGATTTCATCGTCCCGTACGCGATTCTGAAGACGTCGGGCGCGGCCGATGTCGTGGCCGTGTCGTCTGACGCCGGCACGGTCGAACTGATGCCCGCGCTGCGGATGCTGGCCGATACGACGTTCGACCGGTTCGACGCGGCCGTGCCGTTGGGCGCGGACATCGTGATCGTGCCTGCGCTGCATCGTGCCGACCGTCCGACCGTGCTGGCATGGCTGCGCAAGCAGGCCGCTGCCGGCGCCACGATGGTGGCGATCTGCGACGGCGCAGCGGTGCTCGCGAACGCCGGGCTGTTGCGGGATCGCGTCGCGACCGCGCACTGGTATTCGCGCGACGGGCTGCGTCGCCGTTTTACCGATACGGCGTGGGTCGACGATCGCCGCTACGTCATGGACGGCAACGTGATGACCACGACCGGCGTGTCGGCGTCGATTCCCGCGTCGCTGGCGTTGGTGAATGTGCTGGCGGGGCCGGCGGCGGCGCGCGAAACCGCACGCAACATCGGCGCGGATGGATGGAGCGACGTTCACGACGGCAGCCGGTTCGGGTTGACCGCGCGCGCCGTGGCGACCGCGTTGACGAATCGCATCGCGTTCTGGCGGCATCGGACCTTCGATCTGCCGGTCGCGAGCGGCTTCGACGAACTCCCGGTTGCGCTCACCGCCGATGCGTGGGCGCGCACGTGGCGCAGCGACGTCGTCGCAACGGCGGACGCGCGCATGGTCGAATCGAGGCACGGGCTGCGCTTGCTGACGCAGCCGGCCGACGCCGGGCACGCGCGCGTGACGATTCCGGACGGGCGGCGTGGCGAAGCGGTGCTTCCTGAAGTGCTCGAAGACGTCGCCGCCAGGTATGGCGACGCGACGTCAGACTGGGTGGCGCTGCAACTGGAGTATGCGCAGTAGCGGCTGGCTGCAGAAATTACGCGTCGCCTGACGCAAACAGCGCTTCCCACCCCAGAAACGGCCCGAGCGGGATGATGTCCCAGTCGATGAGTCCGGCCGTCACCAGCGGAAATTCGCGCAGCGCCTTTCGGGCGCTTTCCACCGACTCGCATTCGGCGATGATCGCGACGCCCGCGCGGCGCCGTGTCGAAACGTCGACTACGTGCGCGCACGCGGGTGGTGCTTCGTTACGTGCGGGTTGCGCTCAGACCGTCGCGGTGCGCCGCGCCGTCAGCCGATTCCACAGCATCCCGGCACGGCTCCCGCTTCGGCAATAGGCGAGCACGGGCTTCGGCAGCGCATCGACCAGCGCGCCGAACGCGTCGACTTCCGCATCGCCGATCCGGTCGCGGTCGACCGGCAGATAGCGTGCGTCGAGGCCGAGTTCGCGCGCGGCGGCAGCGATCTCGTCGAATGCCGGTTGATCGGCGTCTTCGCCGTCCGGCCGGTTGCAGATCACCGCGCGAAAGCCTGCATTGCGGATCGCCTTCAGGTCCGCCGGCGCGATCTGTCGCGACGCGGTGAAGCCGGTCGCCGCCGCGGCCCGGCATTGCTCGAGCGCGCGCGTGAAACACGCGATCGCGAAATCGACGTCCTGCTCCGTCGTGAAGCGGCCGAAGCTGATGCGCACCGTGCGGCCCGCGGCTTCCGCGTCGAGGCCGATCGCGGTCAGCACGTGGGACGGCGCGCCGCTGGTCGAGTTGCATGCGGAGGTCGACGACACGGCGAGCGAATCGCCGAGCATGAACGGGAAGAAGCCCGGCGCGTTTACCGTGAGGCTCAGCGTGTGCGGGATGCGGCGTGCCGCCGCCGCGTTGTGCGTGATGTCGCCGAGCGCGAGCAACGCGTCCTTCAGGCGTGCGCTGAGTGCGGCGATCCGCACGGCTTCGCGCTCGAGTTTGTCGGCGGCCAGTTCGCACGCGGTGCCCATCCCGACGATCTGATGCGTCGCAAGCGTGCCCGAGCGCAGGCCGCGCTCGTGTCCGCCGCCATGGATCTGCGGCGCGATGCGCTCGGCGATCTCGCGGCGGACGAACAGCGCGCCGATGCCCTTCGGACCGTACACCTTGTGTGCGGAGATCGACAGCAGGTCGATGCCGAGTGCGCGCACGTCGATCGGCGTCTTGCCGAGCGCCTGCGCGGCGTCGACGTGCAGCAGCGCGCCGGCCGCGTGCACGATGCGCGAGATCGCGCCGATGTCGGTCAGCGTGCCGAGCTCGTTGTTGACGAGCATCAGCGACACGAGGCCCGTATCGGGGCCGATCGCCGCGGCCACGGCATCGACGGTGATTTCGCCGTCGGCGGTGGGCGTCAGGTACGTCGCCGTCATTCCGCGCTTCGACAGGTTCGCCATCGTGTCGAGGATCGCCTTGTGTTCGATGCGGCTCGTGATCACGTGGCGCTTGGCGGTCGCGGTCTCCGCATAGCCCTTCAGCGCGAGGTTGTTCGATTCGGTGGCGCCCGACGTCCAGACGATCTCGTCGGCATCCGCGCCGATCAGCGCGGCAACCTGCGCGCGTGCGTGCTCGACTTTTTCCTTCGCCAGCCGGCCGGCGGCGTGCGAACTCGACGCGGGATTGCCGAAGATGCCGTCGGCACCGAGGCAGGCCGTCATCGCTTCGATCACGCGGGGATCCGCGGGGGTGGTGGCTGCGTAGTCGAGGTAGTGCAGCTGGGGGGTATCGCTCATGTCCTTCTCTGGCTCTTGCTCTTCGGAATGGGAGAAATGATACGTGGGCGAGTGGGGAAAAAGGATCCAAAGATGGCTGGTGATTCGGATGGATGTGGAATTATTTGCTGTATCGATTGGGTATGGGGGAATTTATTTTCATTTTGGTCTGACCGGGCATCGAGATGGCCCGGTCTGGCGGATGCCCGCATGACCCGGGGCCGGCACGCTGGCGCAGCATTCGGGGCTGCGCGGCGGGCACGTTGCGCGGCACGCGCTCGGCGTCGGCGTGCCTGGTCCGTTCCGCAAGGCGCCGTTCCATGCCGTCATACTCGCCGGCTATTCGCTTGCGTCAGGATCGATCGGGAGGGAACGTCATGCGGCACGAAGACCGTCATGACGTTGCGCTCTCGTCTTGATCCGGCTGATTCGATAAGCGATGCGCGTCCTGCACCCATGCGTGCAGCGCGCGCTCGTATTTCGCCGGGATCGTGATCGTCACCGTGGTGAGGCGCGTGTCGTTGCATGGCAGTTCGAGATATCGCTGCCACGCTTTGCGAACGAGCTGCGACATCGCCGAGCGGTTCATACCCAGTTTCCCGGCCAGCTCGCGCTGTGAGCGGCCCTTTACGAAAATCTCGTGCAGGGCCCACTGGTTCAACGGCTTGATCCGGGTATCTTGAAGCCGCAACAGTCGGAACTGTTCGGCGGTCATGCGTCGTGTCTTCAGCATTCAGGTTCGCCCGGAGTTTGGAACTGAAGCAATCAGCCTCGCGCCGCATGAGGTCTCGTGACCGTCGAACGCGGCGGCCTGGCCTTCCACGTTGAAGGCCGCGTCACCTGCGGCAATCGTGCAGTCGCCGTGGATCGGACACGAACAAGCGTCGCCGAAGCGCGCGACCGCGCGCCCCATCACCTTGCTGATCTCGGCTCCGGACTCGACCCGGCCGCCGTGGGTATGTCCGTCGCCTACCCGGATGATTCCTCGCATATGACTCGTCCTCTGAATGATTCGTGCAGTGGTCGCGTTTTGCACGCAACGCGCCGCTGGTTTGCATCACCACGAATAGCCCTGCATGCCGTAATCGGTATCGTGTCGGCGTCCCCACCACGGCAGGTAGGCGTTGTTGCCGCCGCGTGCGCGGAACCAGTCCTTGGTCGGATCGACCGGCGTGAGATTTGACGGCGGCATGACGACGACCGCGACAGGGTGTTCGGGGTCGGTCGTGCCGGCGACGAGTGCATTGCCGCCGAAGTGACTGATCCGGCCGATCGCGAGCGCGACGTCGGTCAATGCGCTGCCGGTTCCCATGTCGCCGAGCAGCGCGGCCGTGTTGAATGTCTGCTTCGGGTGGTCGTATTCCGGGAGGGTTTCGGTCAAGGTTCGTGCGAGCGAGACAAGGCGCGATGACGCTGCATCGCTGCCTTTACCGGCATCGTGGACGATGTAATTGAGGTCCGTGACCGCGACGCCGGCATTGCGTGCCGCCTGATCGATCGTTGCCTTCCACGCCTGTACGGCGCGCGTCGTGCCGACCTTCGGCGAAAACGCCTTCGTGTCGCCGGTCGCGGCCTTGCCGATCCAGGCGAGCGGTTCGCGCTCGGTGTTGAAGTTCGGACCGGCGAGGAACAGTACGACAAGGTTTTCGTTGATCTGCGCGTCGGTGGGCGGGAAGTTGGGTGCGTCCCAGTTCATTGCCCACACGGTCTTGTCGGGATTTTCCTGCAAGTAGTCCAACGCCTTGTTCAACGACGTGAAACCGGCGTTCGCACCGCCTTGCGTGATTTGCACATCGGGGGGCGTGCTGCGGCTCCACATTTCCTGGAAGTACGGGTTGCCGATAAGGAATGTCTGTCGAATCGAATCGCGCAAGTAGCTTTGCGAGTCGTCAACTTCGAGTCGGTTCGGAATGGCAAGCTCGACATGAATGCCTGCCAGTTCGCGCCAGTCCTTCTTATGGGTGGGCGCGACCGTATAGAAGTATTTTGGATTAGAGGCATAGCGTGAGCTAAGCAGTAGTGGAAACTTGTACATGTACTTGTGGTAGAAGCCTTTGAACGTTTCCTCGCCCTCGTTCCCGTAAACCAATGATCCAATCGACTGAAGCGTCGCAAACGACTTCGGATCAGTGCGCACCATGTCATCGTCCTTATTTGGCGCGGCAAGCCCTTGCGTCCACAGCAATTGCCATTCGGTCGGATAGTCCATACGCTGCAACGGATTCAGCCAAACCATGCCGACAACCTGCGCAACGAATGGCTTTTCCGACTCCTTGGCTACTAGCGCTGCATTCTCTGCGGGCTCCCGGACCGGTGTAGCTTGTGCCGGACGCATCATGGTCGTGGTGAACAAAAGGACCATAAGCGCAGCCAGACCGGGTACGACGACAAATCGTTTCATCCAATCTCCTATTTCCAAATGCGTCGGATCGGGTTGTTCTACGTGTGCCATCAGTGTGGCCATGAGCACAGCGGTGATCAGCCATGTCGAAACGGCGACGGCGGCGCGTCGCGGCCATGTCGCTATTAGCGTCTTCAAATCGCCCCCCCGACCTTTAGATAGAATTCACCGTCACGTTCATCCACAATCGCGTCGGGCATATTTCCTTCTCCTTTCTCCACATGTATCCATTCCTGCGTTGGTAGATCGCCAAGAACGCCACGCGAGAAATAGTCGAAGTACTTTTTGTTGGGACTGTCATCGGGGATACCTTGCCCCATCCGCCAATCTGCCTCAATGCGCAACGATTTGAGTTGCTTCTCCGTCAGGTAGCACAGTCCAACGGCAACGTCATAGGCAAGCGCCTTCTCGGCATGCTCCGGATTGGTCATCGTCGTAGAGTGATTGGTTGGACTATTGATCGCACCGCGATCGAGCCAGTCGACAATCTGCTTGTCGCGCCATTCCTTGTAGCCGTCGGGCATCGCACTTTTGCCGTCCTCGCCAATCACATGGCCATCGCGGTCGACCCATTCGGTGTTCAGCGTCCGACGTGCCTCCATCCGCATCAACGCGCGATCCTCGTAGCGCTGCCCGGCTTCGGTTTCTGCCGTACCTTGCGCGACGCCATCCTTGTTCTTCGCGCTGTACTGGTCGTACGGATCATCGGCCCGCTTGTCCGCGTCGGCCTTGTTCGCATCACGCCAAGCGGCCGGCGGATCGTTGCCTTCGTTGAAGTCGCTGACCGCGTCGCCGTCTTGCGTTTCGACCGGCTTGCCAAATCGCAGCGCCTTCGGCGGGAACGGATCATCAAGTGCTGGAGCATCCGCCACCACGGTCCAACCCTTCGGTGGATCGGCGTTCACACGGAGCATGTTCAGCGCCGAGCTAATGCCGGTCACGACGAACATGAGGGGCGCTGTCACGAGCGTAGCGGCCACACCCAAAACCGACTCGTTACCCTTGATCGCGCCGATCAGATTGAATTTGGCGGGCGGCGATGGCGGATACCAGAACCCCGACTTCGTTCCTTGCTTGCCGTGCCGCCAGTCGTCTTCCCAGTATCGGTAGGGCTTCCGCACACCAACCGGAAAGCCGGATGCGAACACCCGCTGAGTGAGGATGCCTGCCGCACCGACATCGTCGAGTTCGTGTTTGCTGATCCCGCGCCAGCCGATGCCTTGAACCGTTACCGCCGAAATCACCTGATCGTGCGGACAGCAATATGCGGTGACGCGGCCATAGGTCGACCCGTTCAAGCCATGTCGAACGCGGTCTTCCTGCGCCGCATAAGATCGATTGCTCGTCGGCGAAACCCGTTCGTTCGCCATGTCTTCATCAATCTTGTCGGCGGGCAGTTCGTATGTTTTGCGGGCGCCGATGACCGACAGGAATTTGCCGAACGTCTTCGTGCGTGCCGCGTACGTCTGCCGTCCGCGTTGACCGCTTGCGTCTTTCGTCGCGCGTTGCGACCACGTATCCATGAACGTGTCGGATTTGTACGGGCCGTCGGCATTCGCAAGGCTATATGGCGCGTTCGCCAGCACGTAGGCATCTGCCACGCAATGGCCTTGGCGTCCCCACGGATCTTCAACATCGGGGAATGTGTTGCCGAAGAACGCTGCCGTGAGGCCCACGATGTTGCCTTGGCTGTGGCACACGACGGTAATCGGTACGTCGGCTTGCATCCGTCGGATCGACTCGATCAGCTTGGCGAGGCGCAACGCCGCGAGTACGCCATACGCGCGGGGCGGCGCGCGATACAGCGGCCGGTTGGTTGGGTTGATGCCTTGCACCGTCATCCACCCCATGGTTCGATCATCCAGACCGCCGTGCCAAAGATCAGGCAAACTTGAACAGCCGTTCGTGAACGGGCCTCCGCCCCAATAGTCCTTTTCGTTCAGAAAGATCTTGTCGCCGTATTCCTTCAGTTCTGCAGCGGTCGCGCGATAGCCCCATCGGAAATGAATGACGGGCGAGAAAGACGGATCAGGCTTGACGTAGTTGTTCGCAAGCAGCTTCGGATTTAGAAACCCATCCGGCGTCACACTTTCCGTGTACTTGGCTGGCGTCAACTGTCCGGCATCGATGCCGTGATACATCATCTGATCGTCGAGCCGCCCCAGTCGGCGATTAAGCCCTTTGCACAACCCTTCCTCCGAGGCCTCGAACCATTCGCCTTCCGAGTTCACGCCATGCACGAAGATCACGATACCGGGCAAGGGCATCTGCTTGACGCAGATCAGCCGTATGCCTTTCGTGAACCTGGTCACGCCTTCGCCCCGGCCGACGACGATCGGCGGCGGCTCAGGGCGCGGCGCAACCGCGCCGGGTGTATCGGATTTCGCAGCGGGTTCGCCGGTGGACGAGTCCGCTGTCGGTCGCGGATCGAGAATCGAATCGGTCATCCAGACTCCTGCACGTGCCTTAAACATTCTTCTTGATGAACTGCACCGCCAGCCGCTCGAACTGGTCGGTATCGACGGCCGGTAGTTCGCCCGCCGCATCGGCCTTCAAGTCCGACAGCGCACCGGAAGTCTTTTGAATCAGCCCGTCGAATCCTGGCGCGGCGTTACCGTCCGAAGCGCAAACCAGCTTAGGCACGCGATCAAGCGTGTCCTGACCAAACGCCGGCATGTCCGCACTCATGCTCGCAGGCCCACCCCATGCATGACCGGCCGATTTCACCGTGAACGTCCCTGGGCATCCCAGCTCGATATCGCCGCCGCGCAGCTTGAGATACGCACCGCCGGACGTGACGAGCACGACTTCATCGCTCGCGGTGCCAACGAGGTTTCCGCCACCGGCAGTCAATTGAATGTTCTTCGCCGAATCGACCTGCGTATCGTCGTTCTGCGATTGAATCGTGACCTTCCCCTGGTTCGCGATCGCCGACACGCCGTCGCCATGCGCGAACATCGCGACGCCGCGACCGGCATGCAGGTTGATGCGCTCGCCGCTGGTGACCTGCACGTGTTGCTGCGCGACCTGGTCGATGTTCTCGCCCGCATACATGACGTGCGTCCTGGGCGTGACGTTGAGCGACCCGGACTGCGCGCCGAACGCCATCAACGCGGACGCACTGTCAGCCGCGCCGGCTTGCGCACCGCCGGGCGTCCAGTGACGGAATGCGCTGGCGACGTTGTCCTGGCCGACGGTGTCGGCGGACCGCCCGCCATGCTCGCCGGCATAGTCGCCAAGCGACTTGAAGAGTTCGGTGCATTGATCGAGCAGGCGAATCAGTTCATCGCGATCGAGCTGACCGCCGGTGGCTTGTGTGCGCGCATAGGTCGACAACAGGATGCCGCGGGCGGCGCGCAACGCCGCGGCGGCATCGGTGCGCAGTTCCGCGCCTTCGCCGCGATCGTCCCCATGTCCGTTTTCCCGCGGTTGGGTCAGATACCCGAGATTCAATTCGGTATGCGCATGTTCGCTCGTCAACTGCGCGGAGATTTGCGATGGCGTATCGTCCAGACGAAGCTGGTTATAACGCCTGCCGTTGATTTCCTTGGTCTTGATGCCGGAAAGGAACCGGTTGCCGGGAAGCGCACCGGTATGGCTGAAGGTCGCGGGCGGGTTCGCGCCATTGCTCAGCACGCCGATGATGACCAACCGGTCCGGGTCGCCTGACAGACACCCCAACAGCACTTCCATGCCGACGCGGGGCAGGAAAAGCGTGCCGAAGTTGCCGCCCGCGAGATTGGCCCCGACGCGAACCGGTGCGCTGTCGCCGGCGCTTCCGTTCGTTCCGGCGCCTTGCGCGTGCGCATGGTCCGCCGGATCGAGGCCGTGGATTCGCACGCGCACGCGGCCGGCCGCGTCGCAAAACACTTCCTCGCCTTGGGTGCCGACGATCGTGCCGGTCAGCAGGTGAACGGGCGGCACATCGACGTTCGGATCGTAGGCGGGCTTGAGCGGGACACCGCGTCGTACGCACGTGAATCGGTTCTCATAGCGCGTGTCCGTTTGTTCCGGCACATCGGCAGGCGTCGACGGATTGATGTGTGCGAGGTTCCGGCTCGCCGCGAACAACCCGTTCGCGCGACCCGCGAGCTGCTTCGGCAGGTTGTTCCAGATATCGTGCCGAACCGACGTGACGACGAACTGGCGATGATCGACCGGCTTCATATCCAGCTCGGGGTCGCCCGTCAGTGTGAACCAGCGGCCGACCGGCAAATCGCGCACGCTGCTGATGCCGTCGTAACGTTCGGCTTCGAACTGGTGAGCCAGGATCCGGTCGCGCGTAATGCGGTCGTGATCCTTCCAGGAATCGCCGACGTGCGGGATGTCGATCGCGACGTCGGTCAGCAGGCGCGCAAGATCGTTTCCCGATGCGCCCTGATCGATACGGGTGACGGCCGTGGAATCGTCCATGCGGGCCGTCTTGTAATCCCAGGACGGCCGCCGGACCTTGCCGGACGACAGCCCCTGGCAGTGCGCGAAGAGCGTCACCGTGTCGCGTTGCGCGGCCCCGGCGTCGCGCGGGTGCAGACGCAGGGTACCGGCCGGTGCCTCCGCCAGGCGATGCGGGTCGTCGCAGAATATGAGCGTGTGAATCGGCGGCTCGTCGAGCATGCCACGCGCCACGCCGGCCGGCGCGGCCTTCGCGAAGACCGTGATGCCTTCCCGGCGCAGCAGCCGCCGGATGAAGCGTGCGTCGGACTCGTTGACCTGTCGCGTGAGTTCGCGCACCGGATAGCGTTCCGCTTGCAATCCTGTCAGATCGAAATCGAATGCGCGCGCGAGTGCATGGCTGCGCTGCTTCCACTCGTTCATCAGCGTCGCGAGAATTTCCATGACGCTGCGTGATCGGAACAAGCGGGCGTTCGTGCGGCGGTCCATCAACGACAGCGCGTCGCACACGTGCAACTGGTAGACGGTCAGTTCGCCATCCGATTGACCGGTCAGCACTTCTCGCACGATCGCGTTGATCGTACGTATGCCGCCCCGATCGGTCGTCAGCCGGACCGACACGGGCAGGCCGAGAAACAGGGCGGGCGACAGATGATCGTAGGTGGAGACGCAGGTCAGCTTTCCTTCGATGCCCGACATCAGCCCCTCGCGGATATCGGCGTGATGGAGCGCCAGCAGGTGGCCGACCGCGCGTTGCGCCTGTCCGAAATGGAGATCGACTGGCCGCGCGTTCCCGCCAATCAGACCGGACGCAAAATCCCGGAATGTTTTTGCTATCGACATCGCCATAATCTCATTGTTTTGTTTTGAATTCGGACTTGTTTGAAATGAGGTATCGGTTTGCTTGAGGGCGGGAGTGCGCGAAAACGAGCGGCGAAGCGTAGCAAATTTATCTATGCGGATAAATGTATTTTTATTTTGAGATTGGTGGATTTATCGTTAGGAAACAGTATTTTGCGTTTGTGGTGATTCGTTTGTTTTTTGAATTATCTTATGTCGTTGTGCGGTGAATGATGTCTTTCCTGTTATTGGCTGTTCTCTGGGCTGGAGTGGTGGTTTCCCGTCCAATCGAGTCGCGCGGGAATATTTAAAAACTTGATTTGTCCCGTGGCGGATCCGGCGACCGGGTATTGCGGCGTCGGGAAAGAGCGGAGTGGAATCGCGCGCGTGCCCGCGCCGAGCACTTCGGTATGTTCCGGATTTCGTCTATCGGCGGGCCGGGACCGGCTCGCCCGGCAGGATGACCCGCGCCCGGTATCCGGATCGAGCATGCCCTGCGCCGGCGCCCGTGATGTCTATGAGGGATTCCCCCGTAACACGCGGATGAGCGCCATTTCAACGCCGTACCCATCCGCGCGGCGCTTCTGCACCGATACTTCCCGCCCGCCGCGCCGGATTATTTGCGTTTCGCGAATGGCGCGTTCGCCGGTTGTTCCATACCCGATCTGCATCCGCGCACCTATCGTTCGGGGCGTCGGCTGATTGAATTCGACGCCTGCAACCGGAAAGGCGGCCGCCACTTCCTCGCGACTCACGTCGCATTGCATACCAAGACAACGGACCTGGCTTCATGCACGGACGCTCCGGCGCGTGCAGGCGGACCAATCCACGGAGACAGACATGAAAGCAAACGAGTGGGATACCTCCTATGAGTGGAAGGCGGTGACGCTGCTGGCGCTCGGCTTCGGGCTGGTCGGCCTCGACCGCTGGCTCATCGCACCGCTGTTCCCTTCGATCATGAAGGACCTGCACCTGACCGCGCAGGACGTCGGCAACTGCATCGGCGTGCTCGGGCTGTCGTGGGGTATTTTCGCGGCGCTGATGGGCGGCATCTCCGACAAGGTCGGCCGCCGCAAGGTCCTGATCCCCGCGATCATCGCGTTCTCGCTGCTGTCGGGCTTCTCGGGGCTCGCGGGCGGGCTGCTCGGCCTGATCGCGATCCGCGGGCTGATGGGCGTCGCGGAGGGCTCGTTCTGCCCGACCAGCTTCGCGGCGACCGCCGACGCGTCGCATCCGCGGCGGCGCGGCCTGAACCTCGGGCTGCAGCAAAGCGGCTTCGCGCTGTTCGGGCTGGCGCTGTCGCCGATCATCGCGACCCAGCTGCTCAACGTCGTATCGTGGCGCTGGGTATTCGCGCTCGTGGCCATTCCCGGCCTGATTCTCGGCGCGATCATGTTCTTCGTGATCCGCGAACCGAAGCGCACGAAGGAGGTCGTGTCGGAACACGCGCCGGCGTCGCTCGGCCATGTGCTCAAGAGCCGCAACATCCTCGTCGCGATGGCTGCACTCTGTTGCGCGATGACCGGCGTGTTCGTGCTCGGCGCGCTGCTGCCGCTGTACCTGACGGACTACCTGTCGCTCGACACGCAGAAGATGGGCCTCGTCGTGTCGGCGATCGGCTTCGGCGGCTTTCTCGGGCAGTTCGGGCTGCCGGGCCTGTCCGACCTGGTGGGCCGCCGCCTCGCGAGCATCGCCGGTTTCGCCGGCACGGCCGTGATGCTCTACATTTTCCGCGGCCTCGGCCCGCAGCCGGTCGTGTTGTTCGTCGTCCTGTTCGTCGCGTCGTTCTTCACGCTGGGGCTGGTGTCGCTGCTGTCCGGCCCGGTGGCGACCGAAGCCGCGCCCGTCGGCCTCGTGTCGACGTCGATCGGCGTGGTGGTCGGTTGCGGCGAGATCTTCGGCGGCGGCATCGCGCCGGCGATGGGCGGCTACGTCGCCGCGCACTTCGGGATCCAGAACATTCTGTGGCTGCCGATGGGTGCGGTGCTGCTCGGCATCGTGGTCAGCATGCTGCTGCGGGAAACCGCGCCGGCCGTGCTGCAGCGCCGCGTGGGCGTGCAGCCGGAGCTGACGGCGGGCAAGCAGCCGTAACGTGTCGCCCGGCCGCGCCCATCGGCCCGCGAGATTGACACCTGCCGGGTGACAGTGTGACGCTTTACACATGACCCAACCGCCCGGCAGGCGCGGTTAGACTGGCAGTTTCGCTTTCGGGAAAGGCGCGGTATGGACCGGTTTCTGAGCATCGAGGCATTCGTCAGGGTCGCGGAGGCGAGCAGTTTCGCGGAAGCGGCACGGCAGCTTGGGGTCACCAGTTCGGTCGTGACGAACCGCATCCAGCAGCTGGAGAAGTTCGTCAACGCGCCGCTGTTCCATCGCAGCACGCGCCACGTGCGGCTGTCCGAAGTGGGCGAGACCTTCTACCGCGAATGCGCCGAGGTGGTGGGGCGCGTCAACGAGCTGACCGACCAGATGCGCGAACTGCGCGCGACCCCGACCGGGCGGCTGCGCATCCAGATGCTGCCCGGTTTCGCGCTGGATCACTTCGGCGTGCCGCTTGCCGAATTCAACCGGCGCTACCCGGGCATCCAGCTCGACATCATCGTCAACGATCGCGTCGTGGACCCTGTCGAAGAAGGGTTCGACATCGCGTTCCAGATCTTCCCGCCGATCTCCGAATCGCTGATCGAGCGGCGCCTGTTCGTGGTGCGACGCCTGTTCTGTGCGTCACCGGCCTACCTCGAAGCGCATGGTGCGCCACAACATCCACGCGAATTGCTGCAGCACACCACGGCGCTGTATTCGGGTTATCCATCGCGTAACCGCTGGACGCTGACGCGCGGCGACGAGGTCGTCGAAATGGAATTGCCGGGCATGATCCGCTCGAACTCCGTGCATCTGTTGCGCGAGTACGCACTGACGGGGGGCGGCGTCGTGTGCCTGCCTACGCTGGTCGCGAGCGACGCGCTCGTCGCGGGCCGATTGGTACCCATTCTCACCGACTTCCAGATCGCGCCGCTGAGCTTCGCCGCCGTTTATCCCGCAACGCAGCGACAGGCGCTGAAGGTGAAGGCTTTGGTCGAATTCCTCGCCGAATATATCGGCGACGAGTCGCCGTGGGACCGTCCGCTGCTGGAGCGCGGCTGGGTCCGCTGAGCCGGGCGATTATTCGCGAAACGCAAATGCCGTAGTCGCGGTCCGTTGCCTTGTTGAGGGGCCCCCTTGCCCCTAGAGTTGAATCCAACAAGCGGTTCAACTCAGGAGACAGCAATGACCGACACGGCATTCCACACCGTCTTTGGCTCGCTCGACGGCTACACCAAGGGCGAGATCGAAATCACCAGCGGCAGCGCACGGCACTACGCCTTCTCGAATGTGTTCGAGGTGGCATCGAAGTCGGCCCCCTACGAAAAGGTCGTCGCCGGCAAGAACCTCGAATACGTGATCGAAGTGCTGCGGACCGATGGCGAGTCGCCGTGGTTCGCGTGCGCGCACGACGAGTTCACGATCCAGATGGATGGCGAAGTCCGCATCGAATTCATCAAGCTCGACAATCCGCCGACCACCGGCCGCGGCACCGTGAGCGCCGGCACGCGGCCGGCGGGCCGCGAGATGGGCTACGTCGTCCTCCGCAAGGGGCACCAGGCATTGCTGCCGGCCGGCTGCGCGTATCGCTTCACCGCCGGCAAGCCGGGCGTCGCGCTCGTGCAGACCGTGCTCGGCGAACTGTCCGTCGAGAAGTGGGCCGACATCTGCCTGCACTGATCCATCCGACTTCCCCCATTCAAATATTCCAGGAGACACGTTATGGCCACCCTCGAGACCCTCGATCCTTCCGCAGGCTTCGCCGCCGATCTGGTGCAGGCCACGGAAGCCGATGCCGTCACCGGTTACCGCCGCTTCCATCTCGGCGAGTTCGCGTTCCAGCGCGACGAGTACTTCGTGAAAATCAGCTGGCCGGCAAAAGGCCAGACGCGCACGCATGCGATGCCCGCGGACGCATTCCTGCGCGCGATGATGCGCGACGTGGCGTGGGGCTTCTTCTACGGCTGGGTGAATTTCGATCACGTGTTCGGCACGCGCAACCACTACGGCAAGGTCGACGTGTATGCCGGCACGTTCAACGGAATCCTGAAGGACGCCGGCGTCGACTACACCGAGACGTTCGAAACGCCCACGATCATGGCGACCTTCAAGGCGATGCTGCACGACTGGACCAACGAAGGCTTCGATCCGTTCGCGGCGCCCGAGGAAACCGGCACGGCATTCGGCCGCAAGCATGGCGAGAACGGCGCGGCGATCGAACGCACGCGCATCGCGACGCGCCGCATGCCGGGCCTCGAAGGCGACTCGCCGCTGCGCGACGAACTGCCCGTCAACCGCGCGTTCCTCGACGTCGCCCAGGACGAACCGGAGGTGCATGTGAAGCCGGGCTTCGAAGGTGAACTGCATGCGTTCAACCTGTTCAAGTACCTGTCGCGTTCGGACGTGACGTGGAATCCGTCGGTGACCTCCGTATGCGGGCGCAGCCTGTTCTGCCCGACCACGGAGGAATTCATCCTGCCGGTGTTCCACGGCAACGACCGCGTCGAATGGTTCCTGCAACTGTCCGACGAAATCGTGTGGGACATCGGCGACAAGAACACCGGTGCGCCGCGCGCGCGCATCACGATGCGGGCCGGCGACATTTGCGCGATGCCCGCCGACATCCGGCACCAGGGCTATTCGACGAAGCGCTCGATGCTGCTGGTCTGGGAAAACGCGACGCCGGACCTTCCGCAGCGATACGAGAGCGGCGAGCTCGCGCCGTATCCGATCGCGTTCTGAGCGGCGCTGGCGCACACAAGCACATCATCGAGGACGATTCATGCAAACCCAACTCTTCATCGACGGCCGCTTCGTTGACGCCGTCGATCGCGGCACGATCGACGTGCTCAATCCGCACGACGGCACGCTGATCACGAAGATCGCCGCCGCCACCGCGGCGGACGTGGACCTGGCCGTCGAAGCCGCCACCCGCGCGTTCCCGACATGGTCGGCGATGCCGGCGGCCGAGCGCGGCCGGCTGCTGCTGCGTCTCGCCGACGCGATCGAAGCCAACGCGGAGGAACTCGCGCAGCTCGAATCGCTGGACACGGGTCACCCGATCCGCGATTCGCGCGCGCTCGACGTGCCGCGCACGGCCGGCTGCTTCCGCTACTTCGGCGGGATGGCCGACAAGCTGCAGGGCTCCGTGATCCCGGTCGAAACCGGCTTCCTGAACTATGTGCAGCGCGCGCCGATCGGCGTCGTCGGCCAGATCGTGCCGTGGAATTTCCCGCTGATGTTCACGAGCTGGAAGATGGGGCCGGCACTGGCCGCAGGCAACACGGTCGTGCTCAAGCCGTCGGAGATCACGCCGCTGTCGACGCTGCGCATCGTCGAGCTGATGGCCGAGGTCGGGTTCCCCGCCGGGGTCGTCAATATCGTCCCCGGCTACGGGCACACGGCCGGCCAGCGGCTCGCCGAACACCCCGGCGTCGGGAAGATCGCGTTCACCGGTTCGACGGCGACGGGCCGCCGGATCGTCGAGGCCTCGCAGGGCAACCTGAAGCGCGTGCAATTGGAACTGGGCGGCAAGGGCGCGAACATCGTGTTCGACGATGCGAACCTCGACGCGGCCATCAACGGTGCCGCGTGGGCGATCTTCCACAACCAGGGGCAGGCGTGCATCGCGGGTTCGCGTCTCGTGCTGCATGAACGTATCGCCGACGCATTCATCGAGCGCTTCGTGTCGCTGGCTTCGTCGATCCGCGTCGGCAACCCGCTGGACCCGGACACCGAGATGGGCCCGCTGACGTCGAAGCAGCACCTCGACCGCGTGCTGTCGTTCGTCGACGTCGCGCGCGAGCAGGGCGGCCGCGTGCTTGCGGGCGGCAGTGCGCCGCAGGACGCGGCACTCGCCGGCGGCTACTACGTGCGCCCGACGGTCATCGAAGCGAAGAGCGCCGCCGATCGCGTCGCGCAGGAGGAAGTGTTCGGCCCGTTCGTCACCGTGCTGCGCTTCGGCAGCGACGAGGAAGCGCTGTCGATCGCCAACGCGACCGAATACGGGCTCGGCAGCGGCCTGTGGACCAACGATCTGTCCCGCGCGCACAAGATGGCGTCGCGGATCGACGCGGGCATGTGCTGGATCAACTGCTACAAGCGCGTCAACCCGGGTAGCCCGTTCGGCGGCATCGGGAAGTCGGGTTACGGCCGCGAGATGGGTTTCGAGGCGATGCACGACTACACGGAAGCGCGCTCGGTGTGGGTCAACGTCGACGGCAAGGTGCCGCCGCATTTCAAGCGCTGAGGTTGCGATGGAGCGCTTCGTCTATCAGGGAACGCCGTCCCGCGTCGTGTTCGAATGGGGCGCACTCGAGCGGTTGCCGGACGAGTTGTCCGCGCTCGGCGCGCAGCGGGCGCTGATTCTGTCGACGCCCGAGCAGCAGCCGCTCGCCGAACGGGTCAGGGAGGTGCTCGGCGGGCGTGCGGCCGGCGTATGCGCGCAGGCCGTGATGCACGTGCCGGTCGAGGTGGCGCGTGCGGCGCGCGAGATGGCGGCCGAGCTGGGTGCGGACTGCTGCATCGCGATCGGCGGCGGCTCGACGATCGGGCTCGGCAAGGCGATCGCGCTCGAGTCGTCGCTGCCGATTCTCGCCGTGCCGACGACTTACGCGGGCTCGGAGATGACGCCGATCTTCGGGCTCACGGAAGGCCGCCTGAAGCGCACCGGGCGCGATGCGCGCGTGTTGCCGCGCACGGTGCTCTACGACCCGTCCCTGACGTTGTCGCTGCCGCCGGGGATTTCGGCGGCTTCGGGCGTCAACGCGATGGCGCATGCGGTCGAGGCGCTCTATGCGGAAGATGCGAACCCGGTGATCAGCCTGATGGCCGAGGAGTCGATTCGTGCGCTCGGCGACGCGCTGCCCCGTGTGGTTCGGGAGCCGGATGACCGGGAAGCGCGCAGCCACGCGTTGTATGGCGCGTGGCTCGCCGGCACATGCCTCGGTGCCGTCGGCATGGCGTTGCACCACAAGCTCTGTCATACGCTCGGCGGCACCTTCAACCTGCCGCACGCGCAGACGCACGCCGCGATGTTGCCGCATACCGCGCACTACAACCATGCGGCGGCGCCCGACGCGCTGCGCCGTGTCGCGCGGGCGCTGGGCGGCACCGACGCGGCCGACGCCGGCCCGCTGTTGTTCCGGTTGAATCGGCAGCTGGGCTTGTCGGCGGCGCTTGCCGACATCGGGATGCCGGAAGCGGGCCTCGACGAAGCCGCCGACCTCGCCTGCCGGAATCCTTATGCGAATCCGCGGCCGATCGAACGTGCGCCGATTCGCGAATTGCTTCAGCATGCGTGGGAAGGGCGCGAGCCGCAGTGAGCGGCCGGCTGCATCCAAGGAGACGAACATGACGATTGATCATCATGATGACGGCGACACGCGGCTGACCGAGCAGGTCGTCGCCAGTTTCGACGGTACGCCGAACCCGCGCTTGCGCGTGTTGATGCAGAGCCTCGTGCGGCATCTGCATGCGTTCGTCCGCGAAACGGAGCTGACCGAGGCCGAGTGGATGGCCGCGATTCGCTTCCTGACGGAAACCGGGCAGATGTGCGACGACGTCGTGCGTCAGGAATTCATCCTGTTGTCGGACACGCTCGGCGTGTCGATGCTGGTCGATGCGATCAACCATCGCTTCGCCACCGGCGCGACGGAAACGACGGTGTTCGGGCCGTTCTACATCGAGGGCATGCCCGACCGTGCGTATGGCGAGAACATGGCGCTCACGCCCGGCACGCCGGTGGTCGTGCATGGTCGCGTGCTCACCACCGACGGTGCGCCGGTGCAGGATGCCGTGCTCGACGTATGGCAGACCGCCGACAACGGCATGTACTCCGGACAGGACAAGGAGCAGCCGCACGGCAACCTGCGCGGCCGCTACCGGACCGATGCCGAAGGCCGCTATGCGATCACGACGATTCTGCCGGTCAGCTATCCGATTCCGACCGACGGCCCGGTCGGGAAGATGCTCGACGCCACCGGACGCCATCCGTGGCGGCCCGCGCACCTGCACTTCATGATCGACGCGCCGGGTTATCGCAAGCTCGTCACGCATCTGTTCGACGAGGAGGACGCGTACCTGAAGTCGGATGCCGTATTCGGCGTGAAGCCGTCGTTGATGGTCGCGTATCGCCCGCGCGCGGCGGACGACGAACTTGCGCGACGGTTCGGGTTGAACGGCGTGTACCGCGAAGCGACGTACGACTTCGTGCTCGACCGGAGCTGACCGACATGGCGCGATTCTTTGCGGTGTTTGCGACGGACCAGCCCGGGATGCGCGACGTGCGCGACCGCGTGCGGTCGACGCATCGGACCTACCTGCGTTCCGCCGCACAGCACGGCGTGTATGTGCGGCTCGGAGGGCCGACGCTCGACCCCCAGGGCGATGCGATGAACGGCACGCTGCTCGTCATCGAGGCGGACGACATCGATGCGGTGATGCAGTTCGTCGGCAACGATCCGTATGTGAAGGAAGGGCTGTTCTCGCGGGTCGAGGTTCGCCCGTGGGACTGGAGCCTCGGCAATCCCGAGCGGAGAGTGTGAGTCATGGGCGCCACGCAACTCTGTCGCTTCTCCGATGTGCCGGATGGTGGGGCGCGGGTCGTCGACGAAGCGCGCATCGGGCGTCCCGTCATCGTCGTGCGGCGCGGGGAGCAGGTATGGGCGTATGTGAATCGTTGCCCGCATTTCTCGGTGCCGCTCGATTTCGTGCCGGGCAACGTTTCCTGTTATCGATCGCAGGTGCTGATGTGCGCGCATCACAGTGCGCTGTTCCGGTTCGACGATGGCGTGTGTATCGACGGGCCGTGTTCGGGTGCCGGGCTGGAAGCCGTGACTGTCGAGGTGGATTCGGCAGCGTGGGTGGTTTGTCGAGGCGCTTGATCCGGGCGGTGAGATTGCCCGATTGCATTCGGGTCATGCGGCAATCGCTTCAGGCTGGATGAAATCGGGAATGAGCGGGATGTCATCCATTCAACTCAATCAGTAAAACTAATCGAATATTCATTTTTCCGACCCGGATGAATGCGAAGCCGGGCCGGGGAAGTCGTTGTTTCACGAAACATCGGGCGAGTACCCGCGGGACAGCGGGCGACCCGTTCGCATTGACAAAAAAGACGGAGACACAATGAAACTGAGATTTGGAGCAGTCGCGATGCTTGCCATCGCGCAGGGCGCGTACGCGCAGAGCAGCGTGACCCTGTTCGGCCTGATCGACAGCGGCATCTCGTATGTCAGTAACGAAGGCGGAGGGAAGAACGTCAAGTTCGACGACGGCATCTTCACGCCGAACCTGTTCGGCTTGCGCGGCACGGAAGATCTCGGCGGCGGATATCGCGCGACATTCGCGCTCGTCAACCAGTTCTCGATGGCGAACGGCAGCATCATCGGGACCGGAATCTTCGGGCGTAACGCATACGTGGGCATCGAGAGCGATCGGTTCGGCAGCGTCAGGCTGGGGAATCAGTACGACTTCATGGTGGATTCCCTGTTTGCGAAGGGGAACGCGATCTCGATGGACCTCACGGGGCTGTACGGGTTCAGGAATGGTCCGTTCCAGCGGCTCGCGCTGCCGGCCAATCCGACCGGCGCGTTCGACTGGGACCGCACGGCAGGCAGCAAGCCGGTCGCGAATTCGGTCAAGTACAGTTCGCCGACGATCGGCGGGTTTTCCGGGGGCGTGATGTATGCGTTCGGCGGCGTGGCCGGTTCCGTCGGCGCGGACAATACCGTAAGCGCCGGGTTGAACTACGAAGTCGGGGCGTTCGGTATCGGCGCGGCCTATACGAACGAGAAGTATGGGCCGGCACCTGGTACGCCGTCGACCAGCGTGCGTAACTGGGGCGTCGGGATGCACTATGACTTCGGGGCGGTTTCCGCGAAGGCGTTGCTGACCACCGTGCACAATTCGTTCAACGACGCAGGCGTGTGGATGGCCGAGGCGGGTGGCGTGTGGCGCATCAGGCCGGACCTGTTCCTCGGCGCGAAATACATGTACATGAAGGGCAACGAAGCCGTGAACGACAACCATGCGCATCAGGTCAGCGCGGCGCTTCAGTACCTGTTGTCGAAGCGGACGATGGTTTATGTTTCGGCGGACTACCAGCGCGCGAACCGCGGCGCGAATGCGCAGATCAACGGTGTGCTGGATCCGAACGGCGCGTCGAGTTCCGCCAGCCAGGCGGTGGCGCGGATCGGGTTGCACACGATGTTCTGACGGGGCGGGGCGGGGCGGGGCGCGGGTGGGTCGGCGTCCGGGCGGAACGTGTGTCAAGGTGCCGCCCGGCACCGGGCTACCTCGCCGGTGCGGGCGTCTCCCTGGCCTTGTCCTGCTCCGCGGCCAGCGCCGCATCTGCCGCCTGCGCGCGCTGGATGGCCGGGCGTGCAAGGATGCGATCGATGTAGGCGCGCATGCGCGGCGTCTCGGGGATCAGCTTGAACATCGTGATCCAGTTCAGCGCGGCCCCCCACAGCACATCCGCCGCCGTGAAGCGCTCGCCGAGCAGGTAGGGGCCCTCGGCCAGTTGCGCGTCGATCGCGTTGATCACGGTATCGAAGTCGCCGTAGGGCGACGTCGAGTAGGCTGCAGACGGACGGTTCATCGAGCGGTCGACGACGGCCGGCTCGAAGCACGAACCGTAGAACACCATCCAGCGCAGGTACGGGCCGCGCAGCGGGTCACCGACCTCCGGCGACAGACCGGCTTCCGGATACAGTTCCGCCGCGTACATGTACACGGCGGCCTGCTCGGTGACGATCACGTCGCCATGGCGCAGCGCGGGAACCTTGCCCATCGGATTGATGGCGAGGTAATCGGGTTCGTGGTGTTTGCCGGTAGAGAGATCGAACGCGTGCAGTTCATAGTCGGCCCCCAGTTCCTCGAGCAGCATGTGGGCGCCGGCCGATCGGCTGCGAGCGGAGTGGTACAGGGTCAGGTGACGATCTTGCAGCATCGCGGGCTCCGGTGTGCGTTCGGGACAAGGATTGCAATGTAGGTCGGTTGCGTGCCGCCGTCTTGGAAAAATCCGCTGCGGCGGTGCATCATCACGCAATCCCCCAACAGTTCGTGACCCATGGCCGACTTGCGTAACGTGACCGACACGCCCAAGGGCGTCGTCGGCCCGAAAGCCTTCAACCAGCGCTTCCGCCTGAATCGCTACTACCCGTGCGCCGAACTGGCCGCGGTGCTTGATCACCACTGGATCGTCGAATGGGATCTGCGCGGCCAGCCGCCTCATGTGCAACGCACGCTGCCATATCCGTGCGTGAATCTGGTGTTCGATCGGCGGCAGACGGGGATCTTCGGCGTGGTGTCCGGAGCGTTCGAGACGACGCTGGCCGGGGCGGGGAGGGTGATCGGCTTGCGGTTTCGGCCGGGTGCGTTTCGCGCGTTCTTCGGCAAGCCCGTGCATCTGCTCACCGACAAGGTGCTGCCGGTGTCGACGCTGCTCGACTGTGGCGATGCGGAAGCCGAAAATGCCGTGCTTGGCGCCGACGATGACGCCGGGATGGTGGCGGCGGCCGAGTCGCTGCTGTTGCGCGTGCTGCCGCCGCCCGATCCGCAGGTCGAGCGCATTCACGCGATCCTGCAGATGCTGCAGCAGGACCTCGGGCTCACGCAGGTGCGCGATCTGGCCGGGCGCGCGGGGGTGAGCGAGCGCACGCTGCAGCAGCGCTTTGCCGATTACGTGGGCGTGACGCCGAAGTGGGTGATCTGCCGGTACCGCCTGCATGAAGCCGCCGACAAGCTCGCCGGCGGTGAGCCGGTCGATCTCGCGGAACTGGCGCACGCGCTCGGGTATTTCGATCAGGCGCACTTCACGCGCGATTTTCGCAAGCTCGTGGGGAAGGCGCCTGCGGAGTATCGGCGAGAGGATCGGCAGGGATGAGCTTGCGGTTTCGGCTTCGCGACGGTCAACTGACCGTCATCGCCTGCCGCACGTCGCGCCGCTGCTCGCTCGTCGCGGATTGTTGTAGTCTGGGCACTACGATAGTGTGGCGCGCCGGCCTGCCGCCGGGCTGACAATGAACCTATGATGTGTCGCAGAGGCGATCGGTGAACTCGAGCGGTTGGCACGCGCCAGTCCTTCCATCCCGCCGATCCCGTCGTCGACCGATCCGCCAGAAAACCAGGAGTGTGTCGTGTTTCATCGGAAATCCATGTTGGGTCGTCTGAATGCCGTGTGCATCGTCGCCGTGGCGATCATGCTGGCCCCGGTCGCGACGCGTGCAGCGGCCGACAATGTCGGCGACACGGCGAGCGCCGCATCCGCCGTGATGCCCGATACGTCGCCCACGCGGCCGATCGTCGGCGACGATCCGGTTGCGATTCGGGACGCGCTGGCGAAGCAGCACATCAAAAGTGCGTCGCCGTCCCTGAGCGATCGCGTTCGCAGCCTGATCCCCGGCGGTGCCGACACGCATGGCCATAACGCCGACCTGGCCGCGGTCAATCTGGATCGTGAGGTGACTTTCGTGGTACCGGTGCCGTACGGGCTGCGGTATCAGTCGAAGCGGCATCTGTTGACGGTGGACTTCGATCTGGTCAATGGCGACGGCGAAGGCCGGACGGGCATCCTGCTCAGAAAGGCCATCACCGGGCCGCGAGGGCGAGGGCTCGTGATCGCAGCCGAGGCGAAGGCAAAAGGCTATATCCAGCGGATCGACATCATCGAACTCGATCCCGGAAAAGGCAGGAAGTCCACCGTTCGTGGCCACGTGAGGCTTTCACCCGCGGCGTACGCGCAAACGCATGGCGACTTCGTGCTCGCGCTTTCCGGGCGTCTGGTCGCGCCCTACCTGACCGAACACATCGAGCACGCCGAGCCGAACAACGACGAGCCGACCGACATCACGACGAGGACTTCCAGGTTGTACCTGGATATCGAATCCGTTTCGCTGGTGAGTCCGGCGAGTGGTGCCGTGCTGTTGAAGAAGCGTGGTCTATCGAAGTAGCGGTTTTTTGTGCGGGGAAAATGCCTGTTTCACGATCGAAGGCAACGTCCGTCGCCAGGTGCGTCGCGCTGGTCGGTCCGCGCGAGCGGGGCCAACGCTCGCACATCCATGTGCAGGCGCTTCCTGTCGACAGATGTCATATGCGCCTCGGTTGGATCCCGATTTCAGGAGCCTAAATCCTGACGTGACGAAGCCTCAACGCATTCGAGATGACGGAAGCCGAACTCAGGCTCATTGCCAGGGCGGCAATCATCGGCGAGAGCAGCAAACCGGTGAACGGGTAGAGCACCCCTGCCGCCAATGGAACGCCGAGTGCGTTGTACACGAACGCGAAGCCGAGGTTCTGCTTCATGTTTCCGACGGTCGCCTCGGACAACGCCCGGGCACGCGCGATCCCGCGCAAGTCGCCCTTCACGAGCGTCACCTGCGCGCTGCTCATCGCCACGTCCGTGCCCGTTCCCATGGCAATGCCGACGTCGGCTTTCGCCAGCGCCGGCGCATCATTGATACCGTCGCCGGCCATCGCCACAACGTGCCGGTCTTGCTGAAGCTTCGTCACCAGGTCGAGTTTGTCGGCCGGCCTGACCTCGCCATGAAATTCATCGATACCGAGCTGCTCGGCAACGGCCTTTGCCGTCACCACACCATCTCCGGTCGCCATCACGACACGAATGCCGTTCTCCTTCAACGTCGACAATGCTTCCTGCGTCGTTGTCTTGACTGGATCGGCGACGGCCAGCAGTCCGGCCAAGCGTCCGTCGATCGCCAGATACATGACGCTTGCCCCGTGTGCCCGCATGCTGTCTGCTTCGGTGGCCAGCGTCTCGACCGGCACGGAATCGGCCAGCATCAGCGCGGTGTTGCCCAATGCCAGCTTTCGACCGGCAATACATGCGCGCACACCTGTACCGGTCGCGGATTCGAAATTCTCGGCGCGATCCAGAGGCAGCTTCTTCTCGCGTGCGGCCGCGACGATGGCGGCAGCAAGCGGATGCTCGCTGCCCTGGTCGATACTGGCCGCCAGTCGAAGCACCTCGTCGTCCGTATAGCCGTGGGTGCCCACGGCTCGCGAGAAAGCTGGACGACCTTCGGTCAATGTTCCCGTCTTGTCGACGATGAGTACGTCGACCTTGCGCAGATTCTCGATGGCGGCGGCATCGCGAAACAGCACGCCGTTTGATGCGCCTTTGCCACTGGCGACCATGATCGACATCGGCGTGGCGAGGCCAAGCGCGCAGGGGCACGCGATGATGAGCACCGCGACCGCATTGATGAGGCCGAATACCCAGCTGGGCTCGGGCCCGAACAGGCCCCACGCCAGGAACGTCAGCAGCGCGATGCCGACGACGACCGTGACGAAGACGCCGGCGACCTTGTCGGCCATTCGCTGCATTGGCGCTCTCGAGCGTTGTGCCTGCGCGACCATCTGCACGATTTGCGACAGCACGGTCTGGGAGCCGACCTTTTGGGACCGGATGACCAGGCTCCCGGTCGCGTTCATCGTCGCGCCGATGACATGGTCGCCAGTGCGCTTCGTCACGGGAATCGGCTCGCCGGTAATCATGGATTCGTCGAGCGAACTCGAGCCGTCGGTGACGACACCGTCGACGGGCACCTTCTCGCCTGGTCGGACGCGCAGCAGGTCTCCCACGCGGACTTGGGACAACGGGACATCCTCCTCGGAATCGTCCGGGTTGATGCGTCGAGCGGTCTTGGGGGCGAGACCGAGAAGCGCCTTGATGGCGGCGGACGTTTGCGAGCGAGCCTTCAGCTCGAGGAGTTGACCGAGCAACGTGAGTGAAATGATGACCGCCGCAGCTTCGAAGTAGACACTGACTCGGCCGTGGGCACTGTAGGTTTGGGGAAACTCGCCTGGTGAGACGGTGGCGATGACGCTATAAGCGTAGGCGGCGCCCGTGCCGAGGCCGATGAGTGTCCACATGTTCGGACTGCGATTGACCAGCGATCGCAGGCACCGCTTGAAGAACGGGAAGCCGGCCCACAGGACGACGGGCGTCGAGATGATGAACTCGACCCAGCTTTCCGCTGACGCGGACGTCAATTCGAGCCGATGACCGAACATTGCCAGCATGAAAACTACGACGGTCAGTGGCAACGTCCACGAGAATCGGCGTCGGAAATCGACCCGTTCCGGATTCTCGCCTTCGTCGATGCCGGGCAGGATCGGCTCCAGCGTCATGCCGCATTTGGGACACTGGCCAGGATGGTCCTGGCGTATCTCCGGGTGCATCGGGCACGTATAGATCGCGCCGTCCATTGCGGGCGGTGTCGGCTCGGCGGACGGGACTTCGGCGTACTTCTCCGGAGCGGACTCGAACTTCGTCAGACATGCGCGGCCGCAGAAGTAGTATTGCCTTCCACCGTGCTCGCCGTGAAAGCGTGATTCACCCGTCACCGGCATCCCGCAGACGGGGTCGTGGAGCGATTCGTCAATACCCATATGTGCCTGGTTACCCTCGCGGTAATGGGCGCGCCATGCGCGTGGTCCGTACCCGGCGACGCGTGCGTGGGCATCCGGGAGACCTCACGTTTCACTCTATTGTCCGCTTGCCGCGACACATTGACGTGGCTCAACAGGGCTCGAATCCGTTTTGGCGGACAAGACGGCGCGCGCGTCGGCTGAGCGGCGTATGGACGGGGCATGCAGGGCGCACGGGTGAGCCAGAGCACGCTTGACGTACATCAAGCCGGGGTTCGCAAGGCTTCATACGATGGAACCATTGCCACCAGGTGTCACTTCGTGCCGGATGTGGCGAGATCGACAATATCCGAATGAGGTGAGTAAATGACGGCTCAGGCAACCATCCCGCCTGCATGGCGCGGTGCGGCACGTGCGTTCTGGATTGTCGTGCTCGCCTCCATCCTGTTCGGTCTGACCGGGTGTGGCTACAACGCGATTCAGACAGAAGACGAGCAGGTCAAGGCCAGTTGGTCGGAGGTGCTGAACCAGTACCAGCGTCGCGCCGATCTTGTGCCAAACCTCGTCAATACCGTGAAGGGGTACGCGAATCAGGAGCGCGCCGTGCTGACGGCCGTGACGGAAGCACGTGCCCAGGTCGGTTCGATTCGCGCAACGCCCGAACTCATCGCCAACCCGCAGGCGTTCGCCAGGTTCGAGGCGGCGCAGGGACAACTCACGACATCGTTGTCCCGCCTGCTGGCCGTGTCGGAAAGCTATCCTCAGTTGAAGTCGGATGCAAATTTCAGAGACCTGCAGGCCCAGCTCGAAGGTACGGAAAATCGTATCGCGGTTGCCCGCAACCGATACATACGTTCCGTCCAGGCCTACAACACCACGGTACGCTCGTTTCCGAGCAACCTGACGGCGAGAGCATTCGGTTATCCGGAAAGGCCCAACTTTTCGGTGAGTAACGAAGCCGAAATTTCGAAGCCGCCGCGTGTCGATTTCGGTTCGGCACCGGCGTCCGCTCGCGGGGTGTCCAATTGAGCGCGTTCCGGCTGGCGCTCGCTGTCATCGTCGCATGCTTCGCGCTGGGCGGAATGGGCGCTTGGGCGGACGTCCCGGTGCCGTCCCTGGTCGCGAGGGTGACCGACGAAACCGGCACGTTGACGGTCGAACAGAAGGCCGTTCTCGAACAGACGTTGAAGGCGTTCGAGACGCGGAAAGGAACGCAGATTTCCGTGCTCATCGTTCCCACGACCGAGCCCGAATCCATCGAACAGTTTTCGATGCGTGTCGTCGAGCAATGGAAGCTCGGACGCAAGAAGGTCGACGACGGTGTCTTGCTGCTTGTCGCGAAGAATGACCACACACTTCGGATCGAGGTGGGATACGGCCTCGAGGGTGTGCTGACCGATGCGACGAGCAATCGAATCATCGACGACGTGATCGTCCCGCGATTCAGGGCGGGCGATTTCTATGGCGGCATCTCGGCCGGCACCGACAGCATCATGCGGGTGGTTGGCGGCGAACCGCTGCCGCCGCCCCAAAGCCGGCCACACGCATCGGACGGAGCAGGACGACTGCTGCCCGTGCTCTTTCTGCTGACCGTCGCGGCAGGTGGCGTGCTACGGGCGGTGTTCGGCAGATTGCCGGGCGCGTTCGTCACGGGCGGCATCGTTGGCGTGCTTGCATGGATTGTGTCCGGCGCGATTCTCGTCGCCGTGGCCGCGGGGTTGATCGCGCTGGTATTCACGCTGTTCGGTAGTGGAATGGGAACCGTTGGCGGCCGGTTCATCGGAGGCGGGGCCGGGCGGCCCGGCGGCGATTCTCACCGCGACATCTTTCGCGGCGGCGGAGGTGGATTCGGTGGTGGCGGCGCATCCGGCAGGTGGTAGCCATGGACTTCGAACGGCTTCTTCGGCATCTTCTCACGACACACTGGCGTGTCAATCGCGCGTTTCCGCGCCGATCTCTTCTCGCCATTGAGCGCGCAGTCCATGCCAGTCATGATGCACACGTCGGGCAAGTCAGATTCGCTGTCGAGGGCGCGCTTCATACGGCAGCGCTGCTGAAGGGGACATCTGCCCGAACCCGCGCGATCGATGTCTTTTCTCAGCTCAGGGTCTGGGACACCGAGCACAACAACGGTGTTCTCATCTACCTGCTGCTTGCCGACCGGGACGTCGAAATCATCGCGGACCGAGGTATCCACGCGAAGGTGGAGAGCCGCGAGTGGGAAGCCATTTGCCGGGCAATGGAAGAGGACTTCCGGCGCGGGGATTATCAGTCGGGAGTGCTACGAGGTATCGAACGGGTCACCGATCTGCTGAAGACGCATTTTCCGGCCAGAAGGCCCCCGGTCGACGAGTTTCCGAGTTCGCCTGTTGTGATGTGACGCAATTGCGTCGACGTCGGCGCGTTTCCATCTTCGCGACTGGCTACCCCTGACACCTATGTGGAGGAATCTTGAAAAGGATCGGACTGGTACCTCCGCATACAGCAGGAAATGATGAACAACATGATGCTGCAGCAACGATACTGGATGGGGCCTCCGGCGGGGACGCAGGTGCCGGAGAAGAAGTAGCGGTTGGCGGGAGTGCAACAGTGGCTATCGATGTCCCTGGCGCTGCAACGCGTACGGTTTGGCTCGGTGCCGGCCCCATGTCGGCCCGCCGCGAACAGCGCCCGGCATGTCCCGTGCGTCAGCCTAATGCGAACCGAGTTCGAGGCCTTCATCGAGAACGGCACGGGCCGTACGCACATCTCTCGTTTCCGCGCCCTGGCTCACTCGGGAGAGCGTCGTTGAAAGAACATCCTCGGCCTCCTGCCGCTCGCCCTTCTGGAACAGAAATCTGGACAAGCTGGTAGCAGCGCGCAACTCGAATGAAAAAGTGCCGTGTTGCATCGAAAGCGAAATCGCGTCTCGGAACAACGTCTCAGCCTTTTCCAAGGGCTTGCTACTATGCTCGAGATATTGCTCACCTAGCACACGCCATATCTCTGGCGTGGCCCACCCGGCTTTGCCGGACGTCGCCCGCTCGATAGCCAGTGGAGTAAGAAGTTGCCGGTTCACGGTGGCGAGTGTTTCATGAGCCGTCGGAGCCCAATGGTCAAATGCGCGCCACCATGCTTTGCCTTGCGGCCGCATTGCTTGTTGCCGTCCGAATCCATAGCATTCTGCCTGGTCTCGCCAATTGACGAGCAGATACTCGCTGGAGAGCCCCTCAAGCAGCGACAAGTATTTTTCCAGGTCTGCATGGTCACCGCGCCAGCAGGCTACAGGACATGCTCCCGACGCGAGAGAGCAACAAACCGATAGGTCATGGCCCAGACTGAGCGCTTCCTCTACGCTCTCTGCGGCAACGGTGGCGGCATCGTCCACGAGCCCGACAAGCCAGAGTATTCGAGACCGAAGTGATGTAAGCGCTATGCGCGCATCATAACGAGTCGGGTCTTGCACCTTCCTCGTGGCGATTCTCGGTCCATAGATTGACAGGGCGACGTCCGCATGATGTAGCGCGCCTTCGACCCTACCCGATTGCGTATCCACCAGGGCTTGCATTCGATGGTACATCGGTACGTCGGTCGTACGTGCACGAGACAACTCGTAAAGTCGTCCGCAAAATCGGTTCGCTTCGTCGTATTCACCGGCCATCGTCGTCATCACGATGGTTCCATAGAGCACGTGAACTTGACGGACTTCATGGTGATGATGCGTGGTCAGCGCCAACGCTTCGCGAAATGCGTGAGTCGAGATTCCGCGCTTGAGAGATTGCGTCAGGAAATCCGCCTGCGCGAGTGCGAGCAGGAGTCGAAATTCCGACTCGGCATCGGCTTCGCTGCCTCTCTGAATGAACTGCAGTGCGTTCATTACACGCTGGCGGTACTCCTCACAAAGGTATAGCTGATAGAAGAGTGAACCACTTGCCCAAGTGAGTGCCACGCCGAGCGTTTTGTCTGTTGCGCTCGCGAGTGCCCAGTCGAGTGCGGCGCGTACATCATTCAGGATGCGTGGGGCGCCAGCCAGTTCGTCCAATGCCGGCTCGGTCGAGGACCAGACCGCGGGTTCGGTGAAGAGCGAAAGAAAGTATTGGGCGTGCCGCCGCGCCACGGCTTCGTACTCGCCGCATTCTCCAAGCTTTTCGAGACCATATGCTCTCGTGCTGTCGAGCAATCGGAAAGTTGGAGGCTGGCTGCCAGGAATCGACGCGAGTAGCGATTTGTCAACCAGATTCGCCATCGACGACACGATTGCGGGCGAGAGCGGCGAACTATCGTTCAAGAGTGCACCAACCTGTGCGAACGAAAAGCTTCCCTTGAAGATGGCTGCGTATCGCAATATCTTGCGCTCGTGTTCCGTCAGCGTATCGTAGCTCCAATCGATGGTTGACCGTAGCGTCCGATGACGAGGAAGCGCGGTCCTGTGGCCACGCGTGAGCACGTCCAGTCGCTTATCCAGCACATCAAGTAAGCCTTCGGCGCCAAATACGTGAACCTGCGCCGCTGCCAGCTCGATAGCAAGCGGCAGACCGTCGAGCGAAGCGCATATATTGCAGATGGTCGCGATATTGTCGGTGAGGACAGCGAATTCGTTCGACTGGAACGAGGTAGACCGCTCGCAGAACAATCTCACGCCTGAGTAGGATAGAGCTTCTGCAGTCGAGATTCCCGCCGCGTGTTCGGGAACGTCGAGAGGCTTGATTCGGTAAACGTATTCGTCTGGAACTCGCAAGGGTTCGCGGCTTGTCGCGAGAATCGTGACGTGCTCGCACGACTGTGAAATGGCGAGTGCCAATTGAGCAACTGCGTCGATCACGTGTTCGCAGCAGTCAAGCAGCAACAGTCGTTCCGATTTTGCAAGATAGTCGGTTATCGCATCGGTGGGCGAACGGTTGTCGACCAATAGTTCAAGTGTTGATGCAACTGTACTGGCGACATGGTCGCCGTGACTGACCGATGACAGTTCAATGACGCTGGTCGTCACATTGTTCGCTTCGCTGAAGGCTCGTACGGCCACGAGTGCGGCAGCCGACTTCCCGATGCCGCCGGGGCCGACAATGGAAACGAACCTTTTTGTGGACAATAAACGGCAAATGTCCTCGATCGCGGCGCGTCGGCCAATGAGATTGCTGATGTCGTTGCTTGCATCGTCGAGTGCTTCCGCCACCGTCGTGTTGTTCAAGGCCGCGTAGGTCACGGGCCCGACGAAGCAGTATCCGCGCCCCGTGATGCTGCGAATGCCGTGCGAGCCTGCCGGATCTTCTGATAGAAGTTTGCGTAGCGCCGTGATCTGAACGCGTAAATTGACATCTCCGACGACCGAGCCCGGCCACACCTTCTCCTGAAATTCCTTTTGGGACACGACCTCGCCGGGACGGTGCACGAGCAGGGACAGAATATCGAATGCGCGACCGCCAATTTCCGCGACTTCGTCCCCGCGCTCCAGGCGACGTTCATCCGGGTAGAGGCGGAAACTGCCAAAAGAGATGCATGTACGCGACGCCGGTGTCATCTGATGCTCACAGGAATTGTGTTGATTCGCCGAAATAGGCGAGGGTCAGGCCGGCAGGCGTCCCGTTTTCGACTGGCATGGTTCCGGTGGCACTCCGGAAATGAAGAAGCTCAGCTGACGCGGACGCGCGGCAATCAAAGTGTGTAATTCCCTCTCTGACTGGATGGTAATACTATCGTTTACTCCTTAGGTTCTCTATACAACTAGCGATGTCTCTCGATATGTGGGAGTGATGGGGCGACGCCGGAGAGAGTGTGTCGGGTGAATGTAAGAATGATTCCCGAATCTCCGTCGGAGACGGGCAATGTCATACGTTTGGCTGTCCGGCCTTTCGGCGCTGGTCAAATACGACGCGTCCGCGGTGGACGAGCTTTAGCGCTATCTCGACGGGACAGGGCAGACCATGCATTGCCATGAGTGGTGAAGTTGCCGCTCACATTGTTCGCCGAACCCCAGGACTTGCCGAACCTTCGGTGTCGAGTTTTTGGGTGGGAGCCACCTGTTGGTCAAATGCGTGGAGGCTGCGCGGTACGGCGGGCTCTGTTCACTCCCTGCTCAAATCGGACCCGCACCGCGGGAAGTTGCTCCTGGTCGGTGCGGGCCTCATTGAATTTGGCTTATCGGCTTGCGACGGGCAGGCCGCTTGTCCCCGATAACCTCTACGCGTCAAACCAACGGGCCATCGCCATATACAACGGTCGCCGAGCAGGCGATGACCTTCCCCGGTTCACTCACCAGGGAAGGCTGGAATCACCGGTATGTCGGTCGGTCTCGGCGCGCAGTCATGCCTCAAGGCGTTGGGAGCGGAAGGGGATTGTCGATAATGAACTGATTGAACTGCTCGACGACACCGTGTTCGTTCGGCCCAGCTGCGTTTCTGAATTGTCGTGCCGCTTCAACCACGACTTCGGTCGTCGCGGTCTCGAGGAGCTTCAAGACTTCTTCGACGAATGGCTCTACCTGCATGGCCCGTGGGTCTCCACTTTTCTGCACGAGGTCGGTGTCAACCCATGGCGGCGCGAGTTCAAGCACATGAACGGATGTGTCGCGAAGTGCAAATCGTTGCGACAGCGTGTAGGAGTGAATGGCAGCCTTCGTCGCGGAATAGAGTGCGAACATGACCATAGGGATAAAGGCGACCGTGGAGCTTGTATTGATGATCGCGGCGTCGGGTTGCTTCTTCAGATGCTCGACGAACGCGGCGCTCACCCGAACGGGACCGAGGATATTTGTATTGACGAGGTGGACCGCCTGTGAGTCGTCGAGCGGCCCCGTCACGTCGTCGAAGGGCATGATTCCGGCGTTATTGAATACGACGTTCAACGCGGGGTATCGGGCAATCAGCTCTTTTGCCACTTGCTCGATCTGAACCGGACTCGTGACGTCAAGCCGTACCGCGTCCATGCCAGGATTGGCTTTGACCACCTCGTCAAGCAGTTCTTGACGCCGGCCGCTGATGATGACCTTGTTGCCCTTCTGGTGAAGCGCTTCTGCGATACCGCGCCCGATGCCGGACGCGCCACCTGTAATGAAAACGGTGTTTCCAGTCAACTTCATTATCAGCTCCTTCTACGTATCTTCAATGCGGGTGCTTGCGCAACCTGTCGACGGGCCGTCGCGTCAAGCGTCAAAGGCGTGGCGATTCGTGGCAACGAATGCGTCGATTGTTTGTGGGGGGTGTCCGGTAATTCGAGCGATGACATCGTTTGTCCCAGCGAAGATCCCATTCTGGTAGTCGATGGCAACTTCTTCAAAGTGCTGAATCAGGAATTCCTCAAGGTTGTACTTCTCGAGACGTTCGCGATATTCCGCCAGCGTGGAAGGCGCGTAGACGACGTTCCGGCCAGTGACCTTGGAGACAATGTCTGCAATCTGGTAGTGATCCAGTTCAACGGGGCCATACAGCGGATACACCTTGCCGATATGTTCCGCCGGGTTTTCGAGAAGTCTGGCTATGACACGGGCCTGGTCTTCCGACGCGATGGGTGCATGCCTTCCGTTTCCGTAGGGAAGCGTAATTTTTCCTTCGTTGACGATAGGGTCTCTTACCCATGGAAAGGTCAACCAGTCAGAAAAGAACGTGGGCCGGATATGGACCGACGGGACACCGGACCAATCGAGCACGCGCTCGGCAATCCAGTGGTCGCGTGCCGCATGACTTTTCGCATCTTCGCGCGCGGAGATTTGAGACATGTTGACGACGACGTTGAGGCCTGCGCGGCGTGCTGCGTCAGCAAAGTACGCGGTCGCTTGAATGAAGCCCGGACTCACGGGATAGCAGAGATATGCCCCCGTCATTCCCTGTGTCGCGCGGATTGCCTCGTCATGGTCGAGAAGGTTGCCGACCATCACTTCAGCGCCAGCCTTACGCAGGGATACAGACCGGTCGTCACTGCGTCGAACGAGCGCACGCACCGTATGGCCGGCACGCAGCAGGTTGTTGACGGTGAAGACGCCGGTCTTTCCGGCCGCCGCGGTCACCAGGTACTTGCCTTTTTCCATGAGTGCATGCTCCGATTGATGAGGTGTCGATTATCAAGGAGTACGATACATTTCAAAAACAGGACAGCAGCTACTGTCCCGCCATGTGTTATCCGGGACAGCAACGATGCTGACCCGGAGGTGCCATTGGCATCACATTTCAACCAAGTGGCGCTTCACCGTTTTCAGGAGGGCGTCGGATGCCTTCGGGTCCGAGACAATCCGCGATAGCGTGATCGCTCCGACCATTGCGGACAAGGCGAACATCGCATCGGACGTATCCTCCTCGCCTTGGTCGCTTCCGATGTGCTTGGCTAGAACGTCGACCACCTTGCTTATTCCCTGTGTTGCGGCCTCGCGCGTCAGTTCGTCGGCACGGGCGAGTTCACTGCCCATGCTGGCAAACGGGCATCCGCCGGCGGCATTGTCGCGGTGGGCCTTGGACACATAGCTGTTCACCATGGATGCGAACCCCGCCTTGCCATCGCCTTTGCATGCCAGCTCGCCAAGCGCGTCAACAACCGACGAGAGCGAAAGCTCAAAGGCTTCCGCCAACAACTGGTTTTTTGACTCGAAATGCCGGTAGAAGCCGCCATGTGTCAGTCCCGCCTCAGACATCACATCGTTCAGCCCCGTACCTTGTATCCCTTTGCTCCGGAACTGTTGAGCCGCAACTTCGACAATTCGCCGGCGTGTTTCGGCTGTCTCGGCCTTTGACTTCCTCATCGTCCACCTCGATTCGCAGCATCATTCGCATAGATGGTATTCGTCATCTAAGTTGGTGTCAATGACCCGACGGCAGCCCGGCCCTTCGAGGCTGGGCGTTCCGCTCCCGAGCTCACGCGGTCACGCTGTCACGCTGTCACGCGAAATTCGACGACTCACGCACTCAGATTACTTCAGATATCGAACCAAACCCTGAAAACGACTGAGCCGAACTGAAATTGTGGGAAAAGTGGCCGAGACGCGGCCGGACGGGGCTACCATGCATGGCAGCAGTGCTGCGAGCCGTGACTGTCGCGGGTGGTTCCGAGCCGTTCGATTGTTGCCGCATGCGGACAAGTGAGTTTGTCCCGATAACATTGATTCGTGTGTAATTGCACAGTAAATTTCAACCCATGGGGCGAGGGTGATGTGGAGTTTCGTTGTGTTCTGCGTGCCTGAGCCATTCCGATTTGTATTGATAGGAGTACAACCATGTCAGTCAACAACAGCGATCGTCATCCGTTCCTTGATGATCTCACCGAGGACGCCATCCTTTCGAGCACGCTGCTGCGCCAGCCAGTATCGGGCCGCGAGCGTATCAAAAGTGTCATTGCAGCCGTTGGGGCGCTGTATCAAACCCAGACGCCGACGTTCCTGGGCGTCGTCGAAAATCGTACCTTGCTGCAGTACGACGCAGTTCTGGTCGACGGAATCGCTATTCGCGGCACGGCGGTCATCGAGCGCGCTGAAGACGGCAGTGTGCCGCACGTCAGTGTTACGTTCGAGCCGCTCGATGCGGCCATGCATCTGTCTCGGCAACTGGATTCGGTCTTGCGGGAGGAGATCGGTGATGGGTTTTTCTGTCTTTGAGGAAGTGAATTCCAGCATGACGGCTTGGTTGCCGGACATGGACTTGGTTTTTTAATCAGCCTGGGAGTCAGCTATGAGTATCAAAGGTGCAGTTGTGTTTGTGACCGGCGCAAGTCGTGGGCTTGGGCTTGCATTTGTGCGCGAGGCAGTGGCTCGAGGCGCAGCGAAGGTGTACGCAGGCGTGCGTAATCCGGATAGCTTCAATGAGCCCGGCGTTACCGCGGTCAAGCTCGATGTAACGGATGCTCGCTCGGTTGCGGAGGCCGCCAGGATTGCAGCGGATACCACGGTGCTGGTCAACAACGCCGGCATCGCCGAAGTCACGAGCGATCCATTCTCCGAAGACGTTGCGGAACAGGCGCGTCGCTTTTTCGAGACAAACTACTACGGCGTGATGCGCGTAACCAGTGCGTTCCAGTCGTCGCTGCCGAAAAACGGCACCGGCGCGATCATCAACGTGCTGTCGGATGCCACTTGGCGAGTCGTCCCGTTTCTCGCACCGTATGCAGCGTCGAAAGCTGCTGCCTGGAGCTATACGAACAATATCCGGGCGATTTTGGCGGAAGCGCGTATTCAGGTGTTGGGACTTCATGTTGGCGTGATGGATACGGATCTCACGAGAGGCTTCGATGTGCCGAAGAGCGACCCTGCGGATGTCGCCCGTCAAACGTACGATGCACTGGAAGCGGGCGAGAGTGAGATTCTGGCCGACGAGCCAACGCGCGCTTTGAAGCAGACACTGTCCTCGAAGCATTCGGCGTACATCGACCCAACGGTCGCGTAAGGGCCGTTGGCGCTCTGCTACCATTACGCGCCTGAATGGAACGAACGCGTGATGAAGAAGCCGGGAAGAACGTCAACATCAGTGGACCTCGATAGTCCTGACGTCTGTTATGCGTTAGCCGGACGGCGGAGTGCTCGATTCGTGACTCGCATTTATGAAAGTTATCTTGAACCCGCCGGTATTACTTCATCGGAGTTCTCGATTTTGTCGCTGCTTGAGTTCAGGCCGGGAATCACCGTCGCGGAGTTGGCGCGAAAGATGGAGATGGAGCGGACGACACTCGTTCGCGCGCTGAAGCCCATGCGCGAGGCGGGCTATGTTTGCGATGGAGCGGAGAAGCTTGGCCGTGCGGTGACGCTGGTGGCATCGAAGGCGGGTTTGAGAAAGCTTGCCCAGGCGAAGCCGTATTGGGAAGCGGCCCAACAGGCTTTTGAGGAAAGGGTGGGGAAAGCTGAAGCGGCTCTGTTTCGGGAAATGGCATTGGCAGCGGTTTCTCATCGAGAGTGAGTCGCACAAGTCCGTACCACGACTGCCCTGTCCGCCCCTCGATGTGTGCGATGGCTCAGATCGAGGGGCGGTCCTTCTTCCGGCCTCCATCGTGCCATCGGTATTCAGCTGTCAAAAGGCGCATTGTCGATGAGGTCGCACACATTCGGGCAGTCGAAGCCGTGGACGTGCCGACGCCCGATATCTGCAAGTCCTGTCCCAACGGCGGTATGCGGTTTCTTGCGAACAACCTCGGCAAGCGCCTGCATGAATGCGGCCTTCATGCCCTCGCGGGGATAGATCGACAGAACGTCATCGACGAAGGCGGGTGTCAGCGCCTCGAAGTTCAAGCCGAGCACGTCGACATGAGCGCCGAGAAACACGAGCGCAACTTCTGCCTGCTTGCGGTCAGCGATGCCGGCACTGGAATGCAGAGCGATTCCGTCCCAGACCAACCGGGCCTTCGCTTCGGCATAGCCGTTCGCGATGAGAAATCGACTGGCGGCATCAGCGCCGTCAACCTCGAAGCGTTGGTCGGCACCGAATTCTTCGGTGAGCCCGAGGTCGTGCAGCAAGGTTGCGAGGTAGACGAGTTCGCGGTCGTACTTGAGCCCGCGCTTCGTACCGAGAAATTCCGCGAACCACCATGTGCGATGCACGTGATTCAGAATGGGTTTTGAATGAACGCGTTCGACGAGCGAGGCCGCGCTGCGCGTCAACGCCGAGTCCGGAGCGACTATTCCTCCGATGGTGACAGGTGCGGTCAATTTATCCTCCATATGATGAAGTTGTCGGTTTCAGGGCGGCGCATCTGTAACCGTAAGAGATTTCGCCCCAGACGTCCTGTTCCGCACCTGCATGGAACCTGAAAAAAACTCGAGCGGACGGGGAGAGTACCTCCAGCGGTTTGACCAGCAGAGATCAGCCCGGCAATCCGGGCACACATCGGCACAGCGACAGTTGTCCATCGCCGTGGTCTCTATCGGCTCGCTGTCAGGTGTTGGGTGTCTGGTTCCCAACCACCGCCCAATGCCCGGTAGACACCCACCGCGGCCCGCGCGGCATCCGCGCGATTGGCGTCGAGCGTGTCTCTCGCGGAGAGCAACTGACTGTCGGCATCGAGAACGTCCGTCAACGTGATTGACCCTGCGCGATACGCCTGCTCAGACAGGTCACGCGCTTTCGTCAGTGCTTCAATCTGGTCCTGGATTTCTGCCAGACGCATCTGAGTCTGGGAAAAGGTAACGAGAGCATTCTCCACGTCCTCGGCAGCGTGCAGCACGGACTGGCGATAGATAGCCAGAGCCTCGGCGTTGGCTCCCTTGGCTTGCTTCACTTCCGCGTCGACTTTGCCGAAGTCGAAAAGCCGCCAGCGTAAGGCACCGCCGCCTACCGCCTGGAAGGCAGCGGCACTGAACATATGATTCGTGCCCACGCTATCAAGACCGAGTGCGCCAGATAGCGAGATTTTCGGATAGTAGTCTGATATCGCTGCGCCAATGCGTTCATTTGAAGCAGCGAGCCTGCGTTCGGCTGCGATGATGTCGGGTCGACGACGCAGCATGTCGGTAGGCGAGTGATCGCTTGGTATCGGCGGCACGGAGGGGACGTCGTGCGGTGTCCCAAGCTCACCCGCGTAGGTGCCTGGCTGTACCCCCATCAGGACGTCGAGGCGATTCAACTGCTTCTCGAGCCCGATGCGCAACGGAGGAACGGTGGTGATGGCTTGCTTGAGCAATGCGTCTGCTTGTGCCACCTCTCTTCCGGTTGCAGAACCCGCGTCGTATCGGTCATGGACGAGTTGCAGCAAACGCCTGTCCGTCTCAATCTGGTCCTGGGCAACCCCGAGTCGGGCTTGATAACCGCGAATTTGCAGGTACGCGTCCGCGGCGTCCGCGGCGACGGTGATGCGGACGCCCGCCTGGTCGGCTTCCGCAGCCTGCGCTTCTTCGCGCGCGGCCGTGGCGTCACGCCGCAACCCGCCAAACAGGTCGATTTCCCAGCTGGCCGCCGGCCCCAAAGTGTATTCGTGGCTCGTACGGGAGTAGCCTGGCAAGCTGGACGCGAGCTTGCCTGTCGGGCTTCGTGTACTTTGGTGCTCTGCTGTCGCGGAGCCGTCGAAATCGACCGTAGGCAGCAGGTCGGCACCCGCGCCGGCAGCTGCGGCACGCGCTTGTTGCACCCTCGCGAGCGATGCTGCCAGATCGAGGTTCTGAGCGAGGGCGCGTTGTACCACTTCGATGAGCATGGGGTCATCGAAGGCGCGCCACCACTGGTCGAGCGACGGCCCCGGCCGGCTTTGCGGACCGGACGCCGCACCGGTATTGTGGAAGGCCGCAAGCCCCGGTTTCGGCGCAACGTAATCCGGGCCGACTGCACAACCCGCTACCGCTAGCCCGAGCAACGCACTTGCGATGGTCGTTTTCGTCGTCAAGGATCGAATGCGCTTCATTGTGCGCTCCCACCGGAAAGCTCGCGGCTCAACGTCTTTTTCGCGTCTCGATTGTTGAAATTGCGGATGAACGTATAGATTGCCGGCGTGAACAGCAGCCCGAAGACGGTCACGCCCATCATGCCGAACAGAACTGCGGTTCCCAGCGATTGACGCATCTCCGCGCCGGCGCCGGTGGCGACGGCCAGTGGCGCGACGCCAAGAATGAACGCGAACGACGTCATCAGAATGGGGCGCAGGCGAGTCTTGGCGGCACTGACCGCAGCATCTTCAGTCTCGTCGCCGTGATGCTCTCGTTGACGCGCAAACTCGACAATCAGGATTGCGTTCTTGACCGCGAGCCCGACCAATACGACGAAGCCGATTTGCGCAAGGATGTCGATTGGCATGCCCCGCACATGAAGCCCCGTCGACGATGCCAACAGGCACATCGGAACAATGAGTACGATCGCAAGCGGCATCTTCCAGCTTTCGTACTGGGCGGCGAGCACGAGAAATACACAAAGCGCGGCCGCCCCAAATATCGCCAACGTCGGTGTATGCGGCAATTGCTGCTGGTGGGCGAGGTCGGTCCATTCGAACGCGACGCCCGGAGGCAGCACTTGCCGGGCGAGTTCCTCCATGCGCTTGAGCGCGACGCCGGAAGCGACCCCCGGTGCTGCGATGCCTTGTACTTCTGCTGCGGGATAGAGGTTGTAGCGGGGCACGCGATAAGGCGTTGTCCGTTCGCGCAGCGTCGCTACAGTGCCGACCGGTACCATTTCGCCTGACGCATTGCGAACCTTGAGGCGAAGAATATCCTCGGGCGATTGTCGGAATGGCGAGTCGCCTTGTGCAAAGACCTGAAAGGTCCGGCCCAGATAATTGAAGTCGTTGACGTACTGCGAACCCATGTAGAGCTGCAGCGTGGAGAAAACGTCCGTCGGCGTGAGGCCAACCTTCTCTGCTTTCACCCGGTCGATATCGGCGTAGAGAGAAGGCGCGCCTACGTTGAACAAGGTGAATGCGCCTGCAAAGGCAGGGTCGTTGTTCGCCGCGTTGACAAGCGCCTTTGCTGCGTCGACCAGGGCTTGCGGCCCTACACCGCCGCGGTCTTCGAGCATCAGCTTGAATCCACCGGGGCTTCCGAGGCCCTGGACCGGCGGCGGCTGGACGACGAGAACAAAAGCATCGTTGACGACCTTCAGACGCTCGCGCAGACGCTTGATCATCTCTGCCGCGTTGACGCCAGGAATGTGATGACCATAGAGCGACGGCAATCCAAGATACACGGTGCCGGTGTTGGGTGCGTTTGTTCCGGTGGTAACGTCAAAGCCACTGAGGGGCGACGTATGCTCGATTCCCGGCGTCGAGAGAATGATGTCGTTGACTTCCTTCACGGCCTTGTCTGTCCGCTCGAGACTGGAACCCGGCGGCAACTGGACAAGTGCCGCGAGGGTACCTTGGTCCTGTTCCGGGATGAAGCCCGTGCTCATTCTGGAGAACTGGAAGCCCGTCAGGGAAATCAGCACGGCATACACGATGAGCACGACCGACGTTGCACGAACGAAGCGCCCTGTCATCCTTCCGTAGTTTGACGACAGCCACTCGAACGCGGTATTGAATTTGCCGAAGCCACGTTGCACGAGGCGGTTGAATCGTCCTCGCGGTTCGGTATGCGCGTGATATCCCGCATGCGGCTTCAGCAGGATGGCGCACAGTGCAGGACTCAATGTGAGCGACACGAAGCACGAGATGATCGTCGATGCGGCGATTGTCGTGGCGAACTGCTTGAAGAACAGGCCCGAGATTCCCGTGATGAATGCCGCCGGTACGAACACGGCGCACAGGGTGAGCGCGATGGCGATCAGGGCTTCCGATACTTCGTCCATCGTCCGGTGCGCGGCTTCAAGCGGTGACATTCCCAGGCGCATGTTTCGCTCGACGTTTTCCACCACGACGATGGCATCGTCGACCACGATGCCGACGGCAAGGACGAGACCGAATAGAGAAAGATTGTTGATGGATATACCGCATGCCGCAAGGATGGTGAACGTCCCCATCAGCGAAACGGGAATGGCAACCACGGGGATGATCGTTGCTCGCCAGCTTTGGAGAAATACGAAGACGACACCGACGACGAGGACAATCGCGATGAAGATCGTCTTGATGACCTCGTCGATCGACTGGCTCACAAACGTCGTCGGGTCGTAGACGATCTTGTAGTCCAGGCCCGGAGGAAAGCGCTTGCGGAGTTCCTTCATCTTGTCGAGCACTTCATGCTCGACGGCGACGACGTTGGAGCCTGGAATGGCATAGACCCAGGAAGACGCCGACGGACTCTTGTCCGCATATGCCAGTGTTCCGTAGTCCGACGAGCCCAATTCGGCACGGCCGATGTCACGGATGCGCGTCACATGTCCATCATTGTCCGACTTCACGATGATGTCTTCGAATTGCTCGGGCGTGGTGAGGCGCCCAAGCGCTTCGATACTGATCTGGTATGCACCGCTGCCGCGGACGGTCGGGTCATTGACCGTGCCGGCGGACACCTGGGCATTCTGCGCACGCAATGCCGCGAGGATTTGTGCCGCGCTGATGTCATGAATGGCTGCCTTGTCGGGATCAATCCAGACGCGCATCGCAAACTGGCGTTCTCCTGTCGTGGTGATGTCCGATACGCCGGGGAGCCGTGCAATTTCATCCTTCACGTGAAGAATCATGTAGTTTGAGATGTACTGCGCGTCGCGCGACCCGTCGGGCGAATACGGATGAATGCCCAGCAACACGGCCGGGATAGTCTTCTTGACGGTTACCCCTTGCCGCTGAACATCTTCCGGCAGTCGCGACAGCGTGTCCTGTACGCGATTTTCCGTGAGCATCTGAGCAACGTTCATGTCGGTACCAACCTTGAACGTCACCGTGATGCTCAGGGCGCCGTTGCTCGTTGATTGGCTACTGATGTAATCCATGTTCTCCACACCGTTGATGGCCTGCTCGAGTGGCGTGGCAACGGTGCGAGCAATGGTGTCCGCGGACGCGCCGGGGTAGGCGGTCGTCACCTGAACTGTCGGCGGCACGATGTTGGGGTACTGAGCCACCGGCAGGAAATTCAGCGTCACCAACCCGAAGAGCGTGATGAAGATGCTGAGCACCGCCGCGAATCGGGGATGGTCGATAAAGAAGTGAGCGAGTTTCATGATTGGAACCGTCCTCAACCTTGGTCGGCCATGGCAATCGCGCCCGCGTGGGGCGTCACTTTCGAACCCGGGCGAGCGGCAGGCAGTCCGTCGATGATGACCTTGTCGGTCGGTGCGAGCCCCGAGCGAATGACTCGCAGGCCATCGCGGAGGTCGCCGAGTTGCACGGGCTTGGGCGTAACCACGTTGTCGGGGCCAACGGTCAGGACGATGTGTTCTGACTGGTCCTGCAGCACAGCGGCGTCCGGCACAAGCAAAGCTGCCTGCGGAGTGGAAATGGCGAGGCGCGCGCGCGCAAAGCCACCGGGAGTCAGCAGCAGGTCGTTGTTCGACACGATTGCTCGGGCATGAATGGTTCCGCTCGAGCGGTCGAGCGCGTTGTCGACAAAGTTCAGGGTGCCTTGCCGCGTGTACCTGACTTCGTCGCTGAGAGAGATGTCGACGCTGTTTGCGGCGCTGTTTCGCTGTTTCGCGCGTTCCCGCATGAACGCCATGTAATCTCCTTCGCTCATGTCGAAATCGAGGTACATCGGGTCGAGCGAAACGAGTGTTGCCAGCAACGTTGTCGGGCTGCTGGCGGCGCGGCTGCCCGCAATGAGATTCCCGACCGACACCTGGTGGTTGCCGATTCGACCGGTGAATGGCGCGGTGATACGGCAGTGGCCCAGGTCGAACTGCGCGTCTCGTACTCGTGCGGTCGCGTTCTCTACCGCGGCGGCGGCGGCCATCTTTTCAGCGGTCCGCTGCTCGACATTCTCCGCGGTGCCCGCATCGGTGCTCTTGAGGACGCCTGCGCGGGTCAATTCCCGCGTCGCCAGTTCCAGCCGGGCCTTGGCGCTGTCGAGCTGAGCGTTCGCCTCGCGCACCTTGATCTCGTAAGGAACCGGGTCGATTTCGAACAGCAGGTCTCCTTTATGAACGATCGCACCGTCCACAAAATGGATACGCGTCAGCGTGCCACCGACCTGTGCGCGCATTTCAACGCGTTCGATGGCAGAAAACTGACCGAGAAAATTCAGGCGCGTATCAACGGCTCGCTGCAGGGGAGCGCTCACCACAACGGCCGGACCGGATGGAGCGGCTACTTTCATCGTCGTCGACCGCTCATTCGCATGCATCGCTGTCGCGCCGGCCGCCAGGACAACCAGGAGGGCAGCCGCGGCCCCGATCCTGGCCCGAAGACGTGGCTTGGGCGACTTGCCTGCAGCCGCGGAATCAGGTTCGGAGCGTTCGAAGTTCTCGTTCATCGTATTCCTCAATCAAGCTGCGGGACATATGCACCGCTGGATGTGACACACAGCGCTGCGCTGTCAGCTGCCACGGTCGCGCCGGTGCCTAAGCACGTTTAGATGATGGGGTGAAGCTAAACGTTGGTAAAGATAAGACTCATCATCTAAAAAGTCAAGTTTAGATAATAGTCATCATCTAATTTGCTATGATGATGAGGAGGAGCGGGAGATGCCGTGTCCGCGGGCGCGGTCGAGGCGAATGGAAGGAGGAAGGAGCACATGAAGCGATCGAAGGCAGATACGGCGGCGACGCGGGCTCGGGTTGTCGAGGTGGCGGCGCAGACTTTTGCACGGAACGGCATTCGGGCGACTGGCGTAGCTGAAATCATGGCTGCAGCAGGACTGACCCACGGTGCGTTTTATCGTCACTTCGAATCGAAGGAACAACTCGTGGCTGAAGCGTGCGCGGTCACACTCGAATCCCTCGTAGGGTCGGCTGAGTCTGTCGCCGGCCAGGAACAGGGGCGTTTCCTGTCGCATCTGGAGAGCTTCCTGTCCTCCGACTGTAACGAGGGGGGATTGGCTGGCTGCCCCTTCGTCGCGATGGGTAGCGAGCTTGCTCGTGCGGATGCCGAGACGCGCCGGATCGCAACCCAGGGCTTCGGGAATCTTGTCGACCTCATCGCGACGCGCTATTCGCACATGGATGGCAAATCGGCACGCGCTGCTGCGATTTACACCCTGACGACCATGATTGGTGCGGTCACGATGTCCCGGATAGTGGACGATTCGGCGTTGTCGAATCAAATCATGGAAATAGCGAAAACACATCTGGTCGACGTGCGTGCGGGGACAGGCCAGGATAGGCACATTCGGCGCACGGCATAGCGGCCACCCGGTAGTCGCGTTCCATGCTTGAGTCGATTCGCGCTTGAGCGCCGGATTCGAGTGGTAAAAGATCATGGCAGTTGTCTGGTTGCGGTCAACTGGATGTGAGGCGATTCGCTAAATCGGGCGATGGATGCGGCTACGCGCCGCAAGTTGCCTGGCTTGGCATATTTCCCGGGCCGTGCCGAGTTTTTGGGCCAGCTCCTGACTATCGGGACGCGTGGCGATGGCTTCCCGCGCTCGTTCGATTTGCTCGATGCATTCATCGAGCAGCGAAGCGCGTATCAACACGGCCGTGCTCGCCATGATCAAATCGACTGCCATGGCCGTGTCGCCACCGGGCGCGAGTCCCCAATCGACCGCCGCCCTCAAGTCGTCGAGGATGGAAATATCACCATCGGGTGAGCCTGCTGATGGCAGGGCCGCAAGCACGTATCGCGCATGCGCTCGGGCGAAGATCGGATAATCATCACGCTCGCGGAGTTTGAGTTGTGCATGTACACGCACCGATTCGAGTAATTCGAACACTCGTCTCGTATCACACGTGCCTACGTGTATCAGCGATTTCTTCTGGAGGTCCAGAATTCCAGTGAGCACGTCCTGGATGGTCAGAGTGCCGTCCGCGGCAACGTGCTGTGCGGCATCCAGAGTGAACTGGCCCGCAAAAAGACCGAGACGTTCCAGAACGACCTTCTGCTTTTCGTCGAGCAGTTTGTAACTCCAGTCGAGGCTCGCCAATAATGTTCGATGGCGTGGCACCGCGGTGCGCGTTCCGCGCGTAAGAAGCGTAAAACGGTCGTCGAGCTGTGCGGCGACACCGCCAAGTCCGAGCGCCGGGACACACGCAGACGCCAACTCGAGCGCGAGGGGAATGCCGTCGAGGCGCCGGCATATTTCAACCGCGGCGGGGAGGTCTGGTTCCTCTATCCGTGAAGAAATGAAGTGTTCAAGTATCTGTACCGAACCCAAGGCGCGCGCGTCGGCAAGATTTTGACGTGTCGGCGCTTCTAACGGGGTGACTCTGAACACGTACTCGCCGTTGATACGAAGCGTTTCCCGGCTGGTCGCGATGATGGTCAGGGAGGGGGCAACGCTTAGAAAGCGCTCGATCGCGTGTGCGACACCCTCGATGAGGTGTTCACAACTATCCAGTACCAGTAGCTGAGGGTTCGAGCTGAAGTCCCGCTCGATGCCCTCGAATAGTTGCGTTGTAGCCTCGGATATCGCGCCGAGTTCCGAATACAGGACGCCGCCCGCATACCTTGAAGTCAAATGTCGGGCAACCTCGAAGGCGAGCCTGGTCTTTCCCACTCCGCCCGGACCGACGAAAGTGACGATGCGATGATTTCCGACTATCGCGGTAGCCGCGGCCAGCTCCCGCTCTCTACCAATCAATTTCGACGCCGGCGGTGGCACGGAACGCTTCCCGGATGCTGCGCGATGCAAAGAGGGCTGCGCGAGCCCGAAGAAGTTCGCATCTACCGGCGTGATCTCTGCGACGAACTGATAGCCGAACCCTTCGATTGTCGCAATTGCGTCTTTGTCACCTCCAAGCGCTCGTCGAATAATTGATATCCGCGCTTCCACCGTGTTTCCCTCGATGACTCGGCCCGCCCAGACATTCGCTCGCAGCGCATCCCGGCTGACAGGCATGCCTCGCGCTTCTACCAGCGCGATCAGAAGGTCGAAGGCGCGTCCGCCAATCTCGACCCGCGTACCTGCATGCGTCAGTTCGCGGCGTGAACGCACCACGACGGTTTGGCCAAAGGAGAATGCCTCTGGAAGGTCCGATGGTGCGGTCATGGCGCCATTCTGCTTTGGGTCGTGCGGAGATGGATGCGATGCATGGGCTTGAGCGGGGTGCCAATGAGATGACCGGCCATTGCAGCCTCCTGTCTTGTCGACCGCGCTTCCATCGTAGCTCACGTGGTTGGATTCTTGCCTGATTTAATACCGTGGTCGCCTGAATTCGTCGCGCGACCATCGCTTCGCACTGCTCGACGATGCCTGACGAGCAAATTGTCGGATCTCGACACCCATCGCGGCATTTTCAGGTCCGGTCAGGGCAGCAGAAGGACAGCGCCGACGAGACTGGGTATCGTCAAATGGGCGCGAACAGCGCACGCGGCGCTCGTGCTTTTGAACCTGACCCAGGGTGGGGTTACCGGGCGCGAGCGCTCATTCTCTCTGAACGACACGGGTGACGAAAAAATGGAAAACTTTGTAGCGGGAACCGGGATTTCTACATCTTTGCCTCGACGTGGGTTCCTGAAGGCAATCGGGACGGTCGTCGCCGCCAGTGCGTTGCCTGTAACGGTGGCAAAAGCAGCGGAGGCATTGACGGCCTCGTATCCCGGAGGGGCATCGAAAAGCTTCAGGACGAAGGATGGAACCACAATCTTTTATAAGGACTGGGGGCGCGGTCAGCCCATCGTGTTTCATCATGGATGGCCACTTTCTGCTGATGACTGGGATGCACAGATGCTGTTCTTCCTTGCCCACGGATACCGCGTGATTGCCCACGACCGACGAGGACACGGGCGTTCGACTCAAACGCTGAGCGGCAACGAGATGGACACGTATGCCGCAGATGTCGCGGAGCTGACTACGGCGTTGAATTTGAGAAATGCGATACACATCGGGCATTCGACCGGAGGCGGCGAAGTCACCCGCTATGTCGCCCAGCACGGCAAAGGTAGGGTAGCCAAGGCCGTTCTCATCGGTGCTGTTCCACCCATTATGGTGAAAAGCGAGTCGAACCCGAACGGAACGCCAGTCGAGGTCTTCGATTCTTTCCGGCAGGCGCTTTTGGCCAATCGAGCCCAACTCTATCGCGATGTACCTTCCGGTCCGTTCTACGGCTTCAATCGTGCTGGCGCGAAGGTTTCCCAGGGCCTGATCGACAACTGGTTCAGGCAAGGGATGATGGGCGGTGCCAAAGCTCAGTACGACTGTATCAAGGCGTTTTCCGAGACGGACTTTACAGCCGACCTCAAGCGCATTCAGGTGCCCACCCTGGTCATGCATGGCGATGATGACCAGGTCGTGCCGATCGCGGATTCCGCATTGCTTTCATCGAAGTTGCTGCCGAACGCGACGCTCAAGGTGTACCCCGGATTTCCGCACGGGATGGCGTCGACGAATCCCGATCAAATCAACGCCGACCTGCTTCAGTTCATCAAGGCTTGACGTCCGTCCGGGCACCGTCGTCCCCAAGTCAGGAGGGCGGTGCTGTCGGGTCCTTGACCGCCGTATTATTGCTCCGTACGGCCCACCCGCAGTTTCTCGTCTGCGTAGGCTCGTACGGTATTCGACAGTTGATACGCGACAGGGTTGGACTGGGGGACGGGGGTCACGAGTGATTTTTCGACCAACTCGATTATCGAAGATGTGACCTTCAATTCGGACATCTCGCCACAGCTCACCGTGCGATGCGCGGCAGTCAACGTGAATGGTTCGTCGAATACGCTCAGCGCATTCAAAACGGTCTTGCAGGATTGAGAAAGGGGCTCGTAACTCCAATCGATTGAAGCGCGAAGCGTCTTGTGTCGAGATGGAGACGTACGGAAACCGTGTATCAGGAGTTCGAACCGATTCTTCAATTGCTCGGCGACGCCATCGAATCCCAACGCCGGTACGCATTCCGCGGACAACTCGATAGCAAGTGGCACGCCATCGAGCGCTTTGCAGATTCTGGCGGCGGCCATCATGGCGCGGCGGTCGGACATGACAAATGCATCCCCGACACGGTCGAGAAGCAGGGCCACGGAGGGATAGCGCTCTACGTCATCGATTGCTTCGTCAGGGGGAAGCTCAAGAGGAGAAACCGGCACTACTGATTCGTTCCGAACCCGCAGCGCCTCACGACTCGTAGCCAGTAAGCGAACCGTTGAGGTCGCCTCCAAAAGCGTCTCGGAAAGTTCGGAAATCGGGCCGAGAAGATGTTCGCAGTTGTCGAGCAGTATCAGGATGTGCTTGCCTTCAATGCACTGAAACCGCAGCTGGGTCGCCCCGTCGGGAACGTACGGAATCAGCGCCGATGCGATGAGAGACGGAAGCTCGTCCGGGGTGGTGATCGAACCGACCTGGACGATGCAAACGCCGTCCGGAAATCGATGCGCAAGCTGACTCGCCGCTTCAACTGCAAGTCTGGTTTTTCCGACCCCTCCTGCGCCGACCAGCGTCACCAGGCGTGAAGTTTCCAGTCGACCTGCAATCGCCATTTTGTCGGCTTCGCGTCCGAACCAGCGAGAGGTGTATTGGGGGATCCGAGGCTTGCGGCTGTCTCGGTAAGGCGAGGTACAAGTAAAGGCCGGACCGGGAGCGGGTTCGGATGCTTCGCGCAATTGACCGACGAATTGATACCCGCGTCCCGCGACGGTGACAATCGCTTTCCGGTCTTCAGACAAAGCACGTCGCAGCGACGAAATTTGAGCTTCCAGGGCGTTCTCCCCGACGATACGCCCGCGCCACACCGCCTCCATGATTCTGTTCTTGCTGACCGCCACGCCGCGTTCTTCGAGCAACAGCAAAAGGAGGTCGAATGCTCTGTTGCCAATCTCGACCCTCTTGCCTCCGTGCACCAGCTCGCGCCGATGCGCTGAGACGACGGTCTTACCGAACTCATAATCGCTATCAGGTAGTGTGACCATCGCAATGCTCCACAACGCTGTCGTTGTAAGGCGCTCCTGTGTGGCGGCGCAGCAAGAACCGATTGTTAGACCTGAAAGCCGGAATATCTAGTTATAAGATGTTAATTTTCGATAAATGAAAGGCATGCAATTTTAACAAAGCTTTCGATATGGAAAGCATTCGAAATAATGGCTGCGGGTGGATTGTCGGTGTGCTTATTTTTAAAAGTCGGGCGTGTTTGCAAGGTATGAATTCCGACGCAGGCGCTACCCTGCTTGATACCGATGATCAGGTGGTGGTCTTCTCTGAATCCTGTCGCGTCTGGCCGAATCGAATAGTCTGCCTGCTTTTTTCAGGATGCGTCAGGCCGCATACAGGACTCGTTTTCGGGTTTTCGATATCGTGGTTGCGATCAAGAAATTTGCCATTGCCGAATCCAGTCGTCTCGCTTGTCCGAGGCAAAGCGCGACCCCGGCGAGGTCGTCAGGCAAGACCGCGGTGACGGGGGCTGCGCGATAGCCGATGACATTCGCCGCGAACAACTCAACGGTAACAATCTGACGAGGTTCATGATGAGCAAGCTCACTACGGCTTTTGGTGCACCGGTTCCCGACAACCAGAACACTCAAACCGCCGGACCCCGTGGTCCCGCGCTGCTACAAGATGTGTGGTTTCTCGAAAAGCTGGCTCATTTCGACCGGGAGGTCATCCCGGAGCGCCGCATGCATGCGAAAGGGTCGGGCGCCTTCGGCACCTTTACGGTGACACATGACGTCACGCGATACACGCGGGCGAAAATATTCTCGAACATCGGGAAAACGACTGAGATGTTTGCCCGTTTCTCGACGGTTGCCGGAGAGAGAGGGGCGGCAGACGCCGAGAGAGATATTCGCGGCTTCGCGTTGAAGTTTTATACGGAAGAGGGGAATTGGGATTTGGTGGGGAACAATACGCCGGTCTTTTTCTTGAGAGACCCGCTGAAGTTCCCTGACCTTAACCATGCCATCAAGCGTGACCCGAGAACCGGCCTGCGAAATGCCGAAAGCAACTGGGATTTCTGGACACAGTTACCGGAGGCTTTGCATCAGGTCACGGTCGTGATGAGCGACCGCGGTATTCCGCGCTCGTACCGGCACATGCATGGCTTTGGAAGCCATACGTTCAGCCTCATCAATGCGAGCAACGAACGGTTCTGGGTGAAGTTCCATATGCGAAGCGAACAGGGAATCGAAAACCTGACCGACGAGGAAGCCATGCAGATTGCGGGCTCCGACCGCGAGAGCCACCACCGTGACCTCTACGAGAGCATAGAGGCTCGACAGTTTCCGAGGTGGAAGATGTACTTTCAGGTCATGCCCGAGAAAGAAGCTTCCGCATACAAGGTGAACCCGTTCGACCTGACCAAGGTCTGGTCGAAGAAGGATTATCCGCTCATCGAAGTCGGGTACTTCGAACTGAACCGTAACGCAGAGAATTGGTTCGCCGACGTGGAGCAGGTTGCATTCAATCCCGCGAACGTCGTCCCGGGAATCGGCTTTTCCCCGGACAAGATGCTGCAGGGGCGTCTTTTTTCCTACGGTGACGCGCAGCGATACCGATTGACGGTCAATCACTTTCAGATTCCCGTGAACGCGCCGCGCGCTGCCACGCATACCAACAGCTATCACCGTGACGGCGTTCTGCGTGTGGACGGCAATCAGGGCGGCACGACTCCCTACAATCCGAATACGAAGGGAGCATGGCTTGACCAGCCGGATTTCAGCGAGCCGCCGCTGTCGATCGAGGGGGCGGCTGACCACTGGAACCATCGCGTCGACGATGACTATTACTCACAGCCCGGTGACCTGTTCCGTTTGATGACGAAGGCCCAGCAGCAGGCACTGTTCGATAACACGGCTCGGGCGATGTATGGCGTCTCCAGGCCTGTCCGTGACCTGCACATCGAGCACTGTACGAAGGCCGACCCGGCATATGGCGCTGGTGTTTCGGCGGCACTCGAGTCTCTCGATGCGAAAGTCTCCAGTGCAGCGCGGTCGGAGCCTGAAGTCACCAAGTAAGGCTGAGCTTTTGGGAGCAGGACAACCGGAGATACTCGAATGACTTTCAGCGTCAACAATGTTGCTATACCGGATAGCAAGATGGCTCGCGAGATAACGGAAATTGTGAGGGAAACTGCGCCACCGCTCCTGTTTCATCACTCGAGCCGAGTCTTCTACTTCGGTGCGCTCGCCGGCAAGCATCGTGGGCTCAAGTTCGACCCTGAACTGCTCTATTGTGGTTGCATGTTCCACGACATGGGCTTGACGAAAAAACACAGCAGCAGCAACGAACGGTTCGAAGTCGATGGTGCCAATGCGGCACGGGACTTCCTGAAGCGTAACGGCATCGCGCAGGCCGATATCGATACGGTCTGGACGGCGATTGCGCTGCATACCACGCCCGGTATCCCGCAGCATATGAGCCCGGTCATCGCACTTGTCACTGCCGGCGTTGAAATGGACGTGCTGGGCTTGACCTATCCGGAGTACAGCGACGAGGAGCGTGAGTCCGTCGTGCGGCAACATCCCCGAACCGAACATTTCAAGGAAGACATCATTCAAGCGTTCTATGACGGAATCAAGCACAAATCCGATACAACGTTCGGGAACGTCAAGGCTGATGTCATTGCAGACAAGGATCCGACCTTCTGTCCAGGCAATTTCTGCAGCGTAATACGTAATTCGGCGTGGTCTGCTTGACTTCGGTGAAGCCTGCTCCAGCGATGACCGGGGAGGGGGCAGGGTTGGGAGTGTGATGTGGGCGCCGTCCTCCGGATGGTGCTTGGCGAGCGGATGGGCTGAAGCCTCCGGCTCGCCGGAGCGTTTGAAGGTGGTCGCCTTGGTCGCAAGGTGCGGACGAAAGTCAAAACTGTTCAATCGAGAGAGGATTACCATGCCGTTCGTCACAACCAAAGATAGGGTAGAGATTTTCTACAAGGATTGGGGTCCTAAGGACGCGCAGCCCATCGTTTTCCATCACGGCTGGCCTCTATCGTCGGACGATTGGGACGCCCAGTTGCTGTTCTTTGTTCAGCGGGGATATCGCGTTGTGGCACACGACCGCCGAGGTCATGGACGTTCGTCGCAGGTCTCGGAAGGCCACGACATGGACCATTACGCAGCCGACGCGTTTGCGGTCGTGGAAGCGCTCGATCTGAAGAACGCCATTCATATCGGACACTCGACGGGCGGCGGCGAAGTCGCGCGGTACGTCGCGAAGCACGGTGAGCCAGCCGGGCGTGTTGCAAAGGCTGTACTCGTCAGTGCAGTTCCGCCTTTGATGCTGAAGACAGAGTCGAACCCGGAGGGTCTTCCGATCGACGTGTTCGACGGTCTCCGCGCCGCACTGGCGGCGAACCGGGCGCAATTCTTTATCGACTTGCCGGCCGGTCCGTTTTATGGCTTCAACAGGGAAGGCGCGACCGTGCATCAAGGCGTTATTCAGAATTGGTGGCGTCAAGGAATGATGGGTAGCGCGAAGGCGCACTACGAGGGCATCAAGGCGTTCTCCGAAACGGACCAGACAGCCGACTTGAAGGAAATTTCGGTACCGACGCTCGTGCTGCATGGTGAAGACGACCAGATTGTTCCAATCGGCGACGCAGCGCTGAAGTCCATCAAGCTGCTTAAAAACGGAACGCTGAAAACATATCCGGGCTTCTCCCACGGCATGCTGACGGTCAACGCGGATGTCCTCAACGCCGAGCTGCTGGCATTCGTTCAACGCTGATCCTGCCTCCGAGGAAAGTGCAGGATAGGACGATACTGCCCTTTCCTCAACCGAGTCTCGTATCGTTTCTGCCGGCCTTTGCGGCACATGTTCGGTCGGCCGATGCTATGTCGATGCAAATTCCACTGAAAAAATATTGGCAGTACTGATTCGTGTGTGAGCCGTCTTTGAGAGAGCGGAGGCGACGGTGGGTGAGTTCGATGGAAATTCTCCGTGGATGCATGTCGTCACGCTCCTGTCAGAGAATGGCAGTCCCCGCGCGCAGGTTTCCGCGGGCCGTGACAGGTGCAATGCACGCCGAATTCTTGATATACGTTGGCCGGAAGACGTGCAAATTCGCATTCTTGAGCGATTGTCCGATCACACCGTCTCGTTGGCCTGGGGCCATCCTTGCCGTGGATACTTCGGCTGCCAGACGTGGCACCGCACAACGGCGAGGAAGTGCGGAATCTGCTCGTTGACTGGAGAGAGGGTGTTGCAGGGCGAGCAGATTTACACGCTTGCCCGGTCCGCAAGGGGTGTTCGTCGAATAAATGAAGTATTGCTGGCGCGCCACGTCGACGCCATTCTGGAATGTGGCACGCAGTAGCCGTGTTTCTCAGGCCCTCTCCAGACGCCTGATAGTGGCTATCCGGATTAGAAGTCGTTACACGATCGGCCGCAGGCCGGGGGAGTGAGAAATCTTCCGCTACCTCAATGGGTTGGCGAAAGCGTAAACGCTTTTGATTCCTCGTCGCGTTGCCGAAACTGACACGCGAATGAAAAAGTGCATGAATTTCGGGCATCCGGATTAGAAGCGTTTACGCACGCCAGGCAAGGCTTTTCGGGGACTTGTCAATTTCGATGGGGTATACGGTTCGGTAAACCAGTGGGTGAACTACATCGCCCGTCAGATGCAGGAGATGATGCCGGGCCGGCAGAAAATCAGCGTGCAGGACCTGAAGAAGCAGCTTCAGGACAAGGCCTCTGTCGGGGGAGGCGTCGACCCGGAAATCAAGGCGAAGCAGTTCGTGCCAGTCGAAAGCCCGGCGACAGAGGCCGCTGCCCTGGCAAGCGTCAAGGCAAAACCCGGCTTCGAGAAGTTGGCCAGCGCGACGCTGACGCCCGACGTGGTCGAGACGATTTACATGCCGAAATTCCGGCTTATGACGAAGGGGGAACCTGGGTTTGCTGGCATCGGGGCGATATTCAGTGCCATCAATCTTCGTTTTGCTCGTGAAGAGTTGAAGAAGTCGAACCGGTTCAATCAAACGGAAGCTGGCATCAAGTTCGACAACGCTATCGGTGGGCTCGTGGCGGGCGTTGCGCAATATGGCTCCGCTACAATTGGCGCGTTCGAAAAGGCGGGTGCTCAGTTGGGTGCTGGCTGGCGTGGATTGGCAGGCGCCCTCGAGTTCGCCGGAAAGTTTGGCGGCGCAGCGGTCGGACTCGTATCTGCGGCGATTGACTTCTATCACGCCGGGCAGGATGCGAAGGAGGGCAACGCAACAATGTTTATCCTGGATACAGCGTCAGGGTTTGTAGGTCTTGCTCTCGCTTTCTCCGTCCTCTTCCTCTCTGCCTCCGCTGCGGCTGTCGTTGCCTTGCCACTTCTACTTATCGCTGCCCTCATTGGTATCCTCATCAACTACTTCAAAGGAAAGGAAGTGGATGAGTGGCTTGAACGATGCTTTTTTGGGTTGAAAGAGGCCAAAGACCGGTTTCCGACTCTGGCCGAAGACCAAAAGGCATTTGCGGCAATGCTTTCGTGATGGAGAAAAGAGATGGCATTTGATGGACTCTCGTGGTACCGCCTGAAGCGGCCGGTCAGCGAGGAAGAACAGGCTGCTCGCCTGGCAATCGGACAGCCTGCGTCTGACACACCCAAGGATGACCGTTCGGTGTTCTCGATGAGCGATACCTGCCTCGAGGTCCGCAATGGAACCTATTCGGAGAAGGGCTGGGGAGTCTTTGCGTTTATGTTGCCAGGGCTCGGCTCATTGGCGGCTCTCGCGTTTATTCTTTGGCTGATGACCCACCTACCCCCAATCTACGAGCAGCGAGGACAACAGGGTCTCATGTACGGTGCGCTTGGCTTTTTCCTGTTGGTCGCGCTTTGTTTCTCGGGGCTTGGCATTTGGGCATTGACGCGCGACTGTTTCAACTACATCAGCAAACCCGTCCGCTTTGACCGGCGCAACCGGATGATTTATGCGTTCAAGCACAATGGCCCTGGCGGGGTTGTATCGGTACCCTGGGATAGTGCCTTCCTGTACGTTGAACGCAAACCCAGACAGGGCCTAGCGCGCACCACGCCGCGTATGGTTCGCTGCCTTGTTCTTGACGAAAAGGGACTGGTTAAGGACACGTTTTCGGTAGGAACACGAGTCGTCTTGGCATTCGATGAGAGCAGTGTGGGAGGCCAGGAGGTCATGAAAATCCTTTACCAGGACTTCGAGTTCTACCGGCGATTTATGGAGGAAGGCCCCGCTTCCGTGCCGCCCGTGACTGAGTTCCTGCCGAGGGGGGCCTCCCTGCGCAATTCGCTTAGGTTGAATTTTGAAGGCTGGTCTGCCCTGACTAACTCGCGCAATCCGATGGTGTGGCTGGTAATGGGGATTGGCGTACTTCCAGCATTCGTTTTCTCCCTGATGCAGTGGTTCGCCCAACTGACTTGCCGCGAACCGGTGTGGCCCGAAAATATCGAACGTGCATGCAATGCCGAGGCTCCGTCCAAGGGGCTTCCTGTATGAGCCGACGGTTCATTCGTCAGGGCGATAAGACTGACCGCAACGGGGTTGTGATTGACGGTATCGCCGGGACCTCGTTTCAAGGTCAGCCTTTCGCTTATCTGGGCGCCACAGTTCAGTGTCCCGCCTGTGGCACGACGGGCGTCATCATAAGCAGGTCGCATTGGAGAACGATTTGTGCCAATGCAAGTGTGAGCCACTGCCGAAGCTGGTGGCGTCGCAGACTCTTGGCTCAATAAAGACATGACACTCCGACGTTTCGGATGAACGTGGAACCATTTTCGGCTACTGGGCTGTTGAGGCCGTTGCCCTTGTTGACCGCCTAGAGCTGAATGACTCTTCGTTGGGTGAGCACATTGTCGACCGGAAGAACTCGGTAAATTTCGCGGGGACGATTACGGAACCTGCCACTGCATCGCCCATAGTCATCGCCCCGCAGATGGTGCACACCGGTCAGGTCTGCCCCGGAACGGCATCTGGAAAGCCACGTTCCTGGCGTGCTGGTTCAACAGGGTGAGCGCATGCCTGACGTCTTCGCTCCGGACAAGACTGGAGCGTATCGCCCACAGTCCGCTCTCTGGGAGTTTGAGCACAAAGCGTGAGTTTCTTGTGGCCGGCGTTACTGAAGACGCACGCCGGCCGCTCAAGTTGTTGTCGGATTTGCCGTTACAGAAATGAAAGACTGCCGAATTGGGCAGAAGGAATAACCGGACCAGGAACAAACGACGTGGAACCGTCGCGTGGTTCAACGCCAATTGATTGCCCGTGGATATCTGCGTGGGTAGCTGAACATCGTACTGCAGGTGAATTCACGGTAGGCGCGTCCCCTGAGATATAGCGAGAAGTATGGGTCGCGATTCATGACCGGTATGCCTTGTAAGCAGAACTTTCCGCGCCTTCGTCAACAGAACTATTAGAAATCAGCACCTTCAGGCTCTGCTGCCATGGAAACTCGGTACCTGACTGCGCCGGAGAGGGCTACATGCTCCGGGCTCTGGGAGGTAGGTGCTCGGCCCACTTCTTTTCGCCCCCGTTTTTTATGGGGAAAATCTGCTACGGGAGGTGGAGGCGCGTCTATTTGGAGCCACGGGGCTAACGGCATGAGACCGGGGGCGATGCCCCGAACCCCCGCTTGATGGAATCATTTCGGTGAAACTTTTTCGGAATTTCCCCTCTGAAGTGGGTAATTTTTCGTTGCAGGATTAGAAGCGTTTACGTAACAAAAACAAGTGTTTGGAGACAAAAACTGGTTCTAGACGGATTAGAAACGTTGACGTGTAAACGCTTCTAATCCGGATTGCCAATAGAGCGGCATACCGCTCTATCATCACTCCACCGTCACCGACTTCGCCAGATTCCTCGGCTTATCGATATCCGTCCCCCTCGCCAACGCCGCGTGATAAGCCAGCAATTGCATCGGCACCGTATGCAGAATCGGCGACAGCGGCCCGTAGTACTCATTGAGCCGAATCACTTCGATCCCGTCGCTCGGCACCAACCCGCAATCCACATCCGCGAACACAAAAAGCCTGCCGTTCCGCGCACTGACTTCATGCATGTTGGACCGGAGCTTTTCCAGAAGCGCATCATTCGGCGCCACCGCAATAACGGGCATTTCATTGCTGACCAACGCCAGCGGCCCGTGCTTCAACTCCCCCGCGGGATAAGCCTCCGCATGGATATAAGAAATCTCCTTCATCTTCAGCGCGCCTTCCAGCGCGATCGGATAATGCATCCCTCGCCCGAGAAACAGCATGTTGTCGCGTCGCGCGAGCAGTTCCGACCAACCCATGATCTGCGGCTCCAATGCGAGCACCTTCGACATCGCATCGGGCAGATGCCGTAGCGCACGCAGATGCTCCTTCTCCTCCTCATCGCTCAACCGCCCGCGCACCTGCGCCAGTGACAAAGTCAGCAGAAACAACGCCACGAGCTGCGTAGTAAAAGCCTTCGTCGACGCCACCCCGATCTCGATCCCCGCCCGCGTGACGAACTGCAGCGCGCATTCGCGCATCAGCGCACTCGTCGCGACGTTGCAGATCGCGAGCGTGTGCATCATCCCGCGCTGCTTCGCGACATGCACGGCGCCGAGCACGTCGGCCGTCTCGCCGCTCTGCGACACCGCGACGACCAGCGTGCGCGGATTCGGCACGCTGTCGCGATAGTGAAACTCGCTCGCGATCTCGACACTCGCCGGCAGCTTCGCGATGCTCTCGATCCAGTATTTCGCGGTCAGCGCCGCGTGATAACTGCCGCCGCACGCGAGCAGCAACACCGAATCGACGTCGTTGAACACGCGCCACGCGCCGTCGCCGAACAGCTCCGGCATGATCGACGCGACGTCGAGCAGCGTATCGGCCACCGCCTGCGGTTGCTCGAAGATTTCCTTCTGCATGTAGTAGCGATACGACCCGAGATCGGCCGCGCCGCTATGCGCGGCCACCCGCTGCACCGCGCGCTCGACGCGCTGGCCGGCCGCATCGACGATCCAGTAACGATGCAGCTGGATATCGGCAACGTCACCGTTCTCGAGGTAAGCAATGCGATCGGTGATACCCGACAACGCGATCGCATCCGACGCCAGGAAATTCTCGCCATCCCCGACACCGACGACGAGTGGCATCCCGTCACGCGCACCGACGATCCGGTGCGGCTCGTCGCGGCACATCACCGCGATCGCATAGCTGCCGCGCAGTCGCGCGACGGCGCGGCGCACCGCGTCGAACAGGTCGCCGTCGTACAGGTGGTCGATCAGGTGCGCGATCGCCTCGCTGTCGGTCTGGCTCGCGAACACGTAGCCGTGCGCCTGGAGTTCCGCGCGCAGTTGATCGCAGTTCTCGATGATCCCGTTGTGCGACAGCGCGATGCGCGCATTGTCGTCGCTGGGCGAGAAGTGCGGATGCGCGTTGAGCGTGACGGGCGCGCCGTGCGTCGCCCAGCGTGTATGCGCGATGCCGGTGTAGCCCGACAGCGCATGTGCGGCGATCTCGCGCTGCAGGTTGGCGACGCGATCGACGCTGCGCGCGCGTGCCAGCGCACGGTCGCGATAGACCACGACGCCGCACGAGTCGTAGCCGCGGTATTCGAGCCGTTTCAGCCCGTCGACGAGGTTCGGCAGGATGTCCCGCTGGGCAACCGCCCCGACAATTCCACACATATCACGCTCCGTAAATGTCCTGTCTGGACCGTGACAGCGATGGTAGAGGCGCACGAATGGAATTAAATTTCAAAATGGATCGATAAATGAAACGAGCCAGCGATCAGATATCATGTTGAAATTAAATTTCACACCATGACCGGAAGGAGCCGCGGATGGCCGGCATTACGCTCGACGATCTCGACCTGCGCATTCTCGCGATCCTGCAGGACGACGCATCGGTATCGAACCTGCAACTCGCCGAGCGCGCGCTGTCGTCGCCGCCGACCTGCATGCGTCGCGTGCGGCGTCTGACGGAAGCGGGCGTGATCCGCCGCCAGGTCGCGGTGCTCGATCCGGTTGCGATCGGCACGGCCGTCACGGCGTTGATCGAGATCAGTCTCGACCGGCAGACGGCGGAGGACTACGACGCGTTCGAAGCCTACGTGTGTGCGGAGCCGGCGGTCACGCAGTGCTACCGTGTGTCGCCGGGGCCGGATTTCGTGGTGCTGGCCGATCTGGCCGACGTCGCCGAATACGACGCGTTCGCGCGGCGGCTGTTCACCGGCGCATCGAACGTGCGCAACGTGCGGACGTTCTTCTCGACGCATCGCGCGAAGTTCGAGGCGAACGCGCGGGTCGCGCATGCGATGCGCAAGCGTAGCGACGGCTAGGCCATACGACGCACGCCTGACGGTCCACGGGCGGCGTCAGAACGCGAGCGTTTGCTGCACCGGATAACGCGCTCCGCGAGCGAACCCCGCGCCTTCGAGCGACAACAACGCGCGTTTCCGTTCAATCCCGCCTGCATACCCGGTCAGGCTGCCCGACGCGCCGATCACGCGATGGCACGGCACCATGATCGACACCGGGTTGCGGCCGATCGCGCCACCGACGGCGCGCGCCGCGCTCATCGGCAGTCCGACGCGTTCGGTGATGTCGCCGTACGACACGAGCTCGCCGAATGGAATCGCGAGCAGTTCCTTCCACACACTGCGCTGGAACGCGGTGCCGCGCAGATGAATCGGCACCGAGAAGGTTTCGCGCGTGCCGGTGAAATATTCGGCGATTTCTTCCGCAGCCTTGCGCGCGAGTGGCGACACGACGCGTGCGTCCGTGTCCGTGTCCGCGTCCGCAACGATCGCCAGCGACGGATAGTATTTCTGGCCAACGAAAAACAGGCCCGTCAGCGCATCGTCCTCGATACGGATGGCGATGTCGCCCAGCGGGCTCGGAATCAGATGAGCGGGAGTCATCGCGAAGCTTCTCCTTGAAGGCGCCACACATTCGGCGACACGCCGAACTGCGCGGCGAAGATGGCGCTCGGTCACGCCGACTCGCTGCGCGAGCGCGTCGACGGAGCGCGCGTTCAGGAAACCGTCGTCGATCAGCGTGGCGGCCGCGTCGGCGAGAGTGCCGGACGGGTCGAGCAGCCCGTGACCGGGCGCAAGCTCGGGCCGGCAGCGCATGCATGGCCGAAAGCCGGCTTTCTCCGCGGCGACGGCGGTCGGGTAATAACTGCAGTTCCGCGCCTTCGGCGGTTTCACCGGGCAGACGGGGCGGCAATAGACGCGCGTCGTCGACACGCCGACGAAGAACCGGCCGTCGAAGCGGCGGTTCCGCGAAAGCAGGGCGTCGTAGCAGGTGTCGGGATCGAGGCGCATGCGACGACTGTAAACCATCCGCGCCGCCGGTTCTGGCTGGAATCGGACATGTGCATCGACCCGCCGGCCCGCGTCATGGCCCCGTTTCGCCCGCAGGAAAATCCCGGAAAAACGGTTAATGCCATTCTGCGAAACAGTCGTCTCTTTTTGCGCGGCCAATTTTGAGATGACTCATCGAAATCCCCGACTGACACCGCACCGGGCCACGCCCTATCCTTTGAAAAACGTTTTCCAGAACCCGACGGACGAGCGGCCGTGCCACGAAAGGGGCGGGCCGCCGCCCGCCCCGGCGCCCGTCGCCGGTCACGGACAGACAACATCCAGCGGCGGCGCGACGGGCGCGGCCGCGCATCGGAGACACTCATGCAATCTGCCGTCGTCGGCGCGGTGCGCGCGGCCGCCAGCCGCTACCGCTGGATCGTTTGTGCGCTGCTGTTCTTCGCGACCGTCATCAACTACATGGATCGACAGATCCTCGGCCTGCTCGCGCCGATGCTCCAGCACGACATCGGCTGGAGCCAGGTGCAGTACGGCCGGATCGTGATGGCGTTTTCCGCGTTCTATGCGATCGGCCTGCTCGGCTTCGGGCGCATCGTCGACTGGCTCGGCACGCGCATCTCGTATGCGGTCGCGATGCTGGTGTGGAGCATCGCGGCGATGTTGCATGCGGCGGTCGGCTCCGTGATGGGCTTCGCGGCGGTGCGCGCGCTGCTCGGGATCGGCGAGGGCGGCAACTTCCCGGCCGCGATCAAGACGACGGCCGAATGGTTTCCGCGCCGTGAACGCGCGCTCGCCACCGGCATCTTCAACTCGGGCGCGAACATCGGCGCGGTGTTCGCACCGGCGATCATCCCGGCGATCGCGGTGGCCTACGGGTGGCGCTCGGCGTTCGTGATCGTCGGCGCGATCGGCATCGTGTGGCTCGCGGTGTGGCTGGTGCTCTATCGCACGGCCGACACGCGTGCGCTCGCCGCGGAGTACGACGAGCCGCGCGACGAAGCCGAAGCGCTCGACGCGGCGAATGCGGACGCCGGTGCGCCGCGCTGGGGCGAACTGATCCGCAAGCGCGAGACGTGGGCGTTCCTGATCGGCAAGTTCCTGACCGACCCGGTGTGGTGGTTCTACCTGTTCTGGCTGCCGAAGTGGCTCAACGAGTCGCGCGGGATGGACATGCAGCATATCGGCCTGCCGCTCGTGTGCATCTATGCGCTGACGACGGTCGGCAGCATCGGCGGCGGCTGGCTGTCGTCAGCGCTGCTGCGCGCGGGCTGGAGCGTGAACGGCGCGCGCAAGACGGCGATGCTGATCTGCGCGTGCTGCGTGCTGCCGATCGCCTTCGTGTCGCAGGTGCAGAACCTGTGGATCGCGGTGCTGATCGTCGGCCTCGCCGCGGCCGCGCACCAGGGCTGGTCGGCGAACCTGTTCACGACGGCGTCCGACCTGTTCCCGCGCCGCGCGGTCGCGTCGGTGGTCGGCATCGGCGGGATGGCGGGTTCGATCGGCGGTGTGCTGTTCTCGGAAGTGATCGGCCAGGTGCTGCAACGCACGGGCCACTACTGGGTGCTGTTCGCGATCGGCGCGCTGGCCTACCTGCTCGCGCTGGCGGTGATGCACGTGCTCACGCCGAAGATGAAGCCCGCGAAGCTCGACGCGTGATCGCGTCGCGGCATACGAACGCGCCGCCCGCAGGCGGCGCGTTTTTATTTGAAGCGCCGGGAAGCGGCGCTCGTCAGCTGGAAGGACTGCAGGGGGCGAACGCGCGAGTCGACCGGCTCAACCGACCGCGGCCGTCGACGCACGCATGATCAGCCGCGGCTCGAACGTCGAATAGCTCGCGTCGGTGCGCCCGGCGAGCGCGTCGATCAGCTTCTGCATCGCGAGCTCGCCCATGTTTTCGCTCTGGATGTCGATAGTGGTCAGCGCGGGCGCCGCGTATTCGCCATACGGCACGTTGTCGATACCGGCGACGGATACGTCCTGCGGCAGCCGGAACCCGAGCGACGCGGCCTCCTTCATGAAGCCGAGCGCGATCAGGTCGTTGTAGCAGATCACGGCCTGCGGACGCTGCGGCCCGAGCAGCACGCGCGAACACGCGCGCTCGCCGGCGTCGGCGGTCGGCGCATGGGCGTCGTGCACGTCGAGCGTGAGCCCCGCTTCGGCGAGGCAGTCGCGCGCGCCCTGGATCCGTTCGTCGTTCACGCGCGCGGCCCCGAAGCCGAGGTACGCGATGCGCGTATGGCCGAGGTTGAGCAGGTGACGCGCGAGCATGTAGGTGGCGAGCCGGTTGTCGATGCCGACGCTCGGAATCGGCAGGCCGGGGCTGCGCCGCAGCAGCACGAGCGGCTTGTGCAGGTCGAGCATCCAGCCGGCTTCCTCGTCGGGCATCCGCGTGCTGACGATCAGCCCGTCGACGCGCTGCGCGAGCGCCTCGATCAACGAACGTTCGCGCGCCTGGTTCTCTTCGGTATCGACGAGCAGCAACGTGTAGTCGTGCTGGAGCGCGACGCGGTTCGCGCCTTTGACGACGTTGGTGAAGTACGGGTTGCTGATGTCGAGGATCACGAGGCCGATGGTGCGCGTGCGCCCGGTGATCATCGAGCGCGCGAGCGGGTTCGAACGGTAGCCGAGCCGCTCGATCGCTTCCTTGAGCCGCGCCTCGACGGCCGGCGAAAAGCGCTGCGTGCCGTTCACGTACTTGGATACCGTCGCGACCGACACGCCGGCTGCCGCGGCAACGTCGCGGATCGTCGGGGAAACTTTTTTCATCCGAAGGGTAACGTTTTCGTTCGATTGCACCGGATTGTGGCAGAAAAAGCCGGCGTCCGGCCGCCGGCCGATATCGGGAAAGTGCGGATGGCAACGAGCAGGTTCGGCCATTGACGTTCGGCTTTTGTCCCGCGTATAGTTGGAAAACGTTTTCCGATTCCGCCGGTTTCGGGCAGCGTCAAGGACACCTCAGAACCGATTCAAGGAGATTCGATGAACGCCACATCCACCGGCGCACGCAAGCCGTTCGGGCGCCTGCTGCTGACCGGCGCGGCCGGCAACCTCGGCCGTCAGGTGCGCGGCGCGCTGGCGAACTGGGCCGACGTCGTGCGCGTGAGCGACATCGCCGCGCTGGGCGATGCAGCCCCGCACGAAGAAACCCGGGTCGTCGACCTGGCCGACCGGCCGGCGGTGATGGAACTCGTCGACGGCGTCGATGCGATCGTCCACCTCGGCGGCATTTCTGTCGACGCGCCGTTCGACGATCTCGTCGATGCGAACATCACCGGCACGTACAACCTGTACGAAGCCGCACGCAAGCACGGCGTGAAGCGCGTCGTGTTCGCGAGCTCGAACCATGCGATCGGTTTCCATCCGGTCACGGAAGTGCTCGATGCCGATTCGCCGCAGCGTCCGGACAGTCTCTATGGCGTGACGAAGTGCTTCGGCGAGTCGCTGTCGCGCTACTACTTCGACCGCTTCGGGATCGAGACGGTGTGCCTGCGGATCGGTTCGTCGTTCGAGGCGCCGAAGAACCCGCGCATGCTCGTCACGTTCCTCAGCTATCGCGACTTCATCGAGCTCGTGCGTTGCTCGCTGCTGACGAACCGCGTTGGGCACGCGATCGTCTACGGCGTGTCGGACAACCCCGTGAAGTGGTGGGACAACACGAAGGCCGGTTTCCTCGGCTTCCGGCCGCAGGACAGCTCGGAGCAGTTCGCGGGGCTGTTCCCGATGACGGCGCCGACCGCCGAGTATGACGATCCCGCGCAACGCTACCAGGGCGGCGGTTTCGTCGTCGGCGAGCCGATGGAGCGCCACGCGAAGTAAGCGTCGCACGCGTCGCCGGCGTCGTGGCTCGGCGCAGGATGTCCATCGCCTTGTGCCGCTCATCCACGCCGTCGATCAGGATCAACCGGCCGCTCGCGTGCCGCGCGCGCAGCGGCTGGATCTGCCGGTAGGCATCCGATTCGTACCACGCGCGCCGTATCGAGATCGGGAAACGCGATCGCGATCAGGTCGCCGCGCCGTGCGCTCACGCGCGCTTGCGTATCGGCCGTGGGGGCGGCACCGATGCAGGTGCCGATACCGCCTCGGCCTCTTCCTTGCACAGCTTGTCGAGCATGCGTTGCGCGGCGCCCGCGCAATCCTCGCCGGCGGGCTTGTTCGCGATTTCGTCGATCAGCGCCTGCAGGCTGCGCCGGTTCTGCGCGAGCCGCTGTTCGAGCAGCGCGATTTCGTCGACCTTGTGCCGCAGCGTTTGCAGCAGCTCGTCGCGCGGCCACGCGCCGAGATCGGGCGGCAGCACCGCACGGATCTCGTCCAGCGCGAAACCCGCGCGTTGCGCGCGGTCGATGATCGCGAGTCGCGTCAGCGCTTCCGGCCCGTATTCCCGATAGCCGTTCGCCTGCCGGCGCGCCGGTTCGAGCAGGCCGCTCGCTTCGTAGAACCGGATGCGCGACGCCGCGATGCCGCTGGCGCGCGCCAGTTCACCGATCTTCATGGTGTGCTCCAGGGGGCTTGACCTTGAAGCTGACTTTAAAGTTATGGTTGGGCATCGTCAATCGAGGATGTCACCATGAACCTGTTTGCCCCCCTCACACTGCCCAATGGCGCGGTGATCCCGAACCGGCTCGCCAAGGCCGCGATGGAAGAGAACATGGCCGACGCGGAGCACGCGCCGTCCGAGGCGTTGCTGCGCCTGTACCAGGCATGGGCGGACGGCCGGGCCGGCCTGATCCTGACCGGCAACGTGATGGTGGACGGCCGCGCGATGACGGGGCCGAACGGCGTCGTGCTCGACAGTGACGCGCATCTCGACCGCTTCCGGCGGTGGGCGCGGGTCGCGCGCTCCGGCGGCGCGCACGTGTGGATGCAGATCAACCATCCGGGGCGCCAGATGCAGGCGGCGCTCGGCCAGACGACGCTCGCGCCGTCGGCCGTGCCGCTCGCGCTCGGCGCGCTGTCGAAGCAGTTCCCGGTGCCGAAGGAGATGACGGAAGCCGACATCGCCGACGTGCGGCAGCGCTTCGTGCGCGCCGCGCAGCTCGCCGAGCAAAGCGGCTTCACCGGCGTGCAGATCCACGCGGCGCACGGTTACCTGCTGAGCCAGTTCCTGTCGCCGCTGACGAACCGTCGGCAGGACGCGTGGGGCGGCAGCATCGAGCACCGCGCGCGGCTGCTGCTCGACATCGTGCGCGCGGTGCGTGCGACGGTGTCGCCGGAATTCGTCGTGTCGGTGAAGCTGAATTCGGCCGATTTCCAGCGCGGCGGCTTCAGCGCCGACGATGCGAAGCGCGTCGTCGAACTGCTGAATCCGCTCGGCGTCGATCTCGTCGAGCTGTCGGGCGGCAGCTACGAAGTGCCGGCGATGCAGGGCGAGGCGCGTGACGGGCGCACGTTGGCCCGCGAAGCGTATTTCCTCGAATTCGCACGGGACATCACCGCCGTCGCGGCCATGCCGCTGATGGTCACGGGCGGGATCCGGCGCCGCGCGGTGGCCGAGCAGGTGGTCGCCAGCGGCGTGGCGATGGTCGGCATCGCGACCGCGCTGTCGATCGATCCGAACCTGCCGCGCGACTGGCAGGCCGGCAAGGACAGCGCGCCGGCGTTGCAGCCGATCCGGTGGAAGAACAAGGCGCTGGGCGCGCTGGCGAACATGGCCGTCGTCAAGTTCCAGCTCGAGCGGTTGAGCGCCGGGCGGCGCACGCATCCGGACGTGTCGCCGCTGCGCGCGCTGGTGTCGCAGCAACTCGCCGCGCAGTGCCAGACGCGGCGTTACCGGAAGTGGATGGCGGGGCGGGCGGCGCGCTAGCCGCGAACGCCGCGAAGGCGGTGCATCGGGCTGCCCGATGCCCGCTCACACCGGATAGGCATCGTCGACCTTCAGGTTCGCGAGCCGGAACAGCGTGCGCAGCGTCTGCGGGTGAATGTCGCGGCGTGCGGCGAGCGACGTCAGCATGAAGTCGAGGACCTTCGCGTAGCGCAGCAGCACGAGGCAGCGCGCGAGATCCGCGTTGCCGCCGCGCATGCCTTCGGCGAAGTGGACCATCTGGGTCGACAGCGAGCGCGCCATCTCGAGTTCCATTTGCTGTTTTTCGGTCCATTCGGGCTGCGGCTGTTCGAGCAGTTTCGCGAGAAAGAGCTGGAACGACGTATCGGACGAGTTGGGCAGCGCATCCATGATGAGCCTCGTTGCGTGCGTGGATCGTTCGGGCGTATCCGGTGGACGGATCGCGATCCGGGTTCATGTTCGCGCCGTTCGGCGGCACGGCTGTCACTGCAATGCGAATGCAGGTTCCGTACCAGTGCCGCACGCCGATTGTCGAGCCGTGTCGACGCGGGGCGCCGCAGCGGTCACCGCGTCCCGCCGATACTGGCTCGCACGGAAAATCGAGGCGGGCGTCCATATGCCGCGCGCGATCACGGTCGGCTGTGCGGCAGGGTCCGGGCGGTCGAAATGCTTCAGCGATGTAACGTAACGTCGGGTTAAAACCAACTGCGTGATGCGGTCGACGAATCGGCGGCGTGCCGCGGCGCATGTGCGTCGGCGGCGCCCCACGGCCTCGGGCCGGTTGCGCGCGGCGCGCCGCGACGACGCTCGCCGCATGATGGAAGCGCGCGACGCATGCGCCGGATGTTTCATATCCGAGACGTTTTTTTTGCGTGACGCCGGATGCATGCGCACCCTGCATCACGCGCCACCCAACTGGCCCAGCAAATAACCGGACAACTGTCCATGGGCAGCGGCGCCGTGTTTGCGAACAATCTCCGCATCATCCCCGCGAGGTTCGACATGAGCGTCCATGCCTTTTTCTCGGCCAACCTGCTGCTGGCCTACACGGCTTATTTCGTCGGCACGGCCAGCCCCGGCCCGAGCAACCTCGCGATCATGTCGGTCGCGGCGAACCATGGCCGCAAGGCGGCGCTCGCATTCGCGCTTGGCGTCATCTCGGGCTCGATGTTCTGGGCGACGGTGGCCGCGCTGGGCGTATCGGCCGCGCTGCTCGCATGGTCGAAGCTGCTGGTCGCGATCAAGCTGTTCGGCGGCATGTACCTGCTGTGGCTCGCGTTCAAGTCGGGCCGCACCGCGTGGTCGGCCAAGGCGGCCGCCACGCTGAAGGCGGCGCCCGATCAGAAGCTGTCGCGCGTCTACGCGCGCGGCGCGATGCTGCACCTGACGAATCCGAAAGCCATCCTGGTGTGGGTGTCGATCGTCGCGCTGTCGTCCAACGGCGCGGGCGCGTCGCACGGCGCCGTCGTGCCGGGCTGCATCGCGATCGGATGCCTGGTGTTCGGCGGCTATGCGCTGGTGTTCTCGACGGACAGCGCACGCCGGCTGTACGTGCGCGGCCGGCGCGCGATGGAAGCGTGTCTCGCGGTGGTGTTCGGCGTGGCGGGGATCCGGCTGCTGGCGTCGAACGTATGAACGTATCGCGCGCATTCGTATAGGCGAGCAAGCCGCCGCGCGATCGCGCGGCGGCTGGTTCATCGCATCGCACGCACCCGCTTCAGCGCGTCAGAAAATGAAGCCGGTGTTGATGAACTTCGAGTGGTGATCCGACACGATCGAATCGAGCAGCTGCTTGCTGGCGTCGGTCTGCTTCGCCGCGACCATCGAGCGGATCGAGAACGCGCGCAGCGCGTCGGTCACCGACAACGTGCCTTCCGCCGAATCCTTGCGCCCGGCGAACGGGAACACGTCCGGCCCGCGCTGGCACTGGCAGTTGATGTTCACGCGGCACACCTGGTTTACGAGCGGATCGACGAGCGCGCCGATCTGCGCCGGATCGGAACCGAAGATGCTGACCTGCTGGCCGTGCTCCGACGTCGTCACGTAGTCGAGCGCGGTTTCCACGTCGTCGAACGGCGCGACCGGAATGATCGGCCCGAACTGCTCCTCGCGATACAGCTTCATGCCTTCGGACACCGGATACACGACGGCCGGGTAGAACAGCGTCTTGCTGAACTCGCCGCCCGAGTGGTTGACGACCTGCGCGCCCTTTGCCTTCGCGTCGTCGATCGCATCGGTCATGTACGCGGTGCGATGCATGCCCGGCAGCGGCGTGATGCTGACGCCTTTCTCCCACGGCATGCCGATCTTCAGCTGTTCGAGCGCGGCGGTGAAGCGCTTCAGGAATTCGTCGACGATCGAGCGATGCACCAGCAGCATCTTCAGCGCGGTACAGCGCTGGCCGTTGAACGACAGCGCGCCGAGCAGGCACTCCTTCACGGTGAGGTCGAGATCGGCGTCGGGCAGCACGATCGCCGCGTTCTTCGCGTCGAGGCCGAGGATCGCGCGCAGCCGGTGCGACTTCGGATGCTGCTTCTTCAGGTGATCGGCGACCTTGCTCGAACCGATCAGCGCGAGCACGTTGATCTTGCCCGATGCGAGCATGTGCGGCACGACCACCGCGCCCGGCGCGTAGATCGTGTTGATCACGCCTTTGGGGAACGCGTCGCGGAACGCGTCGAGCAGCGGCTCGAACAGCAGCGTGCCATACTGCGGCGGCTTGAACACCACGGTGTTGCCCATCAGCAGCGCGGGGATCAGCGTCGCGAAGGTTTCGTTCAGCGGATAGTTGTACGGCCCCATGCACAGCACGACGCCGAGCGGCGTGCGGCGGATCTGGCCGATCGTGCCTTCCGCGATCACGAAGCGCGAGTTCGCGTTGTCGAGCTCCTTCAGCGCGTCGATCGTCTGCGTCATGTACGTGACGGTGCGGTCGAACTCCTTCTGCGAATCGGCGAGGCTCTTGCCGATCTCCCACATGATCAGGTTCACGACCAGCTCGCGCTGCGCGACCATCCGCTTGATGAAGTCCTGCATGCACGCGATGCGCTGCTCGACCTTCATCGTCGGCCACTCGCCGCGGCCCGAGTCGTACGCGCGCACCGCGGCGTCGAGCGCCGCATCGCTTTCCGTCTCGCCCATCACCGGATAGCTGCCGATCTCCATCTGCGCGACGCTGCCGTCCGGCTGGCGCACGCACACCGGCGACAGCACGGTCTTGGTCGTGCCGTCCCACGGGCGCAGCTCGCCGTCGACCAGCGACACGCGCTGGTGGATCGGTGCGGCCAGCCGGAACTCGGCGGGGATGTCTTGATAGGCGGGAAACAGCTGCTGCAGGGAAGCGGAATCGGGCATGACGGTCTCGTTTGACGGGGTGTCCGGGAAGGACGGGCAATGCGGAATCCTGAGCTGAATGATCCTCGATCCTGAATCGGCATGATGACGCGCGGACGACGACGCGTCACGCGGCGGCATGGCCGAAACGCGGAATGGAACCAGTTCCATTAAAAAGGAACGCCGCGCCGATTGCAAGATTTGCCGAATGCGGCCGCATGCTGCGCAAGCGAATTGAAGGATTGTGTCCGAATGCCGGGTATAAGCCGCTCAGCGCGTGCGCAAACGTTTCACTTCGGCCGGTTTGGGCGGATAATGGCTGCGCGCGACGCAGAAAAAATACCCCGGAACCTGAGAGAAAACCACGCAGTGAAGAAAAAGAGAGAAGGTCCGCCGCGCTGCCGAAGCGAGGTCGGCTGCCCGGAGCGCCGGGTCGGGGTTGCCCGCCCGGCGCGCACCGGACCCGCCGCGGGCCGCCGCGATCACTCGACGTCTTCGTCATCCTCCGCATCGGCGTCATCGCCATCGCCACCGTTGTCCCGCCCCGGCGCCGCATACGCGCTCGCCTGCTCCAGCAACCACGCCCGAAACGACTCCAGCGGCTTGCTGTGGCTGAACTCCGTCGGATACACGAGGTAGTACGCCGAATCGCCGACCGTCGCCGCGTCGCACGGCACGATCAGGCCGAGCTGCTGCAACTGTTCCTCGACGAAGAACTTCGGCACCAGCGCGATGCCGAGCCCGGCCGCGGCCGCGCTGATCAGCATCGTGTGAAGTTCGTAGCGCACGCCCTGCATCGTGCGGATGTCCTCGACGCCGTGCGTCTCGAACCATTGCGCCCATGCGCCGGGGCGGGTGGTCGAGTGCAGCAGCGGATACGCGAGCAGATCCTCCACGCGTTCGACCGGCCCGTCGAGCAGCGCGGGCGAGCAGATCGGCACGACTTCCTCGCCGAACAGGTAGTCGGACGACGTGCCGGGCCAGGTCGGCTTGCCGTAGTGGATCGCGGCCTCGAAGTGCGTGTCCTCGAACGAGAACAGGTCGGTGCGGCTGCCCATGTTCACGCGCACGTCCGGCGTGCGGTCGTAGAAGCTCTTGATGCGCGGGATCAGCCAGTGCGACGCGAAGGTCGGCAGCACGGCGAGCTCCAGGTAGCCGCCGCCGCTGCCGTGCGCGATGATCGACAGCGTGTCGCGGTCGAGCGCCTCGAGCGCGCGCCGCACCTGCGTGCCGTACAGCTTGCCGGCGCGCGTGAGCACGACGCGCTGCTTCACGCGCGCGAACAGCCGGACGCCGAGGCTCGCTTCGAGCGTCGCGATCTGTCGCGATACCGCACTTTCGGTCAGGAACAGCTCCTTTGCCGCGTGCGTGAAGCTCTCGTGGCGCGCCGCGGCTTCGAAAGCCACGAGCGCACCCATGTTGGGGATCTTGAATTTGCGCATTGCCGATTTTGTCTGACGAACGGATCCGCCCGCAGCGGGCCGGGGGACGAATGCGGGAACCGCGAATAATTCCAAAAACTCATCACGTGTCAATTTAATCTCGCTTTACGCCCCGCTGCAACCCTTTGAATAATGCATCCCACGCAAGGCCAGGCGCCCGCTGGGCGGCCGGCCATCCGAGTTGCCGGCACGTTTGCCGGCGGTCCCCCGAACACGAGAATCCTGATGCGCAATCCGAATATCGAGAGCTTGCTGACGAAGCTGCTGGGACAGGCGAAGACCGACGCCCTGTTCGCGACCCTGAACATGCCGGCCATCCTCGACGAATGGGAAACCGACGTCGTCACGCGCGCGGAAGTCGCGCAGGCGATGAACATGGCGCTGTTCGAAGGACTGCTCGAACGTTCGGCGAACGGCCGCGCGTACACCGCCGATGCCGTCGAGAACGGCGGCTCGGTCTACTTCGACCACGGCGCGCTGCGCACGGTGCGCTGGCCGCACACGGGCGCACTGCCGCCGGGCGAAGCCGCGTTCACGCGCATCCTGCGTCCGCTCGGCTTCCGCCTGAACGGCCGTTATCCGCTCGACAAGCTCGGCATGACCGGCCGAGCGTATGCGCATGAAGACGCGCCGGACGAGATCGCGCAGTTCTTCGTCAGCGAACTGCATCCGGAGCGCTTCTCGAAGGAATTCCAGCAGGCGGTGACGAACGTCGTCGGCTCGTCGCGCGATCCGCTGTCGCCGGCGGCCGTCGCGCTGTTGTGGGAGATCGAACGCGAAGGCTGGCTGTCGCTCGACGCCGCGCACGCGCTGTTGCCCGAGATCGTCGGTGCGTTCGCGCGCCAGCACGACCTGCCGAACGAACTCGACTACGAGACGCTGCTGCTCGAATCGGCCGAAATGGCGTGGATCGCGACCGAAGGCAACGCGTTCAACCACGCGACCGATCGCGTGACGGACGTGTTCAAGCTGTCCGACGACGAGAAGGCGAAGGGCCGTCCGATGAAGCCGGAAGTCGAGCGCTCGCGTTCGGGCCGCGTGTTCCAGACCGCGTATCGCGCGGACATCGTCGAGCGCGAGTTCCGCACGCGCGACGGCGGTACGGTGAAGCGCAACGTGCCGGGCTCGTTCTACGAATTCATCACGCGCCGTCGCACGTTCGATCAGGCGGCGCGCCGCTGGGTGACGGACCTGCGTTTCGATGCGGGCAACGCGCAGGGCATCTTCAAGATGACGGCGAACGCGGCGAAGTAAGCGCGACGCATTAATATGGACGGGCCGGCGGCTGTGATCAGCCGCCGGCCCGTTTGCGTTGCATCGGTGTCGCGATCGTCAGAACAGGTGCGTGACCAGGTAGAACAGCACCAGCACGCCAATCGGCACGCCGAGCAGCCAGGCGATCAGATATTTGCCCATGTCGCGGCCCTCCGCGTTGCCGCGACGCGGGAAGCGTCGCGGCGGGGTGAGACGACTGGCACGTCAGAGCCCGCGATCGAAATCCTTGATCTGCTTCTCGGCTTCGTCCCGCGCGATGCCGTAACGCTCCTGGATCCTGCCGAGCAGATAGTCGCGGTTGCCTTCCGCGACGGCGAGATCGTCATCGGTCAGCTTGCCCCACTTGGCCTTCATCTTGCCGGTCAGCTGCTTCCATTGGCCCTTGATCTTGTCCTCGTTCATCATGTGCTCCTGTCCTAAGGGGGGAGAAAAGCGCGGCGCTCGGCCGCGCGACAACTCAGGCCTGTGCCTTCAGGCCGGATGCCTGGACGTGCTTCACGCCCTTGATCTTGCGCGTCACGGCGACGGCCTTCCTGACCGCGGCCTTCGACGGCAGCTCGCCCGACAGCGTGACGACGCCGTCGACCGTCTTCACGCTGATGTGAGTGCTCTTCAGGCCTTCGGTGGTCGCGAGTTCGCTCTTCACCTTGGTCGTGATCCAGGTGTCGGTGACGGGCTGGTTCGATTCAGTCTTCACGCCGTTGTCGGCCGACGACGACGCCTGGGCCGGTGCGCTCGTGAGCGGCGCCGCGGCAAGCAGGAAGGCCGCGCTGACGGCGAGCAGTGTCGAAAGGTGCGAGATCTTGTTCACGATGTTCTCCTTCGATTGGCGATGAATGCCGATCGCGCCGTGGGCTACCGCGCGATCGGCGTGTCGTAGCCGGGCTCGCGCGGCGGCATGTCCGGGCGCGGCACGTCGGGCGGCAGCGGCACTGGCGGATCGGTGCCGGGCGACGGTTCGGGCGGATGGTCCGGGGCCGGTTCGGGCCGCGTCGGATCGGGTGTCTGATGGTGCTTCATCAGGGATCCTCCTCTGCGGTAGGTCAGCAGCGCATAAGCGCCGATGCAGTACCAGCGTACCGGCGCGAACGCACGCGGACATCGCGCAAATTCACCGGATCGGCTAGTGCGTTTGCACGGGGACGGAACGAAGGGGCGGGAACGGGAAGTGCGTCGTGGCCAACGCAACGCGGGACGGGCGCCGATGTCGCGCCGCGTGCCGCTCGGCGGGATGGCATACGCAGGCGGCGCGCATGCGAATGTACTATGGCGCATCGTGCATCCGCGCCGGTCGATCGCATCGGCGGCACGCGAGCATCGCGGCGCGCGCCAGCCGGCGGATGTCGGCGCTCGCCGGCGCGCAGGCGGCCGCCGAGGCAATCATGTCGATCACGTGGATCTCCATTCAATGGACGAACGAGTCAACGAACAGGTGCTCAAGTCGCATACCGACCGGCGCCAGTTGCACCAGATCATCGCGGGGCTCACCGAAGGCGTGATCCTCATCGAACCCGACCAGCGCATCGTGTGGGCGAACGAGGCGGCGCTCGCGATGCACGGCGTCACCGAGCTCGATGCGCTCGGTGCGGACGTCACCGAGTATCGCAAGCGCTTCCGGCTGCGTTACCGGAACAACCATCCGGTGCGCGACGGTCACTATCCGATGGACCGCGTGATCGCCGGCGAGGAGTTCAGCGACGTGACGGTCGAAGTCGAATCGGCTGCGGACGAGAACGTGAGCTGGGTCCACCGGATCCGCAGCCTCGTGCTGACGAACGCCGCCGGCGAGCCGGACTGTCTCGCGCTCGTGCTGCACGACGCGACCGAATGGGCGAGCGCCGAGGACCGCTTCGAGCGCACGTTCAGCGCGAACCCGGCGCCGGCCGTGATCTGCAGGCTCGACGACCTGCGCTACGTGAAGGTCAACCAGGGCTTCCTCGACATGACGGGCCGCGCGCGCGACGACGTGCTCGGCCGCTCCGTCTACGAAATCGACGTGCTCGAACAGGCCGAACGGCGCGAACTCGCGATCGAGCGGCTGGGCGAGGGCGCGACGATCCCGCAGATGGAGGCCGTGCTGAAGTGTGAGGACGGCGGCACGAAGGCGGTCGTCGTCGCCGGGCAGCCGATCGACATGAATGGCGAAGCGTGCATGCTGTTTACGTTCACGGATCTCGAGCTGCGCAAGCAGGCCGAGTTCGCGCTGCGGCAGAGCGAAGAGCGCTTCGCGAAGGCATTCCGGATGGCGCCGGTCGCGACCGCGATCGTCACGGCCGGCCGCTTCGAGCTGCTCGACGTGAACGATGCATTCGTCGGGATGGCCGGCCGCGCGCGCGACGATCTGCTTGGCAAGTCCGCGGACGAGATCGGCTTGTGGGCCGAGCGCGGTGCACGGCAGCGGATCGACGGCCAGCTCGCGCGCGACGGCAACGTGCGCAACGCGGACGTGCAGATCCGCACGCACGACGGCGACGTGCGCGATTGCGTCGTGTCGGCCGAACCGGTTGCGATTCACGGGCAGGATTGCCTGCTGATCGCGCTGCTCGACATCAGCGATCGCAAGCGCACCGAGATGGAACTCGTCTACGCGATCGAGACCGCGATGCAGGATGCGTCGTGGTTCAGCCGCACGCTGATCGAAAAACTCGCAAACGTGCGGCGCGCGAATGCGCCCGACGCGGGCGCGCAGCTGGCGGATCTCACCGCGCGCGAGCGCGACGTGTTCGACCTGCTGTGTCACGGCCTCGCCGACAAGGAGATCGCCGGCCGCCTCGGGCTCGCGCCCAACACGGTCCGCAATCACGTCGCGACGATCTACGCGAAGCTCGACGTGCATAGCCGCGGCGAGGCGATCGTGTGGGCGCGCGAGCGCGGGATCGTCGGCGCGGCCGATGCGAACGGCTCGCGCGGCGAGAAGGGCGCCGACAAGGGCGGCCCGAACGGCAAGGACTGACGCCGGGCGTCGGCCGTTGCCCCCATCGGTGCGAATGCACCATGCAGGCTGGTGCATCCGCATCTGCCGCGCGCGGCGCGCGGCTGCGATCCTGTCCACTCGGCGGTGCGGCGCAGGCTGCCGTGCCGTCGGCTCTCTCCCCAACTCATCGCAGGAGACGACCATGGACAGGAATCGCATCGAAGGCAAGCTCAAACAAGTGAAGGGTTCGGTCAAGGAAGCGCTCGGCAAGGTGACGGGCGACCGCGAGACCGAAGCGGAAGGCGTGGCGGAGCAGCAGGCCGGCAAGCGCCAGGAGAAGGCCGGCGAGGCGGCCGATGCGGTGCGCAAGCAGACGGGCAGCGACAGGCATTGACCGGCACCATGCGCCGCCGACCGAATCGTGCGATGCGCGATGCGCCACCGTGGCCTGACACGGCGATGATGCGCCGTCGGCATGACCAGCGCCGCCTCGGTGCAACGGCCCGCGGGTGCATCCCGCCTGATGTTTCTCCTTCCCGGCGCGCCGTCGCGCGGGCCGGGTACCGTCGGCAGCATCGGCACTTGATGACAATTCCTCACAACATAGTTCCGATATTTCGTTTGCTGCACGCGTATTGGCTACCCACAATCGGTTCACCTCTTTCGCGCTGACAGGTTCCCCGGAGACGGAACCGCGGTGATCGACCGGCAGGCGACGCGCCATTGGGCGACGCCCCGGCGACAGAAAAAATCACCGGCACGCGGGAGGTCGCCGGCGCGCGATGGTCGCGCGTCGCATTCGACCCACAGAAGAAGGATTGGCCGATGACGTTCCGCATTCGTTCGCTTTCCGGCATGGCACTGACCGCCGCGATCTTCGCGTTCCAGACAGGCGCGGCCCACGCGCAGGAAACGGTCGTCAAGGTCGGCGTGGCCGTGCCGCTGACCGGCGGCGGAGCCGCGTATGGCAAGGACATCGAGAACGGCGTGCGCATGGCCGTCGACGAGGCGAACGCCGCGCACACGACGATCGGCGGCAAGCCGGTGAAGTTCGTCGTCGCGTCGCAGGACGACCAGAGCGATCCGCGCATCGGCGTGCAGGCCGCGCAGCAGCTGACCGACGCGCAGGTGGCCGTCGTGATCGGCCACTTCAATTCGGGCACGACGCTGCCCGCATCGAAGATCTACGCGAAGGCCGGCATTCCGATGATCACGCCGTCGGCGACCAATCCCGACATCACGCGGGCCGGCCTCGGCACCGTGTACCGCGTGATCGCGACCGACGCGCAGAACGCCGGCAATGCCGGTGCATATGCGGCGAGCGTGACCAAGGCGAAGCGCATCGCGATCATCGACGACCGCACCGCGTTCGGCCAGGGCGAAGCCGACGAATTCGAGAAGGCCGCGAAGGCGAGCGGCGGCACGATCGTCGCGCGCGAATTCACGAACGACAAGGCCGTCGACTTCAGCGCGCAGCTCACGAAGATCAAGAGCACGAATGCCGACCTGGTCTTCTTCGGCGGCCTCGACGCGCAGTCCGCGATGCTGGTCAAGCGCATGCGCCAGCTCGGCATCCGCGCGCAGTTCCTGGCCGGCGGCGGCGTGATGAACGCGAACTTCATCAAGCTCGCGGGCAATGCGGCCGAAGGCGCATCCGTGTGGGAATACGGGCAGCCGTTGTCGCGTCTCGCGAAGGGCAAGCAGTTCGAAACGAAATTCAAGCAGAAGTACGGCGTCGACATGCTCGCGTATGCGCCGTTCGCGTACGACGCGACGTGGATCGCGATCAACGCGATGCAGAAGGCGAACTCGCCGAAGCCGGCCGATTTCAACGGCGCGCTGAAGGGCACGCGCTACGACGGCATCACGGGCACGATCGCGTTCACGAACACGGGCGACCTGAAGAACCCGAGCTCGACGCTGTATGAAGTGAAGAACGCCGCGTGGCAGCCCGTCACCACGCAAACGGCGGACTGAATACCCGAACGCGCGCGGACTTTCGCGGCGACGCCGGACGTGCTGAAATAGCCAAAGCGATGGAATGCGATCGCGGCGCATGTCGGGGCGATTCGCCGGATGGTCCGCACGCACGGCGCCGCGCGCGACGCGGCACGAACAACTTTCGGGCACGGCCGGCTGGCCGCGCCTTTCACGTGCAACTGGAGTCAGTCGTGAGTTCTCAAGTCGTCATCGTCGGCGGTGGTGTGATCGGCAGCTCGATCGCCTATTTCCTGCGTGCTACCGATCCGACGGTGTCCGTGACCGTCATCGAACGCGATCCCACCTATGCGAAGTCGTCGTCCGCGCTGTCGGCCGCGTCGATTCGCCAGCAGTTCTCGACGCCGCTGTCGATCGAGATGTCGCTGTTCGGAATCGACTTCCTGCGCACGATCGGCGAACGGCTCGAGGTCGATGGCACGCGGCCGTCGATCGATCTGCATGAAGGCGGTTACCTGTTTCTCGCGACCCCGGCGGGCGATGCGACGCTGCGCGAGAACCATGCGCTGCAGACGAAGCTCGGTGCCGATATCCGGCTGATGGATCGCGATGCGCTGCGCGCGAGGTTTCCCTGGCTGAACGTCGACGATCTCGTGTCGGGCGCGTATGGCGTGAGCGGCGAAGGATGGTTCGACGGTTACGGGCTCGTGCAGGCGCTGCGCAAGAAGGCGCAGGCGCTGGGTGCGCGCTACGTGCCGGCCGACGTGACCGGCGTCGTTCGCGACGGTCGCAAGATCACGCATGTGGTGACGAACGATGGCGAGCGCTACGCATGCGACACGCTCGTCAATGCGGCCGGCGCGTGGACGCGCACGCTGTCGTCGATGATGGGCATCGACATTCCCGTGTATGCGCGGCGTCGCAGCATCTTCAACGTGTCGTCGCCGGCGAAGCTCACCGACTGCCCGCTGCTGATCGATCCGACCGGCGTGTATTTCCGGCCGGAAGGGCGCACGTATATCTGCGGGACGTCGCCGAGCCCGGATCGCGATCCCGACGATCTGCCGCTCGACGAGGTCGATCACGACCTGTTCGACGAGGTGATCTGGCCGACGCTCGCGAATCGCGTGCCGGAATTCGAAGCGCTGCGCGTGGAGAACTGCTGGTCCGGGTATTACGAGTACAACGTGTTCGATCACAACGCGATCATCGGGTATCACCCCGAGCTCGACAACGTCGTGTTCGCGAACGGGTATAGCGGGCACGGGCTTCAGCAGGGGCCCGCGACGGGGCGGGGTGTGAGTGAACTGATCCTGGGCGGGCGATACGAATCGCTCGACCTGTCGTCGCTTGGCTGGGAGCGTGTGCTCGACAACCGGCCGATCGTCGAAAAGAACGTCGTGTAGCGCGGCGTGACCGCCCGGTGTGGGGTGGGCGGGATTCTCCTTGTGTCTCAACTGATTGGCCCGGCTTTGCCGGGCTTTTTTTGTTGGCGCGGGGATGCCGGACGCGTCGTTCCGGCGCGCGCGACTCAGGCCAGCAGGCACGCGATCAGATCGTGGGTCGTGCGGACATCGTATTTTCTCAACAGGCTCGCACGATGGATGTCGACGGTGCGCGGGCTGATGCTCAGTTCCTTGCCGATTTCCTTGCTGGTGAGCCCGTGAACCAGGAGTGCGGCGACGTCGCGCTCGCGATCGGTCAACGTGTTGGCGACGTCGGGATGCCTGGCGTCGCCCGACAGGTCGGTAAACGTCCAGATCGCGAGCTCGAAAGGCCGCTTCGAGTTGTACCCGAAGCCGCACACGGTGACCCAGAAATGGCTGCCGTCGACGCGGCGCATGATGCGGTCGTCGCTGAATCCCGCATGCTTCGCGAGCAGCGGCGCAAGGCGGCGGCCGGTCGTCGCGAAGTCCTTCTGCTGCGGATACAGCTTCGCGAACGACTGGTCGACGATGTCGTCGCGGGTCGCCCGGAACAGTTGCAGCGCCTTCTCGTTGCAGTCGACCATGATGCGCTCTTTCGCCACGATCGCCGCGACGGGCAGATGCCTGAAGAGGTCTTCGTAGTCGAGGCTGGGCATCGTGTCGGTCATGTTCGGCATCGGGTCGACAGGTCCGAACCGGGTTCGGACCCAGGCTATCGGTTGGGGGCGCTCCTGTCGGATTGTAGCGAGAGTGCTTGCAAGACACTCATCCGACGTGAACGACACGGCAATCGCGCCCCCCGCTCACGCCCTGGACTTCCGCCGCATCGCCTGCGTCGATGTGTTGCGTGCCGGTACTCAAACCGCGCCTTCGACGCCGCGCCGGGCGGTCCTCGCGGTTGCCGGACCGGCCTCTTCGAGTGCCGTCTTCGACGTTTCCGGCAGCGCCAGGCCGCCGATCATCGCGAAGATCGACACGGCGATCAGGTAGTACGCAGGCGACAGGTTCGTTCCGGTCGCGGAGATCAGCCACGTGGCGACGAGCGGAGCGGTGCCCCCGAAGATCGTGTAGGCGAGGTTGTAGGTGATCGCGGATGCCGTATAGCGGGTCTTCGTCGCGAACACTTCCGACATCAGCGGTGCCGTCACCACGCCCGAGAACACCGCGCCGATGGCGAGCAGCGCGACGCCGGTCAGCGAGTGCGACAACACGCCCGAGCCGCCCAGCGAGAAGGCCGGATACACCGACACGATGATGAAGATGCAGGTCGTGGCGATCGTCGCGCGGCGGCCGACGAGGTCGGAGAAGAAGCCGGCGACCGGGCACAACGCCGCTGCGAAGAGGAGGGCGAGCACCGTCACGAGGAGCGACGTGCTGCGGGACAGGTGCCCGGCCACTTGCAGGTAAGTCGCGAAGTACGTCGTGAACGTGTAGAAGGACAGCGCCGTCACGGACACGAACGCACCGAGCTTCAGGATATTCAGCGACTGCGAATGCAGCGTTTCCATCAGCGGGGCATGCGCGATGTCGTGCTTGCCTTCGAGCGCCTGGAACGCGGGCGTTTCATTCAGGTTGACGCGCAGGTAGACGCCGATCAGGCCGACCGGTGCCGCGATCAGGAACGGCACGCGCCAGCCCCAGTCGACCATCGCCTGCGACGACAGCGACGACTCGAGCAGATAGGCGACCACCGCCGCGCAAGCGAACGACGAGAAGGTCGATACGGGAACGAAGCTGCCGAAGAATGCGCGGCGGCGGCGCGGTGCGTGCTCCATCACGTAGGCGCATGCGCCGGCGTATTCGCCGCCGGCCGAAAACCCCTGGACGCAACGGATGATCGTGAGCAGCAACGGCGCCCAGTAGCCGATGCTCGCGTAGGTCGGGAGCAGGCCGATCAAGGTCGTCGAGCCGGCCATCATCAGGATCGTCAGTGCGAGCGTGCGCTTGCGGCCGATCCGGTCGCCGATGACGCCGAAGATCAGCCCGCCGAGCGGACGGAATGCGAAGGCCACCGCGAAGACGGCGAAGGTCTTCAGGAGACCGATCGTCGGGTCGCCGCTGGGGAAGAATTCGCGCGTCAGGATGGTGGCGAGAAAGCCATATGCGGCGAAATCGAACCATTCGACGAAATTGCCGATCGAGGCTGCGGCGATCACGCGCCGTAACGTGCTGGTGTCGACGTCCTGGGTGGTCATGGTCGTGTCCTCTTGGTGTGGGGCGCTTGGGGTCGCGTCGAAAACCATGGTAGGGACGACAATTACCTAGGTCGATAGGTGTCAATTACCTAGGTAATCGGGGGCGGGGCGGGGGCTGCCATGCGTCTTCGGTCGGTCGTCGCTGTTTGGGTGCGGTGCTACATCCCCGCTCCCCCCATTAATGACCAAACTGCAAGACCTAGTGCATAGATATCGTTTGCCGCGGCGTTAATGACTATCGACAATCGTGGCTCGAATTCCCGCCGTTGCGCCAGAAGCGCGTTGGCGGGCGGCATCTGGCGGCTATCCCGGCCGTCCGTGCCATCCAGCTCACGACGACATGTACGCGTTCACGCCCTCATTCCAGAATCCTGCCGGTTCGCCGATCCGCGAGCTGTTCAAGTACCTCTCCGAGCCGGGGATGATTTCCTTCGCGGGCGGCTACCCGGCCAGCGACCTGTTCGACGTCGACGGCCTGAACACGGCCGCCGAACGCGCGTATGCGCAGCCGGTCCGCTGCCTGCAATACGGCCCGACCGACGGCCTCGCCGAACTGAAGCAGCAGTTGATCGCGTTGATGGCGCGCCGCAGCGTGACCTGCACGCCGGCCGAACTGCTCGTCACGACCGGCTCGCAGCAGGGCCTCGACCTGCTGCTGCGCGTAATGGTCGCCCCGGGCGACGTCGTGCTGACCGAACAACCGGCGTATCCGGCGACGCTATCGGCGATGCGTTTGCAACAGGCGCGCATCGTGACGATCCCCGTCGACGGCGAAGGCCTCGATGTCGATCGTCTCGCGTCGCAACTCGCATCCGGCGCGATCGTGCAGCCGAAGCTGCTCTACACGGTCCCGACCTTCGCGAACCCGACCGGCGCGACGCTCACGCGCGAGCGCCGGCTGAAGCTGCTGCGCCTCGCGGTGCAATACCGTTTCCTGATCGTCGAGGACGATCCCTACGGCGACCTGCGTTTCGCGGGCGAACCGGTGCCGTCGATGCTCGCACTCGCGAACGAAGTCGAAGGCGCGCGCGACTGGATCGTGCACTTCGCGAGCCTGTCGAAAATCGTCGCGCCGGGGCTGCGCGTGGGCTGGACGATCGCGCCGGCAGAAATCGCGCGACGCTGCGTGATCGCGAAGCAGACGGTCGACCTGTGCAGCACGCCATGGACGCAAGCCACCGCCGCCGAGTATCTCGCCGACGGCGCACTGGAACGCCACCTGCCGCGCATCACGGCGGCCTACAAGCGCAAGTGCGACGCGATGTGCGACGCGCTGCGCGACGGCTTCGGCGATGCGATCACGTTCCATCGTCCCGAAGGCGGGATGTTCGTGTGGGCGCGCATCGGCGCGGTGTCGTCGGACGTGCTGCTGCAACAGGCGATCGCGAACAAGGTCGTGTTCGTGCCGGGCAAGGCGTTCTTTGCCGACAACATCGACGCCGCATCGCTGCGGCTGTCGTTCGCCGCGCCCGACGTCGACGCGATCCGGGAAGGCGTGGCGCGCCTGGTGCGCGCGTATGGTGCGGCGCTGGCCGCGTGAGGAGATACAACATGAACATCGTCATCAACGACACCGCATGGATGGAGGAAGCGCCGGGCATGGCCGATATCCGTCCCGTCGAGCACAAGTCGTCGCAGATCAGCGCGGGGCCGCAGTACGTCGCCGACGTGCTCGGCCGCTTCGGCGCGGATTCGACCGATGCGAGCGACGCCGCACCGGTCATCCTCGGCTACAACTGAGCCACGCGGCGGCGGGCTTGCAACGCAAGCCACGGAGCACGCGGTGCTTGCCGCCGAAACGGTTAAGCTAGCGCGATCGAATCCCGCAAGATCGCCGCGCCATCATGTCCGATCCCGCTTCCGAATCGCTGACGCAAACCTACGACCGCCTTTGGTCCTGCCTCGAGTCCGGCGTCGGCACGCGGCGCTCGCCGTTCACGATGCTGCAGGCCGCGACGCTCGGCCTCGACGGCGCGCCGAAGGTGCGCACGATCGTATTGCGGCAAGTGAGCCGCGCCGATCGCCTGCTGTCGTTCCATACCGATGCGCGGTCGGAGAAGGTTGCGGAGCTGCGCCGCGATCCGCGTATCGCCATCGTCGCGCACGATCTCGACGCGCTCGTGCAGATTCGCGCGGAAGGCGTTGCATCGATCTGCGACGACGAAGCGCAACGGCGCGCGATCTGGCAATCGAGCCGTCCGCATACGCTGCTGCTGTATCGCGCACCGTTGCGGCCGGGCACGCCGATCGAGTCGCCTGAAGAAGCGCACGTCACGGCAAGCGGGAACACCACGCCCACCGATGATGGTTACCAGAACTTCTGCGTGCTCTACGTCACCGTGGCGCGCATCGACTGGCTCGATCTCGCGAGCACTGGCCATCGACGCGCGATATTCGACCTGACCGACGACGGCTATGAAGGCCGCTGGATCGCGCCCTGATGTGACGACGGCAGTCGCATCGCTGCTACAAACGCGTACAAATCAGACAAATCCCGGATACATCAGACCTTTCAAATGGGCAACGCCGCGTGGCCGGCGCGCGCCCGAATGAGAGCGAAGGCGCGCTCCGGCACGCGGCATGTTCACTTTCCACTTCACGAAAGGAGATGCCGAGCGATGTCTTCCACACCGTTTTCCCCGATGCGTCGCCACCTGCTGGCCACTTCCGTGGTCGCCGGTGTATCCGCGATGCTGCCCACCGCGCTGCATGCGGCAACCGGCAACAACGGCATACGCCCGTTTACTGCACACATTCCCGATGAAGCACTGGCCGACCTGCGCCGCCGCATTGCCGCGACGCGCTGGCCGGGCCGCGAGACCGTCGCGGACGAATCGCAGGGCGTGCGGCTCGCGCGCATGCAGGCGCTGCTGCAGTACTGGGGCACCGACTACGACTGGCGCAAGGGCGAGGCGCGCCTGAACGGTTTCCCGATGTTCATCACCGAAATCGACGGGCTCGACATTCACTTCATCCACGTGCGGTCGCGGCACGCGAACGCGATGCCGATGATCATGACGCACGGCTGGCCGGGTTCGATCTTCGAGCTGCTGAAGGCGATCGGCCCGCTGACCGATCCGACCGCACACGGCGCGAGTGCCGACGATGCGTTCCACGTCGTCGTGCCGTCGCTGCCGGGCTTCGGCTTCTCGGGCCGTCCGACCAGGACGGGCTGGGGCTCCGACCACATCGCGCGGGCCTGGGGCGAGCTGATGGCGCGCCTCGGCTATACGCGCTTCGTGTCGCAGGGCGGCGACTGCGGCTCGGTGATCTCGCACCGGATGGCGATGCAGCGCGTGCAGGGCCTGGCCGGGATTCACGTGAACATGCCGGCGACGGTGCCGCCGGATATCGCGACCTTGCTGCAGACCGACACGCCGGCACCGGCATCGCTGTCGCCGAAGGAGAAGGCCGCGTACGAGAAGCTCGCGACCTTCTATCGCGACAACTGCGGCTACTCGGCGATGATGGTCACGCGTCCGCAGACGGTCGGCTACGCGCTTGCCGATTCGCCGTCGGGGCAGGCCGCGTGGATGTACGACAAGATCTCGCAGTGGACCTACAGCGGCGGCGTGCCCGAACGCTCGATTCCGCGCGACGAGATTCTCGACGACATTTCGTTGTACTGGCTGACCAACACGGCGACATCGGCCGCACAGATCTACTGGGAGGATCACTCGAACAACTTCAACGCGGTGGACATCTCGCTGCCGGCGGCGATCACGGTGTTTCCCGGCGAGATCTACCAGGCGCCGCGCAGCTGGGCCGAGCGCAGTTATCACAACCTGATCTACTTCAACGAAGTCGACAAGGGCGGGCATTTCGCGGCATGGGAAGAGCCGGAGCTGTTTGCCCGCGAAGTGCGTGCCGGGTTCCGGCCGTTGCGGCGTGCGTAAGCGGAGAGGCGGGGAAGCGATGCGAGGATGCGGGCCGGTTGCGATGCCGGCTCGCGTTTTTGACGTGTAGCAGTTCCGCCATGGGTTGGTGTCCTGACGTCGTCTGGCGGGTCGGTTGAGGTCTCCTTCGGCGCGTGTCGCGCGTGGTGAACAGCCGACCGGACACACCCGTTTCCGCCACGATTTTGAATCGCTGTATGTCGTACCCGAACACGGATACGTTGAGATACAAAGCATCCGGATGGTTCGGATATAAAACCGGTGAAGCGATTCACACGGCGGTGCGGTGTCATGCGCCGCCGGCGTGAAGCAGCGAAACCGGAATCTCTTCCTTAGCGACCGACAATGGAGAACGAGTCATGCCTGATACCGTGAACACCCGCCGCCGCCTGATCCTGGGGACGACACTCGCCAGCCTGACCCTTGCCGACCTCGGGTTCGGCTCGCTGGCGCAAGCGCAGCCGGCGCCCGATGCATCGACGGCGAAGGGCGCGGCCGGCGCGGCGTCGCTCGGCAAGATCCACCAGATCGACGCCGGCGTGCTCAACGTCGGGTATGCGGATCTCGGGCCGAAGAACGGCCCCGTCGTGTTCCTGCTGCACGGCTGGCCGTACGACATCTACAGTTACGCGGAAGTCGCGCCGCTGCTCACGGCGGCCGGTTATCGCGTGATCGTGCCGTACCTGCGCGGCTACGGATCGACGACGTTCCGCTCGGCCGACACGGTGCGCAACGGCCAGCAGGCGGTGACGGCCGTCGACATCGTCGCGCTGATGGATGCGCTGAAGATCGACAGCGCGGTATTCGGCGGCTACGACTGGGGGGCACGCACCGCCGACGTGATCGCGGCGTTGTGGCCGCAGCGCGTGAAGGCGCTGGTGTCGGTGAGCGGCTACCTGATCGGCAGCCAGCAGGCGAACCGCAGCCCGCTGCCGCCGAAGGCGGAACTCCAGTGGTGGTATCAGTTCTACTTCACGACCGAGCGCGGCGAGCTCGGCTACACGGCGAACCGAGACGCGTTCAACAAGCTGATCTGGCAGCTCGCGTCGCCGAAGTGGCAGTTCTCCGACGAGACCTTTGCGCGCAGCGCCGCGTCGTTTCAGAACCCCGACCACGTGGCCGTCGTGATCCACAACTATCGCTGGCGTCTCGGGCTCGCGAAGGGCGAAGCGCAATACGACGACATCGAGCGGCGGCTCGCGGCCGGCCCGGCGATCACCGTGCCGACGATCACGATGGAAGGCGACGCGAACGGCGCGCCGCACCCGGAACCGGCCGCGTATGCGAAGAAGTTCACGGGCAAGTACCAGCACCGGACGATTACCGGCGGCATCGGCCACAACCTGCCGCAGGAAGCACCGCGGGCGTTCGCCGATGCGATCCTGCAAGTGGCGCATCTGTGATGCGGGCGGGGACTGGCGTGATGCGTCGCGGTACGCGCCGTGCGCTCGTCGCGGGTGTGCTGCTGGCCGGCGCGTGGTCGGCGAGTGGCCCGGCCGCATTGGCCGAGCAGCCGAAGCAGGCCGCGTCGCCGATCTATGGCGTGACGATCCCGCCCGGCTACCGGAAGTGGGAAATGGTCGCGCCGGCCGAGGAGGCCGCACCGCTCGACGAATTGCGCGTGGTGCTCGGCAATCCCGTCGCGATCCGCGCGCTCGAACAGGCGACGCTGCCGTTTCCGGACGGCACGATCCTCGTGAAGCTCGCGTACAAGCGCAAGCAGTCGGACGAGTTCGCGCCGGCGACGGTGCCCGGCCAGGCGACGACGGTGCAGGTGATGGTGAAGGATTCGCGCCGCTACGCGTCGACGGGCGGCTGGGGCTTCGGGCGCTTCATCAACGGCGTGCCGGCCGATATCGGTCAGCATCAGACGTGCTTTGCGTGTCACCAGGCGCGCGTGAAGAATCACGATTTCGTGTTCACGCGGTTGGCGCCTTGATCGGGGCGAGCACCGGGTCACCACGCAGGCGTGCGTTGCGAGGCAATGCACGCCTGCGATCTCGAGGTGGGTGCGGGCACGAATGGTCGGACCGGCGGCCTCGGTGGCAACCAGCCAGTCACCGCGCCGCGTCGCATCACCATGAATACCCTTGCATGCCGTAATCGGTATCGTGTCGGCGTCCCCACCAAGGCAAGTAGGCGTTGTTTCCGCCGCGCGCGCGGAACCAGTCCTGGTTCGGATCGATCGGCGTGAGCTTCGACGGCGGCCTGACGACGACCGCGACGGGGTGCTCCGCGTCGGTCGTGCCAGCGACGAGTGCGTTACCGCCGAAGTGGTTGATCCGGCCGATCGCGAGCGCGACGTTGGTCAATGCGCTACCGGTTCCCATATCGCCGAGCAGCCCGGCCGTGTTGAAGGTCTGCCTCGGGTGGTCGTATTCCGGGAGAGTTTCGGTCAACGTCCGTGCGAGGGAAACGATGCGTGACGACGCTGTGTCGCTGGCTTTGCCCGCGTCGTGGAAGATGTACTGGAGGTCGGGAACCGCGACACCGGCATTGCGAGCCGCCTGATTGATGGTTGTCTTCCACGCCTGCACGGCGCGTGTCGTGCCGACCTGTGGCGGAAACGCTTGCGTGTTGCCCGTTGCGGCCTTGCCGATCCAGGCAAGCGGTTCGCGCTCGGTGTTGAAGTTCGGACCGGCGAGGAACAGCACGACCAGGTTTTCGTTGATCTGCGCATCCGTGGGCGGGAAGTTCGGCGCGTCCCAGTTCATCGCCCATACGGTCTTGTCGGGGTTTTCCTGCAAGTATTCCAGTGCCTTGTTCAGCGATGTAAAGCCGGCGTTTGCGTCGCCTTGCGTGATCTGGATATCAGGAGGCGTGTCGCGGCTCCAAAGCGTCTTGGGTGACGGCGGGCCGATCTCGAAGAAGGTCATCATCCGATCAATCATGCGGGCCTTGGCAAAGGCCGGATCAAGTCGGGGCGGAACAGCAATTTCTACATGTATGCCGGCGAGTTCGCGCCAGTCACTCTGGCGATCGGGACTCACTGTATAGAAATACTTTGCGTTGCTGAAATAGCGCGAGCGTAGCAATAGAATGAATTTATCAATGTACTTGGCGTAGAAGCCGTTGAACGTCTCCGTACCGCGGTTGCCGTACACCAACGCGCCAATGGATCGAAGCGACGAAAATTTTTCGGGCTTCGTGCGCACCATGTCATCATTCTTGTTCGGTGCGGAAAGCCCTTGTGCCCACAACAATTGCCATTCGGTCGGATAGTCCATCCGCTGCAACGGATTCAGCCACATCAGGCCGACAACCTGCGCGACGAACGGCTTTGCAGGCTCTTCCACTGCTGGCGCTGCGTTCTCTGCGGGCTCCCGGACAGGTGCAGCTTGTGCCGGACGCATGATGGCCGTGGTGAACAGAAACACCATAAGTGCGACCAGGCCGGGTACGATAACGAATCGTTTCATCCAATCTCCTATTTCCAAATGTGCAGGGTCGGGTTGCTCTACGTGAGCCATCAGCGTGGCCATGAGCACGGTGGCGATCAGCCATGCCGAAACGGCAACAGCGGCCCGTCGCGGCCATGTAGCGATCAGTGTCTTCAAATCACACCCCCGACCTTCAGATAGAACTCATCTTCACGTTCATTCACGATCGCGTCTGGAATCTTTCCCTCGCTGTCGTTGAGATGTACCCATTCGTATATCGAAGTACGATCAAGATTTCCGGAGTCAAAATATTCGGCATATTTCTTGTTCGAGTTATTCAAGGGAATGCCGTCCCCCATCCGCCAATCCGCCTCAATGCGCAAGTCATAAAGTTGATCGGGTGTCAGGTAGCACAGCCCCACAGCAACGTCATATGCAAGTGCCTTCTCGGCATGCTCCGCGTTAGTCATCGTCGTAGAGTGGTTGGTCGGGCTGTTGGTCGCACCACGATCGAGCCAATCGACGATCTGCTTGTCGCGCCATTCCTTGTAGCCGTCCGGCATCGCGCTTTTGCCGTCCTCGCCGATCACGTGGCCATCGCCATCAAGCCATTCGGTGTTCAGCGTTCGACGTGCCTCCATTCGCATCAACGCGCGATCTTCATAACGCTGTCCGGCCTCGGTTTCTGCCGTACCCTGTGCGACGCTATCCTTGTCCTTTGCCTTGTACTGGTCGTAGGGATCATCGGCCCGCTTGTCCGCATCGGTCTTGCTCGCGTCACGCCATGCGGCCGGCGGATCGTTGCCTTCGTTGAAGTCGCTGACCGCGTCGCCGTCCCGCGTTTCGACCGGCTTGCCGAATCGCAATGCCTTCGGCGGAAACGGATCGTCTAGTGCCGGAGCATCCGCCACCACGGTCCAGTCCTTCGGCGGATCGGCGTTCACACGGAGCATGTTCAATGCCGAACTGATACCGGTCACGACGAACATGAAAGGTGCGGTTGCCAGCGTGGCCGCCATCCCCAAGACACTTTCATTCCCTTTGATCGCTCCGATGATATTGAACTTGGCTGGCGGCGATGGGGGATGCCAGAATCCCGGCTTCGTTCCTGGTTTGCCATGCCGCCAGTCGTCTTCCCAGTATCGGTAGGGCTTCTGCACACCGACCGGAAAGCCGGATGCGAACACCCGCTGCGTCAGGATGCCTGCCGCGCCGATATCGTCGAGTTCATGCTTGCTGATCCCGCGCCAGCCGATGCCTTGAACGGTGACTGCAGAGATCACTTGGTCATGCGGACAGCGATACGCGGTGACGCGGCCATACGTCGACCCATTCAAGCCGTGCCGCAGGCGATCCTCTTGCGCCGCATACGACCGGTTGCTCGTCGGCGAGACGCGCTCGTTTTCCATGTCTTCATCGATCTTGTCGGCGGGCAGTTCGTATGCGTTGCGAGCGCCGATGATCGATTAGAACTTGCCGAACGTCTTCGTGCGCGCGGCGTAGGTCTGCCGCCCGCGTTGACCGCGAGCATCTTTGGTCGCGCGTTGTGACCATGTATCCATGAGCGTGTCGGACTTGTAGGGGCCGTCCGCATTCGCAAGGCTATACGGCGCATTCGCCAGCACGTAGGCGTCCGCCACACAGTGGCCCTTGCATCCCCACGGATCTTCGACATCGGGGAAAGCGTCGCCGAAGAACGCCGCCGTGAGGCCCACGATGTTGCCCTGGCTATGGCACACAACGGTAATGGGACGTCGGCCTGCATTCGGCGAATCGACTGGATCAGCCTGGCCAGTCGTAAAGCAGCGAGCACACCATATGCGCGTGGCGGCGCGCGATACAGCGGCCGATTGGTTGGATTGATGCCTTGCACCGTCATCCATCCCATCGTTCGATCGTCCAGCCCGCCATGCCAGAGATCGGGCAGGCTCGAACAGCCGTTCGTGAACGGACCGCCGCCCCAATAGTCCTTCTCGTTCAGGAAGATCTTGTCGCCGTATTCCTTCAGTTCCGCGCCGGTCGCCCGATAACCCCACCGGAAATGAATGACGGGCGAGAACGACGGATCGGGCTTGATGTAGTTATTCGCCAGCAACTTCGGATTCAGAAACCCATCCGGCGTCACACTTTCCGTGTACTTCGCGGGCGTCAACTGCCCGGCATCGATGCCGTGATACATCATTTGATCGTCCAGTCGCCCGAGCCGACGATTCAGGCCTTTGCATAGCCCTTCCTCCGTCGCGTCGAACCATTCGCCTTCGGAGTTCACGCCGTGCACGAAGATCACGATACCGGGCAAGGGCAATTGCTTGAGGCAGATAAGTGGCGTGTGCTTCGCGAACATCGTCATCCCTTCCACGCGGCCAACGACGATCGGCGGCGGGTCAGGGCGCGGAGCAGCCGCGTCAGGCGGCGTATCGGCTTTCGACGCGGGTGCGTCGGTGAGCGCGTCCGCCACGGGTCGCGGCTCGAGAAATGAATCGGTCATCCAAACTCCTGAACATCTCAAACACGTTCCCCCGTTATCGGACGCTTACGAAACAAATAGATAAGTGTCCGAAACGATCGAGAATCGTAACGAGGCGGCAAGCATATCGAACTGGCGCACGTGCCAACCGTCGGTGCCGGAAAAACGTGCTCAGGGGCCGTGGCGACGAACGCAAATTGTCAGAATGTGTTTCCGGACGGAAATCCGTCGCGTTTATTCACCACCAAAAAGGCGCGGTGGAAGCGGGCTGTCTCCCACCCATCGCGGCTGTCATGCCCATCAACCGGTGATCTCACCACCTGACGCGCTGCGTACAACACGGCGTCCGTACCCGTCAACGATCAAGTCGCTATCGTCCGTATATCCGTGGCGAGATCGACGAGTTTGTATCGCACTGTATCTATCACCGTTGCGGAAACATCGGATTGCACTCAAGCCATGGTTCGGAAACAAGCCGGATACGTGAGCGGGTTCTACTGTCGACATGCAGCAAACGTTCGGTGCCAGACGTACGCACCGGATGCCGAGTGATCGATACCCCAACTTCCGCCAAGGAGAAATCTCATGAAAGCCGCTCGAATCCTCGCAGTTGCCGTCCTCGCCGCCATTCCCGCATTGTCGTTCGCCGATACCGGCCACGGCCTCACGCGTGCCGAAGTACGCGCCGACCTGATCCGGCTCGAGAAGGCCGGCTACAGCCCGGCCAGCAGCGAAGCGCATTATCCGGACGATATCGCCGCCGCACAGAACGCCGTCGCCGCCGCGCAGCGGGTCGCGCGTTCCGACCAGAACGGCCCGTCGAAGTCGCAGGACGACAACGTGGCGGACGCGTCGGCGCCCGCTGCCCGCTTCGCCGCATCCGACATGCGCGCTGCACGCAGCGCCCGCACGGACGCCGACGATCTGTACGCACATTCGTGATTCGCTGCCGCGCCTGCCGCACGCAGGCGCGGCCGCACCGGAAACACTTCAGATGCACAACACGATGGAAAGGAGCATGACGATGGTCGGTTTGACGAAACGGGTTCTGGTGTCCGCGGCGGTGCTCGGCGGGCTGTTCGGTGCGGTCGCGGCGCAGGCCGCGCCGAAGGACGACCTGAAGGGCACGAACGTCGTGCTGGTGCACGGCGCGTTCGCCGACGGGTCGAGCTGGAACCGCGTGATTCCGCTGCTCGAAGCGCGCGGCCTGCATGTGGTATCGGTGCAGAATCCGCTGAGTTCGCTCGCCGACGATGCGGCCGCGACGAAGCGCGCGATCGACGAGCAGAAGGGCCCCGTCGTGCTGGTCGGCCATTCGTGGGCCGGCGTCGTGATCAGCGACGCAGGCAACGACGACAAGGTGAAGTCGCTCGTCTACGTCGCCGCGTTCGCACCGGACAACGGCCAGTCGATCGCCGATGTCACGCAGGGGTTGCCGGCGCCGGCGTGGGCCGGCGAGCTGCGCAAGGATGCCGGCGGCTTCGCGACGCTGTCGGACAAGGCGATCGCGCAGGATTTCGCGCCGGACCTGCCGCCCGTACAGCAGCGCGTCGTCGCGGCGACGCAAGGGCCGTGGTACGGTGGCTGCATTTCGGAGAAGGTGACGCAGGCCGCGTGGCATGCGAAGCCGTCGTCGTTCGTCGTCGCGACGCAGGACCGGATGATCGATCCGAAGCTGCAGGAGGCGATGGCGAAGCGGATCGGTGCGACGGTCACGCGCGTGAACGGCAGCCATGTCGCGATGCTGAGCCAGCCGAAGGCCGTGGCCGACGCGATCATCGCGGCCGCGGAACGTGCGAAGCAGGATGCGCAGTGAGTGAATGCGGCGCCGCGATGCGGGTGACGCGCGGTGCCGGCGGTGATTGTGATGTCCGTTTGCAAGGAGATGTCATGACGCAACAACTCTGGCAGCTGTCGGCGACTGAAATCGCGAAGCGGGTGCGGCAACGTGAAGTGTCCGCGCGGGAAGTGGCGGAGGCGACGCTGGCCCGTCTCGACGTGGCGAACCCGGCGATCAACGCGGTGGTCGAGCATCGCCCCGACGACGTGCGGCGGCAGGCCGACGAAGTCGATCGCGCGATCGCGCGCGGCGACGATCCCGGCCCGCTCGCCGGTGTGCCCGTGACCGTGAAGATCAACGTCGACGTCGCGGAATTCGCGACGACCAACGGCACGCGGCTGCAGGAAAACCTGATCGCGAGCGCGGACAGCCCGTCGGTCTCGAACCTGAGAAGGGCGGGCGCGGTGCTGCTTGGCCGCACCAATTCGCCGACGTTCGCGCTGCGCTGGTTCACGTCGAATCTCGTGCACGGCCATACGTACAATCCGCGCAACCGGTCGCTGACGCCAGGCGGATCGAGCGGCGGCGCGGCGGCGGCCGTAGCCGCCGGGATCGGCCCGATCGCGGTCGGCACCGACATCGGCGGCTCGGTGCGTTACCCGGCCTATGCGTGCGGCGTGCATGGCATCCGGCCGTCGCTCGGGCGTGTGCCGGCGTTCAACGCGTCGTCGCCGGAGCGTGCGATCGGCGCGCAACTGATGTCGACGACGGGACCGATCGCACGCACGATCGACGATCTCGCGCTGGCGCTGCGTGCGTTCGCCGCGCCGGACCCGCGCGACCCGTGGTACGTGCCGGTGCCGATCGACGGCCGCGCGGTGCCGAAACGCGCGGCGTTGTGCGTGCGTCCGGGCGGCCTGCAGGTCGTGCCCGAAGTCGAGGCCGCGTTGCGCGACGCGGCGCGCCGGCTCGTCGATGCGGGCTGGACCGTCGATGAAATCGACGATACGCCGCCGATGCGCGAGGCCGCACTGTTGCAGGAGCAGCTCTGGCTGGGCGACGGATTCGACGCGTTGACGAACGCGGTCGCCAGCGACGGCGATCCGGGCGCGGCCGCGGTGATCGCCGCCGTGCGCGGCAAGGTGCGCGATCTGCCGGCCGACGTGATCAGCCGCGCGCTCGTGCGGCGCACGACGTTGACGCGGCAGTGGCGGCTCTTTCTCGATGAATACGCGGTGTTGCTGCTGCCGGTGTCGTCGGAACTGCCGTTTCCCGATGATCTCGATCGGCAAGGACCGGAAGGGTTCGAGCGGGTATGGGAAGCGCAGCTCACGCTGCGTGCGCTGCCGGCGATGGGGTTGCCGGGGCTCGCGGTGACGACGGGGTTCGTCGATCACGTGCCGGTAGGCGTGCAGGTCGTCGCCGCGCATCATCGTGAGGATCTGTGTTTGCTGGCCGGGCGCGATATCGAGGCGCGTGGTGTGGCGATCGCGGCGGTCGATCCTGTCGTTTGATGCGGTGACGGGCGTGGTGCGTGGGCGATGCACCGCGCCCGTCGGTTGTTGTTCATCGATTCATCGAAGCGTGCGTCATCCCGCCGGCGCACGATTGCGCTTCGGATGCCATCGCGACGTGCAGCGCGTCGCGTCCTGCACCGTTCCTGACTTCGCAGCCGCCAACCCTTTCAACAACCTTCGATGCATGACATCGAACGGCCGTCGTTCCACCTCCCCCGCACGAACCCGCACCCATAGCGCGCCTCTGCTATTGCAATCCTCGCGCCGCTGATTTGGAAATGAATTTTTATTGGTTCTGCTTCCCCGACCGCGCTCGCATAGTGGGACTGACGGCTATAGACAGCACGCAAGCTGCACCGGCCGCATTCCCGGCGTTGTTGATCATACGAATCTGCGAGAACAAGGAAGCGTGATGACGTTTGCATTGGAAGAACGAACCGACGCCCGGCAGGCGCTCGAAGACGCCCGCGCGGCGGCCGCATCGGCGGGTACGCCCTACGCGGGCGGCGTGGCACCGGAAGCCGCATGGGCATTGGTTTCGGCGGGCGACGCATTGCTGGTCGACGTGCGCACCGCGGAAGAGCGGAAATTCGTCGGCCACGTGCCGGCGTCGCTGCACGTGGCATGGGCGACCGGCACGAGCCTGACGCGTAACCCGCGCTTCGTGCGCGAACTCGAAGCGAAGACCGGCAAGGACGCGGTGGTGCTGCTGCTCTGCCGCAGCGGTAACCGCTCCGCGCAGGCGGCGGAGGCCGCGACCAAGGGCGGCTTCACGCAGGTATTCAACGTGCTCGAAGGGTTCGAGGGCGACCTCGACGAACAGCAGCATCGCGGCAGCCGGAACGGCTGGCGCCATCGCGGCCTGCCGTGGGCGCAGGACTGAGTCACGGCCGTTACGGGGAGAAGTCAGCATGGCCGCATTCGATATCGACGACATCGTTCAGTCGCTCCAGACCGTGCGCCGCGCGTGGCGCGAGAAGCAGCGGCGCTCGCTCGAGCCGGGCGGGCGCGACCTGCCGGCGCGCGAGGCGCTCGCACAGATCATCGGCGCGCTGAAGGGCGTGCTGTTCCCGATGCGACTCGGGCCGCCCGACCTGCGACAGGAGAGCGAGAACTTCTATGTGGCTCACGCACTCGACGCGGCGCTGAACGCGCTGCTTGCGCAGGTGACGCTCGAGCTGCGCTACGCGGCGCGGCAACGCAACGCCGACGCGCAGATCGACGAAGCGGCCTCCACCGCCGTGCAGGCCTTCGCCGCACGTTTGCCCGATATTCGCCGTCTGCTCGACAGCGACGTGCTGGCCGCGTTCCATGGCGATCCGGCGGCGGGCAGCGTCGACGAAGTGCTGCTCTGCTATCCCGGCATCCTCGCGATGATCCACCACCGGCTCGCGCACGAGCTGTATCAACTCGGGCTGCCGCTGCTCGCGCGGATCATCGCCGAGCAGGCGCATGCGGAAACCGGCATCGACATTCATCCGGGCGCGCGGATTGGCGCCGGCTTCTTCATCGACCACGGCACGGGTGTCGTGATCGGCGAGACGGCGATCATCGGCGAGCGCGTGCGCGTGTACCAGGCCGTCACGCTCGGCGCGAAGCGCTTCCCGCGCGATGCGGCCGGCCATCTGGAGAAGGGGCTCGCGCGCCATCCGATCGTCGAGGACGACGTCGTGATCTATGCAGGCGCAACGATCCTCGGCCGCGTGACGATCGGCCGCGGCGCGGTGATCGGCGGCAATGTGTGGCTCACGCAGGACGTGCCGGCCGGCGCGAACATCACGCAGGCTGTGCTGCGCAGCGAGGCGAATGCCGCGCCGCGCGCGCGGGTCGAGCCGGCCGAGCCGGTATCCGATACGCAGGTGACGACATGAGCGACCTGATCCAGCACTTCGGCGCCAACGTGCGCAAGTTGCGCGAGGCGCGCACGTGGTCGCAGGAGCAGCTTGCCGAACACGCGGGGCTGAACCGCTCGTATGTCGGCGAGATCGAGCGCGGCGAGGCGATCGCGTCGATCGTCACCGCCGACAAGATCGCGCGCGCATTCGACGTGTCGATCTCGACGCTGTTGCCCGGCGTGTACGTCACCTGACGCATTCCGCTTCCTTTCCCGTTCGGTTGTGCCGTATGACGGCTATAGCATGTTGAGCCGGCAGGTGCGTGCTTCCGATAATCACCCCGCGTCATAAGCAATCCCGTTTTTCATCTTAAGAACCCGGAGCCCCACATGTCGACCGTTGCAAGCGGCACGGCCGCGCTGAGCGATCACGCCGCCCGCCAACTAGCGAACGCTACCAAGACCGTCCCGCAGCTTTCCACGATTACGCCGCGCTGGCTGACCCATCTGCTGCAGTGGGTGCCGGTCGAGGCCGGCATCTATCGCCTGAACCAGGTGAAGAACCCGGAAGCCGTGCGCGCCGCGTGCACGCAGCTCGAGGACGAAAGCGTGCTGCCGCGAACCTTCGTGCCGTACGAGGAGCAGCCGCGCGAGTATTTCCTGAACGCGGTGAGCACGGTGCTCGACGTGCATACGCGGATCTCCGATCTCTACAGCAGTCCTCATGACCAGATCAAGGAACAGCTGCGCCTGACGATCGAGACGATCAAGGAGCTGCAGGAAAGCCAGCTGATCAACAACCCGGACTACGGGCTGCTCGCGAACGTGACCGACGAACAGCGGATCTTCCCGCTGACCGGTGCGCCGACGCCGGACGACCTCGACGAGCTGCTGACCAAGGTGTGGAAGGAACCCGCGTTTTTCCTCACGCACCCGCTCGCGATCGCTGCGTTCGGCCGCGAATGCACGCGGCGCGGCGTGCCGCCGCCGACGGTCAGCCTGTTCGGCTCGCAGTTCCTCACGTGGCGCGGCATTCCGCTGATCCCGTCCGACAAGGTGCCCGTCGCGGACGGCAAGACCAAGATCCTGCTGCTGCGCATCGGCGACAAGCGTCAAGGCGTCGTCGGTCTCTACCAGCCGGGCGTCGCGGGCGAGCAGGGGCCGGGCTTGTCGGTGCGCTTCATGGGGATCAATGACCAGGCGATCGCGTCGTACCTGATCTCGCTGTATTGCTCGCTCGCGGTCCATTCGCCGGATGCGCTGGCTGTCCTCGATGACGTCGAAATCGCCAAGTTCCATGACTATCCCGACACCTACCGTTAATCCCGGCCTGGCCGGCGGCGACGCGCACGCGTTGCCGCACGCGCCGCTGCCGGCCGGCTTGCCCGATCCCGCGGCGCTTGCGCGGCTCGCGTCCGAGTTCTTCGCGACGCCGCCCGGGCAGGCCACCGCGCCCGAGCTGTCGGCGGGCAGCGGCGCGGTCGGGGGCGTGCCGTCGGCATTGCCGGCCGCCGCGCCGATCCTCGCATCGGTGAGCAACCCGGTACCGGGCGGCTCGCCGCTCGCGGGGCCGGGCGGTGCGGGTACCGGTGTGCCCGGTCTCGCGCTCCCGCAAGGCAAAGTGCCCGGCGCGAACCTCGCGCCCTCCGCGCCGACGCACGTGCTGTCGCTCGGCAACCGCGCACCCGCACTCGCGCCGCATGCGGCCGCGCAGAACGGGCTGCCCGACAACGCGGTGTCGATCGCGCCCGCGTTCGAACCGCGCGTCGGTGGCGCGGCGCTCGGCGTGCCGCAGGTGAATGCGCCGGCGCCGGAAGGCGCGGCGAAGGCATCGCCGTACTACTTCACCGACGGTTCGCTGCAAGGCTGGCAGACGACGCCGCAGGACATCGTCGTGCCGTCGAACGGTCTCGCATCGCCGGAAGCGTTCGGTCTGCCGGGCGACGACGCATTGCGCGACCTGCTCGCCGTGCATCGCGACGCGCCGGTGTCGCGCGCATCGAGTGCCGACGTGCCGCGTTACTTCATCGACGATGCGCATGCCGCCGAGCCGCAGGGCCACCTGCATCGCGGCGCGCACCCGCCGTTCGACGTGAACGCGATCCGCCGCGATTTCCCGATCCTGCAGGAACGCGTGAACGGCAAGCAGCTCGTCTGGTTCGACAACGCGGCGACGACGCACAAGCCGCAGGCCGTGATCGACCGCCTCGCGTATTTCTATGCGCACGAGAACTCGAACATTCATCGCGCCGCGCACGCACTGGCCGGCCGCGCGACGGATGCATACGAACACGCGCGGGACACGGTGCGGCGTTTCATCGGCGCATCGTCGCCGGACGAGATCGTGTTCGTGCGCGGCACCACCGAGGCGATCAACCTGATCGCGAAGACGTGGGGCGTGCAGAACGTCGGCGAAGGCGACGAGATCGTCGTGTCGCATCTGGAGCATCACGCGAACATCGTGCCGTGGCAGCAGCTTGCGGCGCTCAAGGGCGCGAGGCTGCGCGTGATTCCGGTCGACGATTCGGGGCAGGTGCTGCTCGACGAATACCGGAAGCTGCTCAACGACCGCACGAAGATCGTGTCCGTCACGCAGGTGTCGAATGCGCTCGGCACGGTCGTGCCGGTGAAGGAGATCGTCGAACTCGCACATCGCGCGGGCGCGAAGGCGCTGGTCGACGGCGCGCAGTCGATCTCGCACATGCGTGTCGATGTGCAGGCGCTCGATGCGGACTTCTTCGTGTTCTCCGGGCACAAGATCTACGGGCCGACCGGGATCGGCGTCGTGTACGGCAAGCGCGCGATCCTCGACGACATGCCGCCGTGGCAAGGTGGCGGCAACATGATCGCGGACGTGACGTTCGAGCGCACGGTGTTCCAGCCGCCGCCGAACCGCTTCGAGGCCGGCACCGGCAACATCGCGGATGCGGTGGGGCTCGGCGCGGCGCTCGACTACGTGAGCCGCGTCGGCATCGAGAACATCGCGCGCTACGAGCACGATCTGCTCGCGTATGCGACGAGCGTGCTCGCGCCGGTGCCGGGCGTGCGGCTCGTCGGCACCGCGCGCGACAAGGCGAGCGTGCTGTCGTTCGTGCTGAAGGGCTATGAGACCGAGGAAGTCGGGCAGGCACTGAATGAGGAGGGCATCGCGGTGCGCTCCGGGCATCACTGCGCGCAACCGATCCTGCGGCGCTTCGGGCTCGAGGCGACGGTGCGGCCGTCGCTGGCGTTCTACAACACCTGCGATGAAGTCGATGCGCTGGTCAGCGTCGTGAGAAGGCTGGCGGCGCGGCGCTGAGACGCGCGGCACGCGAGAAGGCCGCTTGTGGCTCCCGGCAGCGGGACGTCGCAAGCGGCCTTTTTTCGGGTTCTGCGCATATTTCCCGGGAGAGGACGGACCCGGCAGCCCGGCAATCGGCGTTCGTCAGTCGTGAGTGTGCGTGGCACGTGAGCAACCGTCAATGCGACAGCGCCGTGGCGTGATCGTGTTCGCGCAGCTGGCCAGGAATCGCGCACTGCGCGAGTCCGCCCGCATCGATCCACGCGCGCGTGCGCTCCGCGGCCTTGTCGATCAGTTGCGCGCACTGCGAGTAATCGTATGACGACACGTCGAGCGGACAGAGCGGCGGCACGACATGGATCTGCGCGTGTGCCGCGTACAGTTCCAGATCGCGCACCAGTTGCCGCGCGATCACGAGCGTCAGCGCGTGCGTCGCATGCGCGATCGCGCTGCGCGGCGGCACGCGCAACGCACAGGCGAACCCGGCCGGCAGCACGACGATCCGCTTGACGCCGAGCGCGATCGCAACGGAGATCGGCGTATTGTTCGCGACGCCGCCGTCGACGAGTTCCACGCCGCCGATGCTGACCGACGGAAACACGCCGGGAATCGCCGCGCTGGCCTGCACGGCATCCACGACCGAGCCGGCCGACAGCACGACTTCCTGGCCGTTCAGCACGTCGGTCGCGACGATGTGGAGCGGCAACGCGGCCTGCTCGATCCGCCGGTACGGCAGGTTCTGTTCCAACAGCAGGCGCAGCGCATCGGCCTCGACCAGATGCGGCCGGTTGCGCAGAAGCATTGCGATGACGCTGCGCATCGAGAACGGCATGACGTCCTGACGGCGGATTCTGCACCACAGCGCGGCGAGCATCGCGACGCCATCCGCGTCCGGCCGGCCGGCGAAATAGGCGGCATTGATCGCGCCCGCCGACGCACCGACGACGCAATCAGGCCGTACGCCGATCGCGACCAGTTCGCGGAGCATGCCGACCTCGATCGCGCCAAGGCTGCCGCCGCCGGCGAACACGAAGGCGGTCGAGGGATTGGGATCGGAAGTCACGGTGCGCCCTCCTGCGGTTGGCTGCGACAGTGCTTTCTCCATAATGGATCGTACGGCGTACCGGATGTCCTGATGAAAACCCGGACCCACCGTTCGGCCGACGATGCGCGCCGCGTGCCGCGTGCCGCGTTCCCCGGAATCCCGCGATGAACCTTTTTTGGGGGTAATGCGGAACCGGTCACGAGCAGGCTGCGCCCGACAATCGCGATCGCGGCCCAGGTGCCCGATGCGGCGGCGAGACCGAGGCTTCGTCAAATCGTCGGATCGTCGGATCGTCAGAAATCAAACCCCGGCCCGCCCGCGCCGGGGCCGCCCGGCACCGCGGCCGGCGCCGCATCCTTCGGTGCTTCGAATACCGTCGCATCGGTCGTCAGCAGCAGCCCCGCGACCGACGCCGCGTTCTGCAGTGCGGTGCGCGTGACTTTGGTCGGATCGAGCACGCCCGATTCGACGAGGTCGCCGTATTCGCCGGTCTGCGCGTTGTAGCCGAAGTTGCCCGACCCTTCCGCGACCTTCGCGACGACCACGCTCGCTTCCTCGCCCGCATTCGTGACGATCTGGCGCAGCGGTTCCTCGAGCGCGCGCAGCACGATCTTGATGCCTGCGTCCTGGTCGGCGTTTCCAGCCTTGAGTGCGCGGATCGCCTGCCGCACGCGGATCAGCGCGACGCCGCCGCCCGGCACGATGCCTTCCTCGACGGCCGCACGTGTCGCGTGCAGCGCGTCGTCGACGCGGTCCTTTTTCTCCTTCACCTCGATCTCGGTCGCGCCGCCGACCTTGATCACCGCGACGCCGCCCGCGAGCTTGGCCACGCGTTCCTGCAGCTTTTCACGGTCGTAGTCGGAGGTCGCTTCTTCGATCTGCACGCGAATCTGCTTCACGCGCGCCTCGATGTTCTTCGCGTCGCCCGCGCCGTCGATCACGGTCGTGTTTTCCTTGCCGACCTCGATGCGCGTCGCCTGGCCGAGCTCGGCGAGCGTCGCCTTGTCGAGCGTGAGGCCCGTTTCCTCGGCGACGACTTGCCCGCCGGTCAGGATCGCGATGTCCTCGAGCAGCGCCTTGCGGCGATCGCCGAAGCCCGGCGCCTTGACCGCGACCGTCTTCAGGATGCCGCGGATGTTGTTCACGACCAGCGTCGCGAGCGCTTCGCCCTCGACGTCTTCCGCGATGATCAGGAGCGGCCGGCCCGACTTCGCGACCTGTTCGAGCACCGGCAGCAGGTCGCGGATGTTCGAGATCTTCTTGTCGTGCAGCAGGATGTACGGGTTCTCGATCTCGGCGATCTGCTTGTCCGGATTGTTGATGAAATACGGCGACAGGTAGCCGCGATCGAACTGCAGCCCTTCGACGACGTCGAGCTCGTCGGCGAGCGACTTGCCGTCCTCGACCGTGATCACGCCTTCCTTGCCGACGCGGTCGATCGCTTCGGCGATGCGCTGGCCGATCGATTCCTCGCCATTCGCGGAGATCGTCGCGACCTGAGCGATTTCCTTGCTCGTGGTGGTCGGCTTGCTGATCTTCTTCAATTCGTCGACGGCCGATGCGACGGCCTTGTCGATGCCGCGCTTCAGGTCGAGCGGATTGAGCCCGGCCGCCACGTACTTCTGGCCTTCACGGACGATTGCCTGCGCGAGCACGGTGGCCGTCGTCGTGCCGTCGCCGGCTGCGTCGCTGGTGCGCGACGCGACTTCCTTCACGAGCTGCGCGCCGATGTTCTGAAGCTTGTCCGCGAGTTCGATTTCCTTCGCGACCGACACGCCGTCCTTCGTGACGACGGGCGCGCCGAAGCTGCGTTCGAGCACGACGTTGCGGCCCTTCGGCCCGAGCGTGACCTTCACCGCGTTCGCGAGAATGTTCACGCCTTCGGTCAGCTTCGCACGCGCGATGTCGCTGAAAATGATTTCCTTGGCTGCCATGATTGCGCTCCGTTATTGATTGACGACCGCGACGATGTCTTCTTCGCGCAGCACGAGAAACTCGTTGCCGTCCACCTTGACGGCTTGCCCCGCGTACTTGCCGAACAGCACGCGCTCGCCGACCTGCAGGTCGGGCACGATGCGCTGGCCGTCCGCGTCCTTGCGGCCGGGGCCGACGGCGATCACTTCGCCCTGGTCGGGCTTTTCGGCGGCGCTGTCGGGAATCACGATGCCCGATGCGGTGGTGGTTTCCTGGTCGAGTCGCTTCACGATCACGCGGTCGTGCAAGGGGCGTAGGCTCATCTGTCCGTCCTGTTCTGTTGCGTCGAAATGGGTTGGCACGTTTCATCGGAGCGTGCTGACGAGTGAGTATAAAAACGCGCGGCGGTGCGATCCAATAACGGATTCGGAAAAGCATTTGCGTGGAGGCGCTATGGCGCGCGCCGCATATTCCCCCTTCCCGTTAGCATGTGACGAATCCGACTTTGGGCGCTGCGCGAGCGACGCTAAGATCGCCGATCCCGTAGATCGAGCGTCAACAAGAATGAAAAAGTCCGCCGCGCCGTTGCATGCTTTCCGTTTCCGCGTAGTCTGTGCCGCGATTGCCGGCGCGCTGTCGCTCGCGTCATGCGGCGGCGTCGACAGCAATCCGCCGCCCCAGGCCAATGCGACGCCCGCGGCCAAGCGCCCGAACATCCTGTACATCATGGCCGACGATCTCGGCTATTCCGACATCCATGCATTCGGTGGCGAGATCAACACGCCGAACCTCGACGCGCTGGTCGCATCGGGCCGCATCCTGTCGAACCACCACACCGGCACCGTGTGCGCGATCACGCGCGCGATGCTGATTTCCGGCACCGATCACCACCTCGTCGGCGAAGGCACGATGGGCGTCCCGACCGACGAGCGACGCGGCCTGCCAGGTTACGAGGGATACCTGAACGATCGCGCGCTGTCGTTCGCGCAACTTCTGAAGGACGCCGGCTATCACACGTACATCGCGGGCAAGTGGCACATCGGCTCGGGGATCGTCGGCAGCGCGACGGGCAGCGGGCAGACGCCGGACCAGTGGGGCTTCGAGCGCAGCTACGTGCTGCTCGGTGGCGCGGCGACGAACCACTTCGCGCACGAACCGGCCGGCTCGTCGAACTACACCGAAGACGGCCGCTACGTGCAGCCTGGCCAGCCCGGACAGCCGGGCGGCGCGGGCGGCAGCCCGGCCGTGTTCTACTCGACGAATTTCTATACGCAGAAGCTGATCTCGTACATCGATTCGAACAAGCAGGACGGCAAGCCGTTCTTCGCATACGCGGCATATACGTCGCCGCACTGGCCGCTGCAGGTGCCGGACCCGTGGCTGCACAAGTACGCGGGTGTGTACGACGCCGGCTACGATGCGATCCGCAACGCGCGGATCGCGCGGCAGAAGGCGCTCGGCCTGATCCCCGCGGACTTCAAGCCGTTCGACGGCCTGCCCGAAACGACGTCGGCGTCGCCCGCGACGGCGAACAACGGCACCGCGAACGCGAAGTACATCAGCGCCGTGCATTCGGCCGCCGACGGCTACAGCGACTATGGCACCGGCAAGGTCGACAAGCTGTGGGCGAGCCTGAGCCCGGCCGAGCGCCGTGCACAGGCGCGCTACATGGAGATCTATGCGGGGATGGTCGAGAACCTCGACTACAACATCGGCCTGCTGATCCAGCACCTGAAGGACATCGGCGAATACGACAACACGTTCATCATGTTCCAGTCGGACAACGGCGCGGAAGGCTGGCCGATCGACTCCGGCGCGGACCCGACGGCGACCGACACCGCGAACGGGCAGGAGCCGGTCTATTCGGCGCTCGGCACCGACAACGGCAAGCAGAACGCGCAGCGGCTGCAATACGGGCTGCGCTGGGCCGAAGCGAGCGCGACGCCGTTCCGGCTCACGAAGGGCTATTCGGCCGAAGGCGGCGTGTCGACGCCGACGATCGTGCGGCTACCGGGGCAGACGCAGCAGTTGCCGACGCTGCGCGCGTTCACGCACGTGACCGACAACACGGCGACCTTCCTCGCGGTCGCGGGCGTCACGCCGCCGTCGCAGCCGGCGCCGCCGCTCGTGAACACGCTGACGGGCGTCGACCAGAACAAGGGCAAGGTCGTCTACAACAACCGCTACGTGTATCCGGTGACGGGCCAGTCGCTGCTGCCGGTGCTCACCGGCTCGGCGACGGGCGAAGTGCATACGACGCCGTTCGGTGACGAAGCGTATGGCCGCGCGTACCTGCGCAGCGCCGACGGCCGCTGGAAGGCGTTGTGGACCGAGCCGCCGCTCGGGCCGCTCGATGGCCACTGGCAACTGTACGACCTCGCGGCGGATCGCGGCGAGGCGGCCGACGTGTCCGCGCAGAACCCGTCGGTGATCAGCACGCTGGTCGACCAGTGGAAGACCTACATGAGCAACGTCGGCGGCGTGGAACCGCTGCGTCCGCGCGGCTACTACTGAACCCGGGAGCGACACGATGCGGGTCCGGTTCTGGACGATCGGCGCGGCGCTGGCCGCCACGCTGTTCGCCGCCGCGTTCGCGGCCGGCTATGCGAATCCCGTCGCACCGGCGGGCGGTGCATTCGACGACGCGAATCGCGGCCGTGCGCTCGCGCCGCTCGGCACGGAGCAACAGTGCGCGCGCTATTCGGGCTTGCCGGGCGGGTGGCGCGACGACCCGAAGGCCGGGATGGTGCACCTGCGCGGCGGCGCGTTCGTGTTCGGCAGCACGCGCGGCTATGCGGACGAACGCCCGGCCGGTGACGGCCGCACGCGTGTCGGCGCGTTCTGGATCGACCAGACCGACGTGACGATCGCGCAGTTCGCCGCGTTCGTGCAGGCGACGGGCTACGTGACCGAGGCCGAGCAGCAGGATGGGGCGGCCGTGTTTCATGTGCCGACGCGCGACGAGATGAACGCGCGCGACCTGGCATGGTGGTCGTGGGTGAAGGGCGCATCGTGGCGTCATCCGCGCGGGCCGGGCAGCAATGTCGACGGGCTCGGCAACCTGCCCGTCACGCTCGTCACGCAGCGCGATGCGCTCGCGTATGCGCGCTGGCTCGGCCGCGACCTGCCGACCGAGGCCGAATGGGAATACGCGGGCAAGGCCGGCCGCGACGATGCATCGCTCGACGCGGCGCCGCGCGATGCGCGGGGCAAGCCGGCCGCGAACTACTGGCAGGGCGTGTTCCCGGTGCTCGACACGGCCGAGGACGGCCATGCGGGGCTTGCGCCGGTCGGCTGCTACGCGGCGAACGGCTTCCGGCTCTACGACATGATCGGCAATGCATGGGAATGGACCAAGGACGCGTACACGGGCCCGCACCAGTCGCATACGAACGGCGACACGGCGGCCGTCGCGCCGCCGACGCGCCGGCACGATACGCCGATGGTCATCAAGGGCGGCTCGTTCCTGTGCTCGCGCGACTACTGCGTGCGCTATCGCGCGTCGTCGCGCGAACAGCAGGAAGCCGATCTCGGCGCGTCGCATATCGGGTTTCGCACGATTCTGAGGGATGCATCATGAAGCGCGTCATGGTTTGCGTGGGCGCGTGGCTGATGGCGGCGTGCGCGGTCGTTCATTCGGGTTTGACCGTGGCCGCCGAATCGACCGCACCGGCGGTGCGTGTCGGCGTGACGCGCGGCGTGCATGCGCAGATCCTGGACGAAGTGAAGCGGGTCGCCGCATCGCGAGGATTCGGCATTGACGTCGTCGAATTCGACGATGCATCGCGCATCGACGCGGCGCTGGCCGACGGCCGGATCGACGCAGCCAGTTTCGAGGGTGCACATCAGCTTGCCGCGACGCGCGCGCAGAAACGCTACGCGCTGACCGAAGTCGCGCCGACCGTCACGTTGCCGATGGCGCTCTACTCGCGCAAGCTGAAGAACCTGAACGAACTGCAGCCCGGTGCGACGGTCGCGATTCCCGCCGATCCGCGCGGGATGGCACGCGCGCTCGTGCTGCTGCAGAACGACACGCTGGTGACGCTGCGCGAGCGGGCCGGCCTGCATGCGACGCTGCGCGACGTGACCGGCAACCGGCTCGGGCTGAAGCTCGTCGCGCTGCGGCGCGGTCGCCTTCATGCCGCGCTCGACACGGCCGCGTTCGTTGCGATCGACAGCGACGATGCCGCGCGCGCCGGGCTGCAACCCGCACGCGACAGCGTCAGCATCGAGGATGCGCGCTCGCCGTATGCGAACGTGCTGACGGTGCGCGATGCGGATCGCGCGAAGCCGTGGGTCGCGCAGCTCGTCGCCGCGTATCACTCGGACGACGTCGCGCGCTTCATCCTCACGCGCTACCAGGATTCGGTGCGTCGGCCGTGGTAGATAGCTGGCTGCTCGCGTGCAACGCTTGCGGACGCTGCTGCAACAGCGCACCGACGCTGTCGTTGCGCGAACTGTTCCGGCATCGGCATCGCTTCGTCGGTGCGCTGACGATCCGCCCCGTGCCGAAGCGGCGAACGGGGGAGCGCTGGCGCGCGGGCGGCCGCGAGTACGCGCTCGACGCGGAAGACGTCGCGGCTTCCGATGCGCTGTCGGCGCGGTTGTTTCATCGCACCGGCGGTGCGGGGAGCGAATGGATCGCGCTGACGCTGCAGGGCTACGACTATCCGTCGCTCGGCCGTTGCGCGGCGCTGGCCGACGACGGGCGCTGCAGCGTTCATGCGGACAAGCCGTCGATCTGCCGCGCGGTGCCGCTCGATCCGATGCTGCCGGACCGCTTGCAGTCCCGCGTGCTGGCCGCACGGCGCGACGATGCGGGATGGCTCGGCGCGAACTGCATCGTCGAAGCAGGGGCCCCACACGCTGCCGTCGAGTCCTCATTTCCCATTCCGCTAGTGACGGCCGGGCAGGTCGCGGACCGCGCGGCGCTCGACGCACATCGCGATGCGCTGGTATTCGAGCGCGCGGTGTGGCGGGATGCCGTGTTCGCATCGTTGACCGATGGCGGGCAGGATGTGCGCCATGCACTGTCGCGGCTCGCGCCCGGCGGCTACCTGACCGTGTCGATCGTGCCGGTGCTGCTGGCCGTCGCACCGGTGTCCGCGTATTGCCGTACACGCTGCATCGAGTTCATCGACGCGCAACTCGCGTTGATCGGTATGAACATTGAAACGGCACTCGCGCGCCGGCATGCCGACGACCGGCCCGCGACGCGCGAGTTGCGCGGCTTCGCGCAGGCGCTCGAACGGGCACGGCATGCACTGGCTGCGATGCCGGCGCCCGCGGCCGGCATTCGTGAGGACGCACCGCGCATCGACGCGTGGCTCGCCGACCGGCCCGACCTCGATACGCTCGCCGCGTAACGACGGCGGCCTGCCGCACGTGCCTTACAATCGGCGCTCTTTCAATCGCTTTCGATGGAGCGGGCATGTACGCGTCGACCTTCATTTTCCGAGCCGGGCAATACGACGACGAATTCCACCGGCTCGACCGGCAGATCGCCGACATGGCGCGCGCAACGCCCGGCTACCTCGGCGAGGAGACGTGGGAGAACGCCGAATCGGGGCTGATCCAGAACGTCTATTACTGGGAATCGGAGGCGGCGCTGCAGCAACTGATGCAGCACCCGGCGCATCTCGAGGCGAAGACGAAACAGGCGCGCTGGCTGGACGGCTATCGCGTCGTGATTTCGAAGGTGCTGCGCGAGTATGGCGACGGCAAGCTCACGCAGCCGCATGCGGGGCAATCCGCCTGAATGGCTGTCTGATTCATTTCTTTCGTATTACGGATCAATAACAAGGCGCTGAACCGGGAAACCCGCATGCGTACGCGGGTTTCCGCGAGATCGCGTGCAATCAATTCTTCATCAAGCATGGCTAAGGTGGCGGGGCTTCAGGTCGTCAGTCTGTCCACCAACAACGTCCTCACTCGATGTCGTACGGAGCCTTGTCCATGCCGAATCTCGCCTTGTCCGCGAAGCGCCGCCGCGCGCTGCGCGATCGTGCCGTTCCCGTCTTCGCACTGACGCTGATTGCCGCGAGCATCGGCGCACACGCTGCCGCGCATGACAACGACGGCGACGGCCGTTTTGCACCGGGTTTCGTGCCGGGCTTCCTGGTCCTCAGCCGCAGCGTGTACGACAACGTGTCGGGCAACGTCCAGCCCGGCGCGATCCTGCCGCCGAACTGCGCGAAAACCACCGGCGGTTGCGGCGCGGCATCAGGCGCGCCGAACGACGGCACCTATCCGTACGTGTGGAACAACGACCGCTACGACGGCAGCTTCGGCATCACGTCGCGCATTTTTCTCGACCAGATCACGCCGGCCGGCGGTGTCGTCAGCACGCTCGAAGTGCCGAACAGCCTGCAGAAGGGCTTCGCGCACGACCAGATGGTGACGAGCTTCAGCTCGAAGTCGGAGCTCGGCCTGAACTTGTCGCTCGACGGCAGCTACCTGACGTTCATGGGCTACGTCGCGCCGGTCAATGCGGTCGACGTGTCGAACTCGAACACGCCGCTCGCGGTCGATACGACGAACCCGGACGGGCAGGCCTTCTATCGCGCGATCGCGCGCGTCGATCGTCATGGGCATTTCCGCTTCACCGAGACGAATGCGTACAGCGGCAACAACGGCCGCGCGGCGATCCTGAACGATCGCGACGGCCGCGAGATCTACTACACGTCGGGCAACGCCGGCAACGGCGCGAACCCGCAGCCGGACAACGTGATCCTCGGCGCGGGCGCACAGCTCATCGACGGTGCGAAGCATCATGAAGCGCAGCAGGATCCGGGCGTGCCGACGCCGCTCGCGAGCTTCTCGGTCACGGAACTCGGCGCGAAGGCCGACAAGATCGGCAAGGACGACAACTTCCGCGGCATCGCGGTGCACGACAACGTCGTGTACTACACGAAGGGCAGCGGCGGCAACGGCGTGAACACCGTGTACTTCGTCGATACGACCGGCACCGCGTGTCCGTCGGGCGTCGGCGTGCCGTCGCCGAAGGCCGTGCTGCCGACGGCGCCGCTCGCGTACAACGCGGCCACGCTGCAGACGGCCGGCCTGCCGAGCAACTTGTGCGTGCTGGCCGGCTTCCCGAGCACGCCGAACAAGACCGCGACGACGCTTGCCTATCCGTTCGGGATCTGGTTCGCCGACGCGAACACGCTGTATGTCGCGGACGAAGGCGACGGCTACACGGGCGGCGCAGATCTGTACACGCATGCCGTTGCGCAGAAGACGGCGGGGCTGCAGAAGTGGGTTTATGACGCGGGTGCGAAGCAGTGGAAGCTCGCGTACACGCTGCAGAACGGGTTGAATCTCGGTCAGCCGTATTCGGTCGCCGGTTATCCGGCGGGCAACAATTCGGCGACGGGCCTGCCATGGGCCCCCGCGACGGCCGGCCTGCGCAACCTGACGGGACGCGTCGAGCGCGACGGTACGGTGACGATCTGGGCGATTACGTCGACCGTCAGCGGCAACGGCGACGTCGGTGCGGATCCGAACCGGCTGGTTGCGGTGCGTGACATGTTGAAGAACACGAGCGCGACGACGGCGGCGCATGAGCAATTCGCAGTGCTTCGGACTGCGAAGTTTGCGGAAGTGCTGCGCGGGATCGCGTTCGCGCCGGGGACGGATACGGGGCGGTGGCACTGAGGTAACGGGGCTCGGTCGAGGCCGGGCTGAAAGCGAACGCGGCCGCCTGATGGAGGCGGCCGCGTTTAGCTGGTTTGGTTTGCGCATCGCCGGGCGAGCGGGTTTACCCCGTGCGTTCCAGGTCTGAAGAGGGGGCTAGGTACTTCTTCGTGCCAGTGCAAATCGCCCGTCGGGTTTTCGCGTTCCACCGGTATGGGCCTGCCAGTACGAACTCAATCGGATGGTTCTTACGATCGTTCCTGATATTCCTCGAACCACATCCACCGACGAGGCTCAAACAGGTTCGTGTACTGGTTTCGTTCTGCTTGCCCCCGAGGGGTGAGCTTGCGGACAATGGACAGCGTGCGAGCCTGAGCAAAAAGCGCCATTTACGCCGCCCCCGCCGTTCGCTGACCGACGACAGTCGCACCGCACCCGGTCTTGTCGCCGTGATAACCCACGCGCCGACCGTGATGGGTACGCGGGCCACTCGCCAGCAATGGGAAAGTGCCACCGCATTTCGGACAACGAACGCCATGGCCGTCAAGCGCTACGCCGATTCCGAGATGTTTCAGGTCATCCGCGCATTCGATGACTTCGCCGCCGTGGTCGGTTGTATCGCCCAGGTGGATCATGTCGCGGCCTTGTTCATTTTTCATCAACGATCTCGCAAGTCACGTGGATCGAGATTGATAACGCGGAAATTCGGCGCCGACTATGGGATGAATACGATTTTTCGGACTTTGACTTTCGTTAAAGAAAATGAGTTTTCTTTTTGCGCGCTATCGTTGAATGGAGGTACGCGCACCGCATCACAGCGCCTCAACCAGCAACCGCTTGCTCTTCTCGCAATACTCGTGACAAGCCGCCCGCGCCGCAATCGATGCGCCGTGCACGAACCGCGGCGCATCGGCCCGCCGCGACATCGACACGACGATCGACGGCGGCGAAGGCTGCAGCGGCAACTCCACGACTTCACCGCTTTCGATCAACGCATCGACGAACAGCACCGGAATCGCCGCCACGCCAAACCCGTCGCGCACGAGCTGCACGATCACCGAGATCGACGGCGACCCGGTGATGCGCGTGTCCGACAGCGGCACGCCGTGCGCGTGCGCGAGCGTGCGGACGATATCCTCCAGCGCACGATGCGGCGCCGTACCGCGCCCGTAGGTGAGAATCGGCTGCCGCAGCACCTGCCTGGCGAGCCCCGCGCGCGTGTTCGGCAACAGCCCCGCGCGCGCGATCCAGCGCACCGGGTAGTTCGCGAGCGCATCGCACACGACCGACGCCTCGTCGCTGCCTTCCACGCGGATGATCAGGTCGAGTTCGCCGGCCATCAGCCGGCGCTGCAGCACGACGCTGACGTCGACGGTCAGGTCGATCTCGAGCTGCGGATAGTCGGCCGCCAGCCGCCGCATGTAGTGCGGCAGCCAGCTGTGCACGACGGTTTCGATCACGCCGAGCCGCAGCTTGCCGCGCAGCGCGCTCTCGCCGGCTGCCGCGGCTTGCAGCTCCTGGGTTGCCTCGACCACGGCCTTCGCATAGCCGAGCAGGTATTCGCCGTTCGGCGTGAGCCGGAATTCGCGGCTGTCGCGATCGACGAGTACCGTCTGCAGTTCGTCCTCGAGCGCCTTCAGGCGCTGGGAGATCGCGGCCGGCGTCGCGTGCAGTGCGGCGGCCGTCGTGCGGAAATTGCGCAGCTTCGCGAGCGTGACGAAGGTTTCGAGAAAACGCGTGTTCATGGGCGATCCGACGAGCGATGGACGCGCAGCTTGCCGGTGCAGAAAAATGAACGGGACCTGGGAAAACCCTGAAAGCCGTTAAGGAATTCTATACACCCGACGCAGAAAAACTCGTTGGCGACAAAATTTTTTCTTTTCTATTCTTCGCCGTATCCGCTGACGCAACCGCGTCATCCGAACGACACCCGAACCGCCGACGACCACCATGACGCCTTCCGAATTCCGCCAGTCCGTACGCAGCGGCGCCTTCCGCAAGCCGACCGCCGGCCAGTGCGGCCCGTTCGCGCAAGCGAACCTCGCGATCCTGCCGAACGCGTACGCGCACGATTTCCTGCGTTTTTGTCAGGCGAATCCGAAGGCGTGCCCGCTGCTCGGCGTCGGCGAACCGGGTGCGTTCCGGATCGACGCGCTCGGCGAGGATCTCGATATCCGCACCGACGTGCCGAGCTACAACGTCTACCGGGACGGCCGCCTGACCGAGCGCGTCGAGTCGCTCGAAGCGCTGTGGCGCGACGATTTCGTCGTATTCGCGATCGGCTGCTCGTTCTCGTTCGAGGACATGCTGGCCCGTGAAGGAATCGGCCTGCGCCACGTCGAGGAGGGGCGCAACGTGCCGATGTACCGCACGTCGATTCCGAATCGCCGCGCGGGCATTTTCGGCGGCCAGCTCGTCGTGTCGATGCGGCCGCTGCGTGGCGCCGACGCGATCCGCGCGGTGCAGATCACGAGCCGGTTTCCGGGCGTGCACGGCGCGCCGATCCATCTCGGCGATCCGCGCGAGCTGGGCATCGCCGATCTGAACGCCCCCGAATTCGGCGACGCGGTGACGATCCGCGACGGCGAACTGCCGGTGTTCTGGGCGTGCGGCGTGACGCCGCAAACCGCGCTGATGGACGCGAAGCTGCCGATCGCGATCGCGCACACCCCCGGCCACATGCTGATGACCGACATCACGAACGCGTCGCTGGCCGTTTTCTGACGCGCGGCGACGAACCGCACGACACACATACGCACGACACACCCCCGCACGCACGATCGCCATTTGACGGCGCACAACGACAGGAGCACCACCATGGAAAGCAAGACCCTCGCGGCGAACGCCGCCGAGCCCGCGAGCGCCGAGCGCAACGGCCTGTTCTCGTGGTACGGGGACGCGCAGCCGCGCGAGCGCCGCGCGTTCTGGAGCTGCAAGGTCGGCTACATGCTCGACGGGATGGACACGCAAATGCTGTCGTTCGTGATCCCGACGCTCGTCGCGACCTGGGGCATTTCGCTCGCGGATGCGGGCTTCATCGGCACGATCACGCTGCTCGCGTCGGCAGCCGGCGGCTGGATCGCCGGCATCCTGTCCGACCGGATCGGCCGCGTGCGCACGCTGCAGCTCACCGTGCTGTGGTTCGCCGTGTTCACCGCGCTGTGCGGGCTCGCGCAGAACTACCACCAGCTGCTCGCGGCGCGCGCGCTGATGGGCTTCGGCTTCGGCGGCGAATGGACGGCCGGCGCGGTGCTGATCGGCGAAGTGATCCGTGCGCGCGACCGCGGCAAGGCGGTCGGCCTCGTGCAGTCGGGCTGGGCGATCGGCTGGGGGCTCTGCGCGCTGCTGTACGCGCTGCTGTTTTCGGTGCTGCCGGCCGAGCAGGCGTGGCGCGCGCTGTTCCTCGTCGGCCTCGCGCCCGCGCTGCTGGTCGTCGCGATCCGCCGCTACGTGAAGGAGCCGGACGTCTACGAGAAGGAGAAGGCCGCGCAGGCGAAAGTGGCCGATGCGCCGCGCCTCACCGAGATCTTCGCGCCGAAGCTGATCACGACGACGCTGCGCGCGGCGCTGCTGACGACGGGCGCGCAGGGCGGCTACTACGCGATCACGACGTGGCTGCCGACCTTCCTGAAGACCGAGCGGCACCTCACGGTGATGGGCACCGGCGGCTATCTCGCGATGATCATCTTCGGCTCGTGGGTCGGTTACCTGACGAGCGCGTACCTGACCGACCGCCTGGGCCGCAAGCCGAACTTCATCCTGTTCGCGGTCGGCTCGATGGTGATCGCGTTCGCGTACACGTCGCTGAACCTGACCAACGCGTCGATGCTGTGGCTCGGCTTCCCGCTCGGCTTCTTCGCGTCGGGCATCTTCTCGGGGATGGGCGCGTTCCTCACCGAGCTGTTCCCGACCCGCGTGCGCGGTTCCGGCCAGGGCTTCTGCTACAACGTGGGCCGCGCGATCGGTGCGCTGTTCCCGTTCCTGATCGGCGCGCTGTCCAAGCAATACGGGCTCGGCACGAGCATCGGCATCTTCGCGGTCGCCGCGTACGGCGTGGTGATCGTCGCCGCGCTGACACTGCCCGAGACGCGCGGCCGCGAACTCGACGCCGCGTAAGCCGCAAGGGCGGCCGGCCCTTCGTTTTCATTCCCCTTTATCGACCCCGTGACACGGCGCGCGCCGCGCGCCGTGCGGCGGCGCTCGTCCCTCGATTCCACGACGCATCGACCCGACACCATGACTGACCGACACCTTTCCCCCGTTCCCTCCGACGCCGCGCGCTGGCAATTCTGGATCGACCGCGGCGGCACGTTCACCGACATCGTCGCGCGCCGGCCCGACGGCACGCTCGTCACGCACAAGCTGCTGTCGGAGAACCCGGAGCAATACCGCGACGCGGCCGTGGCCGGCATCCGCCACCTGCTCGGCCTCGCGGCCGGCGAGCCGATCACGCCCGAGCGCGTCGACATGGTGAAGATGGGCACGACGGTCGCGACCAACGCGCTGCTCGAACGCAAGGGCGAACGCACCGCGCTCGCGACGACGCGCGGCTTTCGCGACGTGCTGCGCATCGCGTACCAGAACCGCCCGCGCCTGTTCGATCTCGACATCGTGCTGCCCGATGCGCTGTACGAGACCGTCGTCGAGGTCGACGAGCGGATCGGCGCGCACGGCGACGTCGTCGCGCCGCTCGACCTGCACGGCGCGGAAGCGGCGTTGCGCCGCGTGTTCGACTCGGGCGTGCGGGCATTGGCCATCGTGCTGATCCACGGCTATCGCTACACCGCGCACGAACGCGCGCTGGCCGACCTCGCGCGCTGGATCGGCTTCACGCAGGTGTCGGTGTCGCACGAGGTGTCGCCGCTGATGAAGATGGTGTCGCGCGGAGACACGACCGTGGTCGACGCGTATCTGTCGCCGATCCTGCGCCGCTACGTCGAGCAGGTCGCGCACGAGATGCCCGGCGTGAACCTGCAGTTCATGCAGAGCAGCGGCGGCCTGACGCGCGCCGACGCGTTCCAGGGCAAGGACGCGATCCTGTCCGGGCCGGCCGGCGGCATCGTCGGGATGGTGCGCGCCGCGCGCGCGGCCGGCTTCGAGCGCGTGATCGGCTTCGACATGGGCGGCACGTCGACCGACGTGTCGCACTACAACGGCGAGTTCGAGCGCGTGTTCGAGACGCAGGTGGCCGGCGTGCGGATGCGCGCGCCGATGATGAGCATCCATACGGTCGCGGCCGGCGGCGGCTCGGTGCTCGGCTTCGACGGCGCGCGGCTGCGCGTCGGGCCCGAATCGGCCGGCGCGAACCCGGGGCCGGCCGCCTACCGGCGCGGCGGCCCGCTGACGGTGACCGACTGCAACGTGATGCTCGGCAAGATCCAGCCCGATCACTTTCCGCGCGTGTTCGGCCCGCACGCGGACGAACCGCTCGACCGCGACGGCGTGGCCGCGAAGTTCGCGGCGCTCGCCGACGAGATCCACGCGGCGACCGGGCGGCGCGAGACGCCCGAGGCGCTCGCCGAAGGGTTCCTGGAAATCGCGATCGGCAGCATGGCGAACGCGATCAAGAAGATCTCGGTGCAGCGCGGCCACGACGTGTCGCGCTACGTGCTGACGACGTTCGGCGGAGCGGGCGGCCAGCACGCGTGCGGCGTGGCCGACGCGCTCGGGATGACGCAGGTGTTCGCGCATCCGCTCGCGGGCGTGCTGTCTGCTTACGGAATGGGCCTCGCCGACCAGACCGTGATGCGCGAGCGTGCGGTGGAGGCCGTGCTGTCCGACGCGTCGCTGCCGGCGCTGAACGCGGCGCTCGACCGGCTGACCGACGATGCGGTCGGCGCGCTGCTCGAACAGGGCGTGCCGCCGGAACGCATCGCGACCGAGCGGCGCGTGCACCTGCGCTACCAGGGCACCGATTCCGCGCTCGACGTGCCGGCCGGCAGCGTCGCCGCGATGCAGCAGGCGTTCGAAGCCGCGTACCGGCAGCGCTACGCATTTTTGATGCCCGGCACGCCGCTGGTCGCCGAACTGGCCTCGGTCGAGGCGATCGGCCGCTCCGACGCGCCGGTCGAGATCGCGCCGCTCGCGCCGCGCGACGAGGGCGCGGCGCCGCACGCGCACAGCGCCGTGCGCTTCCATTCCGGCGGTCAATGGCATGACGCGGCGCTGTACGTGCGCGACACGCTGCTGGCCGGCGACACGATCGACGGCCCGGCGATCGTCGCGGAGAAGAACGGCACGACCGTCGTCGAACCCGGCTGGCGCGCGCGGATGACCGCGCAGGGCAACCTCGTGCTGACGCGCACGACGCCGCTGCCGACGCGCCGCTCGCTCGGCACCGATGCCGACCCGGTGCGGCTCGAGATCTTCAACAACCTGTTCATGTCGATCGCCGAGCAGATGGGGCTGCGGCTGCAGAACACCGCGTACTCGGTGAACATCAAGGAGCGGCTCGACTTCTCGTGCGCGATCTTCGACGGCGACGGCAACCTGATTGCGAACGCGCCGCACATGCCCGTGCACCTGGGCTCGATGGGCGAGAGCATCCGCACGGTGATCGAGCGCAATCGCGGCCGCATGCGCGACGGCGACGTGTTCATGCTGAACGACCCGTACCACGGCGGCACGCACCTGCCGGATGTCACCGTCATTACCCCGGTGTTCGCGGACGGCTCGGACACGCCGCTGTTCTACGTCGGCTCGCGCGGCCACCATGCGGACATCGGCGGCACGACGCCGGGCTCGATGCCGCCCGATTCGACGCACATCGAAGAAGAGGGCGTGCTGATCGACAACTGGCAGCTCGTGTCGGCGGGCGAACTGCGCGACGCCGACACGCGCGCGCTGCTCGCGTCGGGCCGCTATCCGGCGCGCAACGTCGAGCAGAACATGGCCGACCTGCGCGCGCAGATCGCGGCGAACCAGAAGGGCGTCGACGAGCTGCGGCGGATGGTCGGGCAGTTCGGCCGCGACGTCGTGCTCGCGTTCATGGGGCACGTGCAGGACAACGCGGAAGAGGCGGTGCGGCGCGTGATCGGCGCGCTGCAGGATGGCGCATACCGCTATCCGCTCGACAACGGTGCCGAGATTCGCGTCGCGATCCGCGTGGACCGCGCGGCACGCCGTGCGGAGATCGATTTCACCGGCACGTCCGCGCAGCTCGACAACAACTTCAACGCGCCGAAGGCCGTCTGCATGGCCGCGGTGCTGTACGTGTTCCGTACGCTGGTCGGCGACGACATTCCGCTGAACGCCGGCTGCCTGAAGCCGCTGACGGTGATCGTCCCCGCCCGGTCGATGCTGAACCCCGAGTATCCGGCGGCGGTCGTGTCGGGCAACGTCGAGACGTCGTCGGCGATCACCAACGCGCTGTACGGCGCGCTCGGCTGCGTCGCATCGAGCCAGGGAACAATGAATAACTTCACATTCGGCAACGATCGATACCAGTACTACGAGACCATCGCCGGCGGCAGCGGCGCGGGCGACGGCTTCGCGGGTGTCGGCGCGGTGCAGACGCACATGACGAATTCGCGGCTCACCGATCCGGAGGTGCTCGAATGGCGCTACCCGGTGCGGCTCGATTCGCACCGGCTGCGCGCGGGTTCCGGCGGCGGCGGGCGCTGGCGCGGCGGCGACGGCGCGGTTCGGCGGATCCGCTTCCTCGAGCCGATGACCGCGTCGATCCTGTCGAACAACCGGATCCACGCACCGTTCGGCGCGGCGGGCGGCGAGGCCGGCGCGCTCGGCCGCAACACGATCGAGCGGGCGGACGGCACGGTCGAGACGCTCGAGCATATCGGCCGCGCGCAGATGGCGCCGGGCGACGTGTTCGTCGTCGAAACGCCGGGCGGCGGCGGTTACGGCGCGGCGGGCTGAGCGATACGGCATGACGCACGCGGAAAGCCGTGCGGCGGCGCGGCCCGCCGGCCGGCTTCCGCGTGCTCCGGCCGGGCAATCGTACCGGTTCCATTCATGCCGCCGCATTGTGCGCGCGGGGTGGCGTTATATTCGCCCGCACCGATTGGCCCGATATTGCAACCGATGCGGGAATAAAGACGCGCATTCACGCACCGAACGGCACCGAAAATCCCCGATTCCGCGGGCGGCGCAATACGATCCGACCCCGCGACGGTACCGTGCCGGCGGACCGCTGCCGGGACGCCGTGATTTCCCGCAAACCCCTGTCCGACGGGGCGCTCCGGCGATTCCGCCGGCCTGGTTCGACGCGCTTGCGACTGCCTGCGCGCATCCCGCGAACCACGAAAAGGCCCCGGTGCCAATCGAGTTCCGATTCCTTGACACCCCGTTCCAAATGTGAGTGCCAATCTTCATCGTCATTTGATAAGATGGGTTTCATCATTGGTTTGGAAAACCTGCGCGCGACATGCGCGAACGCCGGGTCGCATTGGTTGGAAACAAGTACGGAACGAGGGCCGCTGTCACAGGCGTCACGACTACCTCGCCGGGTGTGTGCGCTGCGCACCCTGGGGACGGGCGCGGCCAGCTCACCTCCGTCTACACTGTGCGTTTTTTCTGGATCGGGGCGTGTCCATGGATGACGAAAGCGAAAGCGCCGTGCTCGAAGCGCATCTCGGTACGCGCAGCCCATGCTGGCGCCTCGGCAGCGACAGCAATGCACTCGAACTGGCCGCCGTTCGCGGCCTGACCAATGTCGCGATTGCGCTGAGCGGCGAGCAGGCCACGCGGATTCGCGCGCTCACCGGCGTCACGTCGCACCTCGTGCTCGAACTCGCACTGTTCGGCGATCCGGTCAGCCTCCATCTGGTCGGCAGGAAGGTCGACACCGCCAACTGGGCCGGCACGGCCTCCGCCTATTCCGATACCGCGTCCGTCGCCGGCGATCTCGCGCACGGGCTCGCGTTCGCCGAGCAGGTCGTATCCGAAGTGAATTCGCTCGTCGTGATCCTCGACCGCAACGGCAAGGTGCAGCGCTTCAACCGCCTGTGCGAGGAAGTGACGGGCAAGCGCGAGGTCGACGTGATCGGCCGCAGCGCGTTCGAGCTGTTCATGAGCCCCGAGCAGGGTGCGCAGTCGCGCAGCAACATCACCGGCTTTTTCGCGAGCAACCGGTCGTTCGCGGTCGAGCGCTACATCAACACGGTCAACGGCCCGCGCCTGTTCGAGTTCCGCAACAAGTTCGTGCAGAGCGGCAGCGGCGCCGACGAGCAGTTCCTGATCTGCTCGGGCGTCGACGTCACCGAGGAGCGCAACGCGCAGCAGCGGCTCAGCGAACTCGCGAATACCGACGTGCTGACCGGCTTGCCGAACCGTCATGCGATCAGCGAGCGCATCCGCGTCGCGCTGGCCGCTGACCGCACCGACGTGCGCGGCCAGGTCGGCATCCTGTTCCTCGATCTCGACAACTTCAAGCGCGTCAACGATCACTACGGGCACATCACCGGCGACCGCCTGCTGCAGGACGTATCCGCGGTCATCGGCGACTGCCTGCCGTCCGGCGCGACGCTCGCGCGGCTCGGCGGCGACGAATTCCTCGTGCTGTTCGAGCACGGCACGCGGCCGCTGCTCGAGGCGACCGCACAGATCATCCTCGAGCGGCTGCGCACGCCGATCCACCTCGGGCTGGTGGAGGTCTACACGAGCTGCTCGATCGGCATCGCGATGTATCCGCAGCACGGCGATTCGCTCGAAACGCTGATCCGCAGCGCCGACACCGCGATGTACGTCGCGAAGGAAGAAGGCAAGCATACCTACCGCGTGTTCTCGCTCGAGATGAACCAGAAGGTCGCGAAGTACATGTGGCTCGACACGAACCTGCGCAAGGCGCTCGAGGAAGAGCAGTTCGTGCTGCATTACCAGCCCGTCGTCGACATCGCGACCGGCGACGTGCGCGCCGTCGAGGCGCTGATCCGCTGGCAATCGCCCGATCGCGGGCTCGTCGCGCCGATCGAATTCATCCGTTTCGCGGAAGAGTCGGGGCTGATCGCGCCGCTCGGCCGCTGGGTGATGCGCACCGCTGCCGCGCAGGCCGCCGCGTGGAAGGCGATGGGGCTCGGCGTGCGGATCGCGGTGAACGTGTCCGCGCGGCAGTTGCAGGACATGAACATCGTCGATCAGTTCGCGTCGATTCTCGACGCCGCGGGCCTGAAGCCGAGCCTCGTCGACATCGAACTCACCGAAAGCAGCTTCATCGAGGACGAGGAATCGGCGCACGAACTGATGAAGCAGTTCCGCCAGCTCGGCGCGGAGATTCATCTCGACGATTTCGGCACCGGCTATTCGTCGCTGTCGCAGCTGTCGCGGCTGCCGCTCGATTCGATCAAGCTCGATCGCAGCTTCATCACGGGCATCGACCGCAACCCGCGCTCGCAGGCGCTGGTGCGATCGGTCGTGTCGCTCGCGAGGGCGCTGAGTTTCTCGGTGGTCGCCGAAGGCGTCGAGACGCATGCGGAAGCCGAATTCCTGAAGCAGATCAATGTCGACCACGCGCAGGGTTTCTACTTCGCGCGGCCGATGCCGGCCCAGGCCTTCGAGTCCTGGCTCGCGGAGACGAGGAAGCTCAGGCTGATCGCCTGAGCTTCGCCGCATGACGGGCGCCGCCGGTTGCACGGCGGCGCTTCGCTCACATCACACCGTGCGCAGCTTCGACACGCGCCGGTTCTGCAGCATCACCAGACGTTCCATGTACGCGAGATCCTTCGGCTCGATCGTGAACGCCGCGTGAACCCATTCCTCGGTGATGTCCATCAGTTCGGAACGCGTGAGGTGGAACACGCGTTCGCGTGCGCGCAGCATCGCGCGGATGCCGTTCAGCTTCGGCTTCATCACGTCGATGAAGGTGCGCGTCGCGAGGTACGCGTCGCCCGCGTCGAACGTCTGGTCGACCAGCCCGCGATCCTCGTACCACTCCGCCGCATGCGGCTCGCCGGACGAGATCAGCGATTCCGCGAGCCCGCGGTCCGCCTTGCGCGCGACCAGCGAATAGCCGCCCATGCCCGGGAACAGGTTGAACGCGATCTCGGGAAAGCCGAGCTTCACGCCCTTCTGAGCGAGCATGTAGTGGTGCGCGAGGGCGGCCTCGAAGCCGCCGCCCAGCGCGCTGCCCTCGACCATCGCGATCGAGATCGCCCCGGTGCCGAAGCCCGTGTAGATCTCGTACACGCCGTCGATGCACGAGCGCGCGTAGGCCATCAGCTGGTCGCGGCGGCCGCTGCGGATCGCGTCGACGAAGAAGCTCAGGTCGCCGCCGACGTTGAACAGCTCGGGGACGAGCGAGCCCGTCACCCAGAAGTCGAACGGCAGGCCCGAGTCGCGTGCGACGCGCGCGAGATGGATGATGTCGGTGACGAGTTGCTGGTTGAAGCACGGCCGCGGCTCCGATCGCAGCATCATCCACATGATGTTGCGGCCTTCTTCGTAGAATGCGGTCAGCTGCGTGAGTTCGCCTGCCTCGTAAAACGGGCGGCACGCCGGATGGGATTGGAGTTGCATGGTATGTCCTCGTGAGATGTGGTTTTCCAGAAACCGTCGCGACCGGCGTCGTGGAAACCTGCCCCCGGATGGCGCCGACCGCGAGGCACCGCCATTGTTGCGCGCACACAAAAGTCGAATTGCGTGGAACAACGCACGATCGGGACACGGGTGGCGTCCCGTCCGATGCGGACCGTGCGAGCCATGCGAATGACGCGATCGATGCGATCGCTCGGCGGTGCGGGCATGCCGCCTCGGCAGACGTGCGGCGTGCCGGTCGCTTACGCGTTGAAAGCGACGCCGCGCCATCGGCCGCGTCTCATGGAATGTGCGGACTGGTGCAGCGGCCGGGCGTCGGCTAGCTTTGGAGGATGACGCCGCCGCGCCCGGCGTTTCGGGAGGGGACCATGACCGCAGTCCAGAAGATGTGGCGGCTGCTCGTCGGAAAGCCGCTGGACCCGCTCGATCCGCGCACGCGCCATGCGATCGCCGTGACGCCGTTGCTGGCCTGGGTCGGGCTCGGTGCCGACGGGCTGTCGTCGTCGTGCTACGGCCCGGAGGAGGCGTTCCTCGCGCTCGCGCACCACACGCCGCTTGCGCTGTTCCTCGCATGTGCCACCGCGGCGACCGTGTTCATCATCGCGCTCGGCTACAACCAGGTGATCGAGCTGTTTCCGACCGGCGGCGGCGGCTATCGCGTCGCGACGTCGCTGCTCGGGTCGAAGCCGGGCCTCGTGTCGGGCGCGGCGCTGCTGGTCGACTACGTGCTGACCGTCGCGACGTCGCTCGCGAGCGGGGTCGACGCGTTCTTCAGCTTGCTGCCGGTCAGTGCGCAGGCGTTCAAGCTCACGACCGAGATCGTGCTGATCCTGTTGATGACGGGGCTCAACTTCCGCGGGATGCGCGAATCGATCATGGTGCTGCTGCCGATCTTCATCGGCTTCGTCGTGCTGCACTTCGGGCTGATCGTGTACGGCGTCGCGGTGCACGGCAGCAACCTGGCGGCGATCGTGCCCGACGCGGTGCACGAGGCGCACGGGATGTCGCAATCGCTCGGCGTGTTCGTGATGCTCGCGTTGCTGATGCGCGCGTTCTCGCTCGGCGGCGGCACCTATACGGGCCTCGAGGCCGTGTCGAACAACGTGAACATGCTCGCCGATCCGCGCGTGCCGAACGGCAAGGTAACGATGTGGTACATGTCGACGTCGCTCGCGTTCACGGCTGGCGGCATCATCCTGCTGTACATGCTGTGGCATGCGCGGCCCGTCGAGGGCGAGACGCTGAACGCGGTCGTGTTCGGCAGCGTGATCGACCATCTCGGGCTCGGCTCCGCGTTCGCGCGCCACGCGCTGCTTGCGGCCGTGCTCGCGTTCGAGGCGGGGCTGCTGCTGGTCGGCGCGCAGACGGGGTTTCTCGACGGGCCGGCCGTGCTGTCGAACATGGCGTCGGACTCGTGGGTGCCGCGCCATTTCCGCGACCTGTCGACACGCCTCGTGCGGCAGAACGGCATTATCGTCGTCGGCCTGTCGAGCCTGCTGATCCTGCTGTGGACCCACGGGAACGTCGACGTGCTCGTCGTGCTGTACAGCATCAACGTGTTCCTCACGTTCAGCATGTCGCTGCTCGGGCTATGCACGTACTGGTGGCGCCATCGCAGCGAGCGCGGCTGGTTCAAGCACTTCTTCCTGTCGGCGCTCGGGCTCAGCGTGACGGCGACCGTGCTCGTCATCACGCTGATCGAGAAGTTCACGGCAGGCGGCTGGCTCACGGTGCTCGTGACGAGCGCGGTGATCGCGCTATGCGTGATGATCAACCGCCACTACGCGTATACGCGCGCGCAGCTCGCGAAGGAAGACGCGCTGTTCTCGGGGCCGCCGCCGGAAGTCGACGAGGCCGCCGCGCCGGGCCGGCCCGATCCCTCCCAGCCGACGGCCGTGCTGCTGGTCGGCAAGCATCGCGGTGCGAGCATGCACGCGCTGCTGTGGGTCAACCGGTTGTTTCCCGGACACTTCCGCAACGTGATCTTCCTCGCGGTGGGCGAGGTCGACGCGAAGGCGTACGACGGGCACGAGCATCTGGAGCGGCTGCGTCACACGATCACCGAGTCGCTCGACTACTACGTCGCGCACTGTCGCCGCAACGGCATCGCGGCCGACTACCGGATCGCGTTCGGCACGAACCCGGTCGTCGAATTCATGAACCTCGCGTCGTCGACGCTCGATGTCTATCCGAACGCCGTGTGCTTCGCGAGCAAGCTGATCTTCAGGCGCGTGAATTTCCTGACCGCGTGGCTGCACAACCAGACGCCGGTCGAGCTGCAGGCGCGGCTGCATGTCGAGGGGCGGCAGATGGTGTTGTTGCCGATGAATGTCGGGTAGCGGGGCGGCGGCCGGGCGCGGCAGGACGGCCGCGAGTTTCGCCGCGACTGGCGGACAACGTCGCACGGCCTCGTGGCGACGACAAGGGGGGACATGACGATGATGGTTACGTTTCGGTCATCCGCCGCACCGGACATCGTGATGTTGCGCGATCTGGCGCAGTACCTGCTGGGGCTCGTCGGCAAGGAGTTCGACGTGCGTGGCGTGATTTCCACCGACGAATTGCCGGGCGCGATCGCGCGGCTCGAGCAGGCGATCAGGGATGACGCGGAGCGGGAAAGCGCGCACGAGCGGTCGACGCAGGCGCGGCGCAGCGAACTGTCGCCGCGTGCGGGCGACCTCGCGCAACGCGCGTGGCCGCTGCTGGACATGATGCGTGCGGCCCGTGAGCAGGGCCGCCACGTGATGTGGATCGTATAGGCGCGCGACGCGCGCCGGCTGCCCGGGAACCGGACCTCCGCTGCAAGGCCGACGGCCTGGCGTCGCAAGACGCCGTGCCGTCGGCCGATTTTTTTGTGCGGTGCGCGCTTTCCGCCTACGAATGGCGGTGCGTATGCGAGCGTGCCGAGCGGCGCGACGCGCGATGCAGCAGCCGGTCGCGCGTGCTGTCGCGGCTGCGCCGTTCCGCGAAGAACAGCACCGCGAACACGAGGACCGCGAGCAGCAAGACGGTCGCGACGATAGTGTTTTCCATGTCGCCTCCGGCAGGTTACGGCCGGTACCGGTGGTTCCGACCCCGCGTCGCGAACGCACACGTCGCGAACGCGCACGTTGCGGCAGGAGCGGGGCGCACGAACGAGGGCCGGGCCGCGTTTACGTCAGCATCGGCATCGCTTCGATCAGCGCGATCCCGAGCAGCGCGCCGATCGTGGCGCCGACCAGCTTCGGATGCCACCGCTCGAGATGCAGCGCGGTCAGCAGCGCACCGATCAGGATCACGCCCAGCAGCGCGAACGCGATCGCGAGATAGCCGATTTCGAAATCGTTGTTGATCAGCATGATGCATCCTTCCGCATGTCGGCGTGTCGAATTCACCGGATCGTCATGCGTTTCGGCGACGTCGCACGCACGCTTTGCTTGTCTTGATTGTATGTCGTGACGTGATACAAAAGGCGATCGCGCGCGGAGTAGATCGTGAAAGTGCGCCAGGCCGCCTGTGCGACGCGTGCGGCGCTTCCTCGCCCGCCCGGTGCGTGGCGGCGCGCCGCGGCTTGACGCTCGCGGGCACGTCACCCACACTGGGTTCGACGACGGCGCGCGGCGCGCGCGAACGCGTGTCCGTTGCGTCCCGACATGAACACGAACGCGCGGAGAGCTTCGACGTGGTGCGTTTTTCGTTCCGATCGACCGGCACGCTGCCGGGCTGCACCGCCGTGCTCGCGGTTGCCGTCGCCGCGGTCGCGCTGGCGCTGGTGCGTCCCGCGTTCGCCGACACGGGCGACGAGGCGCCCGTGACGCTCGTCAGCGATGTCCATGTATTCGTGATCCAGCACGACGGCTCGCTCGACGAGGACGACGATTCGACACTGCGCGCGAACGATGCGAACGGGATCGATGCGATCGCGCAGCGCTACGTGTGGTTCGACAAGAACCTGGAGAAGGTCGACCTGGTCGCGGCCGAGACGATCGATCGCGACGGCGCCGCGCATCCGGTCGGCCCCGACGGCATCCGCGACGTCCAGGAGCCGCGCTCGGCCGGCGCGCCGACCTTCCAGGACGGGTTGCTGCGCACCGTCGTGTTTCCCGGCGTCGAGGCCGGGTCGAGCACGCGCATCGCGTTCCGCAAGTCGCGCACGAGGCCGGTCAACGCCGGTTACTTCGGCTACACCGTCGAACCGTCGCGCGAGCCGGTGGAGAACCAGCGGCTGATCTTCGACGTGCCGGCCGACATGCCGCTGCATGCGGACGCGCGCGGCTACGTCGCGCTGCCGCCGGTGACCGCGAACGGCCGCACGCGCTACGCATTCGATTACCGGCACGGCCCGTACGACCGGATCGAGAACGGCTCGGTCGGTTATCCGACCTACGGGGACCGGCTCGTGGTGTCCACGCTGCCTGACTACGCCGCGTTCGCCGCGCGCTACCGCAACGCGGCCGTCGACCCGAGCGTGAACGATCCGGTCATCGCGGGGCTGGCGCGCGCGCTGACCGCCGATGCTGCCGATCCGCACGACAAGGCGCGCATCCTGTACGACTGGGTGCAGGCGAACGTGCGTTACGTCGCGATTTTTCTCGGCGAGACGGCCGCCGCGCCGCATCGCGTGACGGACATCCTGCGCAACCGCTACGGCGACTGCAAGGACCACGTCGCGCTGTTCGGCGCGTTGCTCGCGGCGATCGGCATCCGCAGCGAGCCGGTGCTGATCAATCTCGGCTCCGTGTACACGCTGCCGTCGGTGCCGGGTTATGGCGGCGGCGCGATCAATCACGCGATCACGTGGCTGCCCGATCTCGGCCTCTACGCGGACACGACGACGACCGGCATTGCATTCGGCTACCTGCCGCCGATCGTGATGGACCGGCCGGCGCTGCTCGTCGACACCGGCGTGCTGTCGCGCACGCCGGCCACGCAGCCGAAGCGCCGGACCGCGCGCGTGGAGATCGACGCGGCGCAACCGGGCGCCGCGCAGTTTCACGCGCTGGTCGAGGACGGCGGCTGGACGGCGGAACTCGAACGCACGCTGTTTCGCCGTGCGGCGCCCGACCGCATCCGGCAGCTCGCGAACGAACGCCTGCGGCAAAGCGGGCTGCGCGGCCGCGCCCGGATCTCGACCGGCGATCGCCGCGCGACGGACGGACCGTTCGACGTCACGTATGCCGGCACGCTCGATCACTTCGTGTGGCCGGACGGCACGACCGCCGTGCCCGCGCTGTCGAGCGTCACGGGCGGCATCGCGACACAGGTCGAGGGCTGGCTCGCCGAACCGGTGCGCACCCAGCCCTGGGTATGCCTCGGCGGCACGTTCGACGAGACCGGCCAGATCGCGCTGCCGGCCGACGTCGCGGTGACCGACCTGCCGGCCGATACGGTCGTGCACGACCGCTTCGTCGATTTCACGTCGCATTACGTCTTCGATGCGGCCGCGCACGTCGTGCAGGTCACGCGCAGGATGACGGCGGCGTTCGGCCGGCAAGTCTGCACTGCCGATGAATTCGCGGCGCTGCGCACGTCGCTCGAACGCATCGAACGCGACACGCAGGCGCAGATCGTCGTGCGGGCAACGCAACGTTGAACGTCGCGCGCGGCGGAAGTGGCGCGCGGCGCGATCGCACGCGCGGCCGAAGCCGGCCGACGCACAGGAGAGGAACATGACGGAACGGGAATACGAAATCGCCGACCTGTCGAAGGAATTGCTGGGCCGGATCGTGCAGGGCGCGGTGATGAGCGGCGCGCCGGTGGATGCGCAACAGTGCGCGGCGCTGGCCGTGGAGTGCGCGACGGCGCTGGTGGACACGCTCGACGCGCGCAACGGCTGAGCGCCATCGTCACGGGTGACGACGGATCGAGCGATCGCGGGGCGACCCGGCAGGCGCTCGCTTCGCCGTGCGTTGCGTGTGACGCGTTACACGTCACGCATCGGCGTGCGTGTCACCTTCGGAACGCACCGCCCCCGGCGGCCGCCCGACCACGCGCTTGAACGCACGGCTGAACGCCGCGAGCGACCCGTAGCCGAGCCGGTATGCAACGGCCTCGATCGTCTCGCGGTCGCGTGCGATCCACTGCGCGGCGAGCCGCATCCGCAACTCGGTCAGGTAGCGCACCGGCGTCATCCCGGTGGCGGCGAGAAAGCGCTCGGCGAACACCGAGCGCGACACGCCCGCTTCGGCGGCCAGTTCCGCGACGCTCCAGTTGCGCCCCGGCTCGCGATGCAGCGCGACGATCGCGCGGCCGAGCTTCGGTTCGCGCAGCGCCTGCACCCAGCCGGTCGCGTCGCCGCATCCGCACTCGACCCAGCCGCGCACGATGAACGCGGCGACCACGTCCGCGAGCCGCGCGAGGATGCCCGCGAAGCCCGCGCGTTCGGCGCACGATTCGCGCTCCATCGCGTCGAGCATCGGGCGGATTTCCGGGTAGCGCGCGAGCAGCGTGCCGACGTGCATGAACGCCGGCATCGTCCCGACGAGCGGCTGCATGCCGCCGAGATCGAGCTCCATGCACGCGCTGAAGATCAGTGCATCGCCGGCGGCCGGCTCCGTCGCGGCGCACGACGTCGCGCCCACCGACGCGACCGTGTCGCAGATCCTCGCGGCCTCGAACCCGCCGATCTCGCGGCACGGCGCATCCGGATCGGACACCAGCGCATGCGTGCGGCCGTGCGGCAGCAGGATCGCGTCGCCGGCCTCGAGCTGCACCGTCGTGCCGTCCGCGTCGCGCAGCAGCACGGGGCCGCGCCCGACGAAATGGAACTGCGCGCGGCCCGGCGCATGGCCGAAGCTCAGCCCGAACGGCCGCGGCACCTGGATCCGGCGGTACTGCACGCCGCTCAGGCGCATGCCCAGCAGCAGCTCGCTGACGAGGTCGTGCACGTCGGGCACGGGAGGAAGCAGGGGCTCGGACATAGCGAGATTCGGACGATCGATCAACAAGAACGGATTGTATGTCATAGACCGTCCTGCCGTCGTTCCTTACGATACGCCGTCATCGGTACTTTCCCTATACGACTCGGAACCACGCATGAATCCCGGAATCTCCTCTGCCGCCACCACGGCGGCCCCCCGCGAGCCGGCCTGGGGTGCCGTGTTCGCGATGACGCTCGGCGTGTTCGGTCTCGTCACCGCCGAATTCCTGCCCGCGAGCCTGCTCACGCCGATGGCCGACGGCCTCGGCGTGACCGAAGGCGTGGCCGGCCAGGCCGTCACGGCCACCGCGACGGTCGCGCTCGTCACGAGCCTGTTGATCTCGGCGCTCACGCGCACCATCGACCGCCGGCGCGTGCTGCTCGCGTTTTCGATGCTGCTCGTCGCGTCGAATCTCGCGGTCGCGTTCGCGCCCAACCTGACGACGCTGCTGATCGGCCGCGTCGTGCTCGGCGTCGCGCTCGGCGGCTTCTGGACGATGGCGACCGCCACCGCGATGCGGCTCGTGCCGACCGCGATGGTGCCGCGCGCGCTGTCGATCATCTTCAGCGGCGTGGCGGTCGCGACGATCGCGTCCGCGCCGATGGGCAGCTACTTCGGACACCTGATCGGCTGGCGCAACGTGTTCCTGATCGCGGCGGGGCTCGGCGGCATCGCGTTCGTGTCGCAGGTCATGACGCTGCCGTCGATGCCGCCGAGCGGCACGACGCGGCTGCGCACGCTCGTCGACGTGCTGCGCCGGCCGACCGTCGGCCTCGGGATGTTCGCGACGATCCTCGTGTTCACCGGGCATTTCGCGTTCTTCACGTACTTGCGGCCGTTCCTCGAACAGGTTGCCGGCGTCGGCGTGAACGGGTTGTCGGCGATCCTGCTCGGCTACGGGATCGCGAACTTCGTCGGCACGTCGCTCGCGGGCCGCGTGCTCGAACACCGGCTGCGGCCGATGCTGATCGGGATGCCGGCGCTGATGGTCGTGCTCGGCATCGCGCTCGTCGCGCTCGGCCGAGCGCCGATGATCGACGCGGTGCTCGTCGCGTTGTGGGGGATGGCGTTCGGCGGCGTGCCGGTCGCGTGGTCGACGTGGGTCACGCGCACCGTGCCCGATGAAGCCGAGAGCGCGGGCGGGCTGATCGTCGCGGCGATCCAGCTCGCGATCGCGACGGGTGCGGCGGCGGGCGGTGTCGTGTTCGACGCGAACGGCGCGGGCGGCGTGTTCCTGGGCGCGGCCGCGGTGCTGGCCGTCGCGGTCGCGACGATCGTGACCGGCGTGCCGAAGCGGGTCGGGGTGGCGACGGCGCTGGCCGAGTGAGGCAGGGACGGCCGATCGGCATGAGCGCGCGTCGCTTCAACCGCGCGTGGCCGGATCCTCCGACAGCGCGCGCAAATGGCCGCGCAACACATCGACTTCTCCTGCGGCGAACGGCCGTTCGATCTCGGCGTGCGTCTGCTGCCACAGCGGGAACGCTTCCGCGAGCAGTTGATGACCGGCCGGCGTGAGTTCGAGCAGGCGGCTGCGCTTGTCGTCCGGATCCTGCACGATCGTGAGCAGCCCGCGCCGCTCGAGCGGCTTGAGCGCGGCGGTCAGCGTCGTGCGGTCCATCGCGAGCAGCGACGCGACCGATTTCATCGGGGCCGGCCGCGGCCGGTTCAGCGACATCAATAGCGAAAACTGGCCGTTGGTGAGATCCAGCGGACGCAGCACATCGTCGAAGATGCGCGCGAGATTGCGCGCCGCGCGCTGCATGTGCAGGCACAGGCAGCAATCGCGCACCATCAGCGTCGTTTCGAAAGGAAGCTTTTCTTTGGGTGCCATGTTGCAATTGTGTTGATATCAACCTATCGTGTCAAGGGCGAGGCGCGGCACTTCGCCGTTCCCGCCATCGGACGGAGGAAGCATGAGTGCTCAACAGCAGTTGTATCTCGCGGTATTCCTCGGCAACAAGGAGAGCCCGGCCATGAAGGCGTGGATGGCGCTACCGGAGGACGAGCGGCGCACGCGGGAGCGGGAAGGGATCGCCGCCTGGCATGCGTGGGTCGACCGGCATCGCGACGCGATCGTCGAGCTCGGCGGGCCGCTCGGCAAGACCAAGACGATCGGCAAGAGCGGCGTCACGGACACCACCAATGCGATGAGCGGCTTCACCGTCGTGCGCGCCGCATCGCACGACGCGGCCGCCGCGCTGTTCGAAGGCCATCCGCATTTCACGCTGTTTCCGGGCGACACGATCGACGTGATGCCGGTGCTCGCGGTGCCGGGCATGTGAACGGCGGCAGGCGCCGCGCGCGCGGTCGTTGAGGCCGATGGGCGGTTGCCTGCGCGCGGAGATCTTCCCCGACATTTTCGATGGAGACATTGCAATGAAGCTTTACGGATTCGCGGGCACGCGTTCGCAACGCGCGCTCTGGGGGCTCAAGGAACTGGATGCGGATTTCGAGTTCGTGTCGGTCAACCTGCTGGCGGGCGAGCACAAGCGGCCCGAATTCCTGCGCCTCAATCCGGCCGGCAAGGTGCCCGTGCTGGTGGACGGCGACCTCGTGATTCCCGAGTCGGCCGCGATCGTGCTGTATCTCGCGGACAAGTACCCGGAGAAGGCGCTGCTGCCCACCGATCCGGCGCTGCGTGCGCAGGCCTATCGATGGGTCATGTTCGCGGTGACGGAGCTCGAGCAGCCGCTGTGGCGGATTACGCGCCATTCGTTCATCTATCCGCCGGAAAAGCGCTCGCCGGCCGATATCGAGCTGGCACGTGAGGATTTCGCGACGATGGCCACGATCCTCGACAAGCATCTCGAAGGGCGCGAGTTCATCGTCGGCGATACGCTGACGGTCGCCGATTGCGTGACCGCGTACCTGATCGACTGGGCGAGCGAGTGCCATCTGGTCGAGCCGTTCCCGCAACTGCAGGCGTATCTCGATCGGCTTTATGCGCGGCCGAAGGCGCCGCAACGGATCGCGGAGGCAAGGAAGGCGGCGTGATGCGGTGGTCGGTCGTGCCGACGGGGGCGATCGACCACGAACATTGTTGCAGACCGTTGCCATTCGCTGGACGTGAATCTGGCCATCCTTTATTCCTTCAGCTTCCGAGAAAAATGACGGTTGCTGAGAGAGAAGCATGGCCCGAGAACGAGATGCGCAACGCGCGCTTGCGCAATGGATAACCGGTCGTCAGTCGTATTTCCTTGAGGTGCTCGGCGCACCTGCGGCGCAGGATCTGTCGATCATGTCGTTCGTGCTCGACGAGCGGCTCGGCGAGCCATATCGGATCGAGGTGACACTGACGAGCGCGGTTTCGCTCGCACGTACCGATTACCTCAATCGTTTCGCCTCCTTGCCATTCACCACGGCCACGGGATCGAACGTCCCGCGCCATTTTCGACAGCCTGCCGATACAGGAAGCGCGCGACGGTCAAGTCCTGAAGCGCGAGTCCGGTCATGTCGAATACCGTGATCTCGTGCGGGGCACGATTGACCGACGCAACGCCAGCGAGGATGTCGCCGATTTCCGTGCGCGGCAAATCCGGCGCCCACTGGCACTCGCCGATGCTGCGCGCCTGCGCGTGATCGTCCACGAAAATCCGCGCGCGCTCCAATACGCGTTCGGGCAATTCGCGCTTGCCGGCTGTGTCCGCGCCGACGCAAGTCAGATGCGTGCCTGGCTGAACCGCATCCGCATCGAACAGCGGGCCGCCGCCGGGCGTTGCCGTGATGACGACGTCGCTGTCCGCCACCGCATCGTTCCGGTCCCGTGCGACGCGGATGTCGCAGCGTTCGCGGAATGCCGATTCGAACACCGGATCGGGCTCGACGCTGACGTTCACGTACTGCACCGAGCACCGTTGCGGCAGCAGCCTGATCGCATAGTCGAGCTGGACGCGCGCCTGCACGCCGGTGCCGAATACACAAACGCGCGTGCTGTCGCGGCGAGCGAGCGCCTGCAGCCCGAGGCCGCCGGCCGCACCGGTCCGGGCGGTGGTGATCGCATTGCCGTCCATGATGCAGAGCGGGCGGCCCGTGGCCGGATCGAACAGCGCGATCGTCGCCTGGTGCGGCTCGCCGCCCCGGCTTCGATTGCCGGGCCAGAACCCGGCCGCCTTGAAGCCGAGCAGATCCTGGCTCGCGACGTCGCCCGACTTGATGCCGAACACGCCGCCCGTATGCAGTTTCTCGCGCACGACCGGGAACACGCGTCCGGCGCGTTGGCCATGCAGCACGAAGGCTTCGCGGACGGCGGCCATCACGTGTTCGGCTTGAAGGGCCGGTTCGACCACATCCCGGTCGAGAAGAAGGAGTTGGGCGTCTGTCGGCATGATGGGCGAGCCTGTCGGGTGCGGTGCGAATCGCGGTTGTATATTTTGTACAGATTTAGACAAATGGTCAATGTCGCGCGGACGAGGGGGCGGTGGCCGGTTTCTCCGTTGGAAGTCGGCGCATCACGTCGCCGCATCACCGGCCACTGCGCGCGCGATCCTTACCACCCGTAGAAGCGCGGCCAGCTTTGCACGGTGCCGTCGTCACTGAGCGCGTGGTATTCGGGATGTTGCGCGCCGGTCGCGCATGCATGATTCGGCAGGATCCGCAAACGGGTACCGATCGGGAACTGCTTCGCGATGCCCGCGTCGGGCGCACCGATGCGAGACACGATGCCGTGCTCCTGATTGGCCGAGCTCATGACGTACTCGCCGAGCACTTCACCGTCTTCGGCACACACCTGCCCGTAGCCGAAATCCCGCGCCTGCCGCTGCGTGCCGCGATCGCGGCTCATCGCCATCCAGCCCGCGTCGACGATGGCCCAGCCTTTCTCTTCCTGGTGTCCGATGACGGTGGTCAGCACCGACAGCGCGATGTCGGACAGCGCACACACGCCGATGTTATGCATCACGAGATCGAACAGCACGTACACGCCCGCGCGGACTTCCGTCACGCCGTCGAGGTGCCGCGCGGACAGCGCGGTCGGCGTCGATCCGATGCTCACGACCGGGCAGGGCAAGCCGGCCGCCCTGAGGCGCTCGGCGGCGCGCACGGTGAGGCTTCGTTCCTGCTCGGCGATCGCGACCAGCGCGTCGCGGGTGTCGTATTCGTAGCTGGAGCCGGCGTGAGCAAGCACGCCGCCGAGCGTCATGCCGCCGTCGACCAGCGCGCGACCGACGGCGATCAGCAGGTCGTCGTCGGGCCGAATCCCGGAACGGTGGCCGTCGACGTCGACCTCGATCCAGACTTCGAAGGGCTCACCGTGCGCGCGCCCGAATTCGGCGATGGCGTTCGCGGTCTGCAGGCTGTCGGCGACGATCTTCAGCTCGCAGCCCTGCCGGCGCAGCGCGAGCGCCTGGCCGAGCTTCGCGGGAATCATCCCGACCGCGTAGACGATATCGCGCACGCCGCCCGCGAAGAACTGTTCGGCTTCCTTGAGCGTCGATACCGTGATGCCCTGCGCGCCGGCCGCGATCTGCGCGTCGACGACCTGCCGGCACTTGGTCGTCTTCACGTGCGGCCGGAACTTGACGCCCAGCGCGTCGAGATGCGCCTGCATGCGCGCGATGTTGTCGCGCATGCGATCGACGTCGATCAAGGCGGCGGGGGTGTTGAGGGAAGGAATGCCCATGATGCGTTGTCCCGGTAGGTTGCCGACACGGACACTGTAGGGCGTTCGGCAAGCAACGTGTTTAACGCATGCCAAATCGATCATTAAGCGGCATTTAACCCGGGAAAGCCGTTCACGCGTTGCTGCGCCAGGGCGGCGGATCGAGAAACCGCCGAGCGGCTTCGAGGAAAACCCGCTGCCGCGCGGAGCGGCCGGTGCGCGACGGCAGCAGCGCGGTCACGGGCGCGGGCGGCAGATGCCAGTCGGGCAGCAGCCTGACCAGCTTGCCGTTCGCCAGCAGCGGCGCGACATCCCATTCGGAGCGCTCCACGATGCCGAGCCCGGCCAATGCCCAGTCGGTGATGACGGTGCCGTCGTTCGACGACAGCCCACCCGTGACGCGAATCACCGCGGATCGGCTGGATTCGCCTTTGCCATCCCCGGCTTTCGAGAAGCGCCAGCGCGGGATGTCCTCGTCGTTTTCGCGCAGGCACAGGCAATCGTAGCGGGCGAGGTCGGACGGATGGTTCAGTGCCTGGATGCGACGCGCGTACCCGGGGCTCGCGCACAGGAAGCGCTCGTTGGGCGCGAGCGGATAGCCGATCCACGACGACGACTTCAGGCTGCCGACATGGATGACCACCTCGGCCCCCGACGCGCTGGTCAGCGGACTCTCCGACAGGTGCAGCGAGATTTCGAGCTTCGGATGCGCGCGTTGCACATCGCGCACGATCCGCGCGACGTACTTGCGCCCGAAGCCGAACGGCGCGACGACGCGCAGCGTGCCCTGCACGTCGCCCTGGTCGCCGGAGATGTTGGCCTGCAGTGCCTCGACGCGCTCGAGAATCCCGACGGCCTCGTGGTACAGCCGCTGACCCTCGTCGGTCAAGGCGATCCCTTTCGGCTGCCGCACGGCGAGCCGGACGTCCAGTTTCGCCTCCATCCGCTGCAGGCGGATCGTGACCGCGGGCGGGGTGAGGTCGAGCAGGCGCGCGGCGGATGCCAATGAGCGCGACGCGCCGATCGCGCGAACGAGTCGAAGGTCGTCGAGGTCGAGCATTGCGTGTCCCTTAATGCTGGTGTTGCCGAGCATTAAACAACACATCACGTGAAGAAAGTAGCGTCATGCCGCATCGAGCAACACGCAGCCGCATGCCCTTCATGCGTCGACGCCGAAAATCAACGGCCGATGCGCACCCGCCGCGGCCGCGACGTCCGATGCCGACGCGAACGTCGCATTCGTCATCAGGCTCGACGCATTGCCGGCTGCGAACATGCCTGCAAACTTCGTCTGCTTCCACATATCGACGTCGGCATGCTGTCGCGCGATTTCGACGCGAAGGCGGCACGCCGCCGCAAGCCCCGCTGACGCGCCGCAACATCACGTCCGATCGTATATATCCGGCAGTCCGACGTAATCCGGCGCGGGGCGAAACCCGCGCGCCGTTGTGTTCTGTCCCCCAACTTCTGCCCGGTTCGCCCGTCACAGGGCAAAATACGGGTTTTCCGCACCCGAGAGGGCGCGCCCGAATCACGCGCCGGGCGGCGGCAGTGCGCAATCGCACGCCGCCGCCGGGCGCCCAGGCAAGATGCTCGCCGAGTCGCGAGCCCCACAGGAGTCCAGACCCCATGCCAGAATCCAACCTGTCCTTCTTCGGCCGGCTATCGCTGGCCGTCGGCACGTTCTTCTCCGTGCTCGGCAACCGCGAGTTCGCGGCCGGCGTGCTGCGCGTGCGCGATGGCGCCCCGGCCCCGGTTGCGCCGGCGCCCGCCGCAGCCCCGACGCCCGCGCCAGCGCCCGCACCCGTGAAGGCGCCGGCCCCCGAACTGCGCGAAGCGAGCCCGCAAGCCGCGCTGCAGCTGCTCGGCCTGCTGCAGCGCGATGCGCGCTTCATCGACTTCGTCGAGGAAGACATCGCGGGCTACGCGGACGCCGACATCGGCGCTGCCGCACGCCTCGTGCACGACGGCTGCCGCGCCGCGCTGCGCGAGCATTTCACGATCGTGCCGGTGCGCGATGAAGCCGAAGGCAGCCGCGTGACGCTGCCGGCTGGCTTCGACGCGACGGCCGTGCGGGTGACGGGCAACGTGGTCGGCGCCGCGCCGTTCACGGGCACGGTCAGCCATCGCGGCTGGCGCGTGGCCGACGTGCGCCTGCCGAAGCTGACGGGCAGCCACGACGCATCGGTGGTCGCACCGGCGGAGGTGGAACTGTGAGCGATCCGCGCTATTCGATCGGTATCGACCTCGGTACGACCCACTGCGCGCTGTCGTACGTCGACAGCGCCGCGAGCGACGGCGAAAAGATCACGCAGCAGGTGCTGCCGATCGCGCAGCTGACCGCGCCCGGCGCGCTGGAGTCGCGCGACCTGCTGCCGTCGTTCCTCTATCTTCCGCATGAAAGCGAGCTGACGCAGGGCGACCTGACGCTGCCGTGGACGGCCTCGCGCGGCTTCGCGGTCGGCGAAATGGCGCGCACCCGCGGCGCGGGCACGCCGATTCGCCTCGTGTCGAGCGCGAAGAGCTGGCTGTGCCACCCGGGCGTCGATCGCCGCGCGGCGATCCTGCCGAGCGATGCGCCGCCCGAAGTGTCGCGCGTGTCGCCGCTGGAAAGCTCGACCCGCTACCTGACGCACCTGCGCGAAGCGTGGGATCACGCGCATCCCGACGCGCCGTTCGCCGACCAGGACGTGACGGTCACGATTCCCGCGTCGTTCGACCCGGCCGCGCGCGAACTGACGGCGGAAGCCGCGCGTGCCGCCGGCTACTCGCGGATGACGCTGCTCGAGGAGCCGCAAGCGGCGCTCTACAGCTGGATCCAGAAGAGCGAAGGCGGTTGGCGCAAGCAGGTGCAGGTCGGCGACCTGATCCTGTGCGTGGACGTCGGCGGCGGCACCACCGACCTGTCGCTGATCGCGGTGGTCGAGCGCGACGGCAACCTGGAACTGCATCGCGTGGCGGTCGGCGAGCACATCCTGCTCGGCGGCGACAACATGGACCTCGCGCTCGCGCACGTGGTCGCGCGCAAGCTCGCGCAGCAGGGCACGCAGGCCGATCCGTGGCAGCTGCGCGCACTCACGTACGCGTGCCGCGCCGCGAAGGAAACGCTGCTGTCCGACCCGACGACCGACGCGGTGCCGCTCGTCGTGCCGAGCCGCGGCTCGAAGCTGATCGGCGGCTCGATCCGCACGGAACTGACGCGCGCGGAACTCACGCAGACGATCCTCGAAGGCTTCTTCCCGCAAGTCGACGCGGCGGCGCGTCCGGTGAGCCGCGCGCGCGTCGGCCTGACGCAGCTCGGCCTGCCGTATGCGCAGGACGCGGGCATCACGCGCCACCTCGCGGCGTTCCTCGGCCGCCAGGTCGCGGCGCTCGACACGCTCGAAGGCGTGCAGCGCACGCTGCCGCAGGGCGCCACGTTCCTGCATCCGACCGCGGTGCTGTTCAACGGCGGCGTGTTCAAGTCGGCGCTGCTCACGCAGCGCGTGCTCGATACGCTCAACAGCTGGCTTGCCGCCGAAGGCGCGCCGGCCGCACGCCTGCTCGAAGGCGCGGACCTCGATCTGGCAGTCGCGCGCGGCGCGGCCTATTACGGCTACGTGAAGCGCGGCCGTGGCGTGCGCATTCGCGGCGGCACGGCGCGTGCGTACTACGTCGCGATCGAGTCGGCGATGCCCGCGGTGCCGGGGCTGGAGCCGCCGGTGCAGGCGCTGTGCGTCGCGCCGTTCGGGATGGAGGAAGGCACGGATGCGGCGCTGCCGCCGCAGGAATTCGGCCTCGTCGTCGGCGAACCGGTGCAGTTCCGCTTCTTCGGGTCGTCGGTGCGCCGTCAGGATCAGGTCGGCACGCTGCTCGACTACTGGTCGCCGGAAGAATTGCAGGAGCTCGAGGAAATCCAGGCCACGCTGCCCGCCGAAGGGCGCACGGTCGGCGAGGTCGTGCCGGTGAAGCTGCATGCGCGCGTGACGGAAGCCGGCACGCTCGAGCTCGAGGCGATCCCGAGCGGCACGAACGAGCGCTGGAAGGTCGAGTTCGACGTGCGCGGCGCCGCCTGAGCGCGATGAAGCGCTATACGGTCGGCATCGACCTCGGCACGAGCAACACGGTCGTCGCATACGTCGAGGCCGGCTCCGACGCGATCCGCGTGTTCGACGTCGAGCAGCTGGTCGGCCCCGGCGCGGTCGCCGCGCAGCCGCTGCTGCCGTCGGTGCGCTATCACCCGGCGGCGGGCGAATTGCCGCCGGACGCGCTGCGCCTGCCGTGGGCGGCCGATCCGAAGGCAAACGCGCATGCGGCGGATACGCCGCCGGCCGTGATCGGCCGTTATGCGCGCACGCTCGGTGCGCAGGTGCCGGGCCGGCTCGTCACCAGCGCGAAGAGCTGGCTGTCGCACGCATCGGTCGACCGGCTCGCGCCGGTCCTGCCGTGGGGCGCGGCCGACGGCGTCGACAAGGTGTCGCCGGTCGACGCCAGCGCGAGCTATCTCGCGCACGTGCGTGCCGCGTGGGATGCACGCTTTCCCGATGCGCCGCTCGCGAAGCAGGACGTCATCCTGACGGTGCCGGCATCGTTCGACGACGGCGCGCGCGCATTGACGGTCGAGGCCGCCAAACGCGCGAAACTGCCGGCGCTGCGGTTGCTGGAAGAGCCGCAGGCCGCGTTCTACGACTGGTTGTACGGCCAGCGCGCGACGTTGCGCGACACGTTCGCCGCGGCGCGCCGCGTGCTGATCTGCGACGTCGGCGGCGGCACGACCGATCTCACACTCGTCGACGTCGCGCCCGGCGACGACGGCGAACCGGCCTTCACGCGCGTCGGCGTCGGCAATCACCTGATGCTCGGCGGCGACAACATGGACCTCGCGCTGGCGCGCCTGGTCGAGACGCGGCTGACCGAGCCCGGCACGCGGTTGTCCGCCGCGAGCCTGTCACAGCTCGTCGAGCGCTGCCGCGCTGCGAAGGAGCGGCTGCTCGGCGACGACGCGCCGGCGTCCGTCACCGTGACGCTGCTCGGCGCGGGCAGCAAGCTCGTCGGCGGCGCGCGCTCGGCCGAGCTGACGCGGCAGGAAGTCGAGCAGATCGTCGTCGACGGTTTCTTTCCGCAGGTCGACGCCGGCGAGCTGCCGCGCCGCGCGCGGGCCGCGATCGTCGAGTTCGGCTTGCCGTATGCGAGCGACCCGGCCGTCACGCGCCACGTCGCCGCATTCCTGAATCGTCATGCGGAAGGCCCGCTGCCCGATACGCTGCTGCTCAACGGCGGCGTGTTCCGCGCGGGCGCGCTCGCCGGCCGTCTCGCGCAGACGCTCGGCGCGTGGCGCGGCGCGCCGCTCGACGTGCTGCACAACGCGCATCCGGACGTGGCGGTCGCGCGCGGCGCGGTGGCCTACGGGCTTGCGCGGGCGGGGCATGCGCCGCGCATCGGCGGCGGTTCCGCGCGCAGTTACTTCCTCGTGCTCGACGAGGGTGCCGGCGACGCGGCGCCGCGCGGCGTCTGCCTGCTGCCGCGCGGCGCCGAGGAAGGCCGCGAGATTCGGCTCGAGGAGCGCACGTTCGCGCTGCAGCTCGGGCAGCCGGTGCGGTTCCACCTCGTGTCGACGGTAGCCGAAACCGCGTACCGGCCCGGCGATCTCGTCGACCTGGACGGCGGCGATTTCGTGCGGCTGCCGCCGATCGCGACGGTCGTCGCCGGCCAAGCCGGCGGCGACGCGCGCGAAACGCCGGTGAAACTCACCGCGTCGCTGACCGAGGTCGGCACGCTCGAAATGCACTGCATCGCGACCGACGATCCATCGCGCCGCTGGCGGCTCGAATTCCAGTTGCGCGGCGATGCGCCCGCGCAGGGTGACGACGGCGCGCTCGCGCGCCATCCGCGTCTCGACCACGCGATCGGGCTGATCGACCGCTCGTTCGGCAGCAAGTCTGCCGACGTCACGCCGAAGGACACGCGACGGTTGCGCGCGCAACTTGAGCAGGTGCTCGGCCCGCGCGACGAGTGGGACGTCGCGCTCGCGCGCGAGCTGTTCGACGCGTTGCTCGCGCGGGCGCGTCGCCGGCGGCGTTCGGCCGATCACGAACGTGCGTGGCTGAATCTTGCCGGCTACTGCCTGCGCCCGGGCTTCGGCCATCCGCTCGATGCGTGGCGCATCGAGCAGCTGTGGCCGCTGTTCGACGACGGGATTCAGTATGTGAACGACGCGCAGGTGTGGTCCGAGTGGTGGACGCTGTGGCGGCGCGTGGCCGGCGGCCTCGACGACGACGCGCAAACGCAGGTGCGCGACGCCATTGCGTTTCTCGAACCGTCCGACGACAAGCGCCGCAAGCTGCCGTTCGACCCGGCCAAGGTCGGCCCGGCCGACATGACGCGCCTGTCCGCGTCGCTCGAGCGATTGCCGGTCGAGCGCAAGGTGGAACTGGCCGAGCGTCTGATCGCGCAGTTGCAGAAGCCGGCCGAGCGCACGCTGTGCGCGTGGGCGCTCGGGCGGATCGGGGCGCGGCGGCCGTTCTACGGCAGCGCGCACAGTGTCGTGCCGGCCGACGTCGCGAACCGCTGGCTCGACGCGCTGTTCGCGCTGGACTGGAAGCAGGTCGAACCCGCGGCGTTCGCGGTCGCGCAGATTGCGCGGATGACGGGCGACCGCGAACGCGATTTGCCGGACGAAACACGTGAGGCGGTGATCAAGCGTCTGTCGGCCGCGAACGTGTCGGCCGCGTGGATCGACATGGTGCGCGAGGCGATTGCGTTCGACGAAGCCGACACGGCGCGCGTGTTCGGCGAAACGCTGCCGGCCGGGTTGAAGCTGCTGGCCGGTTGAGGGAAGGGCAGGATGCTTCGATCTGGTTCGCAGATCGAAGCATCATCCGGTTGCGTCGGACCGTCCGGCGCGGTATGTCCGTTCAGGCGTGCGACACCGGTTCGCGTTGCCGCACCACCGATTCGATTTCCCGTGCGTTATTTACCGCCGCGCGCCGCGCGAGATGAATGCCCGCGAGCATGCAGCGCACCGACCCGCCGGCCAGTTCGATCGTCCGCACGTCGAGCGGCAGCAGCCGCGCGGAGCGCTCGATCGTCGCGCGCTGGTCGCCGGTGAGGCAGTCGAACGCATGCCGCGACAGCGCGAGCACGCGCCCGTCCTTGCCCGACAGTTCCAGCGTATTGCCCGCGAAATTCGCGATCTGCGCGTGATCGAGCGCGATCACCGTGCGGCCCGTTTCGCTCAGGCGTTGCGCGATCTCGTCGCGGCGCCGGCGCTCCGCGATCAGCTCGAGGCCGACCATCGCGAACTCGGTGGCGACGCTCATCATCACGTTCGTGTGATAGATCGGGTTGCCGTTCGCATCGGCCGTGTCGAAGCAGATCGGCTCGAAGTTGAAGTGCGTGCAGAAGCGTTCGAGCGCGACCGGATCGGCGCGGCGCGACCGCGCGGTGTACGCGATCCGCGCGACGTGGTCGAGCACCATCGCGCCGGTGCCTTCCAGGAACACGTCGTCGTATTCGAGGCCCGAGTAATCGATCACGTCCTGCACGCGGTACTCGGCCTTCAGCATCTCGACGATGTCCGCGCGCCGTTCGCGGCGGCGGTTCGGGCTATACATCGGATACAGCGCGACGTGCCCGCCCGGATGCGTCGAGAACCAGTTGTTCGGAAACACGGAGTCGGGCGTGTCGCGCTCGCCGTGGTCGTCGAACACGTGCACGCGCACGCCAGCGTCGGCGAGCGTCTGCGCGGCGGCCGTGACTTCGTCGCGCGCGGCGGCCGACACCGACGGCGTGTCCTTCGCGCCGCAGGCAGCCGTGCGCTGGAACGCGTTGTCGGCCGCGGTCTGCGGGTTCGGCAGGAAGCGGTGCGGCCGGATCATCACGACGGCGGCCGGCGCCTGGATCGATACGAGATTCATGAACGGTAGAGGCGAGAGGCGGGGAACCGGGCGGCGCGCAGGCCGCCCGGGATGACGATCAGCGTGCGAACGCGGCGACGGCTTCGGTCACGAACGCCGCGTGACCCTGCGCGATCGCGGCCGGATCGTCGATCAGCGCGAACAGGTTCTTCGGATCGACGGCCGGCGGAATCAGCGCGATCTCGACGCCCGCGTTGTGCTGCTGTGCGAGCGCGTACAGGTAGCGCAGCGCCGAGTAGTCCTCGAGCGCGAAGCCGACCGAGTCGAACACCGTGACTTCGTCCGCGCGTGCGCGGCCGGTCGTCTCGCCCTGCAGCACACGCCACAGCTCGGTCACCGGGAAGTCGGCCGGCATCTGCTGGATCTCGCCCTCGATGCGCGACTGCGGTTCGAATTCGACGAACACGCGGCCCGCCTGCAGCACGCCGGCCTCGAGTTCGGTCTTGCCCGGGCAATCGCCGCCGACCGCGTTCAGGTGCATGCCGGGCTCGATCATGTCGGCCGTGACGATCGTCGCGTACGCCTTGTCGGCGGTCACGGTCGTCACGATGTCGGCGTCGCGCACGGCGTCGGCGGTCGACGCGGCGCGCACGACGCGCAGCGCCGGATACGCGGCGAGGTTCCGCACGAGCTTGTCGGTCGCTTGCGGATCGACGTCGAACACGCGGATCTCCTCGATGCCGAGCAGCGTGTGGAACGCGATCGCCTGGAATTCGCTCTGCGCGCCGTTGCCGATCAGCGCCATCGTGCGCGAGTCGGGGCGGGCGAGTGCCTGCGCGGCCAGCACCGACGTCGCGGCGGTGCGCAGCGCGGTGGTCAGCGTGAGTTCGGCGAGCAGCAGCGGGTAGCCGGTGTCGACTTCGGCAAGCGCGCCGAACGCCATCACCGTGTGCATTCCGCGCGCGGCGTTGACGGGGTGGCCGTTCACGTACTTGAACGCGAACAGCGACGCGTTCGCGACCGGCATCAGCTCGATCACGCCGTCGCGCGAATGGCAGGCGACGCGCGGCGACTTGTCGAAGTCGGCCCAGTGCAGATAATCGGCGCGCAGCGTGTCGACGAGCTCACGCAGGAACGGCGTGACGCCAGTCTTGGCGATCAGTCGGGCGGTGGCGGGAACGTCGAGGAAGCGGGTCATCGGTCTGTCTCCATTTTTTGCCGGTACGGGTGTCCAGGCGTCCTGGTCGGCCGTGGCGGGCGCTTCGGCCCGGGCCCCGGCTCCATCAAAAGCAGTGTCACGGCGTGTGCAGCCGGTCGATGGAGTCATTATTTCCGGGAGTCGAGCCAACAAAAAGACGGCAAAACTGGCAGATTTATCGATAGACTTGGCAAATTGCTGGCCAGATACGGCAGTTTGTGCGATTTGCACGAGCCGGAATGCACGCCGTCCGGCACGCTGGCGGCCGGCTCACGTTCAACAGGAAGGTCCGCTCATGATTACGCTCGACGACGTCGACCGGCAGCTCATCGCGCTGCTGCGCGACAACGCGCGAATGCCCGTGGTCGCCCTCGCGAAGGCGTTGCGCGTCGCGCGCGCGACCGTGCAGAACCGGCTGACGCGGCTGGAGAAGAACGGCGTGATCGTCGGCTATACGGTGCGGCTCAAGCCGGCGGCCGAGCGGCACCGGATCCGCGCGCTGATGTCGATCGCGGTGCAGGGCAATCGCGGCGCGGAAGTGGTGAAGGTGCTGCGCGGGCATCCGAACGTCGCGTCGATCCACAGTACCAACGGGCGCTGGGATCTGGTCGCCGAGCTGCACGCCGATTCGCTCGAGCATTTCGATCGCGTGCTCGGCGCGATCCGGTTGATCGACGGGATCGCGAATACGGAGACGAGTATCTTGTTGTCGACGCACAAGGCGTGACGCGCGGCGGGGCGTGTGACAGGCCGCCTGCGTAGTACATGACCGTGTTGAACACGCGCGAGCACTGCCGCAGGACTTCGGGCAGAGGCACGAACGGCACGCAATATCAGGACGTTCTCGCACGCGGGTGATCCGCACTACCCGCACTACCTTTACGTGCTGCAGACGGGACGCGTCGTGCTCGAAGGGCCCGCGAAAACGCTGCCCGATGACGAGCGTGTGCGCGATGCATATCTCGGTGGGGAGGCAGTGGCGGTGTAGGTGGCAAAAGGAGGCGGCCCGGCGGTGCGCCTGGGGCCGCCGGTTCATGCGGTGCCTGCGCGCGTCGTCACCGGCCGCGGAAACGTCAACACCACCGCGAACCCGCCCGCATCGGGAAACGCGAACCCGACACGCCCGCCGTGTGCCTTCATCACTTCCCGCACGATCGCGAGCCCGAGCCCCGACCCGGTGCGGCGCTCGCTGCCGTCCGGCGCGAACCGCACGAACGGCTGCAACGCCGCATCCCAATGTTCGCGCGGAATCCCTCGCCCGTTGTCGGTGACGGTCAGCGTCACCGCATCATCGACGTTGCCCGCGGTCGCGACCGACACGACGATATCGTCCGCATGCCCATGCAGCAGCGCATTGTGCAGCACGTTCGACAATGCCTCCTGCAGACTGATCGCGTCGCCGTCGATCCACGCATGCGGTGAATCGCTCGCGAACGCGACGGCCACGTCGCGTTCGTCCGCAAGCGGAATCGCGCGGCCGAGCACGTCCTTCGCGAGCGCAACGAGGTCGACGGGTTGCAGCGGCACGGCCTCGATGCGATGGATCACCATCGCATGATTGAGCAACTGCCCCGTGAGGCGCCCGACATCCGAGCAGGTCGCGCGCAACGCATCGAGCCGCGCCGCATGACGCGCGGGATCGGCTTCGCCGTCGAGCAATTCGATCTGCGCGTCGAGCCGCGCGAGCGGCGTGCGCATCTGGTGCGCGGCGTCGGCGATGAAGCGCTGCATCGCGTTGATTCGCTCGGCCAGCCGGTGCATCAGCCCGTTGATCGAGCCGATGATCGCGTCGATCTCGCTCGGCGTGTCGACGGCCACCGGCCGCAGATCGGCCGGGTCGCGCGCGGCGATGATCGTGCCGATCTGCGCGAGCGGCCGCAGCCCGCGCCGGATCGCGAGGCCGCTCGCTCCGATCGCGAGCACGCTCATCAGCAGGATCAGCGTCCACACCTTGATGCTCATGTCGTTCGTCAGCTGCTGCCGCGCGTTGGTTGTCTGCGCAACGGTGACGAGCGCCCAGCCCGGCGTGCTTTCCTCGGGCATGTAGCGCGCGATGGTCGCGGTGCGGATCCGGTGCCCCTGGTAGACGGCGTTCGCGAACGCCGGGCCCTGTTTCGCGGCCGCGAGCGTCGCGGGGCTGGCGAGATCGTTGTAGCCGGCCACGACGACGCCGCGCGAATCGACGACCTTGTAGTAGACGAGGTCGTAGCGCGACAGCGTCGACAGCGCGGCGACGGGCGGGTTCAGCGCGAGCACGCCGCCCTGCACGTACAGGTTCTCCGCCACCTGGATCGACGCGCCGGCCAGCAACTGGTCGTATGCGCGTTCTGCCGCGACGCCCGCGTAGTAGCGCGCGATCGCGGCGAGCGCGAGCGCGCCGGTCGCGACGACGAGCGCGATGAACAGCAGCGTGCGCCCGAACAGCGTCTTCGGGAACCAGTCAATGCGCGGCAATCTGATACCCCATCCCGCGTGCGGTGCGGATCTCGACGGAGCTGCCCTGCAGCTTCCTGCGCACGCGCGTCACGTATTGCTCGACCGCGTTCGCGGTCGGCTCGTTGCCGAAGCTGAACAGCTGGTTCAGCAGTTCGTCCTTCGAGAAGATCCGCTGCGGTCGGCTCGCGAGAATCTCGAGCAGCGCGAACTCCTGGCGCGACAGCGACAGCGGCTGGCCGTCGAGTTCGGCAAGCCGGCTGCTGCGGTCGATCACGAGGCCGCCGAGCGTCAGCACGTCGTTCGCATGGCCGCTGTTGCGGCGCAGCAGCGCCTGCACGCGCGCATCGAGCTCGCGGTAGTCGAACGGCTTCACGAGATAGTCGTCGGCGCCGAGGCCGAGGCCGCTCACGCGGTCGTCGATCGCGGAGCGCGCGGTGACGAGCAGCACCGGCGTCGTGCAGCCCGACGCGCGCAGGTTGCGCAGTACCGCGAAGCCGTCGAGGCCGGGCAGGTTCGCATCGAGCACGACGAGATCGAAGCGCTCGACGCGCAGCAGGCTGTTCGCGGTCGAGCCGTCGGTTTCGAGATCGACGGCATGGCCGAGCCGCGCGAGGCGGCTGCGGATCGCCGCGCCGATTTCGGCATCGTCCTCCACGACGAGAATGCGCATGGTGCCGTTTGCAGGTAGAGGGGTTAGGGGTTTTCCCGAGGGCGGGATGTCAGCATTTTCTCAGACTCGCTCGATAACCTGTGTTCAGCCGGAGCAAGCGACGACGGCATTAATACCAGAGGAGACGGCAACATGCAGCATGTCACGGGCACGTCGAAGGCGCGGCCGAATGCACGGCCAGGCCTGACGCCGGCTGCCGCGCTGGCGCTGGCCGTCATGTGCACGGAGGCGCGCGCATGACGACGTCGCCGCGCCGCCGCGCGTTGCTCGCCGCCGGCCTCGGCATGCTGGCCGCGCCGTCGCTGGTGCGCGCGAAGCCGCGCACGGTGCGGATCTCGAAAGGCTATGGCGTGCTGTACCTGCCGCTGCTCGTGATGGAGAAGCAGCGCCTGTTCGAGCGGCACGCGGCGCGGCACGGCCTGCGCGACGTCGCGGTCGACTGGGTGCTGCTCGACGGCGGCAATTCCGTCAACGACGCGATGATGGCCGGCACGCTCGATTTCGCGGGTGCCGGTGCGCCGGGCTTCATCGAACTGTGGGCGCGGGCGCGCGGGATTCCGAACGTCGAGGTGATCGGCATCAGCGGATTGTCCACGACGTCCTTGTCGCTCAATGCGAACCGTCCGGGCCTCGCGTCGCTGCGCGACTTCACGCCGTCCGACCGGATCGCGGTGCCGGGCATCCGCACGTCGCTGTCGGCGGTCGTGCTGCAGATGGTCGCGAGCCGGCAGCTCGGCGCGAAGCATTTCGCGCAACTCGATTCGATCACCGTGAACCTGCCGCATCCGCAGGCGATGCAGGCGCTGATCCGCCGCGAGCACGGCGTCACCGCGCACTTCACGTCGCCGCCGTTCTCGACGCTCGAGTTGCGGCAGCCGGGCATTCATCGCGTCGTGAATTCGGTCGACGTGCTCGGCCCGCTGACGCTCGACGTGGTATTCGCGCCGAAGCGGCTTGTCGATGCGGAGCCCGCGCTGGCCGCGGCGTTTCTCGGCGCGCTCGACGAAGCGAACCGCCTGATCGCGCAGGACCCGCGCGCGGCGGCCGCGCTGTATGCGGCCTCGTCGGGTGTCGGCGTGTCGCACGACGACGTGATGCGGATGCTCGCCGCGCCGGACACGCGTTTCTCGGTGCGGCCGAACCAGCTGATGGACTACGTCGAATTCCTGTATCTCGCCGGCACGATCAAGGCGAAGCCGCGTGCGTGGCACGAGATGTTCGCGCCGATGCTCGACGACTACCGGTCGGGCTGACCGCCGCCGTTCGCCGCCGGACCCCGATTTCATCGAATACCACCGCGCCCGCGCGTTCATCGCGCGCGGCGCCGATTCAACCGACAAGCAACCGATTCACGGAGGAGCCCGCAGTGAATGCCACCGAAACCCTGGACCCCGCGTCCGCCGAAGAGCAGCGCATCATGTCGAAGATGGCGCGGCGCCTGCTGCCCATCCTCGTCGTGATGTTCCTGATCGCGTTCATCGACCGGCAGAACGTCGGTTTCGCGAAACTGCAGATGGTGCACAGCCTCGGGATGACCGAGGCCGCGTTCGGTCTCGCGTCGTCGCTGTTCTTCATCGGCTACCTGCTGTTCGAGGTGCCGAGCACGCTCGCGCTGCATCGCTACGGCGCACGCGTGTGGCTCGCGCGGATCATGCTGACGTGGGGCCTCATCACCGTGCTGATGGGCTTCACGACGTCGATGCCGGCGTTCTGTTCGCTGCGCTTCCTGCTCGGGATCGCGGAGGCCGGCTTCTATCCGGGCGTGATCTATTACCTGACACTGTGGTTCCCGCAGAGCTACCGCGCGAAGGTGCTCGGCATCTTCACGCTCGGCAGCGCGCTCGCGAACATGCTCGGCTCGCTGGTCGGCGGCGTGCTGCTGAGCCTGAACGGCGTGTGGGGGCTCGCGGGCTGGCAATGGGTGTTCGTCGCGACGGGCATCCCGGCGGTGATCGTCGCGATCGTCGTGTTCCGCGTGCTGCCGGCGTCGTTTCGCGACGCGCCGTTCCTCGACGAGCGCGAGAAACAGATCGTCGCGGCCGCGCTCGAACGCGAGAAGCCGGCGCAGGCCGAGCATGGGCAGCCGTGGAAGGCGCTGCTCGATCCGCGCGTGATGCTGTTCGCGGCGACCTACATGCTGATGTCGACGTCGCTGTACGGCGTCACGTACTGGCTGCCGACGCTCGTGAAATCGTTCGGCGTGTCGAGCAGCACGAACGGCTTCCTGAGCATGCTGCCGTGGGCGCTCGCGGTGGTGCTGCTGGTGTGGCTGCCGTCGAAGCTGCGCCGCGCGAAGAGCATCCTGCGCACGATCGCGATCGTCGCGGCGCTCGGCGCGCTCGGCTTCCTGCTGAGCCTCGTGCTGCCGTCGACGCCGCTGCGCTTCATCGCGCTCGTGCTCGGCGGCGCGTGCATCCCGCTGCTGTATCCGTGCTTCTGGTCGATGCCGCCGCGTTACTTCACCGGCGCGCGTGCGGCGGCGAGCGTCGCGGCGATCAACTCGATCGGCAACCTCGGCGGCTTCTTCAGCCAGAACCTGATGCCGTTCGCGGGGAAGGTGACGGGCACGGCGTTCGGGCCGATGATCGTGCCGATCGTGTGCCTCGCGCTGCTCGGGATCGGCGCGCTCATCGCGTGGACGCGCTCGGAGCGGGGGATGGTGGCGGCGCGGGCGTGATAGGCATGGTGGATCGTTGTTCCGGAGGCACCGACCTGGTCGAACGGTGGACTGCCTTCGTCAAGGCCGTCGTGCTATCATGCATTACATATGTAATGCATGGAGAATGCAATGAAAACGGCGACCATGCCGGCACTACGTGTCGATCCGCAGTTGCGGGAGGCGGCGGAATCCGTTCTTGAGGAAAACGAGACGCTATCCGCGTTCATGGAGTCGGCGCTGCGTGACGGTATTGCGCGTCGGCGTCTGCAGCGCGAGTTTATTGCTCGTGGCCTTGCGTCGCGCGACGAGGCGCGCCGTACCGGTGAATACGTCGATGCCGCGGACGTTCAGGCAGAACTCGAGGACATGCTGAAAGCTGCGCGTGCAGCGAAGGCGGGCGATTGATCTATCGGGTCCGCTATACGCGTGCGGCGCGTGAAGACCTGATGCGACTGTATCGATATCTGCTCGACCGCGATGTGGATGCGGCGGCTCGTGCAGCGGAGGCGATCGAACAAGGTGTAGCGATGCTTCGAATGTTTCCGTTTACGTGCCGCAAGATCGACGACGGGAATCCGTTTTTGCGTGAACTGATCGTATCGTTCGGCACATCAGGCTACATCCTGCTGTTTGAGGTCGAGGCCGCCGAGCAAGTCACGATTCTCGCCGTTCGGCATCAGCGGGAAGACGACTACCACTGACCGCTCGCAGCGGCATTCCGCCCCCCTGCTTCAACCTTACCCCTCCGTCTGCGACGTCCCCCGTCCGTCGTGCGCGAGCGCCACATGCGCGGACGACACCGGAATATCCACTTCCACGGTCGTCCCTTCGCCGAGCGTCGTATCGATCCGCAGCGTGCCGCCGACGAGATACGCGCGCTCGCGCAGGCCGACCAGACCGAACGATCCCGACTTGCGCGGCGCACCGGGATCGAAGCCCGCACCGTCGTCGCGAATCGTCAGCCCGATCATTTCGTCGTGGTACACGAGCGTCACGGTCGCGCTCGACGCGGCCGCGTGCCGCGCGACGTTCGCGAGCGCTTCCTGCGCGATGCGGAACACGGCCGTCGCATACGGTTCGTCGAGCTGCAATTCACCCGGCTCGACATGCAACGCGCACGCCATGCCGTGACGGTGCCGGAAATCCTCCACGAGCCATTGCATCGCGGCCGCGAACCCGAGGTCGTCGAGCATCAGCGGACGCAGGTCGGACGCGATGCGCCGCGTGGCCGTCACCGCGCCGCGTGCAAGCGCATGCATCGCCGCGATCTTGCGCGCCAGCGGCGCATCGTCCTGCGGCACGTGGTCGAGCAGCCACTCGAGATCGTTCTTCAGCGTCGCGAGCGTCTGCGCGAGTTCGTCGTGCAGTTCGCGCGCGATGCGACGCTGTTCGGCCTCGCGTGCGGTCGCGCTGATCGCCGCGATCTCGCGCAGCTCCTCGCGCGACGCCTGCAGCGCCCGCTCCGCGCGCACGCGCTCCTCGACTTCACGCCGCAGGTCGCGGTTCGACGCGCTCAACTGCGCGGTGCGTGCCGCGACGCGCTGCTCGAGCCGTTCGTTCGCCTCGTTGAGCTGCGCGCTCTTCTGCACGACGAGCAGGTGCTGATAGCGCGCGCCGGCCAGCGCGCGCACCGTCTGCGCATGCAGGCGGCCGTTCTCGAACAGCAGCGCGAACAGCACGACGCCGGACGCGACGAGGCCGTACGTGCGTCCCGCGTAGAAGCCGAGGTCGAAGCGTCCTTGATTCAGCATCGCCGACAGCGCGATGTCGAACAGCCAGGCGACGAGCACGATCATCACCCACAGATCGAGCACGGAATGGCGGCGTCGCAGCCGCCACATCAGCACGAGCGCGGCGAGATTCAGTGTCCAGACGGTCGTGATCGCGTGCGTCATCGTCGACGCCATCCGGCCGCCCTGCATGATGCGCGGCAGCAGGTCGTGGCCGGCGGTCGCGAGCAGCGCGAGCGCGACAGTCGCGCCCGCGGCCGACGCGATGCAAAGCAGTATCGGGATCGCCGCGCGGCGCTGCTCGAGCGACGGCGGATGGGCGTGCGGCGCCGCTCGCAGCAGCACGTACGCGGCGACTGCCAGCGGAAAGCCGCCGTGCCAGAACAGATAAAGCCACGCGGTGGTCTGTTCGCCCGCGCCGAGCAGGCCCGTCGGCGAGAACAGCCCGGGAAAGGTCAGCATGTGCGTGCCGGCCATGAAGCCCGTGAACAGGTAGCCGCCCGCGAGCGCGAGCAGCGATTTCTCGCGCAGGATCGCGTACTGGCCGAGCAGCAGCCCGGCCGTCACCATGTCGTTGACGACGATCGCCGACTGGTACACGGGAATGAAGCCCCACACGCGAGCGAGCGGCATGCCCGCGAACGGCGCGAGGGCGATGAAGATCATCGCCGACACGATCACGGTGGCGATCGCGAGCCGCCGCTCGCGCCGGTCGGGCGGCAGCGACGACATGAACAGGCGCGACGGTTCGGGCGCGTCGTCGTAGGTGCCGTCGGAGCGGAAGCGGAACGCGGGCATCATGCGTCGTCGACGCCGAGGTCGAGATCGTGGCGCATCGCGTAGCGCACCAGCGCGGCTTCGTGCGGCAGCTCCATCTTCTCGAGGATGCGCGTCTTGTAGGTGCTGACCGTCTTCGCGCTCAGCGTGAGTTCCGCCGCGATCCGCGTGACCGTCTGGCCCGCGACGATGCGGCGCATCACGTCGAGTTCGCGCGCGGACAACCGTTCGTGCGGCAGCATTTCAGCCGGCGCGCGCAACGTGAGCGCGAGGCTTTCGGCCGCCGACGCGCTCACGTACACGCCGCCCGCCGCAACCTTGGTGACGGCCTGGACGAGCTCGGCGGTCGCGCTGTCCTTCGTCAGGTAGCCGGTTGCGCCGGCCTTGAACGTGCGTGCCGCGTACTGTGTTTCCGCATGCATCGTGAGCACCAGCATGCGCAGCGACGGCGCATGCGACTTGACCAGCCGGATCAGCTCGATACCGGTCGGCGCGGGCATCGACAGGTCGAGCAGCAGCACGTCGGCGGCGCGACGCTCGGCCAGCGCGAGCGTGGCCGCGCCGTCGCTCGCCTCGCCGACGATCTCGAAACCGCCGGCCGTTTCCAGGATGTGACGCAGTCCGTCGCGCATGACTGCGTGATCGTCAGCCAGAATTACCCTGATCATCTAGCGGTCCTCTTCGGGATGACGCCGCAGGCTGTTCCGCCGGTTGTCGCCGCGGCAGTTCTTCCGACCAATATATTCCGTCGAAACCAAAAAGGGTGCACCTGCGGGAAATTTTTGAGACACGAGGGTGTCGAATGTGTCTTGAAGCGAAATAATCGTCGTGAAATGGTACAGGCGATAGGGCCAGATGGGGCGGGTATTCCCGAAGAATAGTCGCCGTCGGGCGGGCGGCATGCGTCGCGGACCGTCCTGATTCAGAGATAAACTGGTGCCCGATTGCACCGTCCCGACCCGAGGAGCCGCCACGATGATCGATCTCGCCGACATCCTGCCGTCCGCGTTGCCCGACGCCGTCGCGTGGGCCGACGCGCAGGCAGCCCACGGGCTCGCGCAGGGCGTGCCGCTGACGCCCGCGCAGGCCGACGACGCGCGTACCGTGGGCGTCGCCCAGCCGGAGCGGATCCGCGTCGTGGTCGCCGACCGGCTGCCGTTCCCCGACACGCCGGCGCTGGGCGCGATCGCGCGCGACACCGGCCTGCTGTCGCCGGGGACGATCGGCCTCACGCTCGGCCATGCGGTGTTCGTGCTGCGCGGTCACGACACGCGACGCCTGCTCACGCACGAATTCCGCCATGTGCATCAGTACGAGGAAGCCGGGTCGCTCGGCGCGTTTCTCGCGCGCTATCTGCACGAGATCGCGACCGTCGGCTACCACGACGCGCCGCTCGAGGCCGACGCGCGCCAGCACGAGTTCGACTGACGCCGCCCGCCGGCGCGACCGCGCGCACACGCCGATGAACCCTCCCCACGCCATTGCCGCCCCGGTGCCGGCACGCCGCACCGCCACGTCGCGCGGCCCGCGATGAGCGACACGATCCACGCATGGCTCGGCGCGATCGGTGCGCACCCCGCGCTCGTGCTGGCGGTCGTGTTCGCCGCCGCCTGTGCCGAGGCAATCGCGCTGATCGGCACGGTCGTGCCGGCCGGCGCCGTGATGTTCGCGGCCGGCACGTTGATCGGCGCGGGCGCGCTCGACGGCTGGACGACGATCGGCATCGCGGCCGCGGGCGCGATCGTCGGCGACGGGGTCAGCTACGAGCTCGGACGCCACTACCGCGGCACGATTCGGAACGGGTGGGTCCGGTTGGGCTACGCGGATGCCTATGCGCGCGGCGAGCAGTTCGTGCTGCGCCACGGGATGAAAAGCATCGTGCTCGCGCGCTTCCTGGCGCCGGTGCGCGCGGTCGTGCCGGTCGTGGTCGGCTGCGCGACGCTGCCGCGCCGGTCGTTCTACCCGGTCAATATCGTGTCGGCGCTGATCTGGGCGCCCGTGCACGTCGCGCCGGGCATCCTGTTCGGCGCATCGGCGGTGCTGGCCGCCGCGATCAGCGTGCGGGTCGCCGCGATCCTGCTGGTGATCGCCGCGCTGGTCGCGCTCGTGTGGATCGGCGTGCGTGTCGCGCTGCGGCGCGGCTGGCCGTTGCTGTCCCGTGCGGCCGGCGCAGCCGTGCATGCATGCGCGCGCCGCTGGCCGCGCTTCGGCGGCTGGCTGCACGACACGATCGAGAAGGGGCGCCGCCTGCCGGGCGCGGTGCCCGTGTTCGCGCTGCTGTTCGTCGGCTGCGTGTGGCTGTTTGCCGGCATCGTGCAGGACATCGTCGCGAACGATCCGCTGATGCACGCCGACATCGCGCTGTATGCGTTCCTGCAGAACCTGCGCACGCCGCCCGTGGATGCCGCGATGCGCGCGCTCGCGGTGCTGCACGGACACGATACGGGGCTGATCGTCGCGGCCGCGTTCCTCCTCTGGCTGATGATCCATCGCTGCTGGGTGACGTCCGCATGGTGGCTCGCGACGGTCGGCATCGCGGTCGTGCTGGTGCCGGCGTTCGGCACCGGCCTGCCCGGCACGACGCCCGCGAGTCTGCCGCCCGGCGCGCTGCACGTGCCGCTGCCCGACGCCGATGCGGCGTTCGCGATGCTCGCGAGCAGCGGCATCGGCTGGGTGATCACACGCGACCGGCCGGCACTGTGGCGCATTCCGGTCGTGACGGCGGTCGTGCTGTGGGTCGTGCTCGGCGGCTTCGCGCGGCTGTACGTCGGCGATACGTGGTTGTCGGGCTTGCTCGGCGGCTGGAGCCTCGGGCTCGCGTGGTTCGCGGTGCTGGCCGGCGCCTACGCGTACTGGCAGGTGCGCGAGCATGTGCAGCCGCGGGGCGCGCTCGTCGCGGTGCTCGTCGTGCTCGCGACGACCGGCGTATGGACCGTGCCCGCGCAGTGGCAGCTCGATCGCGCGGCGCGTCCGCACGTGGGCGACGTTGTCGCGATGACCGTCGATCAATGGATGCGCGGCGGATGGCAGCGCGTGCCGACGCGGCGCACCGAGATCGGCGGCGATCGCGAGGAATATCTGCCGCTGCAATGGTGCGTGACGTCGGACACGCTCGACCGCCATCTTTCGCTGGCCGGCTGGCAGCGCGCGACGCCGTGGTCGCCCGCCACCGCGCTGCGCTGGCTGGTGCCGCAGGCGCCGGCCGATGCGCTGCCCGTGCTGCCGCGCTATACGCACGGCGAAAGTACGCGCCGCGTGTTCGTGCGCGTCGATCCGGCCCGCCCGGACAGCCGCCTCGTGCTGCGGCTGTGGCGTTATCCGTACGTGCTGCAGGATGCGCTCGGCATGCGGCCGCTGTGGTACGGCGCGTTGTATCGCGAGACGCTGTATCGGCCCGCGCGGCTGATGACGACGGTGCGCACGACGACGGTCGACGATGCGGCGACGATCGCGCAGGTGCTGCAGGTCGAGCCGACGATCGGGCAGCCGCCGGCGGGGATGCGCGAGGCGCCGGCCGCGATGCTGCTCGTGTGGATGGTGCAGCCTTGAAACGCGGGGGGCGCGTCAGGCGTGCGCCGGCTGCGCGGGGACGACGGACAGGCGCAGGCCGACGGTCTTGAGCACCGCGAGCAGGGTTTTCAGCGTCGGGTTGCCGTTGGGCGACAGCGTGCGATACAGCGATTCGCGGCTGATGCCGGCTTCCGCCGCGACCGCGCCGAGCCCCCCGTACGCTTCCGCGACCGTGCGCAGCGCGAGCAGCGCGGCCGCGCGGTTGTCGGGATCGTCGAGCGATTCCATCGCGACGCGCAAATAGGCCACCGCGAGCTCGCGGTCGGCGCCGAGTTCGGCGACTTCCGCGTCGTGGTGCGATACCGCGCCTTTGAGCTTGTTCACATTTGCCTCCGTTTCCAGTTCAGCCAGTGTTTCTTCGCATGCCTGATGTCGTCGAATTGGGTGCGCTTGTCGCCGCCGGACAACAGCAGCACCAGTGCACTGCCGTACCGGCCGAAATAGACGCGATAGCCGGCACCGACGTGGATGCGCAGTTCGATCACGCCTTCGCCGACAGGCTCGCAATCGCCGAAATTGCCGGTCTGCACGCGTCGCAGGCGTTCGCGAATCCGTGCCTGGATGACCTTGTCGCGTACGGCGTTCAGCCATTCGGTGAACGGCTCGCGACCGTCGTCGCGCCGATAGCGAAGAAGTTCGAACTTGGAGAGTATTGTAGCTTATAAGCTACATTGGTGGTAGAGGTATCGACGTGATTGCGTGGCTTGTCGGATGACGCGGATGAAGCGACGCATACACGGGCCGACTGCCGAATCGAGACGAAGCACGACGCGAAGGCGCTACACGGGGATGCGTGCAGTGCCTTCGTGGCTCGGGGTTTCTGGTGGTGAGGCCGGCTTCCCGAACGAGGCTCATTCTTTCATTCGGAGCGTGAGACGACGATTCGGCCGAACGGCCGATCTCATCGGCGCGTACGGGATACGCGCCGTGCGGGTGATGAAGTACTCAAATAGTCGACCCGCCGGCGCCGCCGCACGGCGCGACGGGCGACCCGGCAGGTCCGACCTGCATTACTGTTTCGCGGGCGCGGCCGTCGCGACCTTGTCGAGCGCGGCCGGGATGAAGGCGTCGAGCTGCGCGGTCACCGATTCGTAGAAGTCGATCGGCTTGCCCCACGCATCGGGCACGTCCTTGTGCGCGCCGGTCGCGTACTCGGCGAGCGTGAACACCTTGCCGGCGGCCGACGGATAGAGCGCGAGCACCTTCTCCTTGTGCTTGTCGGTCATCGTCAGGATCACGTCGGAGTGCTTCACATCGTTCCCGTTCAGTTGCACCGAACGATGCGCGGACGTGTCGATCCCGCGCCGCTTCATCAGGATCACGCCATTTTCCTCGGGCTTTTCGTCATACGGATCCTCGTCGACCGCGCGCGAGATCACCGCGATATGCGCGTGCCGTTGCGCGATCAGTTGCCCGGCGATCGCTTCGGCCATCACGCTGCGTCCGGTATTGCCCGTATCGACGAACGCGACCTTCTTCGGTTCGTCCGCGAATGCCGACGTCGCGTACTGGACGCCCAGGCAACAGAGCAGCGCAAGCGTCTTGAGGGTGTGGCTTCTTTTCATTTGTGTCTCCGCCAGAGTGGGGTGGTCGTCGCCACGGTATGACGCCGAGGCTTGCGGAGATCATGCCGGCCGCCTGCGTCGGAAAAAAATAAACGGCCGGTTTTTGCAAGCGGGTGTCGCATTGTTGCAAGCCGGGCGATCGACGCAGCTGTGTTCCACAGCCTCGATCGCCGGCCTCACAGGATCATCACGACGTCGCCGTTACACGCTGCGCGGCAAACCCCGCCAGCGTCCGCAACGCGTCCCGCGCCGAGCGCAGATAGAACGCCTGCAGATGAAACACATGCCAGCGCGCGGCATGAATCTCCAGCCGGCACGGCACGCCGCAGGCGAGCGCATGCGTCGCGAGTCGCTGCGCATCCGACAGCAGCACTTCCTGGTCGCCGGCCTGCACCAGCATGGGCGGCAGGCCGCGCAAGTCGGTATCGAGCGGGCCGCGCGCCGCGATCGAGCCCGCGCCGTGATACCAGCGCAACCCCTGTTCGAGCCAGCCGCGACGGATCATCGGATCGTCGTGGCGGCGCGATGCCAGCGTGTCGCCGCCGAGCGCCGGATCGGTCACGGGCGAGATCAGCAGCAGCGCGGCCGCGGCGGGCTCGCCGCGCTCGCGCAGCGCAATGGCGAGCGCCAGCGCGAGCGCGCCACCGGCAGAATCGCCGGCAATCACGATCCGGTGCGGCGCGTAGCCCTGCGTGCGCAGCGCATCGTATGCGGCCAGCGCGTCGTCGAGCGCCGCCGGGCTCGGATGCTCGGGCGCGAGCCGGTAGTCGGGCACCCACACCGGCAGGCCGGCTTCGGTCGCGAGTCGCGTCGTCACGCCGCGATGGGTATGCGGGCCGCCGAGACAGAATGCGCCGCCGTGCAGATAGAGGATCGCGCCGCCCGCCTCGCCGCGCTTTGGTGCGATCACTTCGACCGGCACGCCGGCGGCGGAGGTCCGGTAGCGCAGCGTGCCGCCCGTGCCCGGCATCAGCGGCGACAGCAACGCGACGACGCGGCGCTGCATGCGCGCGCCGAACGGCGGCCCGATCAGCGGCCGGAACGCGACGCGCAGAAAGCCGCGCAGCGATGCGGCGGCGAGTGCTTCCGCGCGGCCGTCAGGCGGCGCGACGACGGCACCGTGCGTCGGTGTCGGTGTCGGCGTCGCAGTGCCGGGCAGCGGCCGCGTGAAGCGGTACGCGGACAGCCCCGTGAAGCGCGTGATCCATCGATAGGTCAGCGTGAAGCCGGGCCAGTTCGTGCTGTTGTGGCCCGACGCATCGACGTACCAGCTCTTGCAGCCGCTCCACACCGAGCCTTCGAGCCGCTGCTGCACGTGCGTGTTGTAGCGCCGGTAGCGACTCGGATCGACGTCGATCGCGCGCGTGCCGTCGCGCCGCATCGCGCGCACGCAGCGCATCACATGCGCGATCTGGCTTTCGAGCATGTAGACGATCGAGTTGTGGCCGAGGTTGGTGTTCGGGCCATACAGCATGAAGAAGTTCGGGAAGCCCGGCACGGTGAGCCCGAGATACGCCTGCGCGCCGCGCCGCCACGCGTCGTTCAGGTCGAGCCCGTCGCGGCCGGTGATGCGCATCGGCGACAGGAACGCGGTCGCCGCGAAACCGGTGCCGTAGACGATCGCGTCGACCGGGTGATGCACGCCGTCGTCGGTCTCGATGCCGGTTTCGGTCACGCGCCGGATGCGCTGCGTGACGAGCTCGACGTTGTCGCGGCCGATCGTGGCGAGGTAATCGCTCGACAGCAGGAGCCGCTTGCAGCCGATCGGATAGTCGGGCGTGAGCCGTTCGCGCAGCACGGGGTCGCGCACGTCGCGTGCGAGCAGCTTGCGGAACGGCCGGCCCACCGCGACGTCCATCAGCCCGTGCAGCCGCGTGAACGCGATCGCGCGCGATTCGTAGCGTACGTAGATCGCCGCGCGATGCAGCTTCATCGCCCACGGCAGCCGGCGGAACAGCGCCCGCTCCCACGGACGATACGCGCGGTCCGGGCGCGGGATCACATAGGCCGGCGAACGCTGGAACACGACGAGGCGCTTGACGTCGCCGGCGATCGCCGGGACGAACTGGATCGCCGACGCGCCGGTACCGACCACGGCCACACGCTTGCCGGCGAGCGGATAGTCATGATCCCAGTGTGCGGAGTGGAAGGCACGGCCGCGGAACGTGTCGATGCCGGGGAGATCGGGCATCGCCGGGCGGCTCAGCTGACCGGTGCCGCTGACGAGCAGGGCGGCACTGAGCGTCGTGCCGTCGACGAGCGTGACATCCCACTGCGCACGGGCTTCGTCGTATTGCGCGCGCTCGACCTCGGCGCCGAAACGCAGATGGCGTGCGAGTTCGTATTTGCGCGCGCAATGCTGCAGGTACGCGTAAATTTCGGGCTGCGGCGCGAACACGCGCGACCAGTTCGGGTTGGGCTCGAACGAGAACGAGTACAGATGCGAGGGCACGTCGCATGCGGCGCCCGGGTAGCGATTGTCGCGCCACACGCCGCCGACATCGTGCGAGCGCTCGACGATCACGAAGTCGTGAATGCCGGCGCGTTGCAGCGCGACGGCCATGCCGATGCCGGCGAAGCCGGCGCCGATGATGATCGCCGACAGCGGTGCGGCGGTTTCGGCAGGACGGGAAGCTTCAGGCGACGACATGGCGGGTTTCCTCGAGCTGGATCGCATCGTGCGACGCGCACGACGCGGGAACGGTATCGCGGTGTGCCGGCACGGCGGCCGGTTCGCATCCGGTGTCGGCAGGCGAACGTGCCGGCACACGCCGCACGCCGCGGATCAGGTCGACGGCCTTCTCGGCGATCATGATCGTCGGCGCGTTGGTGTTGCCGCCGATCAGCGTCGGCATGATCGACGCATCGACGATGCGCAGCCCCTGCACGCCGTGCACGCGCAATTGCGGATCGACGACCGCGAGCGCGTCGCGCCCCATCCGGCACGTGCCGACCGGGTGATACACGGTGTCGGTGCGCCGGCGCAGCACGTCGCGAATCTCGTCGTCGGTCGTCACGTTCGCGGTGAACAGGTCGCGCGTAATCCATTCGGCGAGCGCCGGCGCTTCCATCAGCCGGCGCGTGATGCGGAAGCCGGCGACCATGTCGTCGAGATCGTGCGGATCGTCGAGGAATGCGGGATCGATGCGCGGCGCGGCGAGCGGATCGGCGCTGTGCAGCGTGACCGAGCCGCGGCTGCGCGGCCGCAGCAGGCACACATGGCACGACAGTCCGTGGCCGGCGTGCAGCCGGCGCGCATGATCGTCGACGAGCGCGACGACGAAGTGCAGCTGGATGTCGGGCGCATCGAGGTCCGCACGCGTCTTGAGGAAGCCGCCGCCTTCCGCGAAATTCGACGTCAGCATCCCGCGCCGTTCGCGCCGGAAGCGCGCGAACTCGCGCAGCATGCGCAGGCCGCCGCGCGCGGATACGCCCATCGTGTCGACGCTGCGCGTGCGGTAGCCGAGGATGAAATCCGGATGATCCTGCAGGTTGCGGCCGACGCCGGGCAGGTCGGCGCGCACCGGTATGCCGAGCCGCTGCAGTTCGCCGGCCGGGCCGACGCCCGACAGCATCAGCAGTTGAGGCGTCTGCAGCGCGCCGGCCGCGAGCACGACTTCGCGCCGTGCGCGCAGCGTGCGAACCTTGCCGTGCTGCCGCACCTCGACACCCGTCGCGCGCGTGCCGTCGAACAGGATGCGCAGTACCTGCGCGTGCGTCTCGACCGTCAGGTTGTCGCGGCGGCCGACGTGCGGCAGCAGGTACGCGCGCGCCGCGCTCCACCGCTCGCCGTGCTTCTGCGTGACCTGGTAGAGGCCGACGCCTTCCTGCCGCGCGCCGTTGAAGTCGTCGGTGAGCGGCAGGCCGGCCTGTCGCGCCGCCTCCAGGTAGCGCACATGGAACGGGTTGCCGGTGCGCAGGTCGCTGACCCACAGCGGGCCGTCGCGGCCGTGAAAGGCGTCGTCGAAGCGCTCGTTGTGCTCGCTCAGGCGGAAATACGGCAGCACGTCGTCGTAGGACCAGCCTTCGTTGCCGAGCGCGGCCCAGCCGTCGTAATCGACGCGATGGCCGCGAATGTAGACCATCGCGTTGATCGCGGACGAACCGCCGAGCGCCTTGCCGCGCGGCTGATAGCCAATGCGTCCGCCGAGCCCCGGCTGCGGCACCGTGTCGAACGCCCAGTTGTTCACGCGGGTCGGCATCATCGCGACCGCGCCGGTCGGCACGTTGACGACCGCGCTGTCGCCGCGGCCGCCGGCCTCCAGCACGCAGACGGTGACGGCCGGGTCCTCGGTGAGGCGCCCCGCGACGACGCAGCCGCCCGAACCGCCGCCGATGACGATGTAGTCGAAAGTCTTGCTCAAGAAATCGTCTCCCGATGGTCGATGGATCACGCGCTGCGCGTCAGCACGCGCAGCAGCAGCTCGAAGGTCTTGCCGTACGGCGGATGGAACAGCGCGGTGCCGCTGCGGCGCGCCTGGTGGAACACGGGCTTGTGATGGCTGAACGTGTCGAAGCCCCATTTGCCGTGATATGCGCCGATGCCGCTCGGGCCGACGCCGCCGAACGGCTGGTGTTCCTGCGCGAGATGCCACAGGCAGTCGTTGACCGTGACGCCGCCCGACACCGTTTCACGCAGCACGCGATCGCGGCGCGCGGCGTCGCGGCCGAACCAGTACAGCGCGAGCGGGCGCGGGCCGCGATTCACGCGGTCGATCGCATCGTCGAGGTCCGAATATTCGACGATCGGCAGCACGGGGCCGAAGATCTCCTCGCGCATTACCCGCATCGTGTCGCGCGCGCCGAGCACGAGCGTCGGCATGAACTTGCGGGTGCCCGCGGAGAAGCGCTCGCCGGCCGGATTGACTTCGAGCACGCGCGCGCCGCCATCGCGTGCGTCGTCGACCAGCGCCGCGAGGCGGTCGCGATGCCGCGCACCGATGATCGCCGTGTAATCGGGGTTGCCGGCGAGCGTCGGGTAGCGGCGCGCGATCGCTTCCGACAGGCGCGCGGCGACGGTCTCGGCGGTGCCGGCCGGCACCAGCAGATAGTCGGGCGCGATGCAGGTCTGGCCGGCATTGAGCAGCTTGCCGAACGCGATGCGCCCGGCCGCGTGCACGACGTCGCACGACGGGTCGAGGATCGCGGGCGACTTGCCGCCGAGTTCCAGCGTGACGGGCGTCAGGTTCGCGGCCGCGGCTTGCGCGACATCGCGCCCGATCGCGGTCGAGCCGGTGAAGAACAGATGGTCGAACGGCAAGCGCGCGAACGCCTTCGCGGTGTCGACGTCGCCCGTCACGATGCCCAGTTCGTCGGCGTCGAACACGTCGGCGACGAGCGTGTCGAGCAGGGCCGACAGCCGCGGCGTCAGTTCCGACGGCTTGACCAGCACGCGGTTGCCGGCGGCGAGCGCCGCGACCGCGGGCCCGATCGCGAGCTGCAGCGGATAGTTCCACGGGGCCATCACGCCGACGACGCCGCGCGGCTGCGGCGCGAGCCGGTTGTGGCCGGGCCGGAAGTGCGCGGCGGTCGGCACGCGGCGTTCGCGCATCCAGTGCCGCAGATGCGCGCGTGCATGGCGCAGGCCGCTTCGAACCACGAACAATTCGGCGAGCCGTGTTTCGTGCGCGGAGCGTCCGCCGAAGTCGGCGTCGATCGCGCGCACGATCGACGCTTCATGCGTATCGAGCAGCGCGCGCAGGCGATCGAGCCGCGACAGGCGGATCGCGAGCGGCGGGGCGGGGTCGCGGGCGAATGCTTCGCGCTGGCGTTCGAAGCGTGCGGCGAGGTCGGGTGGACGGCTCGATCGCATGGTGTCTCCTCCAGGGGCGTTGACGTCGTTCAGGCGACGACTGATGACGCCGATGGTGCGGGCCGCATGGGAAAACACCAATGCTGCTTCGGGACAATTGTTTTAGTATTTGGGCCAAATCGGCGCTTCGAGGGTTTCTCCGCATGAGCTTCTGGGACTTCACCCGGAGTCCGGCCAGCGCGCGGCTGCTGGTCGATTTCGGCGACGAACGCGGCGTGTCGCACACGAAGTTGCTGGCCGGCACGGGCCTCGCGGATGCGCAGCTCGACGATCCGAACGTCGAGGTGACGGCCGCGCAGGAACTGCGGCTGACCGGCAACCTGCTGCGCGCGCTCGGACGCGCGCCGGGCCTCGGGTTCGAGGTCGGGCAGCGCTATCACTTCTCCGCGTACGGCGTGTGGGGCTACGGGCTGATCGCGAGCGCGACCGCGCGCGACGCGCTGGCGCTCGCAATGCGTTTCCTGCCGCTCACGTATGCGTTCACGGTGATCACGTATCGCGAGGAACCGCGGACGTACGTACTCAATTTCGGCGCGCCGGAGCTCGAGGCCGACCTGAGCCGCTTCCTCGTCGAGCGCGACATGGCGGCCGCGGCCGTGCTACTGCAGGAAATCGGCGGCGGCGATTTCGCGTTGTCGCGCTTCACGATGCAGGCCGCGAGCGCATCCGCGTCCACACGCGCCCCCGCACCCCCACCGCGCATCGCCGGTGTCGAACCCGTGTTCGGCGCGCGCGCGAACAGCCTCGCGTTCGACCGTGCGTTTCTCGACCGGCCGCTGCCGCATGCGAACCCGCTGACGGTCTCGATGTGCGAGCAGATGTGCAGCCAGCTGGTCGAAGCGCGGCGCGCGCGGGTCGGCACGTCGGAGATGGTGCGGCAATATCTGACGGCGACGCCCGGCAACGTGCCGTTCTCGCTCGAGGACATGGCGCGGCTGATGAATACGAGCCCTCGCACGCTGAAGCGCCGGCTGCAGGAAGAAGGCACGACATTCCGCGTGCTGCTCGCGCAGGCGCGCGGCGCGATGGCCGAGACGCTGCTCGGCGATGCGCACCTGTCGCTGACGGAGGTGGCCGAGCGGCTCGGCTTCAGCGACCTGTCGAGTTTCTCGCAGGCGTTCAAGCGCTGGTATGGTGTGCCGCCTGGCACCTACCGCAGCGGCCTGCTGCGCGACGGCGGCCCGCATTGACGCCGTGTCGCGCCACGCGCGCATTCCCCGACCCCTTCACGAGAGGACCCGCATGATCACGCTTCGCCCGATGACCGAGGACGACTTCCCCCGCTTCTGGCCCACATACCACGCGATCGTCACCGCGCAGGAGACCTACGCATTCGATCCGGCGTCGACGCGTGAAACCGCCCGCGCGCTGTGGCTCGACGCGCCGCTTTGCACGTGGGTCGCCGAAGAGGACGGTGTGCTGCTCGGCTCGTACTACCTGAAGGCGAACGCCGCCGGGCCCGGCAATCACGTGTGCAACTGCGGGTACATGGTCAGCGAGGCCGCGCGCGGCAAGGGCGTTGCACGCCTGATGTGCGAGCACTCGCAGCAGGTGGCGCGCGAACGCGGCTTCCTCGCGATGCAGTTCAATTCGGTGGTCGCGACGAACGAGGTGGCGGTCGCGCTGTGGCAGAAGCTCGGCTTCGAGATCGTCGGCCGGCTGCCGCGCGCGTATCGTCACGCGCGGCTCGGCTTCGTCGACTGCCTCGTGATGTACAAGTGGCTCGGCGACACGGCGGCCGCCGACGCCTGATTCCAGGGTCAGACGGCGAACGCGCCGTCGAACACGATCCGCTCATCGAACGCGAGCGTGCCGCGCGCGAAGATCAGGTCGAGGTGGTGGCTGCCGTTGGCGCCGCCGCCGAGGCCGAGATGCAGGCCCGGATGGCGTTCCTCGAACCCGGCGTTGCGGCCGTACAGCCCTCGGATGCCCAGGTTCGTGCCGATCCCGAATTCCTCGATGCGCCGGTGATTGTCGTGCCGGTCGAGGTACGCCGTGAAGTCGCGCCGGAAGCCCGCGTCGTCGCTGTCGAAATCGACGATCAGGCTGTCCTCGACATGCAGCGTCGCGAGCCGCTCCGCCACGCGGTACTTGATCGCAAATGGCACGGTGCCGAGGAACGTGCCGCTGAACACGATCGAGCCGTGCAGGTCGGTGACGTGCGTCGCGATTTCACCGGGCACCACGTCGAGATTGCCCATCCCGTCGACGCTCGTCCATTTCTGGTCCGGTGAGAGCGAGCCGGTCAGCGTGTTGCCGGCTTCGTCGATGAAATGGAGCTGCGACGCGCGCGCGGCCGCTTCGATCAGCCGGCCGTTGCGCGCGGCGATGTCGTCGAGCGATTCGGCGAACGCCTCGTCGAGATGCGGGCCGTAATCCTTGAACAGCACCGACTTGCTCCAGTGCTCGACGATCGCGGGACGGATCGCGGCCAGGAACGGCGGGCCGCTCGGCGACGGCGTCGGCAGGCACGACGAGTCGTACAGCAGTACGAACAGGTCAGCCTGCGTGAGCGCGGCGGCGATGTCGGCGGGTGGGGTGGTCTCGAGGCAGAGGGTCGTCGCGTCGAGCGAGTCGGGCAGGGCGGAAAACGCGCGCAACGCGACATCGCGGTTGCGGGTGTCGTAGCCGACCAGCAGCTTGCCCGTCTCGCAGCGTGCGAGCTTGTCGCGCAGCGCCGGGTGATACCCCAGCGCGCGGTGCAGGTTCAGCATGTGTGTCTCCGGAAGCGGCGGAAGGGCCGCAGCCCTTCCGCGGGAACGGGCTGGCCGCTCAGACCGGCCAGAGCGCGGTGCCGAACGGCACCACGGCATCCTCGACCATCATGTCGACGGCCTCGGGGTGCGTGTCTTCCTGCATCCAGTCAAGCAATTCGATCTGCCGGGTTTCCTGCATGTCAATTCTCCTGTGGTGAACATGAGCGATTCAACATGAAAGGGCGGTAAATGGATTACCGCCACTCATCCGGCATTTTTTGAATCCCGGACGAGTGGCGTCGATATTAGTCTGACGATTTGGCAAATGCAATGCGTTGCAAGGTTTTTAGCCGTGGGGTGCTAAACATGCACGAGTAGGAGCGCATCGCGGGAAGGAAGCGAATGAATCGAATCACGAAGCGTGCGGATTTTTTATCGAATATCTGGGCCGTGAAAGATTAATCGATTCCGCGATTTTTTAAATCCGGAATCCAATTGCGCCGATCATTTCGATTAGCATCGTTTTCGATCGGTCCTGGCGCAACGCCGGACCAATGCCGAACCATTGCCGGCTTCAACCCAGCAGTGCCTTGCCGAGCGGCTTGACCGGCTCGGACCGAAGGACCAGCGAAGTCGTGACCGCGCCGAAGCGGGCAATCGCGTCGATGATGGTTTCGAGCTGACCGGGCGTCGGCACGAGCACCTTCAGCAGGAAACAGTCCTCCCCGGTCATCCGGTGAATCTCGATGACGTGCGGCATGTCGGCGAACGCACTCAACGCGGGCTTGATGTGCTCGTGCGTCGTTCTCAGCCGGATGATGGCCATCATTCCCAACCCGAGCGCGGCCGGATCGATCCGCGCGGTGTAGCCGGCGATGATGCCGCGCTCTTCCAGGCGCTTGACGCGCTCCGACGTCGCCGGCTGTGACAGGCCGATGCGCCGGCCGACTTCGGACAATGGCGTGCGCGCATTCTCCTGCAGCGCTTCGATGATCGAAATATCCAGGCGATCCAGTTCTTCGTCGGGCATCTCCGCATTCCTGTTCCGTTAATTCATCGGGATTCTGTCTCAATATCCGATGACTTGCCATTCCGCGCGGCAGTCCCGCGGGTCAGACTGGACGCTCTCATGTTCATGGAGGCGGGAATGGATCGAAGCATCGTCATCGTGCCGGGGATCGGCAACTCGGACGCGGATCACTGGCAGACTCACTGGGAAGCGGCGCTGCCGGGCGCCACACGCATTGCGCCAGCGTCGTGGGATACGCCCGACTTGATCGACTGGATCGCGGCACTCGACGCGGCCGTCGCGGAGGCCCGGACGCCGCCGGTCGTGGTGTGCCATTCCCTCGGGTGCCTGTTGTTCGCGCATTGGCGTGCCGCTGCCGCGCGCCCGGTGCACGGGGCGTTTCTCGTGGCGGTGCCCGATCCGGACGGTCCGCGGTTTCCGGCTGCCGCGCAGGCGTTCGCGCGTTTGCCGGAAGAGGATTTCGGCGACCGGCCGGTGGTGGCGATCGCCAGCTCCGACGATCCGTACGACCCGTCCGGGCGAGCAGTCGCATGGGCGGCGCAACGCGGCGCGAAATCGCTGGTGCTCGGCGCGCGCGGCCATTTGAACGCGGCTTCCGGGTTGGCGGAGTGGGACGAGGGGCGCGCGCTTTTCACCGCCTTTACCGCCGGATTGGGCGCGTAGCGGAGGCCGGGTGTCGGCGCGCCCCGGCTTCCGGACGGCGCGCACGCCATCCCTGCAGCCGGCGCACGCCGGGCGCGTGACCGGTCAAGTATCATCGCTCGATCGGCGCACCGGTTTCGGCATCGGGATCGGTGCCCGGCCACGACACGGATTGCGCAGCGACGACGCCACGGCCCGCGGCCGTCAAGCCGTGTCGACGTTGCGGACCCCAGGCCCGTATCGGCCTCGAACCACGATGGAGACACCGCGATGCGCGCAGCACCGCAACCGGAGCACGCCGGCCGGGCACGGCCGGATGCCGGCGCCACCGAACCCGACCGGATGGCCGCGTGGCGGCGCGCGATCTGCCTGTCGCTCGGCAGCGCGATCGCGCTGGGCCTCGCGCGCTTCTCGTATGCGCTGCTGCTGCCGCCGATGAAGGCCGATCTCGGCTGGACCTTCGCAGAGGCCGGCGCGCTGAACACGGCCAACGCGGCCGGCTACCTGATCGGCGCGCTCGTCTTCCCGTCCCTGTCGCGACGCTGGCGCACCGGCACGCTGCTCGCCGCCGGCTGCGCGCTGACCGCGGTGCTGATGGCCGCGTGCGGGGTCACGTCCGGCATGCACGCGCTGCTCGTCGAGCGATTCGCGACGGGCGTCGGCAGCGCGCTGATCTTCATCAGCGGCGGCGTGCTGGCCGCGCGGCTCGCGTCCGCGTCGCCGCGCGATGCGGGGCTGCTGCTCGGACTCTATTACGGCGGCACCGGGTGGGGCATCGTCGCGTCGTCGCTGCTCGTGCCCGCGACGCTCGTGCATCGCGCGCTCGGCTGGCAACCGGCGTGGTTCGCGCTCGCGTTCGCATGCGCGCTGTTCTCGGCGATCGCCGTGTCGGCGGCGCGCCGCATCGAGCATGCGCACGCGGCACCGGCCGTGCGGCGCGACGGCATCGCGCCGGTGGCGACCGCGCGCCCCGCGCGCTTCGCACTCGCGCTCGCGGGCTACGGACTGTTCGGCGTCGGCTACATCGGCTACATGACGTTCATCGTCGCGCTGCTGCGCGGCGCGGGAATGAGCGGGACGGTCGTGTCCGCGTTCTACGTGATGCTCGGTGTCGCGACCGTCGTGTCGGCGCGGCTGTGGTCGGGGCTGCTCGACCGGATGCGCGGCGGCCAGGCGCTGGCCGTGCTCAATGCGCTGCTCGGCGTCGCGACGCTGATGCCGGCGCTGTTCGTGCATCCGGCAGCCGCGTTCGCGTCGGGCGTGCTGTTCGGCGCGACGTTCCTGTCGGCGGTCGCGTCGACGACCGCGTTCGTGCGTCACAACCTGCCGCCGGAAGGCTGGGCGAAGGGCATCAGCGCGTTCACGACGATCTTCGCGTTCGGGCAGATCGCCGGGCCTGTCGCGATCGGCTGGGTGTCGGACAGCGCGGGGCTCGCGCGCGGGCTCGTCTATTCGGCGCTGACGCTGTTCGCGGGCGCGGCGCTCGCGGCCGGACAGCGCGCGCTGCGGGCGTTGGCGTAGCCGACCCCGGCGCGCAACATCCGGCGAGCCCGACGACGTGACGGCGACCGTTACCGCACGCAGGCCGTGCGCGACACGCGATGGAACGCGCGGCTGAAGTAGATGAGGCTGTCACCGTCGTTGCGCACGCGGATCGACGTCGCCTCGATGAACATCACCGAATGCGAGCCGACTTCCTTCATCTCGGCGATCGTGCCCTGCAGGCTCGCGAGCGCGTCGCGCAGCACGGGGACGTCCTGCTCGCCGCGATCCCACACCGGTAGCGCGAAGCGGCGTTCCATCGGCAGTTCGGTCATCCCCGCGAAATGCCGCGCGAGCAGTTCGTGCTCGGCCGGCAGCACGTTGATGCAAACATGACGATTGCGCTCGAAGATCGCATGCATCGCGCTCGATCGGTTCAGGCACACGAGCAGCGTCGGCGGCGCGTCGGTGACGGAACAGACGGCGCTCGCGGTGATCCCGCAGCGGCCGTGCGGCCCCGCGGTGGTGATCACGTTGACGGCCGCGCCGAGGTGGGCCATCGCTTGCCGGAAGGCCTTTTGCGCGTCGGTCGGTTCGGCGCGCGCCGGTTGCGGGGTATCGGTCGTTGCGGACATGGGCGCTCCTGGGGGGATGAGGGCGGCGATCGTGCGTGCCGTCGATGCGGCAGCGGATCGTCGACGATGTCCCAAGCGTACGTCGCGAAAAAGCCGGCGAACATTCGCACGATTCACGATGAAGCTGGCGTTCCCGCCAACGCGTCTAAAGGTTCTACCTAGATGCGCGGCGCGGCGCGCGAAAAAAAGTGCGATCGGGCATTCGGGCGGGTCGTAAAGGGGTATTCAGCGCATTTTCGGCTCGTTATGATGTGCCGCACACCCCCGACGAACGACGCTTGCTTCACACGCGGCGCGCGCGATACCGATACCGATATTTTGCGAGACACCCCGATGACGTCACCCGCTCCGATCGTATACATCGTCGACGACGACAGCGGCATGCGGACGTCGCTCGCCTGGTTGCTCGAATCGGTCGGCATCGCGTCCGAAGGGTTCGCGAATGCCGCCGACTTTCTCGCGCGCTTCGACGCGAACCTGCCCGCGTGCCTGGTGCTCGACGTGCGGATGCCGGAGAAAAGCGGATTCGACGTGCAGGCGGAACTGAACGCGCGCGGCGCGACGCTGCCGGTGATCTTCGTCAGCGGACACGGCGACATCCCGATGTCGGTGCGCGCGCTGCAGAACGGCGCGATCGATTTCGTCGAGAAGCCGTACAACTCGCAGCAGATGCTCGAGCGCGTGCAACGCGCGCTGCGGCTCGCGCAGCAGCGGCACGCGGTCGACCAGCGTCACCGCGAGCTGCGCCAGCGGCTCGATGCGCTGACCGCGCGCGAGAAGGAAGTGCTGCGCGGCGTCGTCGACGGCAAGGGCAGCAAGCAGATCGCGTCGGACCTGTCGATCAGCGTGAAGACCGTCGACGTGCATCGCGCGAGCATCAAGGAGAAGCTCGGCGCGACATCGATCGCCGCGCTGGTGCGCGACGTGATGGTCGTGTGGGGCGACGACGGGGAGTCGTCGCGCTAGCCTGTCGCCCTGCATGCGGACGTGCCCGCGCGCAAGCGACCACGCACCGCGCACCACGCACCAAGCACCAAGCACCAAGCACCACGCACGGCACCGGTCGGCACCGCGCGATCGATGCCGGCGGCCGCTCAGCGCATGTACAGCCCGCCGTTGATGTCCCAGCACGCGCCGTTCGCGAAATGCGCGTCGCCCGACGCGAGCAGCACGGCCGCATCCGCGACGAAGCCGGCCGATCCGAGCTTGCCGCCCGGCAGGCTCGCGAGCACCTGGCGCAGCTTTTCCGGTGCGACGCTTTCATGGACGATCGGCAGATCGAGCGGGCCCGGTGAGATCGCATTGACCGTCACGCCCTGCGCGGCGAGGTCGCGCGCGAACACCTTGGTCAGGGTCAGCGTGCCGCCTTTCGCGGCCGCATAGTGCGCGCCCGTCGCCGAGCCGCCGTTCTGCCCCGCGAGCGACGCGATGTTGACGATGCGGCCCGCGCCGCGCGTCGCGAAGTACTGGCCGAACACCTGGCAGCCGAACAGCACGCTGCGCAGGTTCACGTCGATCACCTGGTCGAACTGCTCGGCCGTGATCTCCATCGCGGGCACGACCTTCGATGCGCCGGCATTGTTGACGAGCACGTCGATCGCGCCCCAGCGCGCGACGAGCGCATCGCGCGCGGCTTCGAAATTGCGTTTCGACGTGACGTCGAGCGGCAGCGCGATCGCGCGTTCGCCGCTCGGGTCGAGGTCGCGTGCGTGCGCGTGAATGGCGTCGGCGGCGATGTCGGCCAGTGCGACGCGGTAGCCGGCCGCATGAAAGCGGTCGGCGATGACGGCGCCGAGCCCGCGCGCGGCGCCGGTGACGAGGACGACTCGATCTGACATGGTGCGTGATTCCGTGGTTTGCGGACGCGTGGCCGAAGCGGCGCCCGCATCGTGGTTCATGCGGCGAGCGCCGCTTCGAAGTGCGCGGCGACCGCGCACACCTGTTCGTCCGCGCCCGTGCGTCCGACGATCTGCAATCCGGCCTTCAGCGGCGTTCCCGCGAGCGGCAGCGGCAGGCTGAGCGCCGGATGGCCGCTCAGGTTGAACGGCCGGATCAGCGACGACATCGCGATGACCGATACGCCGTCCCGTGCCTGCTGGAGCGTGATCGGCAACGCGGGCAATGTCGGCAGCACCAGCACGTCCGCGCGTTCGAGCGCGGCATTGACCTGCGCGGTGAAGCGCGCACGCACCGCTTCCGCTTCCGCGAGCGCGGCCGGCGTCGTCGTCGCGGCCATGCGCAGCCGCGCATCGAGATCGGCGCCGAGCTTGCCGGTTTCGACGAGATGGCCGAATGCACGCGACGTTTCCGCGTTGATGACGGTGAGCCCCGCGGCGAACGCGTCAGGCATGGCGTCGAGCACGACATCGTGCGCGCGCAGGCCCGACGCACGGATCGCCGCGTCGAGCGCGGCGGCGGTGGCCGGATCGGCATCGACGATCACCTGCGCGATCGTGCAGTCGGCAACGGGTGCGGCCGCACGTACCTGATCGAAGCCCGGCGCGATGGCTGCCATCACGGCCGCGAGCGTGCGGATGTCGCGTGCGAATGGCCCGACGCAGTCGAGCGTGGTGCTGGCGGGCGCGACGCCGCGCCGCGACACGCGGCCGAACGTCGGCTTGAGCCCGGCCACGCCGCAGCAGGCTGCCGGCCCGCGGATCGAGCCGCCGGTATCGGTGCCGAGCGCGGCGTCGACGACGCCGAGCCCGACGAGCGACGCCGACCCGCTCGACGAGCCGCCCGGAATGCGCGTCGGGTCCTGCGGATTGACCGGCGTGCCGGTGGTGTCGTTGATGCCGGTCATGCCGAACGCGAGCTCGTGCATGTTCGCCTTGCCGGCGATCTGCCAGCCGGCATCGAGCAGCAGGCGGACCACGTCCGCGTGCTGCGTGGCGGGCGGCGCGTCCGCCAGCGCGCGGCTGGCCGCGCGGGTCGGATGGCCGGCGATGTCGATCGTGTCCTTGATCGCGACCGTCGGGCCCGGGCCGCCCAGCGTGAAGGTGTCGATGAAGCCTGTCATGGTGCGATGGCGTGCGAGCGCGGTGAAAGGGGTCAGGATTGCGGCGCGGCGGCGAGCGGCCACGGGCCGTCGAGCACGCGTTCGGTGCGGAAATGGCGGATCAGCCAGGTCGTGCCGTCGTCGGCCGGCGCGAAATCGACGGTCAGCCGCGCGGCGACCAGCTCGGCCGTGCGGTCCGCGTAGCGCGACGCCTGCAGCATGATCCAGCGGCCGCGCGCGGTCGCACGGTCGATGTCGACGTCGATCGACTCCGACGTCAGGAAGTGCAGGTTCGCCGAAAAATGCGGATCGGGCGGCAGATAGCGGCGCAGCATCGCGACGATCGCGTCCGTGCCTTCGAGGCGGCCGAACTTGCGCGCGTACTGCGGGCCGATGCCTTCCCATACCGCGTCGGCCGTGAACAGCGCGGCGAGCGCCGGGCCGTCGCCGGCATCCTCGGGCACGTCGCACAGCGCCATGTAGCGCGTGATCGTCGAACGCACCGCGCGTTCGGCGTCGAACGCCGCCACGCGCCGCGTGAGTGCTTCGAGTGCTTCGATCGCGCGCGTCGAATCGGGGCCGGTCATCGCCGGCCTCACGACGCGGGCTTCGCGGCCGGCGGCACGGTCAGCGCACGGCCGACGCGCGCCTCGATCTTGCCGTAGCGCCACAGGTTGTATTCGCCGACGGGCGTCGTGCGATACAGGTTGCACACCGCGACCGTCGTGTCGAAGTCGGCGACGTCGGCCATGATGTAGAACGTCCACGGCGCGCCGTCGGCCTGGCCGACGACGAGGCGGTCGTCATCCATCACGCCGAGCACGCGCACGCCGGGCATCGCCTCGACGGCGGCGAGCATCGCGCCGTACGCTTGCCACACTTCGCCGATCTTCTCGCGCGGCAGGTCGAAGAAGTTTTGCGACACGCCGCAGCAGAACAGCACGCGCAGCGGCAGCGGATTCGAATCGGACATGACAGGTTCTCCTGAAGAATGCGTTGAGCGGCGTCGAAACGAATCGACGCGGATTACAGATAGCCCGGAAACGGCGTGACGCCGGTGAACACCGCGCCCGCGCCGTCGAAGTTGCCTTCGCCGAGAAACGCGTGCTGCGTGACGACCATCGCGTCGCGCAGCAGGCGCTGCAGCGGATGCGTGCGATAGATCGCGGCCGTGCCGCCGAGCCGGTACGCGCGCTCGACGACGCTCGCGCCTTCGCGGGCGATATGCGTGGCCGCGAGCCGCAGCAGGCTGACCTGCTCGGGCGTGACCGGGTTGCCGGCCAGGATCGATTGCCAGACCGAGTCGGTCGCGTCGTAGAAGAACGCGCGCGCCGAGCGCAGCTGCGCTTCGGCCTTCGCGAGCTCGATGCGGAAGTACGCGCGATCGGCGAGGCGCGGCGCGCCGGTGGTCGTCTGGCGGCCGCCCGACATCCGGTTCGCGACGTCGAGCGCCGCGCGGGCCAGCCCGAGGTTCACGACGGCGAGCACCTGCGCCGCATACGCGACGGTCGGATAGCGGTACAGCGGCTCGTCGACGGTCGGCTCGCCGCCGCGCACGAAGGTCCACGCGTCGGGCACGAAGCGGTCGTCGACACGCAGGTCGTGGCTGCCGGTGCCTTGCATGCCGACCACGCTCCAGTTCTCGACGATCTCGACTTCACTGGCGCGGAACACGGCCGTGCGCGGCTTGTTCGGCGCGGCATCCTGCGCGCCGGGCACCGCGATACCGACGCCGAGCCAGTCGGCGCCCTTGCAGCCGCTCGCGAACTTCCACGTGCCGTTCACGCGCCAGCCGCCGGGCGCGGCCTGCGCCGGCTGCACCGGGAACAGCCCGCCCGCGAACACCTGGTCGGGGCCGCGCGCGTACAGCTCGGCCTGCGTGGCGAGCGGCAGCGCGGCGAGATAGACGTTCGCGGAGCCGAAGCTCGCGACCCAAGCGGCCGACCCGTCGGCGGTCGCGATCCGCTCGATCGTGTCGAGGAACGCGGTGGGCGCGAGCGCATCGCCGCCGAAGCGGCGCGGCGTGCCCGCGCGATAGATGCCGGCCTCCTTGAACAGCGCGACCACGTCGCGCGGCACGTGCGACAGGCGGTCGAATTCGTCGCGCCGCGCGACGACGGTCTCGATCACCGCATCGAGCGGCGATACCCGCGCGGCCGCTTCGCGGACCGCATGCGGCGAGGTGGACGCGGCGTCGATGGCGAGGGCGGCGTTGGGCATGACTGTCTCCTGGGGATGGGGTTCGAAAGACGATGCAATCAGTCTAGAAACGCCGAAAACACGCAGCAATTGGTGCGTAGGGCCGCGTGACTGGTGTCGCTCCGTGCCCGACTAAAGAAATCTTCAGATGCGATCGGCGCGCGCCGGTGCTATGTTGGGTTTCCGGCCGCGTGATCCCGCGCGCCTTCCTCCGGATCCGATCATGAGTTTCCCCGACGAAGACGATTTCCACCGGCTGCTCGACGCATTGACCACCTGCGTGCTGCTGCACGATGCGCAGACGAAGGCGATCGTGTGGGCGAATCGCGCCGCGTGCATCGCGCTCGGCTTTTCCGTCGAGGAACTGCTGCCGCTGAAGGCGCCGGACATGACGCGTCCCGAACCGAAATACCAGCGCGAGATCGCGGTGAGCGCATGGGATCGTGCGCTCGTCGACGGGCCGCAGGTGTACGAGTGGTGCTATCGATCGCGTACGGGCGTCGACATGCTGTCCGAGGCCACCGCGACCTACGTGCCGCTGCGCGGGCACGACGTCGTGATGGTGCAGTTCCGCGACATCAGCGCGGAAGAAGCGGTCCGCCAGCAGCTGCGCCGCTACGAGGCGCGGCTGCGCGAATTCATGCAGGATCTCGACGAAGGCATCGCCGTCGTGACGCTGCACGGTGGCGTGCAGTTCATCAGCGAGTCGGGCCGCCGCGTGCTCGGGCTCGCGCCCGACGAAGCGCTCGACGGCGTGCTCGACTACTGCGCCGCGGCGGATCGCGACCGGCTCGTCGCGCAGCTGCGCGATGCGCCGTCGACGTGTCCGTCCGAGCCGCAGCGCTACCGCTTCGTGCGGCGCGACGGCTCGGCGTGCTGGCTGCGCATCCTGTGCCGGCAGGTCGAGATCGAAGGCGATCTCGACGGGCTGCTCGTGCAGTTCCGCGACGTCAGCGACGAAGTCGCGATCGAGGACGCGCGGCGTGCCGAGGCGCGGATGCTCGAATATGCGGGGCGCTACAACGCGATGGGCGAGATGGCGACCGTGATCGCGCACGAGCTGAGCCAGCCGCTCGCGGCCGTGCGCAACTTCATCGAAGGCGCGGTGCGGCGGCTGAGCGGCAACGGCGCCGTCGACGATGCGATCTGGGGGCTGCGCAGCGCCGACCGGCAGGCCGAGCACGCGGCGCTGATCATCAAGAGCGTGCGCGAGTTCATCGTGAAGCGCGAGCCGGTCGTCGCGCTCGCCGACCTGCGCGAGATCCTCGCGGACGTCGCGTATTTCATCGAGTTGCGCGCGAAGGAAGCGGGCGTGACGGTCGCGATCGTGCAGGCCGATGCGCCGCTGCCGATCCGCTGCGAGCGCGTGCTGATCGGGCAGGTGATTCTCAACCTGGCATTCAACGCGATCGAGGCGTTCGCCGGCCGTGAGCGTGCGCCGTGCACGCTGACGCTCGGCACGGCCAACGTCGGCGGGCAAGCGGAGCTGCGCGCGATCGACAACGGGCCCGGTATCGCCGAAGGTGCGCACGACCGGCTGTTCGACGGCTTCTCGTCGTCGAAGGCCGGCGGCAACGGGATCGGGCTGTCGCTGTGCAAGAGCATCGTCACGCGCCACGGCGGGCGCATCGGCGCGAGCCCGGCCGAAGGCGGCGGGCTCGACTGCCGTGTGACCCTGCCGCTTGCCGGCGCGCAGATGTAGCCGCTGCGTTGCGTCATGTGCGTCACGGCCGGGCGGCGACGCGCGGCGCATGATCAGCGCCCCAGCGCCCGCGCGGTCTGGCCGCCGATCCCGAAGTCGGTATTCGGGATGTCCTTGATGATCACGCGCGTCGCCTGCAACGGCGCATCGAGCACGTTCGCGCCGGCGTCCGAGAGCGCGGCGATCAGCGCGCGTTTTTGCTCGTCGGTGCGGCCCGCGATCAGGATCGCGACGATCACCGGCAACGATGGCGGCGCGCCGTCGGCGGCCGTGCGCCCGCCGAGGCCGATATGGGTCGCGGGCAGTTCGGTGAGCAGCACGCGCACCGATTCGAGCGGTGCACCGATCGAGTCGACGGTTGCACCGCTGAGCCGCGCGATCAGTTCGGCCTTGCGCGCGTCGTCGTGGCCGGCCGGCAGGAAAACTTCGAGTGTGGGCATGGTCGTCCGGAAAGGTGAAGGTGACTGGCTCACCGTTGCGCTGGCGATGGCGAACCGGCGGCTGCTCAAAGGTGAAGGTGACTGGCTCACCGTTGCGCTGGCGACGGTGAACCGGTGGCCGCTCACAGGTGAAGGTGACCGGCTCACCGTTGCGCTGGCGATGGCGAACCGGCGGCTGCTCAAAGGTGAAGGTGTCCGGCTCACCGTAGCGCTGGCGGCGGCGAACCGGCGGCCGCTTACAGCAGGAAGCCGATCGCGCTGAGCGCTTCGGTCGAGTCGATCAGGCGCACGACCTTCTCGGCGATCCGCATCTCGCCGTCGGCATCGACGTGCAGCTTGTGCGTGACGTCGGCCGCGAACAGCGTCGCGACGCCGCGCTTGTACGCGACGACGACCTGCGCGGATTTCAGCTCGACGATGCCGGCGCTGCCGCTTTCCAGCGTGAAGCGCGACACGGTGCGCACCGTGCGCGCCGCCTCGGTCGCCGATGCCGAGTAACCGGACACCATCCGCTGCACGCGCTTCTCGCGCATGTCCTGGTCGTCGAACACGTAGTTCAGCGTCGCCGCGAAGTCGGTCGCGTCGGGATCGATCGGCACCACGTAGTGACCGGCCGGGTCCCACAGGTCGAGCCACGCGCGATAGTCGCGGCGGTCGAGCATCTCGGCTTCGCGCCACACGAATTCGACCGCGCGGGCGAAGGTCTGCTCGGAAAGGAGGGTGTTGCGGTCGTCCATTACTGTTGCTCCATCATCGTGCGCCATTGCTGGTAGGCCTCGCGCATGCCCGTCTCGTCGGTCGCATGCGCGGTCTTTTCGCCGTTCGCGGCGGTCGTCTCGCGGTTCAGCCCGCGGTTCACGAGGATCGGTACGTCCGGGCCCGCGTGCGCGCCGCGCTGCACGCGCTCCCACGCTTCCGCGTCGTCGGGGCTGCCGAAGCCGAACGGGCCCTGGAAATGCTCGTGGATGCGCAGCCGCTCGCGGTTCGCTTCGTCCGGGCCGCCGTCCATCGCGAGCGCGACGTGGCGGATCTCGGTCTCGTTCGCGGAGATCGGCCGCAGCACGCGGAAGAACGCCATCGACAGCGCGAGGTTCGGGAACAGGTTCAGGTTGAAGCCGACGCCCATCAGCGAGCGCACGATGCGGCGCACTTCGTCCGGCGTGTGGCGCTCGGCGAGCTTCGCCGCGAGCGGCGCGAAGCGTTCGGGCAGCGGCGCGCCGTCGTCTTGGTCGAGATCGATCAGCTCGGGCATCAGCACCGCGAGGCTGTGACCGTTGCCGAGCCCGCGGCAGAACGCGTCCTCGCTCGTCATGAAGCTCGTGATCGCGGCGGCCGTCTCGTCGTCGATCGATTTCATCCACGACTTGTGCACGACCGGGAAGTGATAGAGGTCCGTCGTGTTCTCGAGCTGGATCTTCCAGTTGCCCTTGAACTTGAACTTGTGTTCGCCGTTGGCCTTGATCGGGTAGCCGGCGCCCTGCTTCATGAACAGGTCGATCCACGGCTTCGCGCCGCCGAGGAAATCCTCGAGCGGTTCGATGTCGTCGTTGAAGCTCGCGAAGATCAGCCCCTGGTACACGCCGACGCGCAGCTTCACGAGCGGCAGGTCGCCTTTCTCGCACACGCCTTCGTAGCCGTCGCCGTACGGCAGCGCGCGCAGCGTGCCGTCGAGCGCGTACGACCAGCTGTGGTACGGGCACGTGAAGCCCTTCGCGTTGCCCTTGTGCGATTCGCACACGGTGGCGCCGCGATGGCGGCAGCGGTTCTGCAGCACGTTGATCTCGCCGGTCCTGTCGCGCACGACGATCACCGGCTGGCGGCCGATCGTCGTCGTGATGAAGTCGCCCGGGTTCGGCAGCTCGCTCTCGTGCGCGACCCAGATCCAGGTGCGGTAGAAGATGCGGTCGAGCTCGGCCTCGAACAGCGCGGGGTCGTGATACATCGCCGGCGCGATGCGGTCGGGCTGCGCGAAGCCATGCAACGCGCGGGTGTCGATCGTCTGGTAGGGAAGGTCGCTCATCGTCGTCGTGGGGAAAGAGTCGCGAAATCGGGCCGCGTCGCGCGCGGCATTGAGTACTCAGTCTCGTCTCCCGCTACATATCCGTCAAATTGATCTAAAATTGTCAATCAAATAAATACGGCAAATGATGGAGGTCACGATGACATCGGTCGATCATCTCGATCTGAACCTGTTGCGGGTGTTCCAGGCGATCGTCGAGGAGCGCAGCCTGACCAAGGCCGGCGAGCGGCTCGCGCTGTCGCAGCCGGCCGTCAGCTATTCGCTCGGGCGGCTGCGCACGCTGTTCGACGATCCGCTGTTCGTCCGCACGCGCGCGGGGATGCAGCCGACGCCGGTCGCGCTCGAACTCGCGGGGATCGTCGGCAAGGCGCTCGACATGGTGCGGGTCGCGCTGCGCTATGCGGAGCGCTTCGATCCGGCGTCGAGCACGCGCACGTTCCGGCTGTCGCTGTCGGATGCGGGCGAGATGGCGTACCTGCCGGCGATCTGCCAGGCGTTGCGCGAGCGCGCGCCGCGCGTGACGCTGAGCGTGCAGCCGCTGCCGGTGGAGGAGATCGAGGAAGCGCTGCGCGCGAGCCGGCTGGATTTCGCGATCGGCAACCTGCCGGAGCTGATGCCGAGCACGCGCCACCAGGTGCTGTTCGAGGAAACCTACGTGTGCATGACGGGCCGCCGGCGCGGGTTGCCGGCCGGTGCCGCGCTGAGCCTCGAGCAGTTCGTGCGCGCCGCGCACGTCAACGTGAAATCGGTCGAGCACAGCCATCACGCGCTCGACGACGCGTTGCGCGCGCAGGGCGTGGGCCGCAACATCGCGCTCGAAGTGCCGCATTTCGTCGCGCTGCCGAGCGTGCTGTCGGTCACCGATCTGTATGCGACGCTGCCGAAGCGGCTCGCCCAGATCCTGAACCGCGACAACGCGTTCCGGCTGTACGACCTGCCGGTGATGCTGCCGCCCGCGCCGGTCACGATGCACTGGCACGAGCACTTTCACGAGGACGAGGGGATTGCGTGGATGCGCGCGCTGCTCGCCGAGATCGTCGAGCGGTTCGACGCGTGACGGCGGCACGGCGCGCGGCTCGTGTGCGTCGCCGTGTCAGTGCATCAGCGCATCAAAGATCGAGGACGAGCACCGCCGAGCGCGCGCGCGACACGCAGCAGCAGATCACCGTGTTGCTCGCGCGTTCGGCCTTGCTGAGGCAGTGGTCGCGATGATCGGGCTCGCCGTCGAGCACCGGCACCATGCAGGTGCCGCACACGCCTTCGCCGCATGACGTATCGACCTCGATGCCGATGCGCGCGAGCGCGTCGACGATCGACGTGTCGGGTCCGACGCGCACCGATTGCCCGCTGCGCTGCAGGCGCACTTCGAAGCCTTCCGCCGGGGCGGCATCGACAGCGGCGTCGGCCGCGACGGGTTCCGCCGCGAAGCGTTCGAGATGAATCGCCTCTTCAGGAATCCGGGTTGCCGCCGCGGCGACGACCGCATCCATGAACGGCCCGGGCCCGCAGGTATAGACATGTGCGTTCGAGTCGATCGACTCGACGCAGCGGCCGAGTTCGGCCGCCAGCGCATCGGGCTCGACCCCGTAGTGGAACGTCACGTGCGACGCGAACGGCTCGGCCGACAGCGCGTCGACGAAGGCCGCGTGTTCACGGCTGCGTGCGAAGTAGTGCAACCGGTAACGCGCGCCACGCTGCTCGAGTGCATACGCCATCGACAGCAGCGGCGTGATGCCGATCCCGGCCGCGACCAGCACGTGCTCGCTCGCGTCATCCGTCAGACGAAACAGGTTGCGCGGCGCGCCGATCGACAATTCGGCGCCGACGCGCACGTCGTCGTGCAGCGAGCGCGAGCCGCCGCGCGACTGCGCTTCCTTCTTCACCGCGAACAGATAGCTGCCGCGCTCGTCGGGACGGCCGCACAGCGAGTATTGCCGCGTGACGCCGGACGGCGCGGTGACGTCGATATGGGCGCCCGGTTCGTACGCGTCGAACGGCTGGCCGTCGACGCGCGAGACCCGGAAACAGCGGATGTCCTGCGCCGCGTCGATCAGCGCGTCGATCCGGACCTGGTGGCGGTTCGCTTGCATGGGGTGTTCCGTGGGGGAGGGAGGAAACCGGCGCGGCAGGTAGCGCGCCGTCATGCAACCGAGAATAGGGATGGGCATCGCATAAATCAAATCGATAAAAAAGCGATGCCAGGATCAGTGGGATGGATGACGGTCGGCGACCCGATCGTCGTCAGTCAGCGTGCGGCCACCGCGTTGCCGCCGTCGACGGCCGGGTTCGCCGACGCCGACGCATGGCCGCGCTCGCGGTCGAGGCTGCGGCGGTACTGCCGGCAGCCGGCCGCCAGCAGCAGCGCGGCGAGCGTGGCCGCCGCGACGTTGACGATCGACATCGAATGGCCGACCGCCGCCGGCACGCCGAACACGCGATCGGTGAACAGCGCGACGACGGTCGTGCCGATCCCGAGCGCGATCAGGTTCGATACGAGCAGGAACAGCGCGGAGATCTGCGCGCGCATCTGGTTCGGTGCGAGCGTCTGCATCGCGGCGGTCGACGTCGGCATCGGGAACGACGCGAAGAACATCGCGACGACGAGCATCGCGAGCGACGCCGGCAGGCTGTCGAGCTGCGTGAACAACGTCGCCGGAATCACCATGCACGCGGCGCCGATCGCGCCGGCACGCATCGGCGCATCGGTGCGGCCGCGCCGCAGCAGCCAGTCGTTGAGCCAGCCGCCGCAGAACACGCCGGCGGTATTCGCGACGAGCAGCACGGTGCCGAGCGTGTAGCCGGCTTCGACGGCCGTCATCCCGAAGCGGCGGATATAGAACGCGGGCGTCCAGCTCAGCAGGCAGTACAGCGTCATCGCATAGAACGAGAAGCCGAGGTAGTGGCACGCGAAGGTCGCGCGATGCGTGCCGACGAAGCGCAGCGAATCGCGCATCGACACGCGCCGCACGGCGCCCGAGCGGTCCTGCGCGAGCCCCTTGCGCTGCGGGTCGCGCACGGTCGCGGCGAACAGCAGCGCGACGAGGATGCCCGGCAGCCCGACGATCAGGAACGTGACCTGCCATGCATGCACCTGCCCGACGAGCGGCAGCGTGAACGCGCTCGCATGCTTGAGCAGCGCGATCACGTAGCCGCCGATCAGGAACGCGACGCCGCCGCCGATGAACGAGCCGAGCGAATACACGGCGATCGCGCGGCCGAGCTTCTCCTTCGGGAAGTAGTCGGCGAGCATCGAATACGCGCCGGGCGACAGCGCGGCCTCGCCGACGCCGACGCCCATCCGCGCGATGAACATCTGCACGAACTGCTGGCTGAGGCCGCACGCGGCGGTCGCGACGCTCCACAGCGCGATGCCGAGCGCGATGATGCGCGGGCGGGCGTAGCGGTCGGCGAGATACGCGACGGGCAGGCCCATCACCGCGTAGAACAGCGAGAACGCGAAGCCGTTCAGCAGGCTGAACTGCGTGTCGGTCAGGTGCAGGTCGCGCTTGATCGGTTCGATCATCAGGACGAGCACCTGGCGATCGACGAACGAAAAGACATACGCGAGCATGCAGATGACGACGACATACCATTCGTACGTATAGCGCTTGCCGTCGGCAGCGCGGGCCGTGGGTGCGGACATGCGGATTCTCCAGGAGCGGGCGGTGGGGAAGCGCGGCGCGGGCCTCGCGGGCCGGGCGCCGTCGCGGCGCGAAAGCGTGCGGGTGACACGATCGGAGACGCAGCGTAGTCGGCCAAATTCGGCCGCCATAGCCGGAGTGACAGCCGCGCCACACGGACATTTACCGACCCGGATAAAGAAAACACCGAGGCCGTGCGCGCGGGCCGCCGCGCAGCGCACGTGCGGCGGGGCGCGTGCGCATCATGCGGCGCGTCTATAAGCGTTATAGAGCGCATTGCGTCGACGTCCGAAATTGTCGTTCCTAGACTCGGCCCGTTTTTGATCGGCAGCGTTCGCATCCGAAAGCGAACGCGCTTCATGTCAAACGGCGCGATGCCGACGGGCGCCGGAATTTCCACGGGACGACGAAGATGAACCATCCGAACGGGCGGGCCGACCGGCTTGCCGTACCGCTTGCCATGCTGGTTGCCGCGCTCCTTGCGGGCGCATCGCTGCCGGCTGTCGCGCAATCGAGCGTGACGCTCTACGGCCGCATCGATACCGCGATCGAATACGCGAACGCCGGGCCGAACCACGTGACGCGCATGGGCAGCGGCAACCTGTGGGCGTCGCAGTGGGGGTTGAAGGGCGTCGAGGATCTCGGCGGCGGCTACGCGACGATCTTCAAGCTCGAGGACGGCTTCAACGCGGCGAGCGGCGCGCTGTCGAACAGCAGCGCGCTGTTCGGCCGCGAGGCATGGGTCGGCATTACCGGGCCGTTCGGCGGCGTGCAGTTCGGCGAGCTCTACACGATCCTGCACACCACGCTCGTCACGTACAGCCTGCCCGGGCTCGGCGCGGGCCTCGCATGGGGCAACGCGACGAACAACTTCGTCGGCCCCGCTTTCCTGCGCGTGCGCAACTCGATGCGCTACACGTCGCCGCGCTACGCCGGCTTCATGCTGCGCGCGATGGCCGCGCGCGGCACCAACGGCGCGGCCGGCCAGCCGGCCACACTCGGCGACACGTACGGCGCCGGGCTCAACTACGTGCGCGGCGGGTTGTCGGTCGACATCGACTACATGCAGCAGAAGTTCAGCCCGGTGGCCGCATCCGCGCTGGGCGTGACCAGTTCGGCCGCGAACGGCAACTACACGCTCGGCGCGATCTCGTACGACTTCAACGTCGTGAAGGTCGCCGCGCTGTACATGCGGCATCGCGGCGGCCCCGACGTCGCGGCCGCGATCGACAGCCAGAGCGCGTATCCGCACAGCGACACGATGGAACTCAGCGCGACGGTGCCGATCGGGCGCGCGTCGCTGCTGTTGAGCGTCGGCCACTACCGGAAGGTTGCCGACAGCGACGGCAACGCCGATTCGTACGGCATCCGCTTCGACTATCCGCTGTCGAAACGCACGGTGCTGTACACGGGCGCCGCGATGGTGCGCAACGGTGCGCATGCGCGCTTCGTCGTCAACGGCGCGGCCGGCGGCGGCGTCGCGGTCGCCAAACCCGGCGCGACCGCCAGCTCGATCGTCGCGGGCATCCTCACGTCGTTCTGACCGCCGAGGGTGGCCCGCACCCGCCTGCGCCGCTACGCGCAGGCGGGCGGCTGCGGCGCGAGCCATGCGTCGAACGGCGCCTGCCGGCCGATGTCGAACAGCTCCAGCAGCAGCGCGCGCAGCCAGCGGTGGCCCGGGTCCGCATCGAAGCGCCGGTGCCAGTACGCGTTGACGGCCCATTCGCCGGCATCCGCGATCTCGTACAGCGCGCACGGCTGGCGCGCCGCGAACGTGATCGCGATGGTCCCCGGCAGGATCAGCGCGTAATCGCCGTGCTCGAGCAGCGCCGGCACCACCATGAAGTCGGGCAGCGCCGCCCGCACGCGCGGCATCAGGCCGTGCCGCTCCAGCAACTGCATCGACTGCGGATGCGCGGTCACCGCGACGAAGCGCAGCGCGTCCGGCGCGTCGCCGTCGAGCACGAAATCGTCGGGCAGCGCGATGCGCTGCGCGCTGCGGCGTGGCATCAGCAGCACGCAGCGTTCGTGCAGCAGCGCGGTGCGCTGGAAATGGCTCGACGCATCCGCGAAATGCCCGAGCGCGAAGTCGATGCGGCCCGATTCGAGCGCGACGTTGAGCTGGCATTCGTCGACATGCAGCGTCTCGATCACCGCGCCCGGTGCGCGCCGGTCGAATTCCGCGAGCAGTGTCGGCAGGAACGCGCTCGCCGCGAAATCGCTCATGTGCAGCCGGAACACGCGCTGCGTGCTGTCCGGCGCGAAGCGCGAGCCTTCGTCGAGCACGTCCTGCAGGATCGCGAGCGCCTTGTCGACCGACACGGCAAGCCGTCGCGCGCGCGGCGTCGGCTCGACGCCGGTGCCGGTGCGCACGAACAGCGCGTCGCGGAACATCAGCCGCAGCCGGCCGAGCGCGTAGCTCACCGACGGCTGCGTGACGCCGAGCCGCAGCGCCGCGCGGCCGACGTGCCGTTCTTCATACACCGCGCGAAACGTCTTCAACAGGTTCAGGTCGAGGTCCTGCACGCGCAGGCCGTCGGGCGCGTCGGCGTCGTACGGCGGCGGTTCGGATCGGGCCGACGGCCGGCCGGGGGCGGTGTGCGTCATGGTGCGTGCCTCGCGGTGACGGAAGGCGGGTGGCCGTAACGCCGCGCATATGCCTTCGCGAAATGGCCGAAGCCGTGAATGCCGTGCGCGATCAGCACGTCGGTCACGCTGCGCGCGTCGCCGCGTTGCAGCGTGGCGTGCACCGCGGCCAGCCGGCGCTCGCGCACGTACGCGGCCGGCGTGGTGTTCAGGAACGCGCGGAACGCATGCTGCAGCGTGCGCGGCGCGACGCCCGCGACGGCCGCCAGCGCGGCGAGCGCGAGCGGATCACCCAGGTGCGCATCGACGTGGTCGCACGCGCGGCGCACGTGCGCCGGCAGCGGCGGCGTGCCGCGCGCCAGCGCGTCGCTGTACGAATGCGGCAGGTGCGTGAGCAGCAGCGACATCAGCCAAGCGGTGAGATCGGCGCCGAACGTCGTCACCGATGCGCCGGTGCCCGGCTGCGCGCCGAGCCGGCACAGGTATTCGAAGGTCGGCAGCACGAGCGCGGCGCCCGTGCCGCTGCCGCCGGCGGCGAGATCGAAGTGCAGCGACCGAGTGAGCGTCGCGTGCAGCATGTCCTGCAGCTTGCGTTCGAGCGCGCCGCGTTCCAGCCGCAGCACCAGGTTGCGGCAATCGGGGCTCGTGCTCAGGCGGCTTGCGAGCGCCGGCGACGACACGGTCAGCTCGCCCGGGCCGGCACGTGCAATACGGTGGCCGGCCTGCAACTCGCACGCACCCGAGAGCGTCAGCCGGAACAGGAAGTGATCGGCATCGTCGCCGAACTCGATGCGCGTCTCGCGGCCGTAGCAAAGCTCGAGCAGCGCGCCGTGATGCAGCGGCACCTCGTACAGTTCCGCATGAAACGGAGCGCGGCCGTGCGCGGCCATCCGGTGCGGCCCGAGCCGGTGCGCGACCGCGCGTTCGACTTCGTCGGGCGCATGCAGCGTGCCGAGCCGGTTCGGCGCATGTCGGGAAAGGGCGATGTCCATGCGGTGCTCTCGTGTCGGATGGATGGGGGCGACGTCGTGCGCGTCGCCGCGATTGCGTTGCGCGAACGGGCGCGCCGTTGCGCGTTTTGAAGCGACGCGATGCGTGCCGCCGCGTAGTCTCGGAACCACTCACTCACCGGGAGACAACGATGAAGGTATGTGTACTGGGCGGCGGCCACGGCTGCCATGCGGCCGCGATCGACCTGTTCGAGAAGGGGCACGACGTGACGTGGTGGCGGCGCGACCGCGAGCCGCATGCGCGGCTGCGCGCGCTCGGCGCGTTGCACGTGACCGACTATCGCGGCAAGCGCGCGGTGCCGCTCGGCGACGCGCCCGGCGCGATCCGCCTGACCGACGATCTCGCGGCCGCGCTGCGCGGCGCGCGGCTCGTCGTGGTGCCGCTGCCGGCCGTCTCGCACGACGCGCTCGCCGCGCAGGTCGCGCCGCTGCTCGAGGACGATCAGGTCGTGTTCCTGCCACCCGGCACGTTTGGCAGCGTCGTGTTCGCGCGTGCGGCGGCCGACGCCGGCAACCGTGCGCGCGTCGCGTTCGCCGAGACGGGCACGCTGCCGTACCTGGTGCGCAAGCACGGCGACAACGCGGTCGTGATCAGCGCGTATGCGACGCGCCTGCCGACCGGCGTGTTGCCCGCGAACGGGGCCGGCTGGGCGTTCGACGTGCTGCGCGCGGGCTACCCGTCGGTCGAGCCGGTCGAGGACGCGCTGTCCGGCGCGCTGATGAACGCGGGCCCGGTGATCCACCCGCCGCTGATCCTGATGAACGCCGGGCCGCTCGAACACTTCGACGCGTGGGACATCCATAACGAAGGCACGCAACCGTCGATCCGCCGCGTGACGAATGCGCTCGACGCCGAACGCATCGCCGTGCGCGAGGCACTCGGCTACCGCGCGCCGCATTTCCCGCTCGCGGACCACTACGCGACCGACGGCGACGAATGGATGTACGGGCGCGGCGCGCACGGCAAGCTGACCGACAGCGGCGACTGGCGCGAGAAGATCGATTTGCGCACGCATCGCTACATGCTCGAGGACACCCGGCTCGGGCTGTCCTTCATCGTGTCGTGCGGGCGCTGGGCCAACGTGCCGACGCCCGTTGCGCAGGGGCTGTTGAGCATCGCGTCGGCGGTGACCGGCCGCGACCTGCATGCGGAGGGACGCACGCTGGACGGGCTCGGCCTCGCCGCGCTGTCGCGCGACGCGATGCGCGCGCTGCTCGATGCGGGGTACACCGCATGACGGCCGCCACCGACGTGACGCGCGTGCACGTGCTCGGCGCGGGACGCATGGGGCAGGGGATCGCGCTCGTGTTTGCGTTCGCGGGCCTCGACGTGATGCTGATCGACTTCAAGCGACGCGACGCGCAAGGATGGCGCGCGTTCGAGGATCGCACGCACGACGAGATCGCGCGACCGCTGCACGCGCAGGTCGCGCTCGGCCGCATCGATGCCGCGCAGGCCGCGGCCGTCGCCGCGCGCATCGCGCTGGTTTCGCGCGACGGTGCGGCGGACGGCGTGCGCGACGCCGGTATCGTGTTCGAAGCGTTGCCCGAAGTGCTCGACGCGAAGGCCGACGCGCTGCGCTGGCTCGGCGAGCATGTCGATGCGCGGGCAACGATCGCGTCGACGACGTCGACGTTCATCGTCACCGAGTTGCAGCGCCATGTCGCGCACCCGGAGCGGATGCTGAATGCGCACTGGCTGAACCCGGCGCTGCTGATGCCGCTCGTCGAGATCAGCCGGAGCGACGCGACCGATCGGCGGGTCGTCGACGCACTGGCCGCGTTGCTGGCGCGCGTCGGCAAGAAGCCGGTGATCTGCGGGCCGGCGCCCGGCTACATCGTGCCGCGCATCCAGGCACTCGCGATGAACGAGGCCGCGCGCATGGTCGAGGAGGGCGTCGCGAGCGCCGAGGACATCGACACGGCGATCCGCACCGGCTTCGGCCCGCGCTTCGCGGTGCTCGGGCTGCTCGAGTTCATCGACTGGGGCGGTTGCGACATCCTGTACTACGCGTCGACGTATCTCGCCGGCGAGATCGGCCCGCGCTTCGCGCCGGCCGACAGCGTCGTGCGCAACATGGAGGCCGGGCGCGACGGCGTGCGTACCGGCGCCGGGTTCCACGACTATGCGCAGGTCGACGTGCCGGCCTACATGCGGCAACGGCTCGGCGAATTCGCGCGGCTGCTCGATCACCTCGGGCTTGCGCCGGTGTTCGACAGCGCGCGGCGGGCATCCGGCGCGTAGCCGTCGCGGCGCGGGCGCGGGTAGGGGGGGCGTGCCGGCGATGCGTAGCGCGTCGCCGCGTCGCCGACCGCCGGCGGCCGCGCATTGTCCGGCCCGCGCGAGCGCGCGCCGCACTTTCACGTCGCGTCGCCGTGCGAGTCACCGGCGCGCACGACACGCGTCTCGCGCATCATGCACAGCGTCGCGATGGTGATCGCGCCGAGCAGCACGAGGAACAGCGACACGGGCCACGACGCGTGATAGCGCGCGAGCAGCGCGGTCGCGATCAGCGGCGACATCCCGCCCGCGAAGATCGACGCGACTTCGTGGCCGAGCGCGACGCCCGAATAGCGCACCTCGGTGCTGAACAGCTCGCCGACCAGCGCGGGCAGCGTGCCGATCATCGCGCCGTGGCTCACGGCCGTGCCGACCGTCAGCGCCAGCCACACGAGCGGCGTCGCGCGCGTGTCGAGCAGCCAGAAGAACGGAAACGCGCACGCGACGAGGCTGAGCGCGCCGATCAGGTACACGGGCTTGCGGCCGATCCGGTCGGACAGCCGGCCCCACGCGAGCATCGCGCCCATCTCGACGATCATCGCGATCATCACGCCGGTCAGCATCACGCCGTTCGGGATGCCGACGTATTTGCCGTAGACGAGCGAGAACGCGAGGAAGATGTACGCGCCGCCGTTTTCGGCGACACGCAGCCCCATCGCGAGCAGGATTTCCTTCGGATGGCGGCGGATGCACTCGACGATCGGCAAATGCGTGTGCGCGCCGCGCTTGCCGGCCTGCTCGAAGTCGCGGCTTTCCGGCAGGTGGCGGCGGATATAGATGCCGATCGCGAAGATCGCGATGCTCGCGAGGAACGGCAGCCGCCAGCCCCAGGTGCGGAACGCTTCGTCGGGGAGCGCCTGCGCGGCGAGAAACGCGGCCGACGACAGCACGAAGCCGCCGCCGACGCCGAGCTGGCTCCATGCCGCGTAGTAGCCGCGCTGCTCGGGCGGCGCGTTCTCGCTGATCATCAGCACGCCGCCGCCCCATTCGCCGCCGGACGCGACGCCCTGCAGCAGCCGCAGCACGACGAGCGCGGCCGGCGCCCACAGGCCGACCTGCGCGTAGGTCGGCAGCAGGCCGATCGCGAAGGTCGACGCGCCCATGATCAGCAGCGTCCACACGAGCGACGCCTTGCGTCCGTAGCGGTCGCCGACATGGCCGAACACGATCCCGCCGAGCGGCCGCGCGACGAAGCCGAGCGCGAACGCCGCGAACGCGGCGAGGCTCCCCGCGAGCGGCGATGCGCCGGGCGGGAAGAACACATGGCCGAACACGAGCGCGGCGGCCGTGCCGTAGACGAAGAAGTCGTACCACTCCATCGCGTTGCCGGCGACGGAGGCGATGACGATCCGGCGAAGCTGCCGGTCGGCGAGCGGCCGGGCGGCGCTCGGGGACTGCACGGTGTCGGTCGGGTACATGGCGGACTCCGAAGGGGGCGGGCGCGTGCCGTCTCTGGAACGCATGCGGCACTGCGGGCTAGTGTTGTCGGCACCGCCGCCCCGGTCAAATCCGCAGAAAAAGGGGAGTGTCATCACTCCGGCTGATGATGGGTGCGTACCCGCCTCACGATCAAGATCGGAAAAATCGTATTCATCCCATAGGCGACGCTGCATTTCCGCGTTATCAATCTCGTTCCACGTGATATACGAGATCGCTGATGAAGAATGCACAAGGCCATGAAATGGTCCGCCTGGGCGACCAAACCGACCACGACGGCGAAGTCATCGAATGCGCGAATGACCTGAAACATCTTGGAATCGGCGTGGCGCTGGGCGGCCATGCTGTTCGTTGTCCGAAATGCGACGGCGTCTTTCCGCTGCTGGCAAGCGGCCCGCGCACGCACCATGGCCGCCTGGTGGGATATCGCGGCGACAAAACCGCTTGCGGTGCGACCGTCATCGCTCCAAGAACATCGGGAGCGGCGTAAATGGCAAAGTTTGCTCAGACTCGCACGCTGTCACTCACGGGCGCGGCGCTGCCGACCTATGGGATGGATGCGCTGCCGGTCTTCGTTCCAGTGCGATTGCAAGGCACCGAAACGATCGGCCGAATCGATGCATGCCGCTACCTCGTCACGTTGCGAACCGACGACGCCTATGCGGTCTCTCCCAGTCGCACGGCCGATCTCGATCTAGACAAATTGGTCGGCACGGAAGTCACCGTGTCGATCCAGCTCGAAGGCAAAGGGCGTTTCATTCCGGGGCTGGCCGGCGTCGCCGGACTTGGCAACATCGGCGCGGGTACGCGCGAGATAACCGGGCTGGTCGAAGCGGCCCGGATTGCCGGTCAGGATCGCGACTCCATCCTGTACGAACTGGAGCTGCGGCCGTGGCTCTATCGCGCGACACTGACGCAGGATTGCCGCCTGTTTCAGGATATGACCGTCGTTGAAATCACCGACGCGGTGCTTTCGAAATATCCCTATCCCGTCGATAAGCGTCTGGGCGCATTCCGGGGCGTCTATCCGAAACGCGACGTGCAGCGGCAGGCGTTTGAATCGGACTGGGCGTTTCTGCAACGCCTCTGGGAAGAATGGGGAATCTGGTGGTGGTTCGAGCACGATGACGGCCATCACCGTTTGGTCTTGTGCGACACGATAGGCGGCCATCAGCCGCACGGCGCGGCCTACGAGACGCTGCGCTATGTGTCACCCGATGGTCAGCGTATCGACGAGGAACACATTCACGCACTGTCCGTGACCAGCCGCCTGACGCCCGGACGCGTGACCGTGACGGACTACGACTACACACGCCCGCGCGCCGATCTGGCGACCACGGCGGAAAACCCTCGCCCGACCGCAAGCGCCGACGGCGAGATTTACGGTTGGAGCGATTACAGTCAGCCGCTCGCGGGCGCGCAAGGGCTGACGGGCCAGTCGAACGATACGGCTCGTGAAGCGCACCACTTCGCAAACGTTCAACTTGAGGCGCAGCGTTGCGCGGGGCGGCGCGCGAACGGGAAAGGGAATCTGCGCGGTCTGACGGTCGGATATACATTTGCGTTGACCGGCTATCCGCAGCAGGCGGCGAATCGTGAATACCTCGTCGTATCGTGCACGCTCGATATCGAGGAAGTCGCGGGGCGGGCCGGCGGCGCGCAGACCTATCGCGTTGACGCGCAGTTCGAGTTGCTGCCGACGAACGAACCGTTCCGCCTGGAACGCAGCGTCCGCAAGCCCGTCCTGAGCGGGCCTGAGAAAGCAACGGTCGTCGGCCCCGCCGGGCAGGAAATCTGGACCGACCAATACGCTCGCGTGAAGGTGCAGTTCGCATGGGACCGGCAGGGCCGGCACGACGAGCATTCGGGCATCTGGCTGCGCGTGCTGTCGCCGTGGCAAGGCGTGGACATGGGCGCGATGTTCATTCCGCGCATCGGCCATGAAGTGGCCGTGTCGCACTACTACGGCGACCCGGATTTGCCGGTGATTATCGGCAGTGCCGTCAATGCGTTCCATCAGCCTGCATTGGACTTGCCGCACAATCATGCGCTGTCGGTGCTGCGCGGCAAGGAACTCCACGGCACTGCATCCGGCCACGTGGCTATCGACGATACGCGGGAGCAAATTCAGACGCAGATTGCCAGCGACGCGGGCACGTCGATGCTGAGTCTCGGCAACCTTCGGCGCATCACCCGGAAGAAAGGCCGTGCCGATGCACGCGGTAGAGGCTTCGATCTTCGCACCGACGACTGGGGTGTTGTCCGGGCGTTGAAGGGTTTGTTCGTGTCGACGGACGGTCAACCGGGCGGCCCGGGTCACGCGAAGGACGCCAAAGAGGCAATGGGCCGGCTGACGCAGGCGCGCGCGCTACAGGAAAGCCTTACGGATTTGGCGCAGCAGCACGACGCACAACAACGTGGCGCGGACCAGAGTGACGTCACCCGTGCGATCAAGGCGCGTAACGATGCGATTCGGGGCAATACGTCTGCCGGCCCGGACGATTTCCCGGAACTTGCCGAAGCCGATATCGTGCTTGCCGGGCCGGCGGGTATCAGCCTGGCGGCCGAGCGTAGCGCCCATATTGCGAGCGGTGAGGATGTTGCCGTGACGAGCGGCCGGCATGTCGGGGTTGCCGTGGGGCGTTCGCTGTTCGCGAGCGTATCGAATGCGTTCTCGCTGTTTGTGCACAAGGCAGGCATGACACTCGTTGCCGCCGCGGGGAAAGTGCGGATCGAGGCGCGGAACGACGGTATCGACGTGACCGCCAAGAAGGCAATCCGGATCACAAGCACGGCCGACAGTATCCACCTGCACGCGGCCGAGGAAATCGTGCTGCACGCCGGCAGTACCGAGGTACGCATCAGCGATCAGGGGTATGTGGTGCGAACAGCGGGCGAGCACACGATCTTTGCAGGCAGTCACCAGACGGACGAAGCGCAGGTGCGACCGATGCGCCTGCCGGTCACACCCGACAATCCGGGGCAGTATGCGGCGCACTTCGTGCTGTTGGAGCACGACAGCGGGTTTGCACTGCCGAACCAGCCGTACCGGGTCACGCTCGACAACGGACGCGTGATAGAGGGCGTGAGTAACGAGCTGGGCGAAACGGATGTGGTGACGAGCCACGACATCGCGTTCGGTACGGTGGAGCTGCTGGCGGCGAGCGATCCGGACAAGGTGATTGCGGTGAACCGGGCAGCCGTCGTGCGCGACAACACGACGCCTTACACCGCCCAAGCGCTGAACGCCGACAAACGCACCACAACGATCAAGGGCAAGAAGGTCAGCACCCCGGAACAGGGGGCTACATCCGAGAGTCAGCCGGCCGCGTTCGCGACTTGCGATCCGCTCAACTTCGGGTTGCGCTTCCATCACTTCATCGACGGGGCCAAACAGGGCGATACGCCCCCGGACATGCCGGTGCGCCGGGATGTTGAGTATCCAGTGACGAAGGCCTATACGGCGGCGATCAAAAAGGCGCTCAAGGGGATCGAGTGGGGCAGGTTCAATACGTTGAGCGGCGAGATAACAAGAAGCCTAAATGAAAATATCGCGCTCGCGGTTGAAAATATACTGAGCAGCGCCCTTGCCGCAGGGCCATTTGGGTTACCCAAGGGCCCGTTAGGCGATCCGATTGGATCAAATGGTGCAACTCCCAAGATAGATATTGTTAATGCAAAGGAAGGTCAGTCCAGATACAACATGCGCACGGACGTCAGCGCGTCATTTATCGGCACATACTGGGTAATAGCTATCCAGGAGAGAGAAGTCGCGAAAATCGTTACATCATCGAATAATGCGACTGCCCTGGACGGCACCCTGAAGGCCTTCGCGGATCTGCTTTATCACGAAGCGCGACATTGCCAGCAAACATTCTGGATGATTGCCTTGCTTCAACAACATCCGAGCGACTATGCGATGTTCTCGCAGGCAATGCAGGTGTATGGAGACAGTATGCGCAAGGATGTCTTTGACGCGGCCGAAAAGACGCGACTTCCAGATGACGCGCGGGTAATGGCGGGGCTGCATCGCATGTTGGTTTTTCACTATTACTGGATGATTTCGCACATGCAAAATCAGGCGGGCGGAGCCTATGTGAAGTCCGACGTGCCGATTGCACAGGCCGAGGTGTGCAAGCTGTTGAGAGTGTCGCCAGAAACGGCGGCCAAGATGGTGAGTTTCGAAGATGGATACAGGAGCCAGTTACATGAAGAAGATGCTTATGCGTGCGCGGAGGTGGTGCAAGCATATTGGGACCGCCCTGATCGTGCTTTCGTGCGTAACCCCGGTACATGCACAGGAGAATACGATGCTTCACTTAACGCCATTGGGGGAGGGATTTGAAATGCAGACGACCGACGAAGAGCAGCGTGTCGTGCTGCGCACCATTCTCGAAGCAGCAATGGCAATCCTGCGCGATGATGCGCCATACGATCCGAAACATATTGTCTTTGGGACGAACTACACGACGTGGACGCACCATCCTGCAAAAGGGTTTCTTTATAAGTACGCAAATCGTGCGCTGCGGGGTACGAAGATTGAGTTTTCCACTGGCGACGATCCGGAGGACTACAGTGAGGATCGCGATAAGGTGAAAATTGTTCCGGCTGGGGTAAGAATTGTCGTTGACGCAAGGGTTGCCAATCTGCCTGACACGGAAATCAAGTCGCTTCTCCAGTTAGAGGACTATTGGATTAATCATCGAGGGAATCGTCGATATGGGAATGAAATAAGGACGCGCACCCCCGATGCTCCCAACTTGCAGTCCTTCCGCTATCGCTCAAAAGACGTTCCAGGGAGTAAGTTTCCAATCGATGTCGATCTTGGTTACATCAATCCGGTGGATGGATCATTTCCGCAGCGACTGTGGATAGTCGAGATACGCCGCATATACGAGATTTTGACGCCAGAAGAACGCGAACAGCGCCGGCTAGAAGAGCAGCAGGCGAAGCGTCACAAATACGGGTTGATGAATCTGTGTACGGGCATGCTGTGCCCTGAAACGGGGATCTGGCAGGGATACACGAAGACTTCCAGTTCGGATATTCATATGATCCGGAAGGGGCATAAATTTCCCGATGTCCGCACGCTCACCCCTCGGGAGCAAGCGGAGCGAAACCAGTACACGAACTTGTTCGAGCCGGGTCAGTGGATGTGGGTAAAGGAATATGTGGAGCCGGAGTGGATGAAGGAAGGCTGACCTGGAAATTGCAGCATGGGCGGCGGGGCTTCCGACAACGATCTCGCGTTGGCGGACACCCCACCCGCATCCCGGTGCATCGCTTCTGGCCTTCATGCGACGTGGCAGCGCGCTCAGCGCCACGTCGCCCGTACGCCGTCTCCCGTCACCGCTCGATCTGCCGGTTCCAGCGCGTATCCCACTGCGCGCGGCGCGCGTTGATCGCCGTCCAGTCGACCACCGTCACCTTGCGCACCAGATCGTCGACGCTGCCGAGGCTTTGCTGCATCGCGGCAGGCATCTTCGCGAGGCGGTTGGTCGGGATCTGCTTGCCGGCCTCGGCCGCCTTCGTCTGCGCGGGTGCGGACAGCAGGAACTGCGCGAGCTTCTGCGCGAGTTGCGGATCCGGATTGTTCGCGACCACGCACAGATCGACGAGCAGCAGCACCGGGCCCTCCTTCGGATTCGCATACGCGACCGGAATGCCCTTGTCCTGCAGGTCGCCGACGCCGGTCGGCGTCAGCGGGAACAGGCCGGCTTCGCCCGTCTGCACCATCTCGGAGATCTTCGCCGAGTTCGGGATGTACTCGACGACGTTCGGCCCGACCGTGCTCGCCCACTTGCTGAAGCCGGGCTCGACGTTCTGTTCGCTGCCGCCGAGCAGCCGGTTGATCGCGAGGAAGCCGTGCAGCCCGAACGTGCTGCTCGACGCGGACTGGAACACGACCTTGCCCTTGTATTTCGGGTCGGCGAAGTCCATCCACGACGTCGGCGGCGCCCAGCCTTTTTCCGCGAACAGTTTCTTGTTGTATGCGATGCCGGTCATCCCGAGCTGCACGCCCGCGCCGACGTCGTCCTTCATCCGCGCGAACGGATACAGCTCCTTGAGCACCGGCGAATCGTCGAGCTTCTGGCACACGCCGAGGCTGACCGCGCGCGCCATCACGCCGTCGTCGAGGAACGCGACGTGGATCTGCGGCTTGTTGCGGTTCGCGAGCAGCTTCGCGAGCACGTCCGACGACGTGCCGGGCACGACGACGACCTTCACGTTGTTCGCCTTCTCGAAGTCGGGCAGCACCTGGCTCGTATAGGCCTTCTCCATCGGCCCGCCGTTCATGCCGACGTAGATCGTCTTCGTTTGCGCGAAGGCGGGCGCGCCGGCGCCTGCGATGCAGAGGGCGGCAGCCGCCGCGATCGCTCCGAGCAGTTTCATCTTTGGGTCTCCTCTTGACGGAAAGGGGCGGTCGGCATGGTTCGCGGTGCGAAGCGGCCGATCGAGAATGCATCGAGTGGCGTGGCGGTTGCGCCGGTCGTAACGAAGTCGGCAAGCACCTCGCCGACGCCCGGCGCGAGCAGGAAGCCGCCGCCGGAAAAACCGAACGCATGCAGCAGGTTCGGCGTGGTAAGGCTCGCGCCGATGATCGGGTTGTGATCGGGCGTGCAGCCTTCGACGCCGCTCCACGTGCGGATCAGCAGCGCGTCGCGCAATGCGGGCAGCAGCGCGCATGCATCGCGCATCACCGCACGCGTCGTGTCGACCGACGGCTGGCCGAACTCGCCGTCGCCGCGCCCGCGCCCGCCGCCGATCACGCAGTTGCCGCGCGCGACCTGCCGCGCGTACACGCCGCCGCCGTAGACGCCGAGGTTGTGCGTGATGAACGGCGGCAGCGGCTCGGTCACCCACATGTTCGGGTAGATCGGCTCCATCGGCACGGCTTCGCCGAAGCGTTCGGCGATCGTGTTCGCCCATGCGCCGGCCGAGTTGATCAGCCACGTCGCGGTGCACGCGCGACCACCCGCACGGACGTGAAAGCGCGTGCCGTCGTGCCGGACGTCGTCGACCGGCGTGTGCTCGAACACGTCGGCGCCCGCCGCGCGGGCCGCCCGCGCGAACGCGGGCGACACGACGCGCGGGTTCGCGTGCCCGTCGGTCGCGCACAGCGAGCCGCCGAGCGCCGCGCGGCCGAGCCACGGGTAGCGGCGGCGGAACGCGTCGCCGCGCATCACCTGCAGCGGCAGGCCGTGCTCGCCCGCGAGTACCGCGTAGGCGTCGAGTGCATCGAGATCGGCGTCGCTGCGCGCGAGCCGCAAATGGCCCGACACGACGAACTCGCCGTCGATGCCGATCAGCTCGGGCAGGCGATCCCAGATGCGCCGCGCGCGCAACGCAAGCGGCAACTGTTCGGCGGGGCGGCCCTGGCAGCGCACGCCGCCGTAGTTCACGCCGCTCGCCTGCGCGCCGCAGTCGCGGCGCTCGAACAGCGCGACGCGCAGCCCGTGGCGCGTCAGCGCCAGCGCGGCCGACGCGCCGACGAGCCCGCCGCCGACGATCGCGACGTCGTAGTGACGGATCTCACTCATCGCGCGCCTCGTCGGGAATCGCCGCGACGTCGTCGCCCGCGAGCGCGGCGGAGATCGGGAACGGCTTCACGGGCGGTTGCGCACGCAACCTGCCGATGTCCGCCAGCGGGCGGCCGGTTTCGGCGGCGAGTACGAGCGCGGTCGCGTCGCCGCACATGCGGCCCTGGCAGCGGCCCATTCCGGCGCGCGTCAGCGCCTTCAGCCGGTTCAGCTCGGTGGCTTCGCCGCCGCGGATGCAGCGCCGCAGCGTGCCCGCGTCGATCTCCTCGCAGCGGCACACGATCGTGTCGTCCGGGCAGCGTGCGGCGAGCTCGGGCGGAGGCGCGAAGGCCGCTTCGAGGCCCGCGCGGAATGCACCGAGCCGGGCGAGCGCGCGTTCCAGCGCCGCCGCATCGGGTTTGCCGGCCGACGACGGCGATCGCGTCGCGATGCCCGCGTCGTCGAGCAGCGCGAGCGCCGCGCGTCGCCCCGACGCCTCGGCTGCGTCGGCACCCGCGATGCCGGCACCGTCGCCCGCGACGTAGATGCCGCGCACCGACGTGCGGCCGGCCGCGTCGCGTTCCGGTAGCCATGCGCCATTGAGCGGATCGAAGCGGAACCGGCAGCCGGCGAGATCGGCGAGCTGCGTTTCGGAACGCAGCCCGAAGCCGAGGCCGAGCGCATCGCAATCGATCCTCCGCGGCGGCGCGGCGCTTCCGGCTGCGCGCCATGCGAGGCCCGTCACGTGCCGCTCGCCGAGCACGCGTTCGAGCGTGACGCCCGTTTCGATCGCGACGCCATGCGCACGCAGCCAGCCGATGTAGTACAGCCCCTTCGCGAACGTGGACGGCATGCGCAGCAGCGCGGGAGCGGCCGCCGCCTGCCGGCGCAGCGGGCTCGTGTCGAGCACGGCCGCGACCCGCGCGCCGGCCTTCGCGTACTGATACGCGACGAGATACAGCAACGGTCCCGTGCCCGCGAACACGATGCGGCTGCCGATCGCGCAACCCTGCGACTTCAGCGCGACCTGCGCGCCGCCGAGCGTATAGACGCCGGCAAGCGTCCAGCCCGGCACCGGCAGCATGCGATCGGTCGCGCCGCTCGCGACGATCAGATGCGAGAACGGCACGGTCGTTTCGCGGCCGTCCTGCAGTGTGTCGACGCGGCCCGCGCCGCACGCCCAGGCGAGCGTGTCCGGCCGGTAGTCGACATGCGGCAGCAGCGCGGCCATCGTCCGGTGCACGGCATCGGCCTTCGCGGCCTCGAAGCCGTACAGCGCGCGCTTGCCGCGGGCGAACGCGCCGTCGGCCGGCGGTTGCCGGTAGATCTGTCCGCCCCAGCGCGCGTTCTCGTCGATCACGACGGGGCGCAGCCCCGCGTCGACCAGCGCCTCGGCCGCGCGCACGCCGGCCGGCCCCGCGCCGACGATCACCGGTCGCAGTGCGTCGCTCATGACGCATCTCCGCTCGTGGCGGGCTGCGCGCCGGTGAGAATCCGCATGCCTTCGGCGATCGGCGTCGAGCATGCGCGCACGCGTGTGCCGGCCTCGGTGCGCACCCAGCAGTCCTGGCACGCGCCGATCAGGCAGAAGCCCGCGCGCGGCGTGCCGCTGAATTCGCTCACGCGCACGCGACGCTGCGCGACGAGGATCGCGGTGAGCACGGTATCGCCGGCGAGCGCCTGCGCGGGACGGCCGTCGAGCGTGAACGCGATGGCGGCGCGCTCGCGTTCGGCGACGCGCACGAATTGCGGGCCGTCGTCGGCGATGTCGGTGGAACGGGAAACGGAAGTCATCGTCAGTGTTGGCCGATCAGGATGCGGTTCAGGCCGTACACGCGATCGAGCAGCAGCATCGCGCCGGCGGTGATGAAGATGACGAGCGCCGATACCGACGCCATCATCGGGTCGATCGATTCGGTCGCGTACATGTACATGCGCACCGGCAGCGTGACCGTCTGCGGCGACGTGACGAAGATCGACATCGTCAGTTCATCGAAGCTGTTGATGAACGCGAGCAGCCAGCCGCCAGTGATGCCGGGCACGATCATCGGCAGCGTGATGCGGCGGAACGTCGTCCACGGATCGGCGCCGAGCGAGCACGCGGCCTGCTCGACGCTGCGGTCGAGGCCGGCGACGGATGCGAGCACGAGCCGCATCACGAACGGCGTGATGACGATCATGTGCGCGACCACCAGCCACGCGAACGAGCCGGTCGCGCCGATCAGCGCGAAGAAACGCAGCAGCGCGATGCCGAGCACGAGGCCGGGGATCACGAGCGGCGACAGCAGCAGGCCGTTCAGGAACGCGCGGCCGGGAAAGGTCGCGCGACCGATCGCGAGCCCGGCGGGCAGCGCGATCGCGAGCGACAGCGTCGCCGACGCGAACGCGAGCTTCACGCTGTTGGCGAACGCGGTGACGAAGTCGGGATAGTCGAGGATCGCGCGGAACCAGCGCAGCGACAGCCCGTGCGTCGGCAGCGTCAGCGTTTCGTCGGGCGTGAACGCGACGAGCACGACGATCACGAGCGGCGCGAGCACGAACAGGATCACGAGCGTATGAAACGCCAGCGCGAAGGGGCCGTTCTTTCTCATCGGGAAGCGCCTCCGAGGCTGCGCGCATAGCGGCGTTCGAGCACGCGGTAGTAGGTGAGCATCACGACGAGGTTCGCGACCAGCAGCAGCACCGCGATCGTCGCGCCGAGCGGCCAGTTCAGCGAACCGAGGAACTCGTCGTAGACGGCGGTCGCCGCGACCTTCAGCCGGCGTCCGCCGAGCAGGCCCGGAATCGCGAATGCGCTCGCCGACAGCCCGAACACCATCAGGCTGCCCGACAGCACGCCCGGCATCAGCTGAGGCACCACGATGCAGCGCAGCGTCGTGAACGGCGATGCGCCGAGCGACAGCGCCGCGTGCTCGGTCTGCGGATCGAGCCGCTGCAGCGCGGTCCACACGGGAATCACCATGAACGGCAGCATCACGTGCACCAGCCCGATCACGATCGCGAACGTCGTGTACTCGAGCTTGTACGGACCGAGGCCGGCGAGCCCGAGCGCCTGGTTCACGAGGCCGCCGGTGTTCAGCAGCATGCTCCAGCCGAACGCGCGCACGACGACCGACACGAGCAGCGGCGCGAGGATCACGAGCAGGAACAGCGAGCGCCACGGGTCGCGCATTTTCGACAGCACGTACGCTTCCGGCGTGCCGATCGCGACGCAGATCGCGGTGGTCAGCGCGGCGATGCCGAACGTGCGCGCGAAGATCGCGTGGAAGTACGACGAGCCGAGCACCTCCGCGTAGTTGCCGAACTGGAATGCGGCGATCGGGCCGGTGGCCGGGTCGTAGCGGTAGAACGTGAGCGCGAAGGTCATCGCGAGCGGCACCAGCACGAGCGCGGCGAACAGCGCGAACGCGGGCGCGCACATCAGCCACAACGGCGCATGCGCACGCCACGTCGCGCGCAGTGTGCGGTCGCCGGCGGCGCGGGGCGGCGCCGTATCGGCAGAGGCGGTGGCCGCGGTCGATTGCGCGAGCGCGGCCGGAGCGCCGTCGGTGGGTAGCGGGCGGGCAGGCTGTCCCATTCAGGCCTCCCGGCGCATCACGCGCACCGCGTCGCTGTGCCAGTCGACGCCGACCCGCGCGCCTTCCGCGAGCGGCTCCGCGCCTTCGTTCTGGCAGCACACGAGCACTTCGCCGAGCGCGCTGTCGACGCGGTACAGCCACTGGCTGCCGAGGAAGAAGCGGCTCGTGACGGTCGCGGCGAAGCGGCCCGCACCCGGCGCGCACAGCCGCAGCTTCTCGGGGCGGATGCAGACCGACACGGCGTCGCCGATGCGCACGTCGCGCTCGCGCGCCGGCAGGTGCGCGGTGCGGCCCGTCTCCGCGAGATCGTGGCCGAGGTCGATGCGGATCGCGTCGCCGTCATGCGCGACGATCGTGCCGGGCAGCAGGTTCGCCTTGCCGATGAATTGCGACACGAAGTGGTTCTCCGGGCGTTCGTACGCGCGGTACGGCGTGTCGGTCTGCGTGATGCGGCCGGCTTCCATCACGACCACGCGGTCGCTGATCGACAGCGCTTCCGATTGATCGTGCGTGACCATGATCGTCGTCGTGCCGATCTTGCGCTGGATCGCGCGCAGCTCGAACTGCATCTCCTCGCGCAGCTTCGCGTCGAGATTCGACATCGGCTCGTCGAGCAGCAGCACCGGCGGCTCGATCACGACCGCGCGCGCGATCGCGACGCGCTGCCGCTGCCCGCCGGACAGTTCGCGCGGAAAGCGGTGCGCGAGCGCATCGAGGCGCACGAGCGCGAGCGCCGCGCGGATGCGCTCGGCGCGCTCGGCCTTGTCGACGCCGCGCATGTCGAGGCCGAAGCCGACGTTCTCCGCGACGCTCATGTGCGGAAACAGCGCATAGCTCTGGAACACGATGCCGAGCCCGCGCCGGTTCGGCTTCATGTGCGTGATGTCCTGCCCGTCGAGCGCGATGCGGCCGCGCGTGACGTCGACGAAGCCGGCGATCATCTGCAGCGTCGTGGTCTTGCCGCAGCCCGACGGCCCGAGCAGCGACACGAATTCGCCTTGTTCGACCGACAGGTTGACGTCGGCGACGGCGGTGAGCTCGCCGAACGATTTCGTCAGATCCGTAAGCGTGAGAAACGACATGGGGAGCTCCGGGTTCGCACACCGCATGGCCGGTGCGTCATTGACGCGGACTCTAGCCAGCCATATTTCGGCGCGTCAATTTCGAATTCTGCTCAACGGGATGAATTTCAGGAAAATTCCGATGAACGGAATGATTTGGAGAGTCGCATGTAAATCGTTCCGTTGAATGAGGGGCGATCAGGTGGTGAAAAGTGCGCGTCAATCCCGTGCACACCCGAATGCCCGCGGCATGCCGGCGGGCCGACAATGGCGGCTCGCATATTCCGTTCAACGAAATCCTCGAGGAGAGCCGGCATGCAGGAACCCCAATCGCCCGGAATGTCGCGTGCCGCGCGCCTGCCGTCCCCGGACGAGGACGCTGTCGGCGAGGTCGCCGAAGTCGCCGAAGTCGCCGATGCGGCCGGCGCGCCGGGCACCGGCATGTTGCAGCGTGCGTTCGCGATCCTGCGCGCGCTGGCCGGCATGCAGCAGGACGGCGTGCGCGTCACGCACCTAGCGAAGGCCGTCGGCCTCACGCAGGGCACCGCGCACCGGATCCTGCAATCGCTGATCGCCGAAGGGATGGTCGAGCAGGACGAACAGTCGAAGCTGTACCGGCTGAGCGTCGACTTCTTCGCGCTCGCCGCGCTGGCCGGCAACCCGAGCAGCATGCGCACGCTGTGCCGGCCCGCGCTGCTGCGGCTGTGCGCGAGCCTCGGCGAGACGATCTTCCTGCTCGTGAAGAGCGGCTTCGACGCGGTGTGTCTCGACCTGTGCGAAGGGCCGTTCCCGATCCGCTCGTTCACCGGCGACATCGGCGGGCGCGTCGCGCTCGGCGTCGGGCAGGGCAGCCTCGCGATCCTCGCGTTCCTGCCGGAAGCCGAGCGCGAGGAAGTGATCCGCTTCAACGTGCCGCGCGTTCGAGGCTACGGCGTGCTCGACGAGGTCTACCTGCGCACCGAGATCGAACGCGTGCGCCAGCTCGGCTACGCGGGCCGCAACAGCGGCGTGCTCGACGGGATGGCCGGCGTCGCGGTGCCGATCCTCGATCGCACCGGTTATCCGGTCGGCGCGCTGAGCGTCGGCACGCTGGCGTCGCGCCTCGGCGACGACCGGATGCCGATGATCGTCGAACTGCTCAGGCGCCAGGCCGACGCGATCGGCCCGCGCACGAACCCGTTCGATGCCGCATTGCGGCGGCCGATGCACGGGCTATCCGGGAAAACCGCATAGTCGCCGCGGGCGTCGCCATTCCGTCAGCTTGCTTACGCGAGCCCTTCACATCAGATCTAAGCGCGCGTTGTCCGGCGGACTCGCGCGCTTTCGTTTTTCTTGCAGCGGCACACGCGGCCGACGCGCTTCCTCTCCATTCGATTTTCAACTGCTGTCCAGTTGAACATTTCATTTCTTGATGCGATTGCGGCTGGATACCATCCAGCCACTGTCTATACAAGCCGACCGGCGCGTATGGCCAGCATCAACACAACAGAACACAACATCGACAAGACGGTTTGGAGAGGAGATGACGGAGATGGTGCGAATGATGGGCAGGACGACGGGCGCCGCGTGCATGAGCGCGGCCATCGCGATGGTGTTCGCCGGCGCCGCGCATGCGCAGTCGACGGTGACGCTGTACGGGATCGTCGACGCCGGCGTGACCTATACGAACAACGCGAAGGGCCATGCGCTGTGGCAGTTCACGGGCGGCAACGAATCGGGCCCGCGCTGGGGCTTGATTGGCAGCGAGGATCTCGGCGGCGGCCTGAAGGCGAACTTCCGGCTCGAGAACGGCTTCAACGTCGCGAACGGCGCGCTCGGACAGGGCGGCCGGATGTTCGGCCGCTCCGCCTGGGTCGGCCTGAGCGGCGCGAACTGGGGCGCGGTGACGCTCGGCCGCCAGTACAACTCGACGCAGGACATCCTCGGCTCGCTGCAGATGAGCAGCTTCCTCGCGCAGTACTCGACGCACCCGTTCGACAACGACGACATCAACAACACGTTCCGCACCAACAACGCGGTGAAGTACGTGTCGCCGACGATCGCGGGCCTGCAGGCGAACCTGGTGTACGGCTTCTCGAACTCGACGGGCTTCGCGAACGACAACAGCTGGAGCGCGGGCGTCACGTATGCGAACGGGCCGCTGAACGCAGGCGCCGCGTATGCGCGCGTGAACCATCCGGCGGCCAGCGCGACCGGCGCCGTCGCATCCGACAACTACTACCCGGGATCGGCGTCGGTGTTCGGCGCCGGCCTGTCGAGCGCGGTGCGCCAGCAGATCTGGGGCGCGGGCGGCAACTACACGATCGGGCAGGCGACGCTCGGGCTGCTGTATACGGGCTCGAACTTCGGCCAGGCGACGGGTGGCGCGCTGCGCTTCAGCAACTACGAAGGCAGCGTGCGCTACCTGATCACGCCCGCGCTGATGGCCGCGGCCGGCTACACGTACACCAAGGTCGCGCGCGGCGGCGAGGACGGCCACTACCAGCAGGTGTCGGCCGGTCTTCAGTACCTGCTGTCGAAGCGCACCGACGTGTACGTGAACGGCTTCTACCAGAAGGCGTCGTCGGGCGTCGGCCATGCGTGGATCGACGGGACCGACGGCCCGTCGTCGTCGACGTCGCAGGTGGCGGTGGTGGTCGGCATCCGCCAGAAGTTCTGATGTCCTGACGCGTTCGCGCGTCTTCCGGAGGAGACGGAAATGAAATTCAAACTGTTGCTGGCGGCGTTGCCGTTCGTCGGGATGTACACCGGCGGCTCGATCGCCGAGGTGCGGCCGCTGCTGTTCGGCCTGCCGTTCCTGCTCGTGTGGAACCTGATCTGGATGGCGGCGACCGCCGCGATCCTCGCGATCCTGTTCCATCTCGACGAGCGCGACGCGGCCCGCGACGGCCGCACGGGAGACGCGCGATGAACGCATCGATCATCATCATCGCGGCGTTCGCCGTGTTCGCGCTTGCGATCGGCGTGATGGCGCGGCGCGGCCGCAAGCTCACGCTCGAGCAGTGGGCGGTCGGCGGGCGCGGCTTCGGCTCGCTGCTCACGTTCCTGCTGATGGCCGGCGAGGCGTTCTCGACGTTCTCGTTCCTCGGCGCGAGCGGCTGGACCTACAGCAAGGGCGTGCCCGCGTTCTACATCCTGTCGTACGGCTGCCTCGCGTTCGTGATCGGCTACTGGATGCTGCCCGCGGTGTGGCGCTACGCGAAGGCGCGCGGGCTCGTATCGTTCGCCGATTATTTCGCATCGAAGTACGACAGCCGCGCGATCGGCGTGCTGGTGTCGGTGGTGGCCGTGTTCGCGATGGTGTCGCTGCTGATGATCCAGCTGCGCGGCCTCGGCGTGATCGTGTCGGAGATGTCGTACGGGCTGATCCCGCAATCGGCCGCGATCTGGATCGCCGCGACGCTGATGGCGGTCTACATGGTCGTGTCGGGCATTCATGGCTCCGCGAGCATCGCGATCTTCAAGGACGTGCTGATCCTCGCGATCGCGATCTTCCTCGGCCTGTACCTGCCGATGCACTATTACGGCGGTCTCGGCGAGATGTTCGCGAAGCTCGACGCCGCGCATCCCGAACTGCTGCGCATGCCCGAGCACGGCTTCAACCTGAGCTGGTACAACTCGACGATCCTGCTCACGTCGCTCGGCTACTACCTGTACCCGCACGGCTTCACCGCGATCTATGTCGCGAAGGACGAACGCGCGCTGCGCCGCAACGTGATCCTGATGCCGCTGTACCAGGTGCTGATCGCGTTCCTGTTCCTCGTCGGCTTCGCGGCCGTGATGACCGTGCACGGGCTCGAAGGCGCGCAGACCGACCTCGCGCTGCTGCGCCTCGTGAAGCAGACGTTCCCCGCGTGGTTCGTCGGCATCGTCGGCGGCACGGGCCTGCTGACCGCGCTGGTGCCGGGCTCGCTGATCATGCTGAACGCGTCGACGACGATCGCGCGCAACATCTATCGCGAAGGCTTCGCGCCGAATGCGACCGATCGCGAGGTGACGCGCGTCGCGCGGATCGCGCTGCCGATCTTCACGCTGGTCGTCGTGTACTTCGTGCTGCGCGGCGGCGCGACCTTCGTCACGCTCGCGATCTTCTCGTCGAGCCTGCTCACGCAGCTCGTGCCGATGCTCGCGTCGAGCTTCCTGAAGCGGCCGTTCGGCACGCGGGAAGGCGCGTTCGCGGGGATCGTCGCCGGCGCGATCGTGATCGCGATGACGAACTACTACGGCGTGACGCTCGCATCGCTGTTCCCCGGCGCATCGAGCACGCTGACGTCGATCAACCCCGGGCTGGTCGCACTCGCCGTGAACGCGGTGGTGTTCATCGCGATCAGCGCGGTGCAGCGCAAGCTGAAGGCGCGGGTGGCGGCGCCGGTCCGCTCCGCGTGACAGCCCGTTGATCTTGCCGCCGTCGAGCCGTCGAGCCGCCGGGCAGCTGCCCGGCGGTTTTCACGTTCGGCGGCACTCGAACCATTTCGCATCAAGACAGGACACCAAACGATGACTACCGAGGACCAGGCCGACGATCGGCGCGACGCGATCGACACCCTGATCGCGAACGGCTGCGTGATCACGATGGACCCGCTGCGGCGCGTGATCGAGAACGGCGCGGTTGCCGTGAAGGGCGATCGGATCGTCGCCGTCGGCGATGCCGCGGCGCTGCAGGCGCGCTTCCGTGCCGCGCGCACGATCGACGCACGCCGCAAGGCCGTGCTGCCGGGGCTGATCGATGCGCATGCGCACGCGGGCCACGCGATGCTGCGCACGATCGGCGGCGCGGACGGCGATGCGTGGTCGGCCGCGGCCGAGACGATCTATACGCGCGCATCCGACGAAGCGTTCTGGGAAACCGAATCGCACCTCGCGGCGCTCGAGCGGCTGAAGGCCGGCGTGACGACGGGCGTGTCGCTGCTCGGCGGCGGCAACTCGATCATGCGTGTCGACGATCCCGTCTACGCGCGGCGCCATTGCGACGCGGTGGTGCGCACCGGCACGCGCTCGATCGTCGCCGTCGGCCCGTCGCGCCCGCCCGCGCCGCGTGCGTACACGCGCCACACGCCGGATGGCAGCGCGACGCGCGACATCGATTTCGACACGATGTACGACGTGTGCGAGCGCATCGTCGACGCATGCCACGGCGATGCCGACGGCCGGATCCGGATCGCGCTCACACTGCCGGTGTACGGCCCCGGGCACGACCCCGAACTCGCGCAGTACGAGCGCGACTTCCGCGACCAGGCGGCGCGCTACGGCGCGCTGGCGCGCGAGCGCGGCCTGACGTTCACGCAGGACGGCCATCGCGCGGGCACGCTCGCGTTCGCGCATCGCGAGCTCGGGCTGCTCGGCCCGGCGTCGTTCATGTCGCACAGCATCGACCTGACCGACGACGACATCGCCGCGTGCGTGGAAACCGGCACCGCGATCGTCCACAACCCGAGCGCGATCATGTCGATCATCGGCCGCTGCCCGGTGCCCGAGCTGATCGATGCGGGCGTGACGGTCGCGATTGCGTCGGACGGCGCGGCGCCCGACCGCGGCTACGACATGTTCCGCCACATGTGGCAGTGCATGCACTACCATCGCCGCCACTTCCGCGACCCGGACGTGCTGCCGCACGGCAAGGTGCTGGAAATGGTGACGATCGACGCGGCGAAGGCACTGTCGCTCGATCGCGAGATCGGCTCGCTCGAAGCCGGCAAGCTCGCCGACGTCATCCTTGTCGACCTGTTTCGCCCGCACATGATGCCGATGAACATGCCCGTGTATCGCGTGACGTGCTTCGCGAACGCGGCCGACGTGTGCATGACGATGGTCGGCGGCCGCGTGCTGATGGAGGATCGTCGCGTGCTGTCGGTCGACGAGGACGAGGTTCTCGAGCGCGTGACGGACGTCGCGGAGACGATGATCGAGCGCAGCGGATTGCGTCGCCTGCTCGACGAGCCGAAGACGCTGTGGGGGCGCAGTCACTACTGATCGATGCCGCGCCGGCCGAGGTTTGCGCGGCGCAATGTCGGCGAAGCCGGTCCGTTTGGGGCCGGCTTTTTTTCTGGTTTCGCCGTGGACGGACATGCTAGGATTTCTCTCAAACAACTTCGGAGACTGCTATGCCGTTCATCTGCGAGAACGTTGAATGTCGCGCCGTGCTGGCGCGCGGCCAGGTCAGGTCGCTTCAGGATGACGCGGGATGGTGCTTCTACTGCCCGGACTGCAAGGCCAGGAACGAGTTGATGGCTGTCGGCACGGCCGGTGGCGCCGTCGAGCTGGTTCAGCCGGAGAGAGCGAGCCCGCCGCACAAGGTCGTCGCGACGGCCCTGCCACTGGACGACGGCAGATACGCGGCGCAGTTGCGCGTGCAGCGCGCGCTGGCGGTGAGGGGAACCTACGCGGCCGAAGAGCACTGGGAGCAGCTCGGTGTATTCCCCGATGCGCAGGAGGCCATCGCGCATGCGAAGTCGTTCGCGACGGACCTGCTGGAACGGGTGGCGTAGTCGCCGGCGGCACACCGGACGATCCACGGATTGCCGGCAACGCACCGGGCCGCGGCTCGGGTGTCGTGCCGGCCGGCCCGAGTCGGGCCGGTTACATCACGCCGCCGCTTCTCGAAGACGGAATTGCGCGACGGCATCGCTGAGCCGCGCGCCCTGATCCTCGAGCGACAGCGCCGCGGCCGCCGCTTCCTCGACCAGCGCGGCGTTGCGCTGCATCGTCTGCTCCATCTGGATGACCGCGGCATTCACCTGCTCGATGCCGGCAGACTGCTCTTCGAATGCGATGCTCGTTTCGCCCATGATCGCGTTCACGCGCTCGACCGCGACGACGAGTTCGGTCATCGCCGAGCCGGCGAGCGCGACGAGACCGCTGCCGTCTTCGACGCGCTGCGTCGAATTGCCGATGAGTTCGCGAATCTCCTTCGCCGCCGACGCGCAGCGCTGCGCGAGCCCCCGCACCTCGGTCGCGACCACCGCGAAGCCGCGCCCCTGTTCGCCTGCGCGCGCCGCTTCGACGGCGGCGTTCAATGCGAGGATGTTGGTCTGGAACGCGATGCTTTCGATCACGCCGACGATGCCGGAGATCCGCGCGGAGCTGTTTGAAATCGCGGACATCGTTTCGACGACACGCTGCATCGCGTCGCCGCCTTTCGCTGCGATTCCCGCCGCACCTTCCGCATACGTGCGTGCATCGCGCGCGTTGTCCGCATTCTGGCGCACGGTTGCGGTCAGCTGCTCCACGCTCGCCGCGGCCTGCTGCAGCGACACGGCCTGCTGCTCGGTACGCGCGGAAAGATCGACGTTGCCGCTCGCGATCGTGCGGACGTCGCCGACGATCGTCTCCGTGCTCGTGCGCACCTGGCTCACGGTTTCGACGAGGCCGTCCTGCATCCGCTTCAGCGCATTCAACAAATACGCCATTTCGTTTTCGCCGGGAATGACGACCGTGCCGGTCAGGTCGCCTTTCGAGATCCTGTCGAAATGCGCGACGGCGAGATGGATCGGCGCGATGATCGCCTTCGCGAGCACGCGTTGCGCGACGACGCCGACCACCAGCGCGAACGCGGCGACCGCCGCCATGGCCCACACGATCCGGTGAAAGCGCTCGCCGGCCGCATCGTAGCGCGCCTTCTGGCGCGCGACCTGGAACGATTCGAGCGCGTCGATCGCATCCTGGTAGGCGCCGAACAGCGCCGGCGGCGCCGTGCGCAGCGTGTCGAGGAAATCGAACGAATTGTCGTGGTCGAGTTGCGCCATCGCCTTCAGGAAAATCTGGTCGAGCAGTGCGCGACGGCGATTCTGCAGCGTATCGAACAACGCTTGTTCGTCGGCGTCGCGCGCATGCAGGCCCGAGTACGCATCCAGTTCGTCGTTGCTCTGCTTGAGGAGCGTATGGAGTTGCGCGATTTCCGCCTTGGCCGGCTGGCCGGCGCTGATGATCTGCCCGACGTCGCTCACGCGTTCGCGCAACACGAGCATGCGCTCCGAACTGGTTTTCAGGTGCAGCAGCGACGCCGTGTCGTCGCGGTACATCGCTTCCAGCGAGCCGTTGCCCGCATAGAGCGCGGCGATGCAGGCGCCGACCACCAGTACGAGTAGCACGGTATAGCAGGCGATGGTCGCGACGAGCCCGCCGCGGATGGTGAGTTTACGCATGACGTTCCCTTGCCGGTGGCCCGAAGGGCGGCCGACGGCGGATATGGATTCCGGATCACGAACGACGACAGGCGCCGCTTCGCAATGCGGGGCGCCGGGACTGCGAACGAGTTAACGGCGGCGGGGAACGAAAGCTTTTGTCTGCATGCGACGTGAATGCGGAGGAATCCGACAGAAGGGGGAGATTGGGGGCAGACGCAAGACGACCGTGCCGACGCACGCGTCTGCCACCGGCCGAAACCGGTGGCAAGCAGTCGCAGCCGGCCGCGTCCCGTCAGTTGTAGATATCGAACGAGAAGTATTTCTTCGCGATCCGCTGATACGTGCCGTCCTGAATCAGGCTCGCCAGCGCCTGGTTGATTTGCGTGCGCAGCGCGTCGTCATCCTTGCGCACGCCGATCGCGGAACCGACGCCGAGTGTCTTCGGATCGTGCAGCGGTGGCCCGGCGAATTCGAAGTTCGCGCCCTTCGCGGTCTTCAGGAAACCGAGATCCGCCTGCACCGACGACTGCAGCGACGCATCGAGGCGACCGGCAATCAGATCCTGATAGACGAGGTCCTGCGTCTGGTACGTGCGCACGATCACGCCCTTCGGCTCCCAATACGTGCGCGCATAGGTTTCCTGCGTCGATCCCTGCTCGACGCCGACGCTCTTGCCGGCCAGCGACTCGGCTGTCGGCTGCAGGTTCGCGCCGCGTCGGGCGACGAGGCGCGGCGGCACGTTGTTGATCTTGTCGGTGAATGCGATCTGCGCGAGGCGCTTCTCGGTCACGCTCATCGACGACAGCACGCCGTCGAACTTGCGTGCCTTCAGCGCCGGGATCATCCCGTCGAAGGCGTTCTCGATCCACACGCAGCGCACCTTCATGCGTTCGCAGATCGCGTTGCCGAGGTCGATGTCGAAGCCGACGAGCTTGCCGTCCGGCGCGAGCGATTCGAACGGCGCGTAGCTGGGATCGACGCCGAGGCGCAGGACGGCCGGGTCTTTCGCGGCGGCGGCGCCTGCCGTCAGCGCGAGCGCGACGGCGATGACGAGCTTTTTCATGACTGTCTCCATGACCGATTGATGTTGTTGGGGTGAAGCGATAGGCGGCCGGTGGGCGTGACGGCCCGCGCCCGGCCATGCGCGGGCGGCTGGACGAGCGCCGGAAGCGGCCGGCGATCGTCCGGATCAGGGAATCCGTGGGGGCCGTGTCAGCGCGCGGCGCCGGTGATGCGCGCCATGCTGCGCCGGTAACCGGCGGGCGAGAACATGGCGTTCAGCGCGACCATCGCCGCGATCACGCCGATATGCATCCACCACGCGATCGCGAAGCCGCCGCCGGCGTCGCGCAGCCAGCCGATCAACCAGGGGCTCGCGGCGACGATCAGGAAGCCGATGGCTTGCACGAACGCGGCGAGCGCACCCGCGAGCCGCGCGTCGGGCAGGTGGTCGAGCGTGACGATCAGGCTCATCGAGAAGAAGCCGCCGAGCCCGACGCCGACGCTCGCGACCCACAGCCACGGCGTGAGTGTGGGCATCGTCGCGAAGCCGACGAAGCCCGCCGTCTGCAGCGCGAGCGTGAGCCACAGCACCGGGCGGCGATCGTGCGAGCGTTTCGCGAGCATCGGCATCGCGAGCGCGCCGGCCGCCTGGAACAGCGCCATCCACGCGAGCAGGTTGCCGCTCGCCTGCGTGCTCGTGCCGACGCTGCGATAGAACGCGGGCAGCCACGCGACGAGGCTCGCATAGCCGCTGTTGCTGAGGCCGAAGAACAGCGCGAGCTGCCATGCGCGCGGAATCCGCACGAACGCGGTGACGGGCGCCGATACCGCCGCCGCATGCACCGCGTCGCGCGGCGCCTTCGCGCGCCACAGCGCGAGCGTGACGAGCGCGGGCAACGCCCAGACGGCGAGCGACAGATGCCAGCCGCCGTGCGCGGCGAGCCACGGGCTCGCGACCGCGCCGAACGCACCGCCGCCGACCAGCGCGGCCGAGTAGAGGCCCATCGCGAGCGGCAGCCGGTCGACGAACCAGCGTTTCGCGAGGCCCGGCGCGAGCGACTGGACCACGGCGACGCCCGCACCCGCGACGATCGCCGTGACCACCAGCCCGGCGCTGTTGCCGCCCCACAGACGCGCGGCACAACCCGCGGCGATCAACGCGAGCGCGGCGATCAGCGCGCGCTGCTCGCCGACGCGCCGCGCGAGCCCGACGCCGACGCCGGCGACGACACCCATCAGCACGAACGGCAGCGTGGTCAGCAGCGCGGCCGCGCGGAAACCGAGTCCGGTGTCGGCACGGACGAGGTCGAGCACGGGGCCGAACGCGGTCAGGAACGGACGCAGGTTGAGGCCGGCCAGCACCAGCAGCGCGAGCGCGCCATGGGATACGGACGCCGCGTGCGGGCGGGGAACGGCTTGCGCGGTGCCGGGGTCGGTCATCGGAATGCTCCAGGGGGGCCGGTGGCCCTGTGATGCGATGCCGAAAGGGTAAAGGCGCGCTTGTCCAGATGAAAATTAAATATTCGACTGGCAATCAGTGCGGAACGCGATGGCGCGGCGCGGTGTGACGGGGCCGGATGAGCGAGGCCGTCGGGTCGGCACGCTGAAGCCGTCGATCGACCGCACGTTCGCGTTCGACGACATCGCGCAAGCGCATACGGTTCGACGCCGCTGCGACGCAGACAACGCGCGCACGAACCCGACGCGCCGGACAGGCGCGTGCCCGCCTTCCTTCAATCGACCGGATGCAGATCCTGCAGCAATGTCGGCACGAGCTCCGACACGGTCGGGTGGATGTGCATCGCGCGACTGATCGTCGTGTACGGCGCGCCGGCGGCCATCACGTCGAGCAGCCCGTGCACGACCTCGTCGCCGGTCACGCCGAGGATCGACGCGCCGAGAATCGCATGGCTGTCCGCGTCGACGATCACCTTCATGAAGCCCTGGCTCTCGCCTTTTTCGACCGCGCGGCCGACGCGCGTCATCGGCCGCGTGCCGACCAGCAGCCGGCGGCCGGTCTGCTTCGCTTCCGCGAGCGTCATGCCGACGCGGCCGAGCGGCGGATCGATGTACATCGCATACGCGGTGATGCGGTCGGACACCTTGCGCGGATCGTTGTCGAGCAGGTTCGCCGCGACGATCTCGTAATCGTTGTACGCGGTGTGCGTGAACGCGCCGCGCCCGTTGCAGTCGCCGAGCGCCCAGATGCCGGGCACGTTGGTGCGCAACTGGTCGTCGACCGTGATGTAGCCGCGCGAGTCGGTCGCGACGCCCGCCTGCTCGAGCCCGAGATCGTCGGTGTTCGGCACGCGGCCGACCGCGAGCAGCAGGTGCGAGCCCGCGACCTCGCGGGCACCGCCGGTGCAGTCGAGGCCGACCACGACGCCGTCGCCGTCGCGCCGCGCGGTCAGGCAGTTCGCGTCGAGCTGCACGTCGATGCCTTCGTTCGCGAGAATCTCGCGCACGGCCTGCGACACGTCCTCGTCCTCGCGACGGATCAGGCGCGGCCCTTTCTCGACGATCGTGACCTGCGAGCCGAAGCGGCGATACATCTGGCCGAATTCGAGCCCGACGTAGCTGCCGCCGACGATCACGAGATGCTCGGGCAGGAAGTCGACGTCCATCATCGTCGAGTTGGTCAGGTACGGCACCGAGTCGAGGCCCGGCATCGACGGGACCTGCGCGCGCCCGCCGACGTTGATGAAGATGCGGTCGGCCTCGAGGAGATCGTCGCCCACGCGCACCGCGTCGGCGCGCTCGAATCGGGCGTGACCCTGAAACACGATCGTGTTGTCGAGCCCGCGCACCCATTGCTCGACGCCGTGGTTCGAGCGGCCGGATATCTGGTCCTTGCGCGCCTTCACGGCCTTCATGTCGACGCTGACGGGGCCGATCGATACGCCGTATTCTCCCGCGCGCCGCGCGAGCTGCGCGGCGTAGGCGCTCGCGATCAGCGTCTTGGTCGGAATGCAGCCGGTGTTCACGCAGGTACCGCCGAAGCGGCCGCGCTCGACGATCGCGACTTTCATGCCGGCGCCCGCGAGCCGCGCGGCGAGCGGGGGGCCGGCTTGGCCCGTACCGATGACGATCGCGTCGAAGTGTTGCGTCATGACGTCCTCCTGCGCGGGTTCAACGTGGGAAGGGGGACGCGCAAGCCGCATGCCGTGCCGGCGCGCGCCCGAACGGCGACGAGCGCCTATGGTAGACCGGTTGGCCCGTGCTCGCGAGTGCCATTGGACGGTGCCGGATGCGGCGTGTTGCAAGAAGTCGCCGGCATGACTGCGCGCAGCGCGCGGGTGCTTCCGGCGGCCCGCGAAGCGTGCCAGAATCAACGGCTTCACCGTCGGGATTCGACACGAGACGACACGCGGGCGCCGGCGCTTCGGCGTCGCTGACCAAGGAGACTTCGATGACTGCATCGGCTGCCGTACTCGCCATTCTGGCCGCGCTGTGGCTTGGCGCGATGATTCCGGGCCCCAGCTTCGTTCTGGTCGCCCGCAATTCGATCGGGTTGTCGCGCCGCGACGGGCTGGCGACCGCGCTCGGCATGGGCGTTGGCGGGATCGCGTTCGGCGGCGTCGCGCTGGCCGGGCTCTATACGCTGCTGCAGGCGGTCGAATGGCTATACGTGGGGCTCAAGCTCGCGGGCGGCGCGTACCTGATCTACATGGCGTCGAAGATCTGGCGCGGCGCCGACCGGCCGATCGCGATGGACGATTCGCGGGCCGTCGTCGCCGGCAGCGCGCGCAAGTCGTTCTGGATCGGCCTGACGACCCAGTTGAGCAACCCGAAGACGGCGATCTGGTACGGCAGTATTTTCGCGGCGCTGTTGCCGCAGCATCCGCCGCTGTGGTGCTACCTGGCACTGCCGCCGCTCGTGTTCGGCGTCGAATTCGGCTGGTACACGATCGTCGCGCTGTGCTTTTCGACCCGCCGGCCGCGCGAACTCTACCTGCGCGCGAAGAAGTGGGTCGACCGCGTCGCGGCCGGCGCGATCACGCTGCTCGGGCTGCGGCTGATCCTGAACGCGCCGAAGGCGGGCATCTGACGGCAGGCGGTGGCGCGTCGGCGCACCGCCGTTTCATTCCTGACAGGCATACCGCCACGGCCGGTCATTCCGGCACGTGGCGGGGCCGATCCATGGGCCCGACTCCCGACTCCCGACTCCCGACTCCCGACTCCCGACCCCGCGCCGCCCAACCGCGCGTCACACCGCCGGAAACCGCTCGAGCAGCGCCGCGAAGCGCGCTTCATCCGGAAACGCCGTCACTTCATACCGCACCGGGCGATGCGCGGTGGCCGTCATCAGGTCGCCGCAGGCGTCCCGCAGCGCGGCCATCGGCACATGGGCCGACTGCCGCGTCGCTTCCCGGTACAGCACGACGATGTCCGTCTCGGGCAGCAGCGTCGGCACGCCGTCGCTCCATACCCCGACGCTGAACAGCTCGCCGTTCTGCCGCCGGTACACGGTGTACGTCGCCACGAACACGTCGGTGCCGTCCCGCTTGTGCAGCGCGTCCAGCAGCGTCCGCTGATCCTGGTAGTCGCCGGCGAGTTCGTCCACGCGCAGCGCGTGCAGCTTCGCTTCCAGTCCTGCCGGGACGAAGTTCCGCCATGCGGCGCCGTCCCAGCGCAGCATCAGCGGCGGGAGCGGGCGCGGCTGCGCGCGCGCCTGTTCCGCGAGTTCGACCATGGTCGCGAGCCCGGCCGCGTTACGGTCGCCGGTGAGCAGCAGCACGGCCCGGTTCGGCACCATCACGACCGGCGCGCCGGAGATCGGCTGGCGGTGCAGCAGGTCGGTCAGCAGCAGCCGCGCCGCGTCGTAGTAGTCGCCGAACTGCGACAGGAACACGCCGTCGCGCAACGCGGCCCATGGCGCCGACGACGCGCCGCGCAGGTTGTCGATCGCGATGTCGCATGCCGTGTCGAAGCTGACGCCCCATTCGGCGAGGCGGGCGGTCGTCAGTCGCGCGACGCTGAACTCGCCGTCGTACGCGATGCCGATCTCGAGGCTCTCGCACAGCGGCCGGAACGCCACCTCCGACGCGCCCGGCTGTCCGGCGAGCTGCAGCGCGACCGCGCCGCGCTCGGTCGCGCTGCGGATCACCGGGCGCAGCCGCGCGCGGACGTCCGCGAAGTTCGCCGGAATCTCGTGCTGCATCATCGCGCTCGCCTGGCGCTGCAGCGTCGCTTCACGCTCGGCCGGCTTCGCGTCCGCGTAATCGCGGAACAGGTTGTGCAGGTTGATGATGTTCGACGGGACATCCGCTTGCACGAGACGGCCCTTGTCGTCTTCGTGAAGCCACTCGCGCGTGTCGCCGGTCGCGCGCAGCGCGGCGATCAGGCGTTCGGCGAAGTCCTGCCGGCTGGGCGGTTTGCTGAAGCGCTCGCGCAGGCGCGCGACGAAGTCTGAAAGCATCGTGTGCGGTCGGGCGGGCCCGTCTGTTATTGGTGTGTCGTTGTCATGGGCGGCAGCTCCCGCCTCGGGGCGCCGACCGCGGCCCGCGGATATCGGCCGGATATCCGTCACGCGTCCGGCGGACCGCGCGCCGGTTGCAGCGCGGCGCGGGCCCGCATCGGGCGCGATCGCGTGGCGGGTGTCGCGATGGTACCGCACGTTCGTGAAGAAATCGTGCGCGAGTGACCATGGCCGGCCTGGACCGGCGCCCGCCGGGGTGGCCCCCGGAACGCGGCCGGGCGCGTCGCCGGGGCCGCGCCGGCGCTGCCCGCCGCTCCGGCGATCGGCCCGCGAGCCTTGTGCGGCGGGCGTTCGCGCCGGTTGCGCGGCGCGCCGGGCCGGGGCGCTTTCCCGATTCTGGCGGTCGACCTCCCGACGACGTGTAAACTGCTGCCTTTTTTGACGGTTTGCAGCATGGTGCAAGCACCCCCGCGCCCGGCACTGAGCGGCCCGACGCTCGTCCGGCTGCTCGCGCGCCTGACCGATGCCGACGTCGCGGAATCCCGGCAGACGCTGTCGGACCGCCTGAGCCAGTGGCTCGGCTGGACCGACGCGATCACGTTGTCGTCCGCGCTGAATGCGAGCCCGCCCGGCGTCGCGGCCGGCGTGCGTGGTTACGACGCCGAGCGCGACTGCGCGCGCGTGCGCCACGACCTCGCGCAGGCGATCACGGCCGCCCACCGTCCGCGTACGCGGCGGCGCCCCGGCGAGATGCCGCCGCCGCCCGCCGACACGGCCAACTTCGCGGATTTCCGACAGAGCTGTCTGTCCCTGCAGCAGGACATGGAAACGGCGATCGGCCAGTTGCGCGGCCGCCTGCGGGTCGCGCTCGCCGCGCGCGCGTCCGGCATGGCGCGGCTCGCGACGCTCGACGCGATCATGGAGCGCGTGCTCGGCGCGCGCGAGCGCAGCCTGCTGTCCGCGGTGCCCGCGCTGCTCGGCACGCGCTTCGAGCGGCTGCGCGACGCGGAACGGCAGGCGCTGGCCGACGCGCAGGCGGCGGCCGATCCCGACGCCGAGCGCGACGCACCGTCCGCCGCGGCGATCGTGCCCGGCACGTGGCTCGACACGTTCCGCAACGAGATGCAAAGCATCCTGCTCGCCGAACTCGAAGTCCGGTTTCAAACGGTAGACGGGCTGCTCGCGGCCCTTCGTACCTGCTAATCCCTACGCTATGTCCAGAATTCGTCTTGATCTCGTTGTCTTCATCGCCGGCCTGCTCGCAGTGTGCTGGATCGGCGTCGGCTATGTCGCGTCGAACCCGCTCGCGACGGCCGTCACGCTGCTGATCGGCGCGTGCTACGTCGCCGGTGCATGGGAGCTGCTGCGCTACCGTCAGGCGACCACGACGCTGTCGCGCGCGGTGGCCGGCCTGACCGAACCGCCGGCGAAGCTCGACGCATGGCTCGATACGCTGCCCCCGGGCCTGCGCGGCGCCGTGCGGGCGCGTGTCGAAGGCGCGCGCGTCGCGCTGCCGGGCCCGTCGCTGACGCCCTATCTCGTCGGCCTGCTCGTGCTGCTGGGCATGCTCGGCACGCTGCTCGGGATGGTCGTGACGCTGAAGGGGACGGGCGCCGCGCTCGAAAGCGCGACCGATCTCGACGCGATCCGCGCGTCACTGATCGCGCCGGTGAAGGGCCTCGGCTTCGCGTTCGGCACGTCGATCGCGGGTGTCGCGACGTCCGCGATGCTCGGCCTCCTGTCCGCGCTCGTGCGCCGCGAGCGGCTCGACGCGGGCCAGCAGCTCGACGCGAAGATCGCGACGACGCTGCGCGTGCATTCGTCCGCGCACCAGCGTGACGAATCGTTCCGGCTGCTGCAGCGCCAGGCCGACGTGATGCCGGCGCTGGTCGACCGGCTGCAGACGATGATGACGACGCTCGAGGCGCGCAGCGTCGCATTGCACGATCGCCAGATCGAGAGCCAGCAGGCGTTCTTCGATCGGACCGAGCGCGCCTATGCGGGCCTGGCGTCGAACGTTGGCGACGCGCTGAAGGAAAGCGCCGCCGAGAGCGCACGTGTGGCCGGCGCCGCGCTGCAGCCGGTCGTTGCGGCGACGATGACGGGGCTCGCGCAGGAGATGGCCGCGCTGCGCGATACCGTGACGGGCGCCGTGCAGCGTCAGCTCGACGGGCTGACCGACGGTTTCGAGAAGACCACCGGGAACGTGACGGCCGTCTGGAACCGTGCGCTCGACGAGCAGCGCCGCGCGGGCGACGCCGTCGCGCAGCAACTGCAGACGACGCTCGGCCAGTTCACCGACACCTTCGCGCAGCGGTCGACGGACCTGCTCGACGGCGTCGCGACGCGCCTCGAATCGACGGAAAGCCGGTTGTCCGACGCATGGCGCGATGCGCTCGCGCGCCAGGAGCAGGTCGGCGAGACGCTCGCCGGCCAGCATGCGCGGGCGCTGGGCGAAGCCGCCGCGACGTTCGAGCGGCATTCGGGTGCGACGCTCGCCGCGATGCGCGAGTCGCATGCGGGGCTGCAGACGCAACTGGCAGCGCGCGACGAGGAACGCCTGTCGGCGTGGAATGCTTCGCTGACCGCGATGGCCGCGAAGCTCGGTGACGAATGGCAGCGCGCGGGCGTGCACAGCGCGGGCCGTCAGCAGGAAATCTGCGATACGCTGGCGCAGACGACGCGCGATCTGACCGCACAAACATCGACGTTCGAACAACGCTCGAACGAGCTGCTGTTGACGATCCGCGATTCGCATGCGGGCCTGCAAACGCAACTGGCCGCACGCGATGAAGAACGTCTGTCGGCATGGAACGACTCGCTGGCGGCGATGGCAACGAAACTCGGCGACGAATGGCAACGCGCGGGCGTACACAGCGCGGGCCGTCAGCAGGAAATCTGCGACGCACTCGCACAGACCACGCGCGATCTCGCCTCGCAAGCGTCAACGTTCGAACAACGCTCGACCGAGCTGCTGTCGACGATTCGCGATTCGCATACGGGCCTGCAAACGCAACTGGCCGCGCGCGACGAACAACGCCTGTCCGCATGGAACGACTCGCTGGCCGCCATGGCCGCCGCGCTACGCGACGAATGGGCGCGGACGAGCGCACAGGCCGCGACGCGCCAGCAGGATATCTGCGACACGCTGACCCGCACCGCGAACGACATCACCGCGCAGGCACAGGTGCACGCGAGCGACACGATCAACGAGATCTCGCGCCTCGTGCAGGCCGCGTCGGAAGCGCCGAAGGCCGCGGCCGACGTCGTCGCCGAGCTGCGCCGGCGCCTGTCCGACAGCATGGTGCGCGACACCGCGATGCTCGACGAGCGCAGCCGCCTGCTTGCGACGCTCGAGACGCTGCTCGGCGCGGTCAACCACGCGTCGACCGAACAGCGCACCGCGATCGACGCGCTCGTCAGCACGTCGGCCGACCTGCTCGACCGCGTCGGCGCGCGTTTCAACGACACCGTCGATGCCGAAACGCGCAAGCTCGATTCGGTGGCCGCGCAGGTCACGGCGGGCGCCGTCGAGGTCGCGAGCCTCGGCGATGCATTCGGTGCGGCCGTGCAGGTGTTCGGCGAGTCGAACGACAAGCTGCTGAACCACCTGCAGCGCATCGAGGCCGCGCTCGAGAAATCGCTCGCGCGCAGCGACGAGCAGCTCGAGTACTACGTCGCGCAGGCGCGCGAGGTGATCGACCTGAGCATGATGTCGCAGAAGCAGATCGTCGAGGACCTGCAGCAGATCGCCGGTCGCCGGGCATCGGTCGGAGCGTGACGCATGCATGACGAAATCGACGACGGCGCGCCGGCCGCGCCGGTATGGCCCGCGTTCGCCGACCTGATGTCGGTGCTGCTCGGCGCGTTCGTGCTGATCCTCGTCGGCGTGATCGGGATGCAGTTGCAGCTCACGTCGAAGCTCGAGGAAGCGGTGCGCGCGCGCCAGCAGGAAGCGCAACAGCGCAAGTCGCTCGAGGAGGCGCTCGCCGGGCCGCTCGCGGCCGGCCGCGTGACGCTCGTGAACGGCCGCATCGGCATCAGCGGCAACGTGCTGTTCGCGCTGAACTCCGACCAGCTGCAGCCCGAGGGCCGCGATCTGCTGAAGACGCTCGCCGGGCCGCTGGCCGCGTACCTGAAGACGCGTGACGAGATCCTGATGATCAGCGGCTTCGCCGACGACCAGCAGGTGCGTGCCGGCAACCGCCAGTTCGCGGACAACTGGGAACTGTCGGCCAAGCGCGCGCTGACGGTCACGCGTGCGCTGATCGACGCCGGCGTGCCGGCGCCGTCGGTGTTCGCGGCCGCGTTTGGCTCCGAGCAACCGGTCAGCTCGAATGCGGACGATGAAGGCCGCGCGAAGAACCGCCGCGTGGAGATCGCACCGGTGCCGCGCAAGACCGCATCGAGCGGAGGGAAGGCGAAGTGACGGACGACACGACGCACGTGCGCGCGACGCTCGACGCGTGGCGCGTGCAGGGTGCCGACCGGCTCGATCCGGTGCGCTTCCATCGGCTCGACGCGCTCGAGAAGCGCGCGGCCGCGCTCGATGGCGACGCGCGCGCGTTGCTCGATGCGCGGCTCGCGACGCTGCTGGAAGGATTTGCGGAGATCGTCGCGCGAGCCGGTGAAGCGGCAACCACAAGCGGGACGGTGCAAGCCACCGCTCAGGCGCCTGCGCGCAGCCTGCTCGGCGGGCTCGTCGAGCAGCTCGCGCGCGATGTGCAGGCCGACCGGCGCGGGATCGATCCCGCGCTGATCGACTACTTCCGCACGATGTGGTCGAAGGTCCGCACCGAACAGCAGTATCGCCAGTCGCTCGACCAGGTGCCGCGCAACGCGGGGCCGCTCAATTCGAACAGCCTCGTGCATCGCTCGCTTGCGACGATGCGCGAACTGTCGCCGGAATACCTGCAGCAGTTCCTGTCGTACATCGATGCGCTGGCGTGGCTCGAGGATCTTGCCGGCGGCGGCGCGCAGCCGGAGAAGGAAGCGCCGCGCGCGAAGGCGGCGAAGCCGGTGAAACCTGCGCGGAAGACCACGCGCACCAAGGCGCGATAACGCATGTTTTCAGCCGCGCCGGTCGTCGTCTAGCGACCCGGCGCCTGCGCGTCGATCGCCGCGCGCAGCGCGTGCAACGCGTCGGTCAGCGCCGACGCGAACGGCGGATGCGCGGCGATGCCCGCCGCATCGAGCTGGCTGCCGAGGATCGGCAGCGCGATCGACGCGCGCTCGACGATGCACGCCGACATCACCGACAGCGTTTCCCGCAGCGCCGCGTCCGCATGCGTCGCGCGTGGCGACGCGTTCAATACCGCGACCGGCTTGTACACGACGGCTTCGCATCCCACGACCCAGTCCAGCGCGTTCTTCATCACGCCCGTCACGCCGTGCGCGTATTCCGGGCTCGCGATCAGCACGCCGTCCGCGGCGTTCAGCCGCTCGATCAGGTCGCGTACCGCGGTCGGCGACGGATATTCGGTATCGGGATTGAACAGCGGAAATTCGCGGAGACGATCGAAGCGCGTGATGCGCATCCCGCGCGGCGCGACGCGTGCCGCCGCATCCAGCAGCGCCGCGTTGTACGACTGCGCACGCAGGCTGCCGCACAGCGCGACGATGTCGATGCGGCGCTCGGAATCGGTTCGGGGTTCGGTAGCCATCGGGGAGTGTGTCGGTGGGGCTTGCGCGACGGCATCGCGCGGATCCGACGGATTATCGCATCGGTGCGTGAGCGGCGTGACGCCATTGGCGGTGCCGCGCAGGCGATGCAGTTCGCGTCCAGCGCCTGATCGTCGGCGGCGCCGGTACGCTCGCGATCCTGGTGCTGTCGGGCGATACGCCGTGGCCGTTGGTGGCTTTCTGCTTGTGCATGCCGGCGGCGTGCTGCGTCGCCGTCGCCGTGTGGAAGCGACGCGGCGGTTGAGTCGACCGTGCGTCGACTGTCCGGCCGCCCGCCGCCGGCTTACACCGCCTGCCGCCCCCCGAACGCCCGCTTGATCCGCGCGAACAACCCGTGCTGCGCGATCCATTCCGCATACGCGCGATAGTCAGGATCGCGCATCAAGTGCCGTTCTTCCGTCTTCGCCCGCGTGTAATAGATCAGGTTGACCGCGACGAGCCCCGCGCAGTGCATCAGCCCGACCTGCCAGCCGAGCGGCTCGACGAACGGCACCGACACCATCCAGTACGACAGGTTCTTCGTGATGTACGCCGGATGCTTCGTGAAGCGATACGGGCCCGACGTGATGATCCCGCGGTTCGTGAGGTTCGAGAAACGCAGCCCGAACGAGATCGTCGACAGCGCGTAGGTCATCAGCAGCAGGATGATTACCGCGCCCCAGATCACGCGCAGCGTCGGCGCGGACAGCAGCCAGTTGTCCCAGAACAGCGAGCCTTCGTAGCGGATGTAGTTGTTCGAGATCAGCGACCAGAACGGCTGGTAGCACATCAGCGCGGCGACCCAGCCGAGCGTGGTCGGCTCGACGGTGCGCACGTGGCTGTCGAGGATGCGGAACGTGCACAGGTAGCCGACGGTGCCGAACATCAGGTCCATCGTGAACGACAGGTCGTACAGGAACACGAAGGTCGCGAGCGTCATCGGTGCGTGCAGCGCGTTCGCGAGCGACGCGCTCAGGTGATCGGCGTCCTTCGACAGGTAGACGGTCATCAGCGGCAGGAAGAACGCCTTCACGCCCCAGCCGGCGAGCATCTCGCGCACGGGCTGCCAGTTCGCGGGCTGCTCGCGGCGGTACAGGTAGCGGCCCCACAGCAGGTACGCGTCGTCGGTCTCGCGCTGGTGCCGATCCATCCACGCGAAGTAGAACGGCGCGGCGACGATCACGTACGGCGCGAGCGAGCGCAGCAGCGACCAGAACGGCAGGTAGAACGCGCCGTGATATTCGGGCAGCAGCCAGTAGATCATGCCGATGCCGGCGTAGATCGACGTCAGCGCGCCGAGCCGCGTCGCGACACGAGCGAGCCCGAGCGGGCGCACGGCCTGGCGCGACAGTCCCGCGCTCGGGCGCAGGTAGACGCGCGAGACGAAGATTTCGTGCAGCGCGATCGTGCCGATGATCGCGAGGCTGGCGATGATCGCGCGCGTGGCCGCGTCGAGGGTCGGCTGGTCGCGGGTGATCCACAGCGCGAACAGCCCGGCCGCGATGCCGAGCAGGCCGGCGCGGAATGGCGTGGCGGAACGGGGCGGGCGGTCATGGACCGCGGCGACGCCGTCGAGCGTGGAATTCATGATCGGATCCTCGTCGGGATGAGGGCCGGCGCCCCCGCTTGGCGGGTGGCGCCGGCCGTCGGCCGGGCCTGGGATGGGTATCTGCCCGGCCATTGGCCTGTTGTTCTGATACGTGAAGCGTTACTTCTTCGGAGTGGCGCCGAGCAGGCCGCCGAGCAGGTTCGTCACCGGCGCCAGCAGGTTGGTCGCGCCAGCCGTGGTGGTGCCGTTCGAACTGCCGGTCAGGCCGGCCGCGACGGTGCCGCTGCCGGTCGGCGTCGTCACCGTGCCGGCCGTGCCGCTCGGGCTGGCCGTGCCGACCGCGCCGAGCGCGCCGGCCGGCGACGTCAGCGAGCCCGTGAGCGTGCCGACCGGGCCGCTCGTCAGTGCTCCGCCGAGGTTGCCGGTCAGGCTGCCGCCCGGTGTCGTGACCGTCCCGGTGAGGCTTGTGCCAAGCGGCGTCAGCGAGTTGACGAGGCCGGTGACCGGTGCAAGCAGGCCGCCGATGCTCGAGCCGCCCGTACCGCTCGTACCGCTCGTGCCGCTCGTGCCGCTCGTGCTGCCCGTACCGGTCGAACCGACGCCGCCGAGCGCACCCGTCACCGTGCCAAGCAGGCCGGTGATCGGTGCGAGCGGGCCGCCGCTGGTGCCGCTGGTGCCGCTGGTACCACCCGAGCCGCTCGAGCTGCTGCCGCCGCCGAGCCCGCCCGTCAGCGTACCGAGCAGACCGGTAATCGGGGCGAGCGGGTTGGTGCCGCTGCTGGAACTGCCGCTGGACAGCAGGCCGCCGGTCGACGTCACCGTGTTGCCGAGCTGGGACACGCTGTTGCCGGCGCTCGTGCCGACCGGGTTGCCGGTCGTGCTGCCGACCTGCGAACCGGCGAGGCCGAGGCCGCTGCCGAGCGTGCTCAGCAGGCCGCTGAGCGGGGCGCCGAGCAGGGTCGCATTGCCGAGCGTCTGCGTGGCGCCAGGCGTCGTGACGCCGCCGGTCAGCGTGTTCGTGATCGGGTTGATCACGCTGCCGAGCTGCGTCTCGAGTTGCTGGACCGGCGCGCTGTTCAGCGCCGTGTTCAGCGCCGATGCGGTCGAGTTGACCGCCGTGCCGACCGTGTTGACGAGACTGCCGACCAGGGTCGTCGCCGGCGCGAGCGGCGACAGCGGACCGGTGCCCAAGCTCGTCACTGCGTTGCCGAGGTTGTTGACCGCGCCGCCGGCGCCGGTCAGCAGGCCGGTGGTCGACGTGAGCGTCGGGCCGAGCGGGTTCGGCGATACGCCGATCGAGCCGAGGCCGGCCGCGACGCCGCTGCCGAGCGACTGCACGCCGTTGCCGAGGCTGGTGACCGCGTTGCCGATGCTGGTGGCCGTCGTCGGGTTCGTGCCGGGGACTTGTACGCCGCCGATCTGCGCACCGCCGTTCGCGACCGTCGTGCCGAGTGCCGTGACGAGCGTGCCGGTTTGCTGGAGGACGTTGCCGAGCGGGGTGGCGCTGGTGCCGGAGGTGCCGGAAGTACCCGACGTACCGGAGGTACCCGAGGTGCCCGAGGTGCCCGAGGTGCCCGAGGTACCCGAGGTACCCGAGGTACCCGAGGTACCCGAGGTACCCGAGGTGCCCGAGGTGCCCGAGGTGCCCGAGGTGCCCGAGGTGCCCGAGGTGCCCGAGGTGCCCGAGGTGCCCGAGGTGCCCGAGGTGCCCGAGGTACCCGAGGTGCCCGAGGTACCCGAGGTGCCGGAAGTACCCGAGGTGCCGGAAGTACCCGAGGTACCCGAGGTGCCCGAGGTGCCCGAGGTGCCCGACGTACCGGACGTGCCCGAGGTGCCGGAAGTACCCGACGAACCCGAAGTCCCTGAGCTACCGCCGCCGGACGTACCGGACGAGCCGCCGCCCGACGTCCCGGAAAGCCCCGACGTGCCGGACGTTCCCGACGTGCTCGGCTTGATCGACGGCGTGACCGGGCCGTCGACCGAGCCGCAGCCGTACAGCGTGACGAGCGACAGGACGGCCAGCGATACCGTCGTCTTCTTTAAGTAATGGTGCATGGTGCCCTCGACATTGGAAGTTGTGTCCGGGCCTTTACTGCAAATTCCGCGCCATGACATCTTTCGCGCATCGCGCCGGCGCTTTGTTGCGGAAATCGGGAATATCGGCGCGATTTAAACGGAGGAATGGCGGTTTCGCGAGACGGCCGCGCCAGCTGCGCCGGTGCGCGTGCCGTGATGTTCCCGTAAGGTGCCGTAACGCCGGGCCGGATGTTACGTAGCGTTCGGCCCGACGTTCCGCGCGTGACGCAGCCGATCACGACCCGAGGGCAGGGGCTTTGACGAAACGCCCGCGCGCCGCGAACATGACGCGAACCCACCCGGCCGCGGGCGACGCCGAGGCGGCCACGACGTCAGACAGGACACGACATGAGCGAACAGGACAGGGAACAGGGCAAGGCGCGACGCACCGAAGTCATGGGCGACGCATTCGTCGAGCGCGCGATGCGCGACCTCGACGGCTTTTCGCGGCCGCTGCAGAACTGGCTGAACGAGCACGCGTGGGGCAGCACATGGCAGCGCGGCGGAATCGACCTGAAGACGCGCAGCCTCTGCACCTGCGCGATGCTGGCGGCGCTTGGCCGCGGCACGGAACTGAAGGGCCACGTGCGCGGCGCGCTCAACAACGGCGCGAGCCTCGTCGAGATCCGCGAGGTGCTGCTGCACAGCGCGCTGTACGCGGGCGCGCCGGCCGCGGTGGAAGCATTCCGCAGCGCGCGCGAGGTGATCACGGAGCTCGGCCTGTCGTTGCCCGACGACGAAGGCTGACTGGCGCGCCGTGACCGGCGGTCGCACAGCGGCCCCGGGACGCCGCCGTGATCCGCGCGGCCGCCCGGTCGACCCGCTGTCGATCAATGCGCGATATGCGCGCCTTGCGCCGGCGCATCGACCGGCGCGGCCGCGACGTCGAGCAGCCAGTCCGCCGTCGCGTCCGGAATCGTGACCGGCAGCATATGCCCGCCTTCGACGACCGTCAGCCGCACGTGCGCCGACTTTTGCGCCAGCGCCTCGCCGTGCGTGCGCCAGTTCAGGATCGGATCGGCGCGGCCGTACAGCACGTCGACCGGCAGCGCGAGGTCCGCGTAGCGGCGCTCCATCGCGGGCAGGTCGACAGGCGCCGACAGCAGGTCCGTCGCCGTCGCGTAGAACACATGCGGGCGCAGCCCGAGCAGCCCGCCGCCCTTCACCGGGAAGTCGCGCGGCACGGCTTCCGGCGCGAACACCTGCTTCACGGCCCCGCGGCCGGTCAGGATCGTCAGCGGGATCGCGAAGGTCCACGACACGAAGCGGCGCACCAGCGGCGACGGCAGCATCAGCGGCTTGAACGGCGCCGGCGGTTCGGTCTGCTCGTGCGACAGCGGCGCGATCAGCGCGAGCCGGCTCACGCGTTCCGGATGATTGAGGCCGACCGCGAGCGCGATCGCGCCGCCGAGCGAGTGGCCGACGAGCACGGGCCGGTCGAGCTTCAGCGCGTCGATGAACGCGGCGATCGCGCGGGCCTGCGCGAACACGTTCGCCTGCGAACCGGCGCCGCGCAGCGAGCGGCCGGCGCCGGGCCGGTCGACGAGGATCACGCGATGGTGCTGCGCGAGCCGCGTGAGCGGCAGGTATGCGAAGTTGCGCCACTGCCCGGCGAGCCCGTGCACGAACACGAGCGGCGGGCCGCTGCCGTACTCGACGTAATGAATGTGGTCGCCGCCGATGTCGACGAAGCGGCCTTCGGGCGGAAACGCGCGCGTCACGCGGCGCGCGATGTAGCCGGAAAACAGCGCGAGCGCGGCGAGCACCGCGACGACGCCGAGCAGCACGTTCTGGATCAGGTGAAGCGTATGGCTCATGTCGGCCTCAACGGGTTTCGAATACGGGTTCGGCGGCCGGTGCGGCGGCCGGGCCGGCTTTCGCGCGGCGTTCGAACTGCATGGCCGAATCGGCGAGCCCGCTGAACTTCAGCGACGCGAGATCGAGCACATAGTTCTGGTGGAATTTCCATGGCTTGCGGTGCCCCTGCCTCGGCAGGATGCCGGCCGCGCGCTGGATATAGCCCGAGCTCAGGTTCACCGCCGGCACGTCGCCGAGATCGCCGGCGCCGAGCCGCGGCACGCAGGTGTCGTAGCCGTTCGCGCGCATGTGGTTGAGCAGCCGGCACACGTAGCGCGCGATCAGCTCGGCCTTCAGCGTCCACGACGCGTTCGTGTAACCGAACGACGACGCGAGGTTCGGCACGTCGCTGTACATCATTCCTTTATAGGACACCGTCTGCGGCAGGTCGACCGCGCGGCCGTCGACCGTGACGCGCGCGCCGCCGAGCATCTTCACCTTCAGCCCGGTCGCGGTGACGATCACGTCCGCGTCGAGCTGCTCGCCGCTCTTCAGCTTCAGGCCGGTCGGCGTGAAGCGCTCGATCTCGTCGGTGACGATCGACGCGCGGCCCGCGCGGATCGACTTGAACAGGTCGCCGTTCGGCACGAGGCACACGCGCTGGTCCCACGGCATGTAGCGCGGTGTCAGATGCTTCGCGACGTCGAAGCCGGGGCCGAGCTGCCGGCCGGCCGCGCGGATGATGAACTGCCTGGTCCGCTCGGGCTTGCGGCGCGACACGTTGTACAGGTACATCGTCAGCAGCACGTTCTTCACGCGCACGAGCCGGTGCGCGAGCCGCGACGGCAGCACGCGGCGCAACGCGTTCGCGATCCTGTCGCGCGCGGGCAGCGACACGATGTAGGTCGGCGAGCGCTGCAGCATCGTCACGTGTTTCGCATCGGCCGCCATCGACGGCACCAGCGTGACGGCCGTCGCGCCGCTGCCGATCACGACGACGCGCCGGTTCGTGTACGACAGGTCCTTCGGCCATTGCTGCGGGTGAACGATTTGGCCCCCGAACGATTCCATGCCGGCCCAGTCGGGCAGGTAACCGCCGTCGTAGTCGTAATAGCCGCTGCACATGTAGAGGAAGCGGCACGTGCAGACGAGCGTGTCGACCGCGCCGTCCCGCGTGCGCTCGATGCGTACCGTCCAGCGCGCGCGGTTCGAATCCCAGTCAGCCGCGACGACCTTCTGGCCGTAGCGGATCGTCTTGTCGATGCCGTACGCGCGCGCGGTGTCGCGGATGTAGTCGAGGATCGTCTGGCCGTCCGAGATCGCCTTGTCGCTGTGCCACGGGCGGAAGCTGTAGCCGAGCGTGAACATGTCGGAATCCGAACGGATGCCGGGATAGCGGAACAGGTCCCAGGTGCCGCCGATCGCGTCGCGCGCCTCGACGATCGCAACGCTCGCAAACGGGCAGCGCTTTTTCAGGTGGTACGCGGCGCCGATGCCGGACAGGCCGGCGCCGACGATCAGCACGTCGAGGTCGCGGCTGTCGCCGCAGGCGGACGGCGCGTCGCGCCGGTCGGTCGTCGTCGAGGTCATGCGGCGTCCTTGGTCGGTGGGGTCGGGAGCGCGACCGGGGCAGGCGCGCGTTCGAGATTGCGTGCGCGGGCGCGGCGCGCGTGGCGCAGCATCAGCCGCTGGTAGCCGGCGCCGAGCAGGCGCGCGAGCGTGTCGAGGCGGCGTGCATCGGCGCCGACCAGCACGCGGCGCGCATTGCGCTCGACGCCGGCGAGAATCTGCCGCGCGGCATCGTCGGCCGTCGTCGCGTTGATCAGGCGGTTCGCCTGGCGGCGGTGGGTTGCTTCGTCCTGACCGGTGAGCGCATGAATGCTGGTGTCGACGCGGCTCGCGTCGACGATGTTGGTCGCGACGCCGCCCGGATGCACGCAGGTCGCGCTGACCGGCGCGCCGTCGAGTTCGAGCTCCATCCGCAGCGCCTCGGTGAAGCCGCGCACCGCGAACTTGGTTGCGTTGTACGCGCTCTGCGTCGGCATCGCGATGAGCCCGAACAGGCTCGACGTGTTGATCACGTGCCCGTCGCCCGACGCGCGCAGGTGCGGCAGGAACGCCTGCGTGCCGTGCACGACGCCCCAGAAGTTGATGCCGACGATCCATTCGAGATCGGCGACGCGCGCGGTCTCGGCGCTCGCGGCCAGCGACACGCCCGCGTTGTTGAAGATCAGGTTGACCTTGGCGTGTTCGGCACGTACGAAATCGGCCCACGCGAACACCGCGTCGCGGTCGGCGACGTCGAGCCGCCGCGTGCTCGTGCGCACGCCATGCTTCGTGCACGCGGCCGCCGTGCCGGCGAGCCCGACATCGTTGACGTCGGCGAGTGCGACCTCGCAGCCGCGCCGCGCGAGCTCGACCGCGAGGCTGCGGCCCATGCCCGAACCGGCGCCCGTGATCGCGGCGACCTTGCCGGAAAAACCCTTCAATTGTCGTTCCTCCCGTTCCGCTTGCGCCGCGCCGGCGGCGCGCTTATTGTGGTGTTGATCGTCACCACTTTAGTTTTCGGGTGTCCTGATGTCAAATAGCGAAATGGAGAAAGCACTCGAAACGGAAAAGCGGGGTCGGGCGTACGGCGGTGTCGCACCCGAGGTACGGGCCGCCGAGCGGCGCGATGCGTTGATCCGCGCGGCGACGCGCGTGTTCGGCACGGTCGGTTTCCGCAAGGCGACCGTGCGGTCGATCTGCCAGGAAGCGAAGCTCAACGACCGCTATTTCTACGCGGCGTTCGACAGTACCGAGGATCTGCTGCGCTGCACCTACCTGCATCATGCGCAGCAATTGCACGACGCGGTCGCGCGCGCGGTGGCCGAGCGCGGTGGCGATCTGCGCGAAAGCGTCGACGCGGGGCTCGCCGCATTCTTCGGCTTCCTGCGCGACCCGTGCGCGGCGCGTGTGCTGCTGCTCGAGGTGATGGGCGTGAGCGCGGATACCGACATGACGTACCAGCGGATGCTGATCGACTTCGGCAAGCTGATCATGGCGATCGGCGCGGCGCGCGAGGCGGTGACACCGGCCGAGCGCACCGAGCAGCGGCTCGTCGGGCTCGCGCTGGTCGGCGCGATGACGAACGTCGGTGCGGCATGGCTGCTCACCGGATATCGCGATCCGGAGGCGCAGATGGTCGCGAGTTGCAGGAAGGTGCTGCTGGGGACGTTCCGGGAAGCGGGGTAGGTGGTCCCGGCCGGGCGCCGGCTGTGCCTGCAAGAACCAGGAACCCCGTGCAAGGACCAGGCCCGATCGTGAAGGTGATGTGACGGGCGGTCGATCGTTCAATCGTCGGCGCGCCCCGACCGCGTCGCACGCGCGGGCGGCGCGGCGCGTGTTTCTCCGATCCTCGCCTTCATCGCATCGATGAACGCGCGCACCTTCGGCGACGGCAACCGCGTCGACGGATACACCGCGTGAATCCCGGCGCGCGCCGAGCGCCAGGCGGGCAGCAGCCGGACGAGCCGGCCGGCCGCGACGTCCTCCGCGATCGAGAAATCCGTCAGGAGCCCGAAGCCGCCGCCCGCGAGCGCGATCGCGCGGCAGGCCGTCGCGGTGTTCGACACGACGGGCGCGACGCAGCGCACCGACGCATGGCCGCCGCGCGCGTGATCGAGTTCGACCGTATGCGGGCGCGACAGCGTTGACAGCATCACGAACGGCAGCGCGGCGAGCGCGTCCGGATCGCGCGGCAGGCCGTGCCGCGCGACGAACGCGGGGCTCGCGACCAGCCATTTCTCGTATTCGCCGAGCTGCACCGCGCGATAGTTCGAATCCGCGAGGCGGCCGATGCGGATCGCGACCTCGAGATTGTCCGCGACGAGATCGACGACGCGGTCGTTCGCGATCAGTTCGACGTCGAGCCCCGGATGCGCATCGCGCAGCGCGACGACGGCCGGCGCGACGACCAGCGCGCCGTAGTCGATCGGCACGCTCACGCGCAGCGTGCCGCGCAGCGGCCCCGTGTCGGACGACACCGCGTCGAGCGCGCTTTCGGTCGCGCGCACGATGCCGCGGCACGCGTCGTAGAACGCGCGCCCGGCATCGGTCACGCTCAGCCGCCGCGTGGTGCGCACCAGCAGGTTCGCGCCGACCTCGGACTCGAGGCGCTGCATGTGTGTGCTGACGACTGTCTTCGCGAGGCCGAGCCGCTCGGCCGCCGCCGTCAGCGAGCCGGCATCGACCACCGCGACGAAGATCGCCAGCCGGTTCAGGTTCACGTCGCGCAGATCGGCCATCGTCGATTGTCCTATAGGAGCGGATAATGTTTCAGCGATTATCCGTCTTCTGGACGAGAACGGCGAGCGCTACGCTGGGGCCGTTCGTCGCCGACTCCCGGCGGCGCGAGATCCAGGAGCCTTTCCATGCCAGCCGCCAGCCCGCCCGCCCGTCCGGTTCGTGTCTATTCGTTCCCGCTGTCCGGTCACGCGCATCGCGTCCGGCTGTTCCTGTCGCTGCTCGGGCTGCCGTTCGAGACCATCGACGTCGATCTCGCGGCGGGCGCGCAGCGCGAACCCGCGTTCCTCGCGCTCAATCCGCTCGGGCAGGTGCCGGTGATCGACGACGACGGCACCGTGCTCGCCGATTCGAACGCGATCCTCGTCTATCTCGCGAAACGCTACGGCGACGCGCACTGGCTGCCCGACGATGCCGCCGGCGCGGCGACCGTGCAGCGCTGGCTGTCGTACGCGGCCGGGCCCATTGCAACGGGGCCGGCGGCCGCGCGGCTCGTCACCGTGTTCAGCGTGCCGCTCGATCACGACGCGGCCAAGCGCACGGCCGCGAAGGTGCTTGCCGTGATCGATCAGGAACTCGCCGGCAAGCCGTTCGCCGCGGGCGCGCAGCCGACGATCGCCGACATCGCCGCCTACACGTACATCGCGCACGCGCCGGAAGGCGGCGTGTCGCTCGAACCGTATCCGCACGTGCGCGCGTGGCTCGCACGCGTCGAGGCGCTGCCGGGCTTCGTCGGCATGCCGTCGACCCGTGCCGGGCTACTTGCTGCCTGACGCCGGACCTTGACCGGGACAACACGATGAACGCTCCGACCGCCGCCGTACCGGGCTGGGAACTCGACGTTGCGCCGTTTCATGCGGGCGAACTCGCCGTGCAGCAGCGCGCGGGCGTGACGGAGGCCGCGGGCGCGGCCGGCCGGCGCGGGATCAGGCGCTTCATGCCGGACCAGCACCGGACGTTTTTCGCGCAGTTGCCGTTCTTCGTGCTCGGCGGCGTCGATGCGCACGGCCAGCCGTGGGCGACGCTGCGGGTCGGGATGCCGGGCTTCGTGACGACGCCGGACGCCCGCACGTTGCGCATCGACGGCGACGGGCTGCCCGGCGATCCGCTGGCCGGCGCGTGGCAGCCAGGCGTGCCGCTCGGCGGGCTCGGGATCGAGTTCGACACACGCCGGCGCAATCGCGTGAACGGCGTCGTGCGCGCGGTCGACGGCGGTGCACTGACGATCGCGGTCGAGCAGAGCTTCGGCAATTGCGCGAAGTACATCCAGGGCCGCAAGCCGACGTTCGTGACGCGTGAAGGCGGGGCGCCCATCACGGCTGACGTGTCGGACCGATTGAGCGACGCGGACCGCGCGCTGCTCGCGCAGGCCGATACGTTCTTCGTCGCGAGCGCGAACACGTCGGCCGCTGCGGGGGCCGCGCGCGGCGCGGACGTGTCGCATCGCGGCGGCATGCCGGGCTTCGTGCGCGTCGACGACGCGCACACGCTGACGACGCCGGATTTCAGCGGCAACCGCTTCTTCAACACGCTCGGCAACCTGCAGCACGATCCGCGCGCGGGGCTGCTGTTCGTCGATTTCGACAGCGGCGACCTGCTGTATGTCGCTGCGGAGGCGGAGATCGTGTGGGACGGGCCGCTCGTCGCGTCGTTCGACGGCGCGCAGCGGGTCGTGCGGTTTCATGTGCGCGAAGTGCGGCGCACTCGGAGCATGCTGCCGTTCCGGTGGTCGGCGGTCGAGCGGGCGCCGCAGTTTGCGGGGTGGGTGGGGGCGGACGCGGGGGCGGCGCTCGCGGGTGGGCAGGCGGCATCGGTCGCCACATCGGCATCGCTGTCGACCTCCGCGTCGGCGCCCACTTCGGCATCGGCCTCCGGCTGGCGCCCGCTGCGCATCGCGACGATCGTCGACGAAGCGCGCGCGATCCGCTCGTTTCATTTCGAACCGGCGGACGGCGGCGCGTTGCCGGCCTACGAAGCCGGACAGCACCTGACACTGCGCGTCGCGTTGCCAGACAGCGATGCGCCGACGATCCGCAGCTACACGCTGTCCGATGCCCCCGGCGCGCCGCATTACCGGATCACCGTGAAGCGCGAAGGACGTGTATCGGCGTGGCTGCACGACCACGCGCGCGCCGGCATGACGCTCGACGCGCAGATGCCGCGCGGGCGCTTCGCGTTCGACGTCGCGAGCCCGCGTCCGGCCGTGCTGGTGTCGGCCGGCATCGGCATCACGCCGATGATCGCGATGCTGCGCCGCGCGCTGGCCGACGACGCACCGTCGCGCCGCGTGGTGTTCGTGCACGGCGCGCGCGACACGGTCGACCGACCGTTTGCAGCGGAGCTGACGCGCATCGCGGACGCGGACCCGCGCGTATCGCTGCACTGGTTCGACAGCCGGCCGCAGCACGACGGCGCGGCGCGGCCGGGCCGCATCGACATCGCGCAACTGAAGCGCATTCTGCCGTTCGACGACTACGACTTCTACCTGTGCGGGCCGTCCGCGTTCATGCGCGATTTGTACGACGGATTGCGCGCGCTGAACGTGCCGGACGAGCGTATCCGCTTCGAGGCGTTCGGGCCGTCGAGCGTCGTGCGCAGCACGACGCGTGCGGCCGGGGCACCGCCGGTGCGCAGTGTGCCCGTCGTGTTCCGCCGCTCGGCGCGCGAGGCCGCATGGACGCCCGCCGACGGCACGCTGCTCGAATTCGCCGAAGGCCAGGGGGTGGCAGTGCCGTCCGAATGCAGGTCGGGGTCGTGCGGCACGTGCGCGACGCGCGTGCTGTCCGGCGCGGTCGATTACGTGCAGCCGCACGATGCGGCGATCGAACCCGGCTGCGCGCTGCCATGCGTCGCACGGCCCGCCGAAGGGGCCACGGAGCCGCTCGTGCTCGACCGCTGACGGGCAGGCGACAACCCTGCGACACGCGGTCGCACAACGCGTGCTGCGCAAAAACCGCGCGCAACTGCTTCTTTTTCCGGAGACCTGTCGGATCGACGATAGCGTCAACCGATAGAGGAAAGGAGCAACATCATGAAACTGTTCAGCATGATCCGCCTGGTTCTGTGGAGTTTCTTCGGCGTGCGCAACAGCAAGGCGCACGCGTCCGATCTCGCGAACGTCAACTTCACGCTGCTGCCGTTCGTCGCGATCATTCTCGCGGTGCTGGTCGGCGCGGTGATCTATGGCGTCGTCCACCTGGTCGTCGATCCGACGGTGACGATGCAGGGGTTCTGAGCGTCGCGCGTGCCGCACGCGGGCAGTCTCCCGGATTGCCCGGCGCGACACACGAGGCGGCGCCATTGCCGCGCAGGTCGTCCCGACCGATCGCGTTTCCCTATCCCCGTCTCCCGTTCCGCTCGATTCCACGGTCCGGATCCCCGCCCGGGGTAAAATGCGCGCCACGCCGCGATGTCGCGCGCGACGGGCATGCCGCCGTTCCGACGAACGGCGCACGCACAGCCCGGCGCCCGCACCGGGGCGTTCGAAGCATCCCCCGCATGACAAGACCGCGCGACGCAGCCGGCCGCCCGACCCGCACCCGATCCACGGGCCGCGTCGGTGCCCGGCGCGTCACCGGTATCCGATGTCCCATCCTGCGCTTTCCCGATCGATCGGCACGCATGCGGCCCGATCGTCCGAGTCGTCTGATGCATGTCGTGTCGACGTTCGTGCCCGGCGGCCGCCGGGCACCGGAGCGGGGTCATGCGCGAGGCGTGCTTCGCAGCGGCATAACGTATTTCGAGTGTTTCGACAGGGTCGAGTGGCGAGTTTTCCATCCAGAACAATGACGGTGAATAGAACAACAGCGTTGCCCGCACGGCGGCGGCGCGCGAAGGTCGGGCTTGGCGTCGGTCTCGGCCTCACGCTTTTCGCGGCGCAGGCCGCCGCGGCACAGGGCGACGCGCCGGCCTCCGACACCGATGCGGCCGGCATCGCGACGCTGCCGGCGATCATGGTCAGCGGCGAGCGCGGCGGCGCGTTTCGCGTGCGCGAAGCGTCGGTCGCGGGGTTCGACGATGCGCCGCTGCGTGACACGCCGGCCTCCGTCAGCGTCGTCACGCGCGCGCAGATCGATGACCAGCAGGCGAAGCGCCTGAGCGACGTGGTGCGCAACGACGCGTCGGTCGTCAACGACTATGCGCCGGTCGGCTACTTCGAAGGCTTCGCGATCCGCGGCTTTCCGGTCGATCTGGCGAGCGCGATCCGGATCGACGGGCTGACGGTGTCCGGCGAGCAGAACGTGCCGCTCGAGAACAAGGAGCGCGTCGAGATCCTGAAGGGGCTGGCCGGCATCGACAGCGGCGTGGTCGCGCCGGGCGGTGTAATCAACTTCGTGACGAAACGCTCGGCGAACGTCGCGAGCGTGACGACCGGCGTCGACAGCCGCGGCTCGACGTCGGCGGCCGTCGATCTCGGCCGCCGCTTCGGCCCCGACAACCAGTTCGGCTTCCGGATCAATGCCGCGAAGGAGAACATGCACGCGTATATCGACGGCACGAACGGACGGCGCACGTTCGGCTCGATCGCCGCCGACTGGGACATCAGCCCGCGTGCGAGCCTGCAGCTCAACGCGGAATTCCAGCAGTGGATCCAGCGTTCCGCGCCCGGCTACCAGCTGCTCGGCGGCACCGTCGTGCCGTCCGTCAACACGACGTCGAAGGCGCTCGGCACGCAGCCGTGGGCGAAGCCGGTGACGACCGATGCGCTGAACCTGAACGCGCGCTTCGACTACCAGTTCAACGACGACTGGAAGGCCTACGTCGCCGCGGGCCGCAGCCGCACGATGATCGACGACAATAGCGCGTTCGCGTACGGCTGCTATTACGCGGCGAGCTGTGCGGCCGGCACGACGTCGCCGTTCTTCTTCGGCGCGAACGGCGACTACGACGTGTACGACTTCCGCAGCCCGGGCGAATACCGCCGCAACGACGACCTGCGTGCGGTCACGACGGGGAAGTTCGCGACGGGCCCGCTGCGCCACGAGTTGACGCTCGGCGTGAGCGTGCAGCGCCGCGTCGTGCACATGGCGAATGCCGTGTACGACTACGTGGGCAGCGAGAACATCTACGGGCCCGACGTCGCGTTCGCACCGTCGCCGAATACGGCCGGGCCGTCGTATCCGCAGCTCGACGCATGGCAGTACGGCGTGTTCGGGCTCGATCGCATCAGCATCGGCGAGCACTGGCAGGTGCTCGCAGGCGGCAAGGAAGTGCTGCTGCGCCAGCGCAGCTGGAGCAGCCTCGACGGCGACGCGACGCACACCGACCGCTCGGTGTTCCTGCCGCAGGTCGCGCTCGTCTACAAGCCGGTGAGCGTGCTGTCGCTGTACGCGTCGTACAGCAAGGCGCTGTCGCTCGGCGACCAGGCGCCGGTGCGCGCGACCAACGCGTATGCGTTCCTGCCGCCGGTCGAATCGCACCAGTTCGAACTCGGCGCGAAATACGACTGGCTCGACCGGCTGAGCTTGACGGGCGCCGTGTTCTCGATCAGCAAGCCGTTTCAGTTCGCCGACCCTGATGCGTCGGGCACGCGCTATACGTTCGTGCAGCGTGGCACGCAGCGCCACCAGGGGATCGAGCTCGGCGCGGCCGGGCGGCTCACCGAGCGGCTGTCGCTGACGGCCAGCGTCGCGGCGATTCGCGCGCGCGCGTACGATTCGGGTTCGCCGGCGTACGAAGGGCACCAGATCATCAACGTGCCGGCGCTGCGCGCGTCGCTGTATGCGGACTATGCGGTGCCGGGCGTCGCGGGCCTGAACATGCTGGGCGGCGTCGAGTACAGCGCGGGCCGCAATGCGAACGAAGAGGGCACCGCGCGCGTGCCGTCGTGGTTCGTGTTCAATCTCGGCGCGCGCTATACGACGAAGATCGCGGGCCATCGCACGGTGCTGCGCGTATCGGTGGACAACCTGTTCAACAAGTTCTACTGGCGCGACGCGGGCGAGCAGCAGGGCGACGCGTACTTGTTCCCGGGCGCGCCGCGCACCGCGCGCGTATCGTTGACCTATGATTTCTGATCGTCCGGATCCGGCCGCGTGACGCGCGGCCCCGGCAGCTAACCAGGAGAGTACAGACGATGTCCCCACTCGAAATCGCCGGCGTGATCGTCAGCGCGCTCGCGATCTGGCTGACCGCGAAGCGGCGCATGCTGTGCTGGCCGGTCGGGCTCGCGTCGGTCGCGCTGTACGGCTGGATCTTCTTCGACGCGAAGCTGTATTCCGACATGCTGCTGCAGGGCGCGTTCGCGGTGCTGCAGGTGTACGGCTGGCGCCGCTGGATCGCGCAGCGTACGCTCGAGGCGAGCGGCGGCGCGGCGCCGGCAGGCGACGTCGCGCCCGTCACCGGCGTGCGGCCGCGGCAGATGCTGCCGGACCTGATCGCGGCCGTCGTCGGCAGCGCGCTGCTCGGCGGGATGATGGCGCGCTGGACCGATGCGGCGCTGCCGTTCGTCGATGCGTCGCTGACCGCGTTCAGCCTGGTCGCGCAATACTGGACCGCGCGGCGCTACATCGCGTCGTGGGGGCTGTGGATCGTCGTGAACGTCGTGTACGTCGGGATGTTCGTGTTCAAGGCACTGTATCTGACGGCCGGACTCTATGCGCTGTTCATCGCGCTCGCCGTCATCGGCTGGCGCGACTGGAGCCGCACGGCCGACGCGCTGCGCGCGACGGCGAACCCGGCGGGCTGATTTTCGGGCTGCTTCACGGGCGGATTCACGGGCGGATTCACGGACCGATTCAACTACGGAGTTACCTCGTTCATGTCATTTCCACTCGAGCCGGACGGGCCGCTGTCGCCGGACGTCGCACCGCCGCAATTCGGCGTCGACGGCGAGCAGGCCGAACGCGACTGGCCGCTGATGACGCACGACGAGGTGGCGGCGCTGCTCGCGCGCATCGACGGCGCCGGCGAACCGGCTCGGCTGACGTGGCACAGTCCGCGGCAGTTCGCGGCGGCCACGCTGGTGCGGATGACGGACGGGCGCGCGCTGTTCGTCAAGCGGCATCACGTGAGCCTGCGTGACGTCGCCGGGCTCGAGGAAGAGCATCGCTTCATCGCGCATCTGCGCGAGCGCGGGATGCCGGTGGTGGACGTGCTGGCCGATCGCCAGGGCGCGACGGCCTTTGCGTCCGGCGCCTGGACGTATGAGGTGCATGTGGTCGCGCCCGGCGTCGACCCGTATCGCGGCGTGATGTCGTGGCGGCCGTTCACGCATCCTTCGCATGCTTACGCGGCCGGCCGCGCGCTGGCCGAACTGCATCGCGCGTCGGCAGGCTACGATGCGCCGGCGCGGCCCGTGCGCACGCTGCTGTCGAGTTTCCGCGTGCTGTCGTCCGCCGATCTGGCGGGCGCGCTGGAACGCTGGGTCGGCGCGCAGCCGCTGCTGGTGCGCGCGCTCGGCACGCGCGACTGGCGTGGCGACGTCGTCGCTGCGATCGGCCCGTATCATGCGCGCCTCGTGCCGCTGCTGCCCGCGCTGCCGCCGCTGTGGACGCACGGCGACTGGCATGCGTCGAACCTGCTGTGGACCGACGCGGGCCCTGGCGCGCGGGTGCGCACCGTGCTCGACTTCGGTCTGTCCGATCGCACCTGCGCGGTGATGGATGTCGCGCTGGCGATCGAGCGCAATACGGTCGACTGGATGGCGCCGGCCGATGCGCGCCGCGTCGAATACGCGCACATCGATGCGCTGCTCGACGGCTACGAATCGCTCGAACCGCTGAGCGACGAAGCGTATGCGGCGCTGGTCGCGATGCTGCCGATCGTGCATACGGAGTTCGCGCTGTCGGAGGTTGCGTATTTCGGGTGCATCATCGATGCCCGGGCGATCGTCGACATCGCGTACGACGGCTATCTGCTGGGGCACGCGCGCTGGTTCGGCGAACGCGACGGGCGGCAGTTGCTCGACTGGCTGGTGCAACGCCGGCGCGCGAAGCAGGGCATCGCCTGATTCTTGAGAGCACCCTGATAGCTTCACCAGTTAGGCGATTGATATGTCGCTCGAATCGAACATCGAAATCTCGTCCGGATAGATTCGATGGACCGTCTCACGCGAGCGTTGGCGGTGCGCAGTTCAACGCAAGCGCGGCGGCGATAAATGAGCAACTTTCATGTCACTGGCCCGTACAGCAGTTGTTGAGGCAGCCGGGGCTCACTTGAACGGTGACTTCACGGGTTTCCGACGGTGATTCGGTTGCGCTATTGGTTGGATAAATTTGCGTTTTTATCTGAAATGGTGCGTTTATCAGGCCATCGTCTATGATGACTTTCGCTACCGCGGAAGCGCGTTTCGTTGCAAGTTGATCGGGGGTGGTTTCATTTTTGGACGCACTTCCAATTATATCGATCCAGTTTTGATTCGGGTGCTTGGAGTTGATTTTCGAGACCCATTGTCCGATTCGTATTTTCTCGGATGCGGTGATTTCGTGACTGTTGGGTGAAAATGAAACGAAAAATTGTTGTGATGGGAGGTTTTGTGATCCTGGGCATTCTGCTATGGCGTTTGTGGAGAAAAAGAACAAAAATGCGGAGATGGGTGGTAGTGCGGCAATCAAGGTTCTCATGATGAATTCGCCTCCTTACTCTGCAAATAAATCTTCACCGTAGATCACGAATCCGGTGAGTGTATCCGCATTTCTCAATGCCAGGTCAGGATTGGATCTTGCCCATGCCGCCGCTGTGGGGTCGAGCCCGTAACGATGGTCACCGCTACCGAAGGTATCAATGAAATGAGTTACTTCATGAATGAGTGTGGATAGGCGGGAATCTCCGAACATATTCTGATCGCGCAAGCCGGTACAAAATTTCATCGCAATGCTTACAAGCCTGCCTCCGTGTTAGGCCCGCAAACATGAGCGGCTTCGTTGTCAATGTCGCGCATATTCGGAACGCAACCTAACATTCTATCGAGGCCCGGATCGCTTCGAGCGAAATTGTGTGATGTTAGCGTTTTAAGAACAGAGAGCTGTCGTGAGAAACCATTGATAAGATATTGCCGTGTGATTTCGTCACGTCGATTGAGCCAATGGATCATTCTCTCTTCGGTTCTTTCGTCATACCGTTTCAGGTCGATGATCCTTCGCTCGACTAGAATTGTGGACCATTCAAGAAGTCGCGCTATCATAATTCGGAATTCTCTGTTGGTCATGTTGGGGCAAATGGGTGTTGTATTGATGTAAACATGAACCATCGATCCCGGATTTGTGTTGGTGACGGCCCCGGAGTGAACGAGAAACCACTCTTTATCTTCGTCAGCATCAAAGTCGTATTTGTTGTGATCGGAAAAATTCTTCATTTCCTTGAAGTCCCGGCGTGTAGATTTTCAAGGGTGTCGTGTATCAGTAACCAAGCGTCGCGTTATTGTCGAATCGCCGTTCTTGACTGCACGTTGGCTCATTGGCGGCTCCTCAATTGAAGTTGATAAAAATCCAATCGCACGACCCCGGGGACATAGAACGGCATGGCTACGTTCGTGTTCCCGGAACCTTGAACAGTCATCTTTTCAAGTGGAGATGTCTATAGAACTCGTTCGAAATTTTGGAATGGAAAATTTTTGTGATCTGACGTGACCGCATTGGATGATCGGAAGCGATTCGACGAGTCCGATGAGCTTTGACGGCATCGTCGGATCGCACGCGAGCGCGTGGACGTCGCGTACAGATGGCTATTTGGGCGGAGATGCGCGCTGGTTCGGGGAGTACAACGCGCCAAAAATGACGGGAATATCATCTTCGCCTCATGTTCGCACTGCGGCCGATCCGTAGCATCGGTTGCGAACCGTTATCGCAGAACCGAACATGCTCAAGCTCACCTTCGCCGTGGCCGTCGTTTTCGCGACGGCCGCGACGGCCCATGCGCAAGCGCCGGCGGTCGTGGCCCCCGCCGCTTCCGGCGGCGCGGCGCCACGCGGCGCACCGCCGTCTGATACGCCATCGTTTCCCTCGCTGACGCTGTCCGACGCGCTCGCGACCGCGGCCCGCAACAACCCGGCGCTGCGCGGCGCGCGCGCGGACGTCGATGCGTCGGCCGGCGCGTGGATGCAGGCCGGTACGCGTCCCAATCCGGAAGTCTCTTTCCTGCAGGAAGGCTTCAGCCGGGCGGAGCGCACGTCGACCGCACTGATCAGCCAGACCATCGAACTCGGCGGCAAGCGCCGTGCGCGGCTCGACGTCGCGTCGTATGGCCGCGAGGCCGCGAATGCGTCGCTCGACGAGCAGGGCGCCGCCGTGCGCGCCGACGTGATCGCTGCGTTCTACGGATTGCTTGCGGCGCAGCGTCAGCTTCAGGTCACCGAGGAATCGGCCGCGATCGCCGCGCGCTCCGCGGATCTCGCGGGCCGCCGCGCGCAGGCCGGCAAGGTGTCGCCGGTCGAGGCGACCAAGGCGCAGGTGGCGGCGGCCGGCGTGCAGATCGAGGTGGTGACCGCGCGCGGCCGCGTCGACGTCGCACGCGAAAGGTTGAACGCGGTGATGGGCGAAGCGCGCGACGACCGGCGCGTCGCGCTCGGCGACCTGGAAACGGTGCCCGCGGCCGAGCCGCTGTCCGCGCTGACCGCGCAGCTCGACAACGCACCGCTCGCCCGCGCCGCGCGCGCGGAGATGCTGCGCTCGAACGCGGCCGTGTCGCTCGAACGCGCGCGGCGCATCCCGGACGTGACGGTCAGCGCGGGCGTGAAGCGGGTGACGACCGGCGGCGTGCCCGACAACCAGGCGGTGGTCGGTGTGTCGATCCCGATCCCGCTGTTCAACACCAACAAGGGCGCGCTGCTCGAAGCGACGCACAAGGCCGAGCGCGCGAACGCCGATCTCGACCGCGAACGCACGCGGCTGCGGCTCGCGCTCACGCAGGCGTATGCGAATTTCGACGCGGCTGCACAGGAGGCGCGCCGGCTGAAGACCGACATCCTGCCCGGCGCGCGACTCGCGCTCGATGCGATGTCGCGCGGCTACGAGCTCGGCAAGTTCAGCTTCCTCGACGTGCTCGACGCGCAGCGCACGCTGTTCCAGGGGCAATCGCAATACGTGCGCGCGCTTGCCGACGCGCATGCCGCCCGCGCCGACATCGGCCGGCTCGTCGGCACGCCGCTGGCGGCCGTCGCGCAATAGCCGCTTCTTACCTGAAGGATCATCATGTCACGCAGCAGAATCTTCATCATTGCGGCGGCCGTGCTCGGCGGCGCCGGGATCGTGCTCGGCGCGCTCGCCGTCGCGCGAGGCGGCGCGTCCGCGCCCGCGGGCACCGAAGCCGCCCAAGCGGCCGAAGGTACCGGCTCGCACGGCGGCGTCGTGCTCGCGCGCGGCAAACTGTCCGTCGAGATCGTGATGACGGAAAAGCCCGGCGACGCGCGGCTCGTCGTCTATCCGTTCGTCGACGGCCAGCCGGTCGACAAGGGCGTCACGGTGTCCGGCACGCTCGTGCGCTACGACCGCTCGCACGAACCGGTGCGGTTCGACGCGGCGGGCCGGAAGTTCGTCTCGGCCCGGCCGATCGCGAAGCCGCACGTGTTCGACGCGACGATCGACGTCAAGGCCGGGGACGCGGCCGCGTCGTTCCCGTTCGCCCGCGCGGACGGCGCGATCGCGCTGACCGACGCGCAATTGCAGACGTCGAAGATCGCGCTCGCGAAGGCCGGCCCCGCGCAGATCGCCACGCCGTTCCAGCTGCCGGGCGAGATCAGGTTCAACGAGGATCGCACCGCGCACGTCGTGCCGCGCGTGGCCGGGATCGTCGAACAGGTGTCGGTGTCGCTCGGGCAGAACGTCTCGAAGGGGCAGGTGCTGGCCGTGATCGCGAGCACCGATCTCGCGGACCGGCGCAGCGAACTGCTGACGGCCGAACGCCGGCTGTCGGGCGCGCGCGCAACCTATGAACGCGAACGCACGCTGTGGCAGGAGCGCATCTCGGCGGAACAGGACTACCAGCAGGCGCAGGTGCAACTGCGCGAGGCCGAGATCGCCGTGCAGAACGCGCGGCAGAAGCTGGCCGCGCTGAACGCGCCGGCCGGCGCGGGCGCGCTGAACCGCTATGAACTGCGCGCGCCGTTCGCCGGAACGATCGTCGAGAAGCATGCGACCCCCGGCGAGGCGATCGCCGCCGACGCGAGCATGTTCGTGATCTCCGATCTGTCGACGGTGTGGGCCGAGATGGCCGTGCCCGCGCAGCGGTTGAACGACGTGCGCGTCGGCCGCGACGCGACCGTCAGCGCGACCGCGTTCGAATCGCGCTCGAGCGGCCCGATCGCCTACGTGGGCGCGTTGCTCGGCGAACAGACGCGCACCGCGCCCGCCCGCGTCGTGCTGCCGAATCCCGACGGCGTATGGCGGCCCGGGATGTTCGTCAACGTGTCGGTCGACGCGGGCAAGCAGGCCGTGCCGCTCGCGGTCGCGAGCGACGCGCTGCAGGAGGTCGACGGTACGCCGTCGGTGTTCGTGCGGTCGCCGAAGGGCTTCGTCGCGCAGGCCGTCGAGACGGGGCGGCGCGACGAACGCGCGACCGAAGTGCTGAAGGGGCTCGAGCCGGGCCAGGAATACGTGGCCTCGAACAGCTTCGTGCTGAAGGCCGAACTCGGCAAGGGGAGCGCGGAACATGAATGAGCATGACGTATGCGCCGTTGCGCGATTCGCCACCCGGTTTTCGATTCGCGTGACGGCCCGATTTCCGGGCCGCCGCGTAACCGGCCGGGCAGCCCGTCCGGTGCGGGCGACCGTTCCGCGCTTCAAGGAATCCCGCCATGTTTGAGCGCCTGATCCGCTTTGCGATTGCGCACCGCTGGCTCGTGATGCTGGCGATCGCGGCCGTGGCCGCGCTGGGCGTGTTCAGCTACCAGAAGCTGCCGATCGACGCGGTGCCCGACATCACCAACGTGCAGGTCCAGATCAACACGGCGGCGCCCGGCTATTCGCCGCTGGAGGCCGAGCAGCGCATCACCTATCCGGTCGAGACCGTGATGGCCGGGCTGCCGGGCCTCGAACAGACGCGTTCGATTTCGCGCTACGGTCTGTCGCAGGTCACGGTGATCTTCAAGGACGGCACCGACATCTATTTCGCGCGGCAACTCGTCAACGAGCGCATCCAGGAAGCGAAGGACAAGCTGCCGGCCGGCATCGCGCCCGCGATGGGGCCGACATCGACCGGCCTCGGCGAAATCTATCTGTGGACCGTCGAAGCCGACGCGGCCGCGCGCAAGCCCGACGGCACGCGCTATACGGCGGCCGACCTGCGCGAGCTTCAGGACTGGGTGGTGCGGCCGCAACTGCGCAACGTGCGCGGCGTGACCGAGGTGAACTCGATCGGCGGCTACGTGAAGGAATACCGCGTCGCGCCGAACCCGGCGAAGCTGATGTCGTACGGGCTGACGCTCGCCGACGTCGTGCGCGCGCTCGAACGCAACAACGACAACGTCGGCGCGGGCTACATCGAGAAGCGCGGCGAGCAGTACCTGGTGCGCGTGCCGGGCCAGGCGCGCACCGTCGACGACATCGCCAACATCGTGCTGACCAACGTCGGCGGCGTGCCGGTGCGGATGAAGGAGGTCGGGCAGGTCGACATCGGCCGCGAGCTGCGCACCGGCGCCGCGACGTCGAACGGCGAGGAGGTCGTGCTCGGCACGGTGTTCATGCTGATGGGCGAGAACAGCCGCTCGGTCGCGAAGGCCGTCGCCGCGAAGATGGAAGACGTGAACCGCACGCTGCCGGCCGGCGTGAAGGCGATTCCCGTCTACGACCGCACCGTGCTGGTCGAGAAAGCCGTCGCGACGGTGAAGAAGAACCTGCTCGAAGGCGCGATCCTCGTGATCGCCGTGCTGTTCCTGTTCCTCGGCAACATCCGCGCGGCGCTGATCACCGCACTCGTGATTCCGCTGTCGATGCTGATGACCTTCACCGGGATGGTCAACGCGAAGGTCAGTGCGAACCTGATGAGCCTCGGCGCGCTCGACTTCGGGATCATCGTCGACGGCGCGGTCGTGATCGTCGAGAACTGCGTGCGTCGGCTCGCGCATGCGCAGGCCGCCGCCGGCCGGCCGCTGATGCGCGACGAGCGCTTCGCGGAAGTGTTCGGCGCGTCGCAGGAGGCGCGCCGTGCGCTGATCTTCGGGCAACTGATCATCATGGTCGTGTACCTGCCGATCTTCGCGCTCACCGGCGTCGAAGGGAAGATGTTCCATCCGATGGCCGTAACTGTCGTGATGGCGCTCGCCGCCGCGATGGTGCTGACCGTCACGTTCATCCCGGCCGCGGTCGCGCTGTTCATCGGCGAGCGCGTCGAGGAGAAGGAGAACCGGCTGATGGGCTGGGCGCGGCGCGCGTACGAACCGGTGCTCGCCGCGTTCATGACGCGCCCCGCGCGCGTGATGCTCGGCGCGGGCGCGATCGTGCTGGCAACGCTCGGGCTCGCGACGCGGCTCGGCAGCGAGTTCATCCCGAGCCTGAACGAGGGCGATCTCGCGGTCGCCGCGCTGCGGATTCCCGGCACGAGCCTGTCGCAGTCGGTCGAGATGCAGAAGGCGATCGAGAAGACGCTGAAGGCGCGCTTCCCCGAAATCGAGCGCGTGTTCGCGCGCACCGGCACGGCCGAGATTGCGGCCGACCCGATGCCGCCGAACCTGTCGGACGGCTACATCATGCTGAAGCCGGCCGACCGGTGGCCCGACCCGAGCAAGCCGCGCGACCAGCTCGTGCGCGAGATCGAGGAAGCGCTCGAGGAACTGCCGGGCAACGCATACGAGTTCTCGCAGCCGATCCAGTTGCGCTTCAACGAGCTGATCTCGGGCGTGCGCAGCGACGTCGCGGTGAAGATCTTCGGTGACGACATGGCCGTGCTGAACCAGACCGGCGAGCAGATCGCGGCCGCGCTGCAGAAGGTGCCGGGCGCATCCGAGGTGAAGGTCGAGCAGACCACGGGCCTGCCGGTGCTGACCGTCAACCTCGACCGCGACAAGCTCGCGCGCTACGGCGTGACGGTCGCCGACCTGCAGGACACGGTGGCCGCGGCCGTCGGCGGGCAGAAGGCCGGCACGCTGTTCCAGGGCGACCGCCGCTTCGACATCGTCGTGCGGTTGCCGGACGAGCTGCGCTCCGACATCGAGGCGATCAAGCGGTTGCCGATCGCGCTGCCCGCGCCGGCCGCCGGCGCCAGCGCGCCGCTCGCGCAGGCGCCGTATGTGCCGCTTGCGGAACTCGCGACGATCGAGGTCGCGCCGGGCCCGAACCAGATCAGCCGTGAGGACGGCAAGCGGCGCGTCGTCGTCAGCGCGAACGTGCGCGGCCGCGACGTCGGCTCGTTCGTCGCCGACGCACGCGAGCAACTGCAGCAGGACGTGCGCGTGCCGGCCGGCTACTGGGTGTCGTGGGGCGGCCAGTTCGAGCAGCTGCAAAGCGCCAGCGAACGGCTGAAGCTCGTCGTGCCGCTCGCGCTGTTCATGGTGTTCGTGCTGCTGTTCGTGATGTTCAACAACCTGAAGGACGGGCTGCTGGTCTTCACCGGCATCCCGTTCGCGCTGAGCGGCGGTGTCATGTCGCTGTGGCTGCGCGGGATTCCGCTGTCGATCACCGCGGCGGTCGGCTTCATCGCGCTGTCCGGCGTCGCGGTGCTCAACGGTCTCGTGATGATCTCGTTCATCCGCAACCTGCGCGACGACGGCATGCCGCTCGACACGGCCGTGCGCGAAGGCGCGCTCACGCGGCTGCGGCCCGTGCTGATGACCGCGCTCGTCGCGTCGCTGGGCTTCCTGCCGATGGCGTTCGCGACCGGCACCGGCGCCGAGGTGCAGCGCCCGCTCGCGACGGTCGTGATCGGCGGTATCCTGTCGTCCACGGCGCTGACGCTGCTGGTGCTGCCGGTGCTGTACCGCGTGAGCCACTCGGTGTCGTGGCGCGCGGTATTGCGCGGCGGGTTCGGCGCGGGCGTGTGGCGCCGGCTGGGTTTATTCAAGGGTAATGGGTGATGCGAATTCTGATTGTCGAGGATGAACCGAAAACGGGCGCCTATCTGCGCAAGGGCTTGACCGAGGCCGGCTATGTCGTCGACTGGGTGGAGGACGGCATCACGGGCCAGCACCAGGCCGAGAGCGAAGAGTACGACTTGCTGGTGCTCGACGTGATGCTGCCGGGGCAGGACGGCTGGACGCTGCTGCAGAACCTGCGCCGCAGCAAGTCGACGCCCGTGCTGTTCCTCACCGCGCGCGACGACGTAGGCGATCGCGTGAAGGGGCTCGAACTCGGCGCCGACGATTACCTGGCCAAGCCGTTCGACTTCGTCGAACTCACCGCGCGCATCAAGTCGATCCTGCGGCGCGGCCAGCCGCGCGATTCGAACACGCTGCGCGTGGCCGATCTCGAGCTCGACCTGACGCGCCGCAAGGCGACGCGGCAGCGCGACACGATCCTGCTGACCGCGAAGGAATTCGCGCTGCTATGGCTGCTGATGCGTCGCGAGGGCGAGATCCTGCCGCGCGCGACGATCGCGTCGCAGGTGTGGGACATGAACTTCAACAGCGATACGAACGTCGTCGATTCCGCGATCCGGCGGCTGCGCTCGAAGATCGACGACGCATACGAACCGAAGCTGATCCACACCGTGCGCGGGATGGGCTACGTGCTCGAAGTGCGCGACGGCGCGGCGACATGATCGCGCGCCTGCTGCCGCGCACGCTGCGCGGACGCCTGACCGCACTGATCATCCTGTCGACGTCGGTGATCCTCGCATCGAGCGGCGTCGCGCTGTACGAGGCGCTGAGCAATCGTATCGGCACGACGGCGGCCGAGCAGATGGCCGGCATTTCCGCCGCGCTGGGCACGCACCTGGCCGAAGCGCGTTCGACCGCCGACGTCGCGCGCAACACCGATATCTGGGTCGACCAGCTGCATGGGCATCCGAACATGGATCTCGCGATCTACGATGCGGCCGGCACGCGCATCGTCGGCACGCCCGGGTTCCGGACCCATGCGCCGCTGCTGTCGACGGACGCGGGCCGCATCCCGGTGTTCGTCGCGCCGCCCGGCGTGCGGCACCAGTATCTGGTGATGACCGTGCCGCTTGCCGGCGCGGGTGCGCCCGTCGTGCGCGTCGCGGTGCAGTACGACCGCAGCGCCGACGTGCTGCTGCTGCGCACGCATGCGTACACGATCGTCGTGATCGAGGTGTTCGGCGTCGTGCTGGCAGCCGCGATCGCTTACGGCATCGCGGCGCTCGGGCTGAGCCCGCTGCGCCGATTCGCGGCGCGGGCCGAGCAGATGTCGACGAGCCGGCTGGCCCATCCGCTGCCGGAACTCGATACGTCCGGCGAGCTGAAGGAGCTGGAACACGCGTTCAACGGGATGCTCGCGCGCCTGAGCGAATCGTTTACGCGGCTGAGCCAGTTCTCGTCGAATCTCGCGCACGACATGCGCACGCCGCTCACGAACCTGCAGGCGGCCGCGCAGGTCGTGCTGTCGCAACCGCGCAGCGCGGATGAATACCGGAACGTGATCGAGTCGAGCATAGACGAGTATCAGCGGCTGTCGCGGATGATCGAGGACATGCTGTTCCTCGCGCGCTCGGAGCAGGCCGGCACGTCGATCGACGTGCGGCGGCTCGATGCGGCCGAGGAGGCGTCGCGTGTCGCCGGCTATTACGAGCCGCTCGCGGAGGATGCGGGCGTGTCGGTGAAGGTCGACGGCTATGCGTGGGTCGATGCGGACCTCACGCTGTACCAGCGCGCGTTGAGCAACCTGCTGTCCAATGCGCTGGCTTATGCGCCGCGCGGCAGCGTCGTGACGATCGACTGCTCGGAGCAGGGCGGCGTGACGACGATCGCCGTGTCGGATACGGGGCCGGGCATCGACGCGCAGCATGTCGGGCGGATTTTCGAGCGGTTCTATCGCGTCGATCCGTCACGTCACGATTCCGCGTCGGGAACGGGCCTCGGCCTCGCGATCGTCCGGTCCATCATGGACAACCACGGCGGCGAATGCGGCGTCGCCAGCGATCCCGGCCGGCGCACGACATTCTGGCTGCGCTTTCCGCAGCGTCCGCCGGTCGTGCCCAAGGCTGTGCCGGCAGCCCATGCGTGAGACCGCGGCAATCAGGCACGGCCGCACGTTCGCCGCGACAAGGCCGCGCGCGACACGCTGCCCGCGATCGCGGGGCAGCGCCCGCGCCTGACCCGCATCAGCGGGTCGCGAGGCTGTCGTGATTGTCGGCCCGCGGCGTCTTCTCGCCGGCATGCACCGAAACCCCGTGAAGTTCCTTGTTGCGCGCGACGATCTCGGCGGTCGGCGGATACTGCGTCTTGCTCGTCGGCACCACGCCGTCGTGCTGCGCCTGCTTCAGTTCGTTGATGACTTCGGTGCGGGTCTTGCCCTGCGTTTGCGTTTGCGCGAACGCGGCTTGCGTGGTGATGCCGAGCGAAAGCGTGGCGGTGATGAACAAGGTCGCGAGTTTTGCCGTTTTCATGGAGTTCTCCGTGATGAGGCCGCCGGGTGGCGATCCATGAATCCAGTATGCGAAAACAGCCGGGCGTGACCGTGATCGCAAGATGAAAAATGCGTCAGATTGCGTGATGGCGTGTGTGACGCAATCGTCATGTTCGGATCATGCATGCGACGGGATCAAAGCGGAACATGCAGTCAACCAGCGGCGGACATGTCGGGCGCATTTCAACCGATATGCGATCCGGCCGCTGGCATGCGCATCGTTCGCTGCGAGCCGTCTCGACAGCGGACGGTCCCGTCACGACACTTCCGTCCGTTCGCCAAGTGAATCGCCTCTCTGCCCGCTCGTCGCTCCTCGTCCCGCTTCTCGTCCTGCTTCTCGCAGGCTGCGCGTCCGTGCGCCCAGGCACCGGATCGGCCACATCGACAGGCGCGGCAAAAGCAAGGCCTGGTGCCGCGGAGCCGATGCCCGGCGAGCAGATCGATTACGCGGGGCACCGCTGCGGCAATCCGAACCTGTACGTGAAGACGCATCCGTGCCTGTTCCAGCAGCGCAACGTCGCGCCCTGAATGTCGTGGCCGCGGCCTCGGTCGCGTGAAAGGCCATGAAAAAAAGGAAGAACACGATAAAGTCGATGAAGAACGCGACGGTCGCGAACGGCGTCTCTACCGCTTCGTGTGCTTCGACCGGCAGGGGGCTCGGCAGTCGAGCGTGCTTGCAGCGGGCACCGCAATGCACGGCGGTTTCGTGCCGGGCGTTGCCCGGCATCAACCGGGATTGCACACGTTGAAGGCGTTCCAGGGACAGGATATTTGAAAGCGGGCGTATCGGCACGCCCGCTCCGGGTCACAGCTGCGCGAGCGCCTGGTCGAGATCGGCGAGCAGGTCGTCGATATGCTCGATGCCGATCGACAGCCGCACGGTTTCCTCCTTCACGCCGGCCTTCGCGAGTTCGGCCGGCGACAGTTGCCGGTGCGTCGTCGAGGCCGGATGCGTCGCGAGCGACTTCGTGTCGCCGATGTTGACGAGCCGCGTGAACAGCTTCAGCGCGTCCTGGAACTTCGCGCCGCCGTCACGGCCGCCCTTCACGCCGAACGTCAGGATGCCCGGCGCACGGCCCGACAGGTAGCGCGCGACGAGCGGATGATCCGGGTGATCGGGCAGCCCTGCGTAGTTCACCCATTCGACGTGTTCATGGCGCGCCAGATGCTGCGCGATCTTCAATGCGTTGTCGCTGATGCGTTCGACGCGCAGCGCGAGCGTCTCGATGCCCTGCAGGATCTGGAACGCGTTGAACGGCGAGATCGCCGCGCCCATGTTGCGCAGCGGCACGACGCGCGCACGGCCGATATAGGCGGCCGGCCCGAATGCTTCGGTGTACACAACGCCGTGATAGCTGACGTCGGGTTCGTTGAGCCGCTTGAAGCGGTCCGCATGCTGCGTCCACGGGAACTTGCCCGAATCGATGATCGCGCCGCCGAGGCTCGTGCCGTGGCCGCCGAGATACTTCGTCAGCGAGTGCACGACGATGTCCGCGCCGTGCTCGAACGGGCGCAGCAGGTAGGGCGACGGCACCGTGTTGTCGACGATCAGCGGGATCCCGTGGCGATGCGCGATGGCGGCGAGCGCGGCGATGTCGGTCACGTTGCCGAGCGGGTTGCCGACCGATTCCGCGAAGATCGCCTTCGTGCGTGCGTCGATCAGCGGCTCGAACGATGCGGGATCGCGCGGATCGGCGAAGCGCGTCGTGATCCCGTATTGCGGCAGCGTATGCGCGAACAGGTTGTAGGTGCCGCCGTACAGCGAACTGGCGGACACGATGTTGTCGCCGGCTTCGGCGATCGTCTGGATCGCATACGTGACGGCCGCCTGGCCCGACGCCAGCGCGAGCGCGCCGATGCCGCCCTCGAGCGCGGCGATCCGCTGCTCGAGCACGTCCGTCGTCGGGTTCATGATGCGCGTGTAGATGTTGCCCTGCACCTTCAGGTCGAACAGGTCCGCGCCGTGCTGCGTGTCGTCGAATGCGTACGCAACGGTCTGGTAGATCGGCACCGCGACCGCGCGCGTGGTCGGGTCGGGGCGATAGCCGCCGTGCACGGCGATGGTTTCGAGGCGCCAGTTCGAAGAGGCCTGATCGGTCATGGGTGCTCCGTGTGTTGTTGTGATGGTCGGCCGATTATAGGAGCGTGTGCGCCGCTTTCTTTAGAACGAATGGTTTGTTGCTTATGGGGGCGCCGCGCATAGCATGCGTTTGTCTGCAGATGAAGGGTGCGCGAAGGACCGCCTCGCGCGGCTCGTCGCCGAGCCGAATCTCGTGACGACGGCGGTGCAGACGGTCGGGCTGAAGGGCTGGGACGGGTTCTCGATCTCGGGCGTCGGCGCGTGAGCAAGCCGACGCCGGTGCATCAGCGCGGGGTGTCGATCGAACCGGCCGTGCGATACAGCCGCGGCCACTGATCCAGGAACAGACCGTTGCAGGCGCCGTGCATCGCGACGTCAGTCAGCACGAAGCGCCGGCCGTCGAACACCCACGACGCGCTCGACCCGCAATCGCCGGCGCCGCGCACGCGGTCGAGGCTCGACAGCATCGCATGCGCGGGATCGTAGCTTGCTTCGGTCAGCTGGTTCGCGAACGACGCCGGATCGAGCCCCGCGCTCGCGTGCTCGCCGAAATCCAGCGGCGTCGGCGCGTACGGCGCGCTGCGATGCACGCGATACCACAGGTCCGTATGGTTGTAGGCGCTGCTCGTCTGGCACGGAATCGACACGATCGCGTCGGTGGCCGAGATCGCGATGGCCGATGCCGTTTTGCGGCGGTCCTGCGTCGACATTTCGTCGCCGGCATCGGCCGCGCAACGCTTCACGGCGCCGCTGAACTTGTCGAATACCGCATCGACGAGCGGACGTTGTTCGGCGGGCGTGAGGTCGGCCACGCGCGGCGCGGGAACGGGCGCGGGCGGCAACGCCGGCGCGGCGGGCACCGACGACGCGGGCCGCGTGCCCTTGCGCAGCAGCGCGGTGACCGTGCCGATGCGGCCCTGCGTGTCGTCGATCAGCAGCAGCGCGGCATTGAGGCCCGACAACGAGACGCGCGGTGTCTGTGCGGCGGCCGGGTCGCCAAAGCTGACACTCTGCGCGTTGTGCGACATGGTCAGCCATGTGTCGACCGTCGTCGGATCGCCGGTGCGGATGCGGAACGGATAGACGTCGTCACCTGCGTTGCCGGTCCTGGCGACGGCGTGCCACTCGGCCGGCACCGCGTCGAACGGCTGGCCGTCCGCGCGCGCGGTGCGCAGGTCCAGCGGCGCCGACGCGAAGATTTCCAGCGACGGCCGCGCATCGGGGCCGGCATCGCGCGTGAGCCGCACGATCATGCTGGTGCGCGTGTCGTCGATGTCGTCGTTGCCGCCTTCGGCGACGCAGCGGTTCGCGTTGTCGCAAACGACCGACCAGTTCTTGAAGTCGCGCGCGACCGAACGTTGCGCGGGATCGCGCGCGGCGGCGGAGAGCGACGCGGTGAGCAGGGTGACGGCGACGGCAAGCGGGAGATGACGAAACATGACGGTTCGTATCGGTGATGACGGGGCGAAGGGCGGATGTCCGGTTGCAAGCGCATCGTAAGCGCGCGATGCGGATCGAGCGCGGCCGGACAGCATCGAGTATACCGCCGCTATCGTGACGATTCGTGTGACGATGGTCGAATGCAGGCCGATACGGAAACGGCGCGATGCCTGAAGGCAGCGCGCCGTTCGGTCGTCAGCGAGCGTCGATGGCTCGACTACGCGATGCCCGCTATCCTTTCACGCACACCACCTGGCGCAGCGTGTGCACCACTTCGACGAGGCTGCGCTGCGCCGCCATCACCGCATCGATGTCCTTGTAGGCCATCGGGATCTCGTCGACGACGCCCGCGTCCTTCCGGCATTCGACGCCGCGCGTCGCTCGCACCTGGTCGTCGACCGTGAAGCGACGCTTCGCCTCGGTCCGGCTCATCGAGCGGCCGGCGCCGTGGCTGCACGAACAGAAGCTCTCCGGATTGCCGAGCCCGCGCACGATGAAGCTCTTCGCGCCCATCGAGCCCGGAATGATCCCGAGCTGCCCCTTCTGCGCGGACACCGCGCCCTTGCGGGTCACGAGCACGTCCTCGCCGAAATGGCGTTCGCGCTGCACGTAGTTGTGGTGGCAGTTCACCGCGTGCTCGTCGACCGCGAACGGCTTCGCGATCGCGCCGCGCGCCGCGCCGATCACCGCGTCCATCATCGCCTGCCGGTTGCGGCGCGCGTAGTCCTGCGCCCAGCCGACCGCTTCGACGTAATCGTCGAAGTGCCGGTTGCCCTCGGTGAAATACGCGAGGTTGCGATCCGGCAGGTTCGCGATGTGCTGCCGCATGTCGGCCTGCGCGAGTTCGATGAACAGGCTGCCGATCGCGTTGCCGACGCCACGCGAGCCGCTGTGCAGCATGAACCACACGCGATCGGCTTCGTCGATGCACACCTCGATGAAGTGGTTGCCCGTGCCGAGCGTGCCCAGATGCGCGTAGTGGTTCGTCTTTTCCAGCTTCGGATACTTGTCGACGATCCGCTGAAAACCCGGCAGCAGCGATTTCCACGACTCGGTCACGGCGGCCGGTGTGCGATCGCCCCATGCGCCCGGATCGCGACGGCCCGGCACCCGGCCGTGCGGCACCGCGCGTTCGATCGCGCCGCGCAGCCCGCCGAGCGAGTCCGGCAGGTCCGCTGCCTTGAGCGTCGTGCGCGCGGCCATCATTCCGCAGCCGATGTCGACGCCGACCGCGGCCGGGATGATCGCGCCCTTCGTCGGAATCACGCTGCCGATCGTCGAACCCTTGCCGAGGTGGACGTCCGGCATCACCGCGACGTGCCTGAAGATGAACGGCATCTGCGCGGTGTTGCGCAATTGCGTTAGCGCGTCGTCCTCGACCGCGACGCCTTGCGTCCACATTTTCACCGGCTTGCCGTTCGCCAGTTCCATCAACTGAAAATCGTCGTCAGTCATTTGCTTCACCTTCGCTCGCTCCCTCGTTCGGCGCGGTCTTTTGACTGCATGGTGCGTTCATCCATTGTTGTCCTTTTCTTCGACGGCCGCCGGGTGACAGGCATCGTCCGAATCGGGGTGCGACGCGATCGCGTTCAGGCGGTATGGGCAGGCGCTCGGCGCGCCGTCGTCATGCAGACGCAGTGCCCGCCGCTCACGCGCGGCAGATCGCGATGATCTCCGCGCTGGCCGCGTCGTCGAACGGCGCGCCTTGCCAGTCGCCGCACCAGTCGACCGATGAGAAACCGGCGGCCGCGACCTGCACCTGCAGGTCGTGCTGCGCGATGAAGCGCAGCCGGCTCGCGTTCGTTACCCGCGTATCGCCACGGTGAAAACGGTAGATCGTGTCGAACGACACGATCGGTCCGTCGACCGCGGTCACTGCATGGTGCAGCTCGACGATGCCGAATTCGGGCGAATCGATGCGGGATGTGGACGCCTGCGGCGTCCAGCCAAGCCACGGCTCGACACGCGGGTTGCGGGTCTCGAACAGGAAGCGGCCGTCGTCGGCCAGCACGCGCCGCACGCCGCGCAGCGTCGCGTCGATGGCCGCGTCGGTCAGCAGGCATTGGAACGCGTGCCCGGTCATCACGACGACATCGAACGGCGAGCCGGGCGGCAGGCCGTCGAGATCGCACGCGAGCCAGCGCACCGCCCCGGCGCCTGGCTGGCGTCGCGCATGGTCGATCATCGCGGGTGCCGGATCGATCGCGACGACGTCGTGCCCGGCCGCCGCGAGCCGGCGCGCGAACGTGCCGGTGCCGCAGCCGAGATCGAGGATCCGTTGCCGCGTGGCGCCAATGCGCGATGCGTAGAACGTGAAGTCGCGATTACCCGCGTTGAAGCGATCGTAGACCGCGACGAGACGCGGATCGGTATAGAGGATTTCCCCGGCGGTCGCCGCGTCGGACGTCATGCGAAACGCGCACGTCAGCGCTGTTGTACCGCGACGCGCACCCCGAGCGCGATGAAGATCGAGCCGATGATCTTCCCCTGCCAGCGCGTGAGCCACGCGAGCCGCTTCACGAGACGGCCGAGCGGGCGGATCGAGCACGCGATCAACGTCGTGTAGAGCGAGCTGAGCACGACGAAGATCAGCCCGAGCACCGCGAACTGCACGAACGACGAGCCGCGTTCCGGATGCACGAACTGCGGCATGAACGCGAGGAAGAACAGCGCGGTCTTCGGGTTCAGCACTTCGGCGGGAATCGCCTGCAGGTACGCCTTCAGCGGCGTGACGGGCGACACCTTCGGCAGCGATGGATCGGATGGCCGGTCGAGCAGCGCGCGCACGCCGAGGTAGATCAGGTACGCGGCGCCGACCAGCTTCACGACGTTGAACGCGAGTGCCGACGTCATCAGCAGCGCCGACAGCCCGACCGCTGCGAACAACGTATGCACGAAGTCGCCGCTCGCGACGCCGAGCCCGGTCAGGATGCCGGTCTTGCGGCCGCCCTGCACGGTGCGGCTCAGCACGAGCAGCACGGCGGGGCCGGGGATCAGGAACAGACCCAGTACGACGGCGGTGAAGGTGGTCAGCGTGGTCAGGTCGAACATGGCGGCTCCGGCAAGATGGGCGCGGCGGCGGGGGATCGACGCATTGTATTCGGTTCGGCGCGCGGCTGCCGACGCAGGCCAGGATCCGCGCAGCCGCGCCGGGGGCCTTTCTGGTGTAAGCGCGAAAGGCCGCACGGGCACGCCGCCCGGCCCGCGTCACCCGCCCAGCTCCCCCGCCAGAAAATCCACGAACGCCCGGATCCGCGCGGACATCTGATGCCGCTGCGCATACACCGCGTAGATATCCGCGCTCGGCGTCTCATAGTCGGGCAGCACGACGACGAGGCGCCCGTCGGCCAGATAGTCGCGGATATCCCACTCGGCACGCATCAGGATCCCGTGCCCGTCGAGCGCCCACTTCACCGCGATCTCGCCGTCGTTCGTCGTCAGGTTGCCGTTGATGCGCACGGCTTCCGTATTGCGCGCCGCACCGCGTCCGCTCGTCAGCCGCCAGATCCCGTAGCCTTCGTCGCCCTGCCGGATGCCGATGCAGTTGTGCCGCGTCAGCTCGTGCGGCGTGCCCGGCGTCCCGTGCCGCGCGAGATACGCGGGCGCCGCGCACAGCAGCCGGCGGTTCGGCGCGAGCCGCCGCGCGACGACGCGCGTATCGGGCGGCTCGCCGAAGCGGATGCACACGTCGAACGCGTCGTCGGTGAGCGGCGGCGGCATCACCGACAGCTGCAACTGCACCGACACCTCCGGAAAGCGCGCGACGAAGCGCGAGATCGCCGGACCGACGTGGCTGCGCCCGAAGCCGAGCGTCGCGTTCACGCGCAGCAACCCCTTCGGGCGCTGCTTCGCGCTGCCGAGCAGTTCGCCCAGCTCGTCCATCTGATCGAGGATCCGGCGGGCGTAGTCGAGGTACACATCGCCTTCCGGCGTCAGCATCATGCGCCGCGTCGTGCGGTTGACGAGCGTCACGCCCGCACGCCGCTCCATTTGCGTGAGCCGCTTGCTGACGGCCGCCGCGGTCAGCCCGAGTTCGCGCGCGGCCGCGCTCAGGCTGCCCGACGCCGCCAGCGTCGAGAAGAAGCCGAGATCGGCCGGCTGGACGGTATCCGCCATGACGGGATTCGTGAATTGAAGTTAAAGGTGCTTTGAGTCTAGCACCGGTTCCCGCACTTCAGGTTCGGTAAAGTGCCTTCACGCTTACGATCAATCGAGGATGTCAGCATGAAGACCTACCGTATCGCGACCATTCCCGGCGACGGCATCGGCAAGGAGGTGGTGCCGGCCGGCAAGCAGGTGCTGGAAGCGCTGGCCCGCGGCAGCGACCGCTTTGAGTTCGAGTTCGAGGATTTCGACTGGGGCGCCGATTACTACCGCCGGCACGGCGCGATGATGCCGGCCGACGGCCTCGACGCGCTGCGCGGCAAGGACGCGATCCTGTTCGGCTCGGCGGGCGACCCCGACGTACCCGACCACGTGACGCTGTGGGGCCTGCGCCTGAAGATCTGCCAGGGCTTCGACCAGTATGCGAACGTGCGCCCGACGCGCATCCTGCCGGGCATCGACGCGCCGCTGAAGCGCTGCGGGCCGGACGACCTGAACTGGGTGATCGTGCGTGAGAACTCGGAGGGCGAATACGCGGGCGTCGGCGGCCGCGTGCACCAGGGGCATCCGATCGAGGCGGCGACCGACGTGTCGATCCTCACGCGCGCCGGCGTCGAACGCATCATGCGCTTCGCGTTCCGGCTCGCGCAGTCGCGACCGCGCAAGCTGCTGACCGTCATCACGAAGAGCAACGCGCAGCGTCACGCGATGGTGATGTGGGACGAGATCGCGAGGCAGGTCGCGCAGGAATTCCCCGACGTCACGTGGGACAAGGAACTCGTCGATGCCGCGACCGCGCGCATGGTGAACCGCCCGGCGTCGCTCGACACGATCGTGGCGACCAACCTGCACGCGGACATCCTCAGCGATCTTGCCGCCGCGCTGGCCGGCAGCCTCGGCATCGCGCCGACCGGCAACATCGATCCCGACCGCCGCTATCCGTCGATGTTCGAGCCGATCCACGGTTCCGCATTCGACATCATGGGCAAGGGCCTCGCGAATCCGGTCGGCACGTTCTGGTCGGTCGTGATGCTGCTCGAGCATCTCGGCGAGACGGACGCGGCCGCGCGGGTGATGCAGGCGATCGAGGCCGTCACGGCCGACCCGTCGCTGCATACGCGTGACCTCGGCGGCAATGCGACGACCGCGCAGGTGACGGCCGCCGTCTGCGAGCGCGTCGCGAACGCGGCGGTCGCCGCCTGACGGCAACGGCAACGGCAACGGCAACGACGACGGTGACGGTGACGGTGACGGCCGCGCGCGCGCAACCGTTCGTCGTTGATTCACCGCCCCCGAATTTCCTGCCCGCGACTCGCGCATTCGACGCGAGCCTGGCGCCGGCGCACCTGCTTCGTCGTGGCGCCGGCCAGCACCCACCGGGCACGCGCGGACAGCGCGCGGCTCGACCTCGAAGGAGGAGACACATGCAAGCGGATCTGGAAACCCGTGTCGCGCGGAAACTGATGTGGCGCATCATTCCGTTCGTGATGCTGCTTTACTTCGTCAGCTTTCTCGATCGCGTCAACGTCGGCTTCGCCGCGATGACGATGAACAAGGCGATCGGCCTGTCGCCGACCGCGTTCGGATTCGGCGGCGGCCTGTTCTTCATCGGCTACTTTCTGTTCGAAGTGCCGAGCAACCTGATACTCCACCGCGTCGGTGCACGCATCTGGATCGCGCGCGTGATGGTCACGTGGGGCATCGTGTCGGCGGTGTCCGCGTTCGTGGCCGGCCCGACGAGCTTCTACGTGCTGCGCTTCCTGCTCGGCATGGCCGAAGCCGGTTTCTTCCCCGGCATCATCCTGTACCTGAGCCTGTGGTTTCCCGCGAAGCAGCGTGCGCTTGCCGCCGCGTGGTTCATGGCGGCCGCGCCGATCTCGACCGCGATCGGCTCGCCGCTGTCGGGCGCGATCATGCAGATGCCGCCGACGTTCGGGCTCGCCGACTGGCAGATGCTGTACATCGTCGAGGCGCTGCCGGCGGTCGCGCTCGGCTTCGTCGTGCTGAAGTGCCTGACCGATGCGCCGTCGAAGGCGGCGTGGCTGCAGCCGGACGAGCGCGACTGGCTGGTCGCGAAACTGAAGTCCGAGGCCGACGTCCGGCACACGCATGCCGGGCACACGGCCGGCGCGTGGCAGGCGCTGCGTGACCCGCGCGTGCTGGCGCTCGCGCTGATCTACTTCGGCACGTCGGCGGGGCTCTATACGCTCGGCCTGTGGGCGCCGCTGATGGTCAAGCAGTTCGGCTTCACCGCGTTGCAGACGGGCCTGCTGACCGGCATCCCGAGCATTGCCGCGGTCGTCGCGATGATCGGATGGGCGCGGCATTCGGATCGCACCGGCGAGCGCACCTGGCACGTCGTGATTCCGTGCGTGCTGGCCTGCATCGGTTTCGTGTTCGCGGGGCAGGCGAGCACCGCGCTCCTGACCGTGCTCGCGCTGGTCGTCGTCAACATCGGGATCAGCGCCGCGAAGGCGCCGCTGTGGGCGATGCCGAGCGCATTCCTGTCAGGCGCCGGCGCGGCGGCGGGGATCGCGATGATCAATTCGATCGGCAACCTCGGTGGGTTCGTCGGGCCGTTCGCGATCGGCTGGCTCAAGCACGTGACGGGCGGGTACGCGGCCGGGCTGTACGTGGTGGCGGGCACGCTCGCGGTGTCGGCGGTCGTCACGCTGATGCTGAGCCGCAGGGGCGCGCGCGAGCAGGTCGTGTCGGGTGTGCAGCATCATCATTGAAGGCGGCGTGCGATCTCCCGCGCACGCATCAGCCGACGCCTTCGACGTATCGATCACGCAATCGCTGAATGCGCGCGCCGCATATCCTTCTCGATACATCTCGGCGATACGTTGCCGCTCCCAGTCCGTCAACGCGCGCGTGCCGCGATCCGACGCCACGACTGCTTCGGGCGGCGCGAGCGTCACGACGAAGAGGCGCGCATCGGGCAACACGCGTGCGAGTGCGCGTCCGATCGTCGTCTTGCCGCTGTTGATCGGGCCGTTCACGTGGATGACGGTAAGCGTAGTCATGAGCCAATGCACGAATCGGACGATTCGCAGCTTGCCATGACTTGCGCGACGGTGCGGGGCCGTGAGTGCGGGACGGCGCGATGGATCTGCGAAAAGGAAAGGCGGAAGGGGGAGGGAAGCGGCAGGTCGCGTGCGTGAAACGACACGACACGCAGCCTGCCCGGCCGTGCCGCATGCGATGATGCGGCACGGCGTCGAGCGAAGCGACTTACTTGTTGTCGCTATCGCCCTTGATCTGCGGCAGCGCCGACGCCTCACCCGGCGTCAGCAGCCCGACTTGCGAATACACGCGCAGCTTGTCGCGCGTATCGGTGATGTCGAGGTTGCGCATCGTCAGCTGGCCGATCCGGTCGCGCGGCGAGAACGTCGACGCCACCTTCTCCATCGACAGGCGTTCCGGCTGGTACGTGAGATTCGGCGACTTCGTGCTCAGGATCGAGTAGTCGTTGCCGCGGCGCAGTTCGATCTTCACTTCGCCGGTGATCGCGCGTGCGACCCAGCGCTGGGCCGTTTCGCGCAGCATGATCGCCTGCGGGTCGAACCAGCGGCCCTGGTACAGCAGGCGGCCGAGACGGCGGCCGTTCTCGCGGTACTGCTCGATCGTGTCTTCGTTGTGGATGCCGGTGACGAGGCGCTCGTACGCGATGTACAGCAGCGCGAGGCCCGGGGCTTCATAGATGCCGCGGCTTTTCGCCTCGATGATGCGGTTCTCGATCTGGTCGCTCATGCCGAGGCCGTGGCGGCCGCCGATGCGGTTCGCTTCCAGCAGCAACTCGACCTGATCCTTGAACTCGACGCCGTTCAGCGCGACCGGCTGGCCGGCTTCGAAGCGCACCGTCACTTCTTCCGCGGCGATCTTCACGTCGTCGCGCCAGAACGCGACGCCCATGATCGGGTTCACGATCTTGATGCCGCTTTCGAGGCTTTCCAGATCCTTCGCCTCGTGCGTCGCGCCGAGCAGGTTCGAGTCGGTCGAATACGCCTTCTCGGCCGACATCTTGTATGCGAAGCCGGCCTGGTTCATGAATTCGGACATTTCGGCGCGGCCGCCGAGTTCGTCGATGAACGTCTGGTCGAGCCACGGCTTGTAGATCTTCAGATCCGGGTTCACGAGCAGGCCGTAGCGGTAGAAGCGCTCGATGTCGTTGCCCTTGTACGTGCTGCCGTCGCCCCAGATGTTGACGCCGTCTTCCTTCATCGCGGCGACGAGCATCGTGCCCGTCACGGCGCGGCCGATCGGCGTCGTGTTGAAGTACGTGACGCCGGCGGTCGTGATGTGGAACGCGCCGCTTTGCAGCGCGGCGATGCCTTCGGCGACGAGTTGCGCGCGGCAGTCGATCAGGCGGGCGCCGGCTGCGCCGTATTCGATCGCGCGTTTCGGGATCGCGTCGTAATCGTCTTCGTCGGGCTGGCCGAGGTTCGCCGTGTATGCGTACGGGACGGCGCCCTTCAGTTTCATCCAGTGCAGCGCGGCGCTGGTGTCCAGGCCGCCGGAGAAGGCGATACCGACCTTCTGGCCGGTCGGGAGGCTTTCGAGAATCGTGCTCATAGGAATTACCGTGGATTGAAGCCGGTGGGATCGTATTTCGCGGAATATGCGAGTATCGGCTGTCCGGGAAGTTGGGGCAAGACCTGATTTTCGCGCCAATACGTCTTCGCGCCTGTCGCGGCGGGCCTGGCGGGCGGTTAACCGGCCGGAGAATCCGCCGCGGACCGGCCCCGGACGGCGGTCGAAACCGGCGGGAACACGCCGGCGTGCAGGTCTGGTTGACGGGGCCGGATCGGTCGAGCGACGTGACCGCCGCTGTCAGGATGCCGGCTCGACGCCGCGAAAGGAACATGAAAGGCGACCCGGTATCGCCCGGAATCCATCGACTTTCAGATTCAGATATTCCACGCCTGCGCGGTATCGAGCAGTTTCTCGCGCAACTGATCCACTTCGCCGGCCAGCTTGGCCGTGATCGACTGATAGCCCGACAACTGCGGCGGCGGCGCATCGTGCGGCGGCTCGGCCGGCCGGCGGCGCGCCGCGAGCCGGCTCGGCGTGCCGAACTTGAGCGCGCGGCTCGCGCCGACGAGCGTGTCGCGGATGCGCCGGTTCACGGCCTTCATGTCGATTCGCATGTACTCGCGGGCGGCCAGGTCGTCGCGGGCCGGCACCGTGCTCGACAGGATTTCCAGGTAGCCGATGCACAGGCGCAGGCTGCGCTGGATCGCCTCGAGGTGCGTGACCGAGATCTCGCATTCCTTCGACACCGACGGCATCAGCGAGCGCAGCTGCACCAGCAGCGCGCTCAATGCGGCCATTTCCTTCAGGTGCGCGTCGTCGCTCACGTGGCGGTCGCCCGCGAGCCGCGCATGCACGGCCGCGCACGCGCGCAGCGCGTCGGCGAGCTTGTAGCGCCACGAGTAGGTCGCATACAGCGGCAGCGCGAACGAGAACGCCAGCGCGATCGCGATGCCGGCCAGCACGTTCACCGCGCGCCACAGGCCGTCGACGATCTCGTTGTCGCCGTGCCCGGCGACGATCACCATCGTGATCGCCGACAGCAGCGCGATGTAGCCGGCCTTGCCGATCGCGTGATACGCGCAGATTCCGCACGCGATCGCCATCAGCAGGTAGATCGCGAGCGGTGCGTGCAGGACGGAGTAGAGCAGGATCAGCCCGAGCCCCGCGAGCGCGCCGATCGACGTGCCGAGCGCGCGCTCGGCCGCCTTCTTGCGGATGTTGCCGTGGTGCTGCAGCCCGCCGACGACGATCAGCACGGTGATCGTCGACCATTCGCCGTGCGGCACGCGCAGGCCGGTCGACAAGCCGATCGATACGAGGATCGCGAGCGCGACGCGCGCCGCGTGAATCAGCTTCGCGTGGCGGTAGCGGCGGTATGGGTCCAGCAGGGGACGGAGCGCGTGGCGCAGGAGCGGCGGCAGTCGGGCAGGGAGCTGGGCGGTCATGACGGAACGGAGGTGGCCGGCGGGGTGGCCGGAATACGCGCGGGCGGCCCGCGCGGGCCGGCGCCGCGCCGCACGCGCAGCTGACGTAACGCTAGCCGAACGCGCGCGGGCTGTCCACGGCGAGGCTGCGCGGCCGGGCCGGCCAGTGCGTCACGCGTCGACCGCGCCCGCCTCGGCGTTCGACACGCGATTGCGGCCGCCGGACTTCGCGCGGTATAGCGCCTCGTCGGCCTGCCGCAGCAGCGTCGCGGCGTTGACGCGCCCGCCGGCGGCGGTCGCGGCGCCGATGCTCGCGGTCACGTGCCCGTACGGGCTGCGATCGTGTGCGATGTCGAGCCCGGCGATCGCGCGGCGGATGTTTTCGGCGACGGTCGCCGCGCCTCGCGCATCGGTGTCGGGCAGCGTGACGACGAATTCCTCGCCGCCGTAGCGCGCGACGTGGTCGCTGTCGCGGCGCAGGCAGCGCGACGCGGCTTGCGCGACGCGGCGCAGCACGTCGTCGCCGGCGAGGTGGCCGTAGTAGTCGTTGAACGCCTTGAAATGATCGACGTCGACGAACAGCACCGACAGCGGGCGGCCGCTGCGCGACGCGCGCTGCGCTTCCTTCGCGAGCACCGCGTCGAACGTGCCGCGGTTGTCGAGGCCCGTCAGCGAATCGGTGTACGCGAGCCGGTACAGCTTCGACTCGGCGATCTGCCGGCGCTTGAGTTCGCGCGACAGCGCGAGCGCGCCCCACGTGATGAACGCGGTAAACAGGCTCATCAGCACGGCGGTCCAGATCGTGCGATGGCGCCACGACGCGTAGATGTCGATCTCGGCGGGTGCGACGTCGACGACCAGCGGCAGATTCGCGAGATGCTTGTAAACATAGATGCGCCGCACGCCGTCGATCGCGCCGACGCCCGTCAACGCGCCTTCGTTGCTGCGCTGCGCCTCGATGAAGAGCGGGGTGTCGTGAAGGTCGCGGCCGACGACGCGCGCGTCGTACGGCAGGCGCGATACGAGCGCGCCGTTGTCCTCGACGATCGCCGCGCTGCCATGCTTGCCGACCGCGAGACCGTCGAGCAGCGCGCGGAAGTAGTCGATGTTGAGCGTGCCGACGACGATTCCGCCGAAGCGGCCGTCGGCCAGCGTGATCCGGCGGCTGAGCGCGATCGTCAGTGCGCCGCCGCGCAGCCGGGACGCATAGGGCCGGCTGATATAGAGGCCCTGCGCGAGCCGGTCGCGATGCACGGCGAAATAGTCGCGGTCGGCGAAATTGCCTTGTCGCGGCGGCGATTCGGCTGAATCGACCACGATATTGCCGTGCGGATCCATCACGAAAATGGCGCCGAGATACGCGCCGGTCGCGGCGCGGTCGAACAGCAGCCGGTGACGCTGGCGCGGCGGCAATGCCATCAGTTCCGGATCGGCGAGACCGTCGACGACGTTTTGCAGCGAAAGATCATACAGTTCGATATTGCGGGAAATATCGCGCTCGATCAGCAGCATCAGGTTGCGCGCGTTTTCGACCGCATGGCCATACGCATCGTGGCGTGCCTCGATTAACAGCGACGCCGAGAGCCCCCAGCTGAACAGCAACAGCACGACGCCCGCGACGAGTACGCCGCGGGGCGACAGAATGCGTGCCACGGCCGACGCGGTATGGTGGCGCAGCGCAGCGAGCAGCGGGTGTGGCTTCATCCTCGGGGCGGCGGGGCGGGGATATTCACGTCGTCGACGGCTCCGACGCGCTGATTATTTCGAATTGATCCGTATTATCTCGCGAATTCCCGAATTTGGCCGCGACATGCAAACCCGAGTGCGCCTACGGCGATTCGGAATGGTTACGCCTCGTTACCGTATATGTTCGATTTGATTTGAATCAATTACGGGGCGTCTTTTGTCTGATTATTACAGCATATGGCGATCGATCTGTTGTTTTAAAGCGGCATTGCCGGAACGATCGCGCATTGGCGATCCGGGTATTCGCGGAATAACCGCTCCGCGTGCATGGCTTTGGGGTGCCGTGCACGGCCGCGTCGGCCTGTCGCTGCACCGAGCCGCATCCAACTTGTTGATTCTGCGGGGTCCGCCCGTGTTGGCACGGGCGTTCGGACCCGAGCTGTCGCCGCGACGAATCAGGTAGAATCCGCGCTTCGCCGCAGGCGCCCGGCGCGCAACGCGTATCGGGGTCGCATCGAATGCATCGCAGCAGGCGGCGCGGCGCGCCCCGATCCCGCATGCGCCGGCTCCGGATGCCGGCCCGCTCAACGTTCGTCTCGTTTATGTCCGCAATTCCGAATTCCGACCCACCCGGTTCGTCCGCGAACCCACCCAAGCTTCATCGCGCGCTGAAGGCGCGCCATCTGACGATGATCGCCATCGGCGGCTCGATCGGCACGGGCCTGTTCGTCGCGTCCGGCGCGTCGATTTCGCAGGCCGGCCCCGGCGGCGCGATGGTCGCGTACATGCTGATCGGCCTGATGGTCTACTTCCTGATGACGAGCCTCGGCGAAATGGCCGCGTTCATGCCGGTGTCGGGCTCGTTCGCGACCTACGGCGCGAAATACGTCGACGAAGGCTTCGGCTTCGCGCTCGGCTGGAACTACTGGTACAACTGGGCCGTGACGATCGCGGTGGAACTCGTCGCCGCGCAGCTCGTGATGCACTACTGGTTCCCGGACGTGCCGGGCGTCTGGTGGAGCGCCGCGTTCCTCGGCGTGATGTTCCTGCTCAACGTGCTGACCGTGCGCGGCTTCGGCGAGGCCGAATACTGGTTCGCGCTGATCAAGGTCGTCACCGTGGTCGCGTTCATCGGCGTCGGCCTGCTGATGATCTTCGGCATTCTGAAGGGCGCGCCGGGCAACGGCTGGGGCAACCTGACGATCGGCGACGCGCCGTTCGCGGGCGGCCTGCCGGCGCTGATGGGCGTCGCGATGATCGCGGGCTTCTCGTTCCAGGGCACCGAGTTGATCGGCGTCGCGGCCGGCGAATCGGAGAATCCGCGCACGACGATCCCGCGCGCGGTGCGTCAGGTGTTCTGGCGGATCCTGCTGTTCTACGTGCTGGCGATCTTCGTGATCGGCGTGCTGATTCCCTATACCGACCCGAACCTGCTGAAGAGCGACGTGACCGACATCGGCGTGAGCCCGTTCACGCTCGTGTTCCGCCACGCGGGCCTCGCGTTCGCGGCCGGCGTGATGAACGCGGTGATCCTGACCGCCGTGCTGTCGGCCGGCAACTCGGGCATGTACGCGTCGACGCGGATGCTCTACAACCTCGCGACGGAAGGCCGCGCGCCGAAGCTGTTCGCGAAGCTGTCGCCGGGCGGCGTGCCGCGCAATGCGCTGTACGCGACGACGGCCGTCGGCGCGCTGTGCTTCTTCACGTCGCTGTACGGCGACAAGACGGTGTACCTGTGGCTGCTGAACACGTCGGGCATGACCGGCTTCATCGCGTGGCTCGGCATCGCGATCAGCCACTACCGGTTCCGCAAGGGCTACGTGAAGCAGGGCTACACGCTCGACCAGCTGCCGTACCAGTCGAAGTGGTTCCCGTTCGGCCCGATCTTCGCGTTCGTACTGTGTCTGGTGATCGCGCTCGGCCAGGACTATCAGGCGTTCCTCGCGAACCGGATCGACTGGGCGGGCGTGGCCGCGACCTACGTCGGCATTCCGCTGTTCCTCGTCGTGTGGCTCGGCTACCGGCTTCTGAACAGGAGCCGCCTGGTGCGCTACGAGGACATGGAGATCGCACCGTGGATGGCCGCGAACCGCGGCGCGCAGGCGCTGCGCGTGGAGAACCGCGAAACCGCGAGCTGATGCCGGTGCGGCGAGCCGCCGCGCGGCTGCGCAACGAAACGGGAAGCCGCGCGCTTCCCGTTTTTTTTGTCCGCTTTCCCCTGCACGGGGTCAAAGCCGGTTATATTTCCCGACCCTACCGGGCCACGGCCCGGCCGGCGCGACGAGCGCGGCGCGGATCGGGCATCCGGCGCGCGCTTCTTGCGGCGGCCGGCGGCGCCCGGCGTTTCCATCGTTCCGCCGGGGCCGGCACGGCCCGCGGAGCGCGCAATCCAGAGGAATCCATGAGCGCATCACCCGCCGAGCGGAAGGCCGGACCCGTTTCCATCGTGCGAATCGAAGCCGCGATCAATGCGTGGCGCGAAGTGTATCCGCCGGCGCCGGACGGCGAGGACGGCTACGCGCTCGATGCTGGCAGCAACTGCCTGGCCGAGCTGTACGGCGCGATGATCTGCTATCGGCTGCCGGACGTGCCGCTCGACTCGCTGAGCGACGCGCAGCGCGATGCGCTGTACGCGACCGAGGCGTGACGCGCGGTCGGGACGCTGCGGCGACGCGGCGTCGATGAAGCAACGGGAAGCCTGGCGGCTTCCCGTTTTGCTTTGCGCGGCGCCCGGCGCGAAGGCGGGCGCGATGCTGCTCGCGCCGGTATCGGCGCGGGCTGAGGTATCGTCATGGCATCAGGGGCAGGCGATCACGGGGCGACCAGCGTGGGCGACCGGCGCGGGATGTGTCCACGCGGGGCCGAATGAACGTCCGTGGCCTGTCCGGGAGGATTCGAACATGGAGTTGAGACACCTCCGCTACTTCGTCGCGGTTGCCGAGGAGCGGAATTTCACGCGCGCGGCCGAGCGCCTGCACATCGCGCAGCCGCCGCTCAGCCGGCAGATCCAGCAGCTCGAGGAGGCGCTCGGCGTGCCGCTGTTCGAGCGCAACGCGCGGCCGCTGAAGCTGACCGACGCGGGGCGGTTCTTCTATTCGCACGCGGTGCAGCTGCTCGCGCAGACGACCGAGCTCGAATCGATGACGAAGCGGGTCGGCAAGATCGAGCGCAGCATGTCGGTCGGGTTCGTCGGCTCGACGCTGTACGGGATGCTGCCGAAGATCATCCGGCGCTTTCGCAGCGAGTATCCGGCCGTCGAGCTGAGCCTGCACGAGATGTCGACGATGGACCAGATCAAGGCGCTGAAGGAAGGGCGCATCGACGTCGGGTTCGGACGCATCCGTCACGAGGATCCGAGCGTGCGGCGCGTCGTGCTGCGCGAGGAGCGGATGATCGTCGCGCTGCCGGTCGGTCATGTGCTCGACGGCGCGAAGCCCGTGCTGTCGCTGCACGATCTCGTGAACGAGACGCTGATCATCTTCCCGAAGGCGCCGCGGCCGAGCTATGCGGACCAGGTGCTCGCGGCATTCCACGACCGCGCGCTGCAGCCGCGGCGCATCTACGAGACGCGCGAACTGCAGATCGCGCTCGGGCTCGTCGCGATGGGCGAGGGCGTGTCGGTCGTGCCGCACAGCGTGTACGGCCTGAAGCGCGACGACATCAGCTACAAGCCGCTCGACGATCCGAATCTCGTGTCGCCGATCATCATGAGCATGCGGATGCTCGACGAATCGGAGGACATCCGCGCGATGCAGGCGCTGATCTACCGGCTGTACGACGAGTCGCAGATGGAGTATCTGCCGCCGCAGCCCGAATGAGCGTGCGGGCGGCGGGGGCTGGCTTGACGCGGCGCGCGTCGCCGGGCCACCATCGTCGGCATTCGATGCGGCACGCCCGCGTGCGGCCGCCTTCATGCAGACGATACACACATGACTGAAATCGTGACCGAGGAAACCTGGATCGAGACGCCGCAAGGGCGTCTCTTCGCGAAGCGCTGGCGCGGCGTGCCCGCGCAGGCAACGCCCGCGCCTGCGCCGGCGGCAGCTATGCAGGCCGCAGCTACGCCGGCCGCAGCTACGCCGGCCGCGCCTATGCCGGCCGCGCCGATCGTGCTGCTGCACGATTCGCTCGGCTGCGTCGAATTATGGCGCGACTTCCCCGCGCGGCTCGCGCGCGCCACCCGGCGCGACGTGATCGCATACGACCGGCTGGGCTTCGGCCGGTCCGATCGCCATCCGGGACAACTCGGCACGACGTTCGTGCGCGACGAGGCCGATCATGGCTTCCACGCGCTGCTCGAATGGTTCGGGATCGATGCGTTCGTGGCGTTCGGGCACAGCGTCGGCGGCGGCATGGCCGTCGGATGCGCGGCCGCATATCCCGCGCGTTGCCGCGCGCTGGTGACGGTCGCCGCGCAGGCGTTCGTCGAGGATCGCACCCTCGACGGCATTCGCGCTGCGGGGCGGCAGTTCGACGCGCCCGGCCAGCTCGACCGGCTCGTGCGCTATCACGGCGACAAGGCCGAATGGGTGCTGCGTGCGTGGGTCGACACGTGGCTGTCGCCGGCGTTTCGCGGCTGGAGTCTCGACGACGAACTGCCGCGCGTGCGCTGCGCGACGCTCGCGATTCACGGCGAGCAGGACGAATACGGGTCGGACGTGCATCCGAAGCGGATCGCCGCACGCGTCGCGGGGCCGTCGTCGTTCCTGCTGCTCGACGGATGCGGACACATGCCGCATCGCGAGCGGACCGACAGCGTACTCGCGGCCGTGGCGACGCTCCTGCGCGACACGCTCGGCTGAACGTCCGAGCGCGGAAGTGCGATATGACCGGCGGGCCGAACCCGCCGGCGCTCACGCTCAGAACGACAGCTGGATCGCGAGATCGATCGCGAGCAGCGCGATCGAGCAGCCGATGCCGAGGACCACGTTCGGCAGGCGATGTTCGAAATCGCGATGATCGCGACGCATCGCGGCGCCGAGCAGGAAGATCGCCTCGACGACGATCTGCAGCCCGACGAACAGCAGCATCAGCAAATACTCGTAACCCATCTGCTTGAACGCGGCGAATTGCATCCCGTGATCGCGGATCCATTGGCCGACGCGCAGCAGTTCGTATACGAACAACAACGCGGGAAACAGGTAGCTGATGAAATACGTCGGCGCGGTGGCGTGCCGTAGTTCGAGGTGGAAGTGCTGATGCGTGGTAGCCATCACGAAGCCCTCCTTGCAACGCATGATTGCGGTCGCGACGGCGGCGCGACGACGTGCGGACTAGGGGATTGCCCGAGGCATCGTGCGGGGCCGTACGACACCAGCATACTGCTGCGCGGAACATTTGGCATCCCGTCCGTGCATTCGTTGTAAAAATCCCTGCGCATCGCGCGATGTTTTCTGCGGTCCTCGCTCGCGGTGCCGGGCAGCAGCCATTCCGGATGCTGTTCCAGATCGCCGGCCAGCGCGCGCGGCGCGCTCGACGTGCGCGTGAATTGCGTCAGCGCGCGGCGCGCGTTCGATGCGCACGCACCTTCCTGCCCGAGCGTCGCCGGCGTCGAAGCGCCGCGCGCCGGCGGCCAGACCGTCGAGGAAGCCATGAAGCGCACGTTCGTTGCGTGCGGCGTGGCGGTCGCCCGCTTCGATCGCCCGCTGCGCGCGGTCATGCTCGGCCGGCTCTGAGCGCCTGGCGGGCCGCAGCGGCTGCTTACGGCTTCGCTTGCGCGCCTTCGACGAACAGCTTCGCGATCGACTGGAATTCCCGCTTCAGCGACAACCCCGGCACGGTCAGCCAGCGCAGCATCGCCGCCAGATACAGGTGATGGAACCACGCGGCGAGCTGGTCGGCCGCCAGCGCGGGGTTCAGTTCGCCGGTCTGCTGGCCGGCCGCGATCAACTGCTGCCACACGCGCGCGATGTCGCTGCCGTTTTCCTTCCCGCCCTCCGCTTCCGCCGCGCCGATGCTCAGGAACCGATGCCGCAGGTAGGCGAGCAGGTACCGCGGATGCTGCTCGCACCATGCGGCCGATGCATCGAGCACGCACGCGATTCGCGACGCGAAGGTCTTCCGTCGCGCGACGTCGCGCTGCAGATGCGCGAGATCGCGCGCGAGTTCACCGTCGAGCCAGTGCGCGAGCACGGCTTCCTTCGTCGGAAAGTGGTTGTACAGCGTACGCTTCGCGACGTCGGCGCGCGCGGCGATCTGCTCCATCGTCACGGCGTCGTAGCCGTGCGCATCGAACAGGCGTGCGCCGGTGGCGGCGAGATGCGCGAGCATCTGGATGCGCTTGCGCGCGCGGCGGCCCGGATCGTCGGTCGTCATCGGCATGGCTCGGTATCGACGGAAAGTGTACGAATTACATTAGTATACGACGTGCATTTTTCTGAATCCACTCGCCTGCATCGCGCACGAGGAGTCACGCATGAAGTTCGTCATTGCCACCTACGGCACCGAAGGCGACACGCGCCCGCTCGCGGCGCTCGGTCGTGCGCTGCGGGATGCCGGCCACGAGGTCCGGTTGCTGGCTGACTCGGCGACGCTCGGCTCGGCCGCCGCGCTCGGCGTGCCGTCCGCGCCGTTGTCTGGCGATATCCGAGCGGCGATCGCGCCGGATGGCGCATGGTCCGACGCGGTGCGCGGGCGCGGCGGCTTCAACGACACGTCGAAGGCGCTCGCGGCGATCGCGAATGCGAACACGGCGGCATGGACGCGCGAAGTCGCCGACGCGTCCGCCGGTTGCGATGCGATCCTCGTGTCGGGGCTTGCATCGTTCGTCGGGTTGTCGGTCGCCGAATATCGCGGCGTGCCGGCGATCGGCACGGGGATGATCCCGATCACGCCGACCGCGGCGTTTGCGTCGCCGTTCCTGCCGCCCGGCAAGGTGCCGCGCTGGCTGAATCGCGCCAGCCACCGGTTCGTGAACGCTCTGCTGTGGCACGCGTTCAGGAACGCGACCAATGCGGCGCGCGCCAGCGTGTGCGGGCTGCCGTCGCGCCGGCGCGTGTGGACCGATCATCCGATGCTGTACGGCGTGTCGCCGGCACTGCTGTCCGACCCGGCCGACTGGCCGGCGAACGTGCTGGCGTGTGGACAGTGGCGCGTCGATGCGACGGCGTGGACGCCGCCGCCCGCGCTGTCGGCGTTTCTCGAAGCGGGCGATCCGCCCGTGTATATCGGTTTCGGCAGCATGGCCGGGTTCGACCGGGCAGCGATGGCCGGTGCGCTGGACCAGGCGCTCGACGGCCGGCGCGCGCTGTTCCATCCGGGCTGGAGCGGCATCGATGCATCGATGCTGCCGCAGAACGTGTGCGTGATCGGCGAGACGCCGCACGACCGGTTGTTTCCGCATGTCGCGATGGCGATTCACCACGGCGGATCGGGCACCACGCATTCGGCCGCGCGCGCGGGCATTCCGTCGGTCGTCGTGCCGTTCGCGGGCGATCAGTTCTTCTGGGCGAACCGGCTGCAACGGCTCGGTGTGGCCGATGCGCCGGTGGCCGGGCGGCGCGTGGAGGCCGCTGCGCTCGCACGCGCGATCGCGTTCGCGGCACGTGCCGATACGCAAGCGCGCGCCGCCGAACTCGGTGCGCGAATCGCGCGGGAGAATGGCTTGCCGCGGGCGGTCGACGCGATCGTGCGCTGGGGGCGCTCCGGCGCGCGCTGACGCGCCGCGCGTCAGAAATGCCCGGTGAACCGGTAGCGGCTGCCCGGGTGCCACAGGTTGGCGACCGCCGCGACCATCCCTTGCGACCACGTGCGCCGATGCAGCAGCAGGCAGGGCTCGCGTTCGTCCATCGTCAGGTGGCGGCGCGTCGGCACATCGGGCATCGCGGCCTCGATCCGGTACTCGACCCGCTGCAGCGGCGCGACGCGCGTCAGGTACTGGTTCGGCGTCGTCGTCGTGAAGTCCTGCAATGCGTATTCAGGCGCGCAGGCCGGGTTGACCCAGCGCTCCTCGAGCTGCACGGGCGTGTCGTTCTCGAAGTGCAGCACGCGCGAATGGAAGATCGGGCTGCCGGTGTCGAGCTGCAGTTCGTCGGCGAGCTTCGCGTCGGCGACGGCCGCGCCGACCTCCAGCACCTGCGCACGATACGCATGGCCGCGCGCGGCGACTTCATCCGAGATGCTGCGGATCGCGACCAGCGTCGATTCGTATTTCGGCGACGCGACATACGTGCCGGAGCCGCGCGTGCGCGTGAGCACCTGTTCTGCCGTCAGCTCGCGCAGCGCGCGGTTGACCGTCATCCGCGCGACGTTGAATTCGCGCGCGAGCTCGTTCTCCGACGGCACCTGGTCGCCTTCCGCCCATTCGCCCGCATGAATGCGCGCGAGGATGAAGTCCTTGATTTCCTGATAGATCGGTGTGGTCATTGCATTGCTGTTCAAGAGACGGCGGCCGCGTGCCGTCGCAGTCGGCGTTCGTGCGGTGTCCGGGCGGAGTGTACCGGGTTCGACGCCGAACGGGCCGGACTGCGGACCGGTGATTCGGGTTATCCCGGCCTGCATTCCGGACTGTGGATCGCGGGCCCGCCACGCCGCACGGACCGCGGCCGCCGTGCCGACGCCTGCGGCAAACGCAAAAGTATAGACAAATGCAAGCGTGATTTCGGCGCGCCAGGCTCGTTCTGAAAGCTGGATATCAGCTGCATGTAATGCGTAGTGAATTGAAATATAAGGGATATTCGCTCACGGAATCAATCAGCCGACAATTAGAGATAAACACGGATTGCTGGTAGTGACCTGGAAAAGGCAAAGTTGTATGTACAACTTGGGAAGTCGCCAGACGGGCGGCTTTCGGGTTGGAAGGGTTCGCGGCGGCGCCGCCCGACGGGACCCGTGCCCAGTTTGCCTATGACAGGAACGCCATGAAGAAACTCGCGCTCAGTATTGCCCTTGCCTGCATCGCGGTCGGTGCCCATGCCAAGGATTGGTCGACGATCCGGTTCGGTGTCGACGCCAGCTATCCGCCGTTCGAATCGAAGGACGCGAGCGGCAAGGTCGTCGGTTTCGACGTCGATCTCGGCAACGAGATCTGCGCGCGCCTGAAGGCGAAATGCGTGTGGATCGAGAACGACTTCGACGGGATGATCCCGGCGCTGAAGGCGAAGAAGTTCGACGGCGTGCTGTCGTCGATGTCGATGACGCCGGCGCGCGCCGAGCAGATCGCGTTCTCCGACAAGCTGTTCAACACGCCGACGCGCCTCGTCGCGAAGAAGGGCACCGGCCTGCAGCCGACGGCCGAATCGCTGAAGGGCAAGTCGGTCGGTGTCGAGCAGGGCACGATCCAGGAAACCTACGCGAAGGCCTACTGGGCGCCGAAGGGCGTGCAGGTCGTGCCTTACCAGAACCAGGACGGCGTGTACCAGGACCTGATGTCCGGCCGCCTCGACGCCGCGCTGCAGGATGCGGTGCAGGCCGACCTCGGCTTCCTGAAGACGCCGCGCGGCGCGAACTTCGAATTCGCCGGCAAGGACATCGACGATCCGAAGACGCTCGGCAACGGTGCCGGCATCGGGCTGCGCAAGGACGACGCCGACCTGAAGGCGAAGATCGACCATGCGATCGCCGACATCATCAAGGACGGCACGTACAAGAAGCTCGAGAAGAAGTACTTCGCCTTCGACGTCTACGGCGGCTGACCGTCCGTGCGGCGCGCATCGGCTGTGGTGCGCGCCGCGTCTGTTGCCGGGTGCAGCCCGCTTCGCGTGATGCGTCCGGCTTGATGAGCAGGTTGCATCAGGTAGTGCGCAGATATCGTTTGATGCGCGGTTAATGGCTATTGACAATCCAGCCACATCGTTCTGGATCCCTCATATGATCTTCCAAGGATTTGGCCCGCTGTTGTGGGCCGGCACGGTCGAGACCGTGAAGCTCGCGGTGCTGTCGCTCGCCGCGTCGCTCGTACTGGGCCTCGCGGGCGCGGCCGCGAAACTGTCGACCCACCGCGTGCTCAAGTCGGTCGGCACGTTCTATACGACGCTGATCCGCGCGGTGCCCGATCTCGTGCTGATGCTGCTGCTGTTCTACGGGATCCAGATCCTGCTGAACGACGTGACCGACGTGCTCGGCTGGGACCAGATCGACATCGACCCGTTCGTGGCCGGCGTGATCACGCTCGGCTTCATCTACGGCGCGTACTTCACCGAGACGTTCCGCGGCGCGTTCCTCGCGGTGCCGCGCGGCCAGCTCGAAGCGGGCTTCGCGTACGGGATGAGCGGCTGGCGCGTGTTCCACCGGATCCTGTTCCCGCAGATGATGCGCTTCGCGCTGCCGGGCATCGGCAACAACTGGCAGGTGCTCGTGAAGGCCACCGCGCTGGTGTCGATCATCGGTCTCGCCGATGTCGTGAAGGCGTCGCAGGACGCCGGCAAGAGCACGCTCGATTTCTTCTTCTTCACGCTCGCGGCCGGCGCGATCTACCTGGCGATCACGACGGTGTCGAACGTCGTGCTGCACCACCTCGAGAAGCGTTATTCCGTCGGCGTCCGGAGGCTTGCACTGTGATCGAACTCGTCAGCCAGTACTGGCAAAGCTATCTCTACACCGACGGCTACCGCTTCAGCGGCCTCGCGATCACGCTGTGGCTGCTGGTCGTGTCGATCGCGCTCGGCTTCGCGCTGGCCGTGCCGCTCGCGATCGCGCGCGCGTCGTCGAACCGCTGGATCTCCGGCCCGGTATGGCTCTATACGTACGTGTTCCGCGGCACGCCCCTCTACGTGCAGCTGCTGATGTGCTACACCGGCATCTACAGCCTGCAGGTCGTGCACGACCACGTGCTGCTCGACGCGTTCTTCCGCAACGCGATGAACTGCACGCTGCTCGCGTTCGTGCTGAACGAATGCGCGTATGCGACCGAGATCTTCGCGGGTGCGATCAAGGCGACGTCGGCCGGCGAGATCGAGGCCGGGATGGCCTATGGAATGTCGCGCTTCAAGCTCTATACGCGCATCATCCTGCCGTCCGCGCTGCGCCGCTCGCTGCCGAGCTACAGCAACGAAGTGATCCTGATGCTGCACGCGACGACGCTCGCGTTCACAGCGACCGTGCCCGACATCCTGAAGGTCACGCGCGACGTCAACTCCGCGACGTACATGTCGTTCCAGGCCTACGGCATCGCCGCCGTGCTGTACGCCATCGTCGTGTTCACGCTCATCTGGGCGTTCCGCAAGCTCGAGACGCGCTGGCTCGCGTACCTCTCGCCGCGCGGCCACTAATTCGCAAGAAAGGATCAAGCATGTACAAGCTCACCGTTGACAACCTGCACAAGAAGTTCGGCGACAACGAGGTGTTGAAGGGCGTGTCGATGAAGGCGAAGGCCGGCGACGTGATCAGCATCATCGGCTCGAGCGGCTCCGGCAAGAGCACGTTCCTGCGCTGCATCAACTTCCTCGAGCAGCCGTGCTCGGGGCAGATCACGATCGGCAGCGAGCAAATCCAGACCACGCGCGACCGCAACGGCTCGCTGCGCGTGGCCGACCAGAAGCAGCTGCAGCGGATGCGCACGAAGCTGTCGATGGTGTTTCAGCACTTCAACCTGTGGGCGCACATGACGGTGCTCGAGAACATCATCGAAGCGCCGATGGCCGTGCTCGGGGTCAGCAAGGACGAAGCGATCGCGCGGGCGCGCAAGTATCTGGAGAAGGTCGGCCTCGCGCCGCGCGTCGAGGGCATGTATCCGTCGCATCTGTCGGGTGGCCAGCAGCAGCGCGTCGCGATTGCGCGCGCGCTTGCGATGGAGCCGGAAGTGATGCTGTTCGACGAGCCGACGTCGGCGCTCGATCCGGAGCTCGTCGGCGAAGTGCTGAAGGTGATGCAGAAGCTCGCGGAGGAAGGCCGCACGATGGTCGTCGTCACGCACGAGATGGGCTTCGCGCGCAATGTGTCGAACCACGTGATCTTCCTGCACCAGGGGAAGATCGAAGAAGAAGGGAATCCGCAGGAGATTCTCGTGAACCCGAAGAGCGAACGGCTCGGGCAGTTCCTGTCGGGGCGGTTGAAGTAGGCCGGCAGGCGGCGTCGCGGGCTGCCCGGGACGCCGCACACTGGAACGCTAAATGCTTGTCACGCGGGATCCTTTCGATGAAGGAGCACCGCGATGAGCACACCGACCACCACCGCCTTTTCCCATGTGAAGCCGCAGGACACCGCCTATCGCGGCGAAGGCCTGCGTGACTTCTTCCTGTATCGCGATCTTGGCATCGCGGCCGCGACGAACGGCAAGGTCGTCGCGCAACTCGTCAGGGCGAATCATGCACCGGAGGCGGGCACCGGCTGGCACCGTCACGAGGCCGAGTTCCATATCGTGATCATGCTGAAGGGCTGGGCGCGCTTCATGTACGGCGAACGGGAGACGCTGGTGAGCGCCGGCGACTGCGTGCACCAGGCGCCGGGGATCGTCCACTACCTGTTCGATTACTCGCCGGACATGGAGTATCTGGAGATCGTCGGGCCCGCCGATTTCAAGTCGATCGATGTCGAGGGGCCATGCGCGGTACCGCCGCCGACGCCGTGGGGAGAGGCGGGGGCGTAGCTGCGCGGTGTTTCCGCATGCATCATCCGTACGCCTGTTTGTGACAAACCGCCCTCGGGCGGTTTTTTTTGTGCTGCCCTCCATGGACGTTTCCGTGCGATCCGCATTTCCTTGTTCACATTCTTTCGAATTCCAAATGGTCGATAAGCTGAAGATCCGGAAAGAAAAGAAAGACATTCGTCAGTTTCGATGCGTTGACAGCGCCGCGATGTCAAAGATCGTCAATTGCGGGTGGATGCCGTGCACGGCCTGTCGTCGAGCGGCGTTAAGGAGGTACCAGCCGGATCACCGGTTGATTTACCCGGGAGAGTTTCATGAAGCGCATCGCGAAGATCCTGACGGCCACCGCAGTGGCATGTGCCGTTCTCGCTCCGGCACTGGCCGAAGCGCATTCGCACCGTGTGTGTCATTTCGATCACCACCACCATCGCGTGTGCCGCTGGGTGCGGTAACCGCGACTTTCCCGGGAATACCCGGAACGCATTCTTCATTCAGGCAAATCAGGAGAGGACCATGAAAAAGACGATGTTGATCGCCGCGCTGGTCGCCGGCATGGGTATGTCGATCGGTGCATTCGCGCAGGTTCCGGCCAGCGCGCCGGCCGGCACGACCGGTCTGTGCAAGGACGGCTCGTTCTACTCGGGCGCATCGAAGAAGGGCGCATGCGCGGGCCACAAGGGTGTGAAGACCTGGTACGGCGCATCGTCGTCGGCCGCCGCGAGCGCACCGGCCGCCGCACCGGCCACGGCGGCCTCCGCAGCCCCTGCGTCCGGCACCGCGCCGGCGAAGAGCGCGGCTGCAACGACCGCGGCGGCAGCGCCGGGCGGCGGCCCGGGCAAGGTGTGGGCGAACGACAGCACGAAGGTCTATCACTGCTCGACCGACAAGTACTACGGCAAGACGAAGCACGGCAGCTACATGTCGGAAGCCGACGCGAAGGCGAAGGGTTACCACGCGTCGCACGGCAAGGCCTGTTCGTAACGTAGGCTGACGCGCGAGCCGCTCCCGCACGCGTCGTCCGCACGCTGCAGCAACGCATGCCCCGCCATCAACGGCGGGGCGTTTCATTTTCAGCGTCGTCCGGCTTCAGTGAGCTTGATGCGACGGCGTGTCGGTTGCTACATCGTTCATGGTTGCGCGCGCATCGAGCAGCGCGCGCAGCGTCACGTAATGCGTGCCGTCCGCGTTGCCTTCCGCACCCGCGGTGCGATCGTATGGCTCGTTGTCATGGATCATCGCCCGCACGATCGGATAGATCTGCGTTTCCCAGCGGCTGCCGTTGAACACGCCGTAGTGGCCTGCCCCCGTCTGTACGTGGTGCGTCTTCAGGTACGACGGCAACCCCGAACACAGTTCCTGCGCGGCCACCGTCTGGCCCACTGCGCAGATATCGTCCTTCTCGCCTTCGATCGTCAACAGCGCGGTGCGATGAATCGCCGCCGGTTCGACGAGCCGATCGCCGACCGTCAGCTCGCCGCGCGCGAGCGCGTATTGCTGGAACACCTTCTCGACCGTTTCCAGATAGAACTCCGCGGTGAGATCGGCGGTGGCGAAGTATTCGTCGTAGAAGTGCCGCAGCGTGTCGGCTTTTGCCGGGTCGCCTTTCGCGCGCTCGTAATACAGGTCGGCGAACGACGCCGCATGGCGATCGGGATTCATCGACATGAACGCGCCGACCTGCACGAAGCCCGGATACACGCGTCGTTGCGCACCGACGAAACCCGCCGGTACGACACTGATCAGGTTGCGCGCGAACCATGCGATCGGCTGGCTCGTCGCGAGCGCGTTGACCTTCGTCGGATTCACGCGGCAATCGATCGGCCCTGCCATCAGCGTCAGGCTCGCGGGCTGCGCCGGATCGCCGCCGGCGGCCATCAGCGCGACCGCTGCGAGTGCGGCAACGGTTGGCTGGCAGATCGCGAGCACGTGCGCATCCGGGCCGATCTGATGGATGAAGTCGATCACGTGCGCGACGTATTCGTCGAAGCCGAACCGTCCGGCCGCCAGCGGGATGTCGCGCGGGTTGTGCCAATCGGTGATGTACACGTCGTGGTCGGCAAGCATCGTATGCACGGTGCCGCGCAACAGCGTCGCGAAATGCCCGGACATTGGAGCCACGATCAGCACGCGCGGCTGGCGCGCCACCGGCAGTGCCTTGCGGAAATGCAGCAACGTGCCGAACGGTGTGGCAGCGGCGGCTTCCTCGACGATCGGCACCGTTTCACCGTCGACGACGATCGACGCGATGCCGAACGGCGGACGCCGATGCGAGAACGCGCAGCATTCGAGCAGTTCGCACAGCGCGTCGAGCGTGCGGCCGGTCGGCGTCGCGGTGGCGGGCGGCCACAGCGACATCGTCGCGCGTGTAGCGGCGGCCCATGCGCGCGCCGGACGCGTGCATTCTGCAGACCATTGATAGAACGGATAGGCAAGCAGATTCATGGCTGTCGCTCGTTGTGCCGCGTTGGATGGAACGAGGCAAGCGATGTGCCAGCTTGCGGCTGGCACGCGCGTTGCACGCGGTTCGAGAACGCGGCGATGCAGGCGGCACGCGACACCTGGCAACCGCATGCGATGCGTTGCCGAGCCGGCAGACGTGCGGCACGTGCTTCGACGGCGTGCGGTGCCGCGCCAGTTCGGCGAATGCGCGGCACCGGCATGGTGCGGGAGACGTCGCGCGGCGTCCGTTTTCGGTGCAGGGGCACGAACGGTTTTGAACAGGGGAGCGACATGGAAGTCACCGGAAGACAGACGACGCTGACCATCAGCAGCCGCAATTACTCGTCGTGGTCGATGCGCGGCTGGCTGCTCGCGAAGCTGAGCGGGCTCGCGTTCGAGACGGTCAGCGTGCCGATCGATGCGGCATCGCGCGCGGAGCTGCTGTTGCTGTCGCCGTCGATTCTCGTGCCGTGCCTGACGCACGACGGCAGCACGGTGTGGGACACGCTCGCGATCGCCGAATACCTGAACGAAATCCGGCCGCAGGCACGGCTGCTGCCCGACGACCGGCGTGCGCGCGCGCATTGCCGGTCGATCTGCGGCGAGATGCATTCCGGTTTCAGCGCGCTGCGCTCCGCGCTGCCGATGAACCTGCGTGCGCATTTTCCCGGTTTCCGGATCTGGTCGCGTGCGCAGCACGACATCGAGCGCATCGTGACGATCTGGCGCGAGTGTCTGGCCGCGTATGGCGGTCCCTGGCTGTTCGGCGAGCAGATCGGCATCGCTGATGCGATGTACGCGCCGGTCGTCACGCGATTCCTGACCTACGACGTGAAACTCGAGCCCGATATCGCCGAGTACTGCATGCAGGTGCTCGCGCATCCGTTCGTTGCGGAGTGGATCGAGGCCGCGAAAGCGGAGCACGAAGACATCGACGAACTCGACATGGAGTTCTGACGCGCAACGCCCCTTCGTGCTTTCAATCGGACGGCAGCCGACCTGTCGTTTGCTGTCTGCGTTGGCACTCGGGGGCGGCCACGATCAGGGACTACTCGTTCCGGCGGGCTTGACCGCCGGCGGCCTGGCCGGTCCGGTGACGAGTTCACGTGTGAGTTTGTCCGATACATAGTGCGGGCCATCGAACAGGTAGACCTGATTGCCCCGATAAGCCGCCAGCTGCTTGCTCAATTCTTCGGCGCTGGCCGCACGGAATCCACCATGCTCGGCTGGCCGGAAGGCCTCGGCGATCATCCGCACGCGTCGTTTTCCCAGGCGCGCAGCCAACGCGTCGAGGTAGGTGCGAGCGACGTAGGGTTCGCGCGCATAGACGCCGCAGCCGTCCTGGAAGAACACCCCGACATCCGAAGGCAGCCACGACGCGAGCCAGTCCGCCAGTGCCTTTCCGCCGATGTTGGTCTGGTCGTAGACGCTCACCCACAGCGGGCGCGGCAGCCCCTTCAGGATCTCGGCTAGCTTGGGCGCGTCCTGCCAGGTCGGATCGATTTCGACCGGGAAGTAGTAGCCGGTGACATGCAACGGGACCGGCACGCGCGCGATTTCCGCGGACTGATCCGCGAGGGTCGACAGATGGGTGCGCGCACGCCCTTCGTCCTGATAGCCGGCCAGGCCCAGGATGACGTTTCTGGCCCACGGCTCGCGACCGATGCGTTCCCAGTCGGGAAGGTGCGCCGCGGGACGGATGCGGGTGTTGGCAATGTACGCGGTATCGTCGACGACGACCCACTGGATCAACAGATCGTGCACGCCGAGCTGTTGCCAGTTTCCGACGGGATTCGTCGTCGTGTTGTCCACCTGCCAGACGATTCCGTCGGCGTAGACGTCGTGCGCCGTCCAGCTACACGCGGCCATGGCAAGCGCTGCACCGACGACCGCGAGCGTCGCCGCGCCGGACGAACGCGGCGCGTGCGAGCGCCGGCGCGGCAGGCGGGCCTGTCGGAACCGGCCCAGACGCTGTTGGAGCCTGCGCAAGGCCGGGATGGCGTACGTGATCATCGCGACTACCTCCCCGGAAGCAATCCTCCCGCGTCATCGTAGCCGATCAAACGCAAACGTGCGACCCGCGTTGCCGCTGCGGGTCGCACGAGGCTGCCGTCCAGCCCGCGTCACTTCGCCGTCGTGCCGTCTACCCACGTATAACCGAGATTCGTAATGCCGGTCACGAGACTCTGGAAGTCCTGGTAAGCCGGCAATCCAAGTTCGGGTTCAAGCCAGAACGGATGGAAGAAGAACGACGCGAAGCCGTCCCGCACCGCCAGGCCATACGTGGCACTGTTAATGAGTTGCTGCCACGGGTACGTGATGCAAGAGAACGGGTCGATATTGCAGATGTTGTACTGGATGCTGCCCAGGTTCTCGGGGATAATCCGCTGTCCGTAGTAATCGGAGTTGATGATGTACGGGAAAAACTGACCGGCCGAAAAGTCCTGGTTGGGTGCTCCGGTTCCGAGTTGCGGATTGGTCGACGTGTAGTAGACGGCCCGCTGGAACGTGGTCGGGAACGTCTGCGCGGTGGCTGATGCTGCCTTGGGCGACACATGGTACTGCGGCGCGGCCCAGCCGACGATCTTGTAGCCGTTGAGCGTGAACTCGAGCAGGCCGTCGGCCATTCTTCCCTTCGCCCATTGTACGGAATCCTCATCGACAGGACGATTCTGTACTGCGTACCAGAACTCGTAGTCGCTACCGCTGACCGCGTTCAGAAGATTCGGCGTCGAATTGTACTGGTGCGTATAACCGTGCATCACGACCGAACCGCCGTGCGCGATCGCGTAGTTCAGGGCGCTCTTGAGGCCCGTCGCCTGCGCAAGATGGATCGTCTCCGGCACACCTTGGTTGTAATAGCCGTTCGGATCCTTATACACCGGGATGGTTGCCATCGTGAACTTGATCTTCTTCGAGTACAGGTAATCCGAGATCTGCTTCATCGAACCCGTCGTCGTATACGCGTCGAGATCCTCGAGACGCACGAGCGCACGATGATTCACCGGTGCATTGGTCTGCAGGATATCGTGCAGCATGTCGCATATCACCAGATATCGATCGGTCGGGCCGATATAGGTGAACGGCATGTCCGCGAAGTACCAGAGCTTGCCCGAGCGCATGACGTATGGCGCGGTTGCGCCGCTCTGGCTGTTCTTGATGGTGACGAGCACCTGTGCCTTGGTGGCATCGACGACCTGGGTGAGTCCGACATCCGGGTCCGCGTTGACGACGCCGGTCGATGCGTCATACGCGTAATACTTGGCCATCGGCAGGTTCTTGTACATGACCGTGTCGTAGAAGCCGGGATTCGGATTGCTCGACGAAGGCGTCGCGTTCATCCCGGCAAGGCCCTGAAAGCTGAATCCGAAGGTCTGGTTGAACGTATAGGCCGTGTTCCACGCGAGCTGCCACAAGTTGTACTTGAACCAGACGACCGTCTTCGTGGCGGTCATCACGTCGCTCATGAATGCCGTCGGAATCGGGTTGTCGTAGTAGTCGCCGACATAGAACGTGACGTCGTGATTCGCGACCATGCCGGCCGTGTAGTTCTGTATCGGAACCAGATCGACCGTCGTATTGAAGTGACCGAGCAGGTTCCTCAACATGATGCTGTACATCAGGCCAAGCTTCGAGTACGGGACGTTGGGCGGGTTGTCGTATAGCACCAGCGTATGTGCCGTGGTGGCCTGCGCATGCGCTGTGCCCGGCAAGGTCATTTGTGCGAGTCCGGCAAGCAGCGCAATGACGATCAAGATCTTTTTCATGGCCGTTTCTCCCTAGTCGCGTTCCACGTTGCCATTGACGTTCTTGACGGACTTCCTGTCAAACTTGGGGCGCCCCGTCTCCTTGTAGGCCTTTTCCCAATCCTCGTCGGACATGCCGGGCTTCACGTTGACGTGAGCAGAACCGTTCGGCAATGGCGGGGGCTTGACCTTGCCGTTGGACGGCATGCTCGCCTGCTGCGCGCTCGTATCCCGAACCGCGACGGTGACGACGAGCGTGGAGGTCAAGGCGACGAGTATCCCGGCGGTGATTAACCCGTTTCGAAAAGATTGATTGCGACGCGCAGGCATGATTTTCATCCTTTGATATGCAAATTGAATTCATCTCGTTAACGGAACGAGCACGGCGAAATACCCCGTATTGAAAATCAGAGTGTTATGTCGTGATTTTTTTTGCTTGATATCGGATAAAAAAATGAAACCTGGATGGTTTTGCTTTCAAGCTAGATCCGTACCATCAGCCGCAAATGTGCACCTGGCCGCGACGTCGAAATCGGCACGTCACGGCAGTCGGAAATTGTTTCGATAAACGTTTCACGCATGCAACGCCGCCCGGGCCGCCGAAATTGATTGGGTACACGCGTAAAGCCTGCAAGGGCGGCTGACGGAAAGCCAGTCACCGCAGGAATCGCGTGACGCCGCCGCCGATGGTGGCAACCGATGCGCGGCGCGGACCTGCCAAACACCTTTCGGCGGATCGCCCGATCGTGTTTCAGCACTGAAACATTTGGCTCGGATTCGCTCCACCGATCGCGTGTAGCGCATGCGCGGCGCCCGGAAGGATCAAGGATGGCGTGACGATGGCGCGTGACTTGCTTGAAGAGATGTGCGTCGAGAAGACGGTGTCCGGGGAGCACCGCGAGACGCAGGATCGGGAATGGCTGAACGCGTTGGCGAATGCAGGGACGGAGGCAGGCAAGCAGGGGGAAACCGGCTATCAAAGGTCATCCACTCGACACGTTGCATTCCTGGTGTTGCTACGTGGTCGTATCAATAGCGCGCGATACCTGATCGATTATTTCGAGTGCGACAGGAATGGGTGTGGCATCAGCCGCTGAGTGGACGTGACGGGGTCGACGGGGACGGGGAGCGTTTCGTCTTGCGTTGGTATACGGGGAAGAAGCACCGACAAGAGAAAATCGCGGAAAATGGATAATATGATATGGAGTGCGTATTTGTATGCACTCAACTTCGTCGCCATTGTGACCGCCATCGTCATCCTGGTCAGCACGCTGGATGACCTTACGCTGGATGCTTGCTATTGGTCATTCGAAATCGGGCGAATCCTGCGTCGCGAAAAATCCCAGACCATCGACATCGGCATGCTGCGAGCGCTGGAAGAGCGCCATCTGGCACTCATGGTGCCGGCATGGAAAGAGTATGACGTGATCGCCAAGATGATCGAGAACACCCTGGCGACCATCGAGTACGAGCGCTACGTCATCTTCGTCGGAACCTATCACAACGACGCGGAAACCACGGCGGAAGTCGAACGGATGGTGCGCCGGTACCCGGGGCGGGTGACGCGTGCGACGGTCATGAACGACGGGCCGACCTGCAAGGCCGATTGCCTGAACTGGATCGTCGAAGCGATCCTGCGCTACGAAGAGGTCCACCATATCAGGTTCGCAGGCGTCGTCATGCACGACTGCGAAGATGTCGTTCATCCGATTGAACTCAAGTACCTCAACCATGCGGTGGCGGACAGCGACCTGGTTCAGCTTCCGGTCCTGTCATTGCCGCGGAAATGGAACGAGTTCGTGGCCGGCTGCTATCTCGACGATTTCAGCGAATCGCACCAGAAGGACGTGCCGGTGCGGGGCCGCCTGACCGGTATCGTTCCGGGCGCGGGCGTTGCATCGTGCTACAGCCGGCGCTCGATCGAGGCGGCGATGAAGGCGCGCGGCGGCGCTCCGTTCAACACCAGTACCCTGACCGAGGACTACGACTTCAGCTTCCGGTTGAGAGACCTCGGCATGAAGGAAACCTTTGCCCGCTTTCCGCTCTCGGATATCGCACGCGATGCCGGCGGCAGGCATTCAGAGCGTGGAGTCGCCAATCAGAACCTGCTGGCCACGCGCGAGTATTTTCCGAAGACGTTTCGCACCGCATACCGGCAGCGCGCACGCTGGATTCTCGGCATCGCCTTCCAGGGCTGGGAGCAACTCGGCTGGAAGGGCGATCTCCTTACCCGCTACATGTTCTTCCACGATCGCAAGGGCATCGTGACGTCGCTGTTTTCGGTCATTGCCTATGGGGTGCTGATCAACTTCCTGTTGCTTGCCGCGCTTCAGAGAGCCGGCCATGTGATCCCCGTCGGCGCGCCCCTCGTCACCGTCGGCGCATGGGTCGCGCCGTTGCTATGGGTGAATACCGTCATGCTGTGTGTCCGGGCCGGGCAACGCTACCACTTCGTCAGCAAGCTGAACGGTCCGGTCCAGGGGCTGCTCTCGATCCCGAGGATGTTCGTCAACAACCTGATCAATTTCTATGCGGTCTGTCGGGCCTGGCGCATCTATATCGGCCACCTGGCGAGCGGCAAGCCGATTGCATGGGACAAGACCAGCCACACCTACCTGTCGAACGCGGAGCTCGGCAAGGCGCGCCTGAAGATCGGCGAAATCCTGGTCGGCTGGGGCGTGGTCACGCTGGAACAACTGCAGGCCAGCCTCGAGAAGCAGCTGACATGCGGCAAGCGGCTGGGCGAACTGTTGCTCGAAGGCAGCGCGCTATCCGCCGAATCGCTGGCCGATGCCATCGCCGAGCAGGCGGAGCTGCCCCGGGTGAGCCTGGGCAACGTCGCGGTGGGCCACTTCGCGGACTCGCTGGCATTCGAGCTGCAGTACGCCTACCTGGCCGTTCCGTTTTCAACCTCGGAGGACGGGACGCTGAACATCGCGGTCGGGCGGCCGCTCACGCAGGACGAACAGGATGTCGTGCGGCGGGGAGCCCGATCGAACGTTGCGTATTTCATCGCCTGCGATACGGAGATCGCTGCCGAACTCGCCCGGCACTCGCGCTTCGTCGAGCTCGCACGCGCACGCGACGGCAATGACGCGATGCCACAGGCCTTTCAGGTGAACAGGCCGTCGGGAGAACCGCTATGAAGCGCTCGACACGCCCGATCGCGGCCGGTCTCAAGCGCTGCGCACGGCTGAGCGCCCTGGCGATCGCCATGTCGCTCGCCTGGCAGGCTCCGGCATCGGCCGCCCAGCAACTGACACCCAAGGCCTATCGGCTCGCCGACGGTGCATACAAGGCAATCAACGCAGGCGACCTGCCCCGCGCGGAGGAGTACGCGCTGCGTGCCGTCAAGGTTCAGCCTGGAAGCGAACAGCTCGGGCTGCTGCTCGCGGATATCTACCGGCGGGAAGGAAAAGTCGACGAAGCGGACGCGATGCTGGAATCGTTGAGCGTTCGTTTTCCGAAAAGCGCAGCCGTGCTGGCGCAGCATGGCTACCTGGCGCAGCGGCAGATGCATTACGACGTCGCGTGTCGCGATTTCTCGGCCGCCGTCGCGACCGGGAAATGGAGCAGGGACCAGCAGCGCAACCTGCGTCTCGCATGGTCGGACAGCGCGCTCGCGGCAAATCGCCCGCATGAGGCCGGTGTGGCGCTGGCGCCGCTGGCCGATGAAAAATCGGCGGTGATCCAGCTGCGTATCGCGCAACTGAGCTTGCAGGCCGGTGACCGCGAAAGCGCCATTCGCATGGCGGACCTGGCGGCGAGCGACGCGTCGACGGACACCGAGCGGAACATGGCCGCGTCGATCGCGGCGCAGGCACGGCAAGTCGATCAGCCGCCGCAGGCGCCGGTCGACGATACCGCGACACGGAAGTTGCAGCAGGCCTATGACCTCCTGCGTGAACACAAGGATCGCGAGGCGCTCGACGCATTTCAGGAGGGTTTCGCCGGTGGCGCCGGCAACGCGATGAACTTCGCCGATGCGGGCTACACCGCGAAGCGGATCGGATTGAACGAGCAGTCCGTCCAGCTGTTCGAACAGAGTCTCGACGCCGATGAAAACGAGCACGCGTTCGACACGCAGCGCAAGTTCGGCTATCGGCGGGAAGTCGAGCAGCTGGAGCGCACCTGGGGTTTCGTGCTGAGTGCACCCTACCAGTCGGCCGCATTCGGCCCGCAAGGCACCATCAGCGTGCTCCAGCCGGGTGTCGAGGCGTACTGGCAGCCCCCGAAGATCGGCTATCAGAACGGCCGCATCTTCCAGTTCTTCGTACGCGGGTACGGCACGGCCTACGACGGCAACGGCAACGTGACCGGCATGCCGACCGTGCAAGGGTCGGTGGGCGCGCGCTACAAGCCGATACCCGACCAGAACGTGGTGTTGACCGCCGAGCGGCTGTTCCATGTCGGCAGCCTGTCGATGACGGACTGGCTGATGCGCGTGGGCTATTCGTCGGAAGCGGGCACCGACCTGCGGGTCACCGAACCGAGCTGGCGCAGCTGGCAGGCCTATGTCGAGGGGGCATACTTCATCAAAGCCGGCCGATACATCATCTATTCGGAACTGCGTTACGGGCACACGTGGCGTTTGCCGATGCTCAGCGACCGGCTGACCGTCTACCCGCACGTCGCGGTGGCCGGCGATCACGACAATCGTCAGACGGACAGGACGGCAATCGGTGCAGGGCCCGGTGTTCAGTTTCGGTACTGGTTTCGCGAAGGCAGGTATACCGCGCCGGCAAGCTATCTCGACGTGACGGTGCAATACCGGTTTCCATTGACGTCAGCGGCCCGCGCACGTGGTCTCGTGGTGCGCGCGACATTGTGGTTCTGAGCGACTGCGCTGACGCTGGAGCTGCCTGCGGACGGGGCGATCAGTTGGGCGACTTGAGCGGGAGGATCGTCTGACGCAACAACTGGAAGTAGGAGCTCGTCGAATACGGGATCATCTGCTCGACGTAGGTCCACCAGAAGAATCCGCCGATGAAACGCGGATCGGTCATGCTGTTGACCATCGGGTAATAGGTCTTGATCAGGTTTTGCTGGACCGATGCAGGCGCGGAGATGTCCGACACCCCGATTTCGCCGAAGCCGACCTTCGCGTTCGGGAAGATGCTTTCCAGCGCCGCGAAATCGTTCTTCCACGACGGATTCAGCCCCGGGCAATCCTGATACGGGTAGTAGCTGAACAGCGCGTAGTCGGCCTGCTGGCGAACCGTCGACGGCAGGAAGTTCGTCGGCCAGGTCTTCCAGTAGTCTTGCGGCTTCGCCCAACAGTTGGTGCCCTTGCTGTCGTCGTTGTAGTACAGCGTGATCGCGGTCTTCCCGCCGTTCGATTTGACGATCGTGTTGGCCGCGGCGACCATCTGGCCGATCTGCTGCTCTTCCGAATTGACCACGGTGTTCGTGCCGCTCGGGTCATTACGCAGCCATTCGCCGTTGATTTCGTTGGCGATCTCCCACACGTCGACCGTGTTCTTCAACTGCGACACCAGTTCCTGCGTTCGCGCCTTGTACGTCGTGAGATCCGTCGGGAAATAGTAGGAATCGTAGACTTCGCCCATCACATACGCGACCGAGTGCAGGCGCAGCAACGGTGCGTAGTAGTCGGCGGCCGACGTACCCGGGTCGAATACGACGCGCACGGTCGGCCGGTACGGCAGGTTCTGCAGCGACGCGATGATCGCGTCCAGTTTGGTCAGGTCGTCGAGCGTCACCCCGTAGACGGGATTCTTCAGCGGTTCGACCTGGGCGTTGGCGGTCCGGGATAAAGGCATGAGCCCGGCATAAGCAATGCATGCGGCAACGGCCGTACGCGAGATAGTTTTCGTCAGTCTAAACAAAACGGTCTTCCATCCTAAAGTAAGAGGAAGCGGGATTTTAGACGAAAATAAAAGCTAATTATCGGATGATATGAGAAGTAACGGGGCCGGATAGCTCCGGGCGCGCCGCTTCGGGACACCGTCAGGGTAAACGCAGTATTCCGAAATGAACGCCGGCGGTATCGGTCCGGTGCGACGGCTTCGGCGCATCGCTTCCGGTTCATTGCGGGGCTGCGGGAGCCGCGGAAGGGGGCGATTGGGTCGCCCACGCATGCCCGGGTTTTCGCTCGGGCGATGCACTAATGTATCGAATCGAATCTTCCAAAGATGTCAGGGGATCCGCAAACGTTTCACCTTGATTTTCGATCGAAACGAGTTCGATTTTCCTAAAGGATGCCTGTGCCGATGACGTTAAGACGGGCACGGGGATGACCGTCGATCGCATGCCTGCGACATGCGACGCGGTCCGCAACAACCAGCGCAGCAGGGGAATCAACTTGAATCGTCAGCAATCGTGGACGCGTACGGCCGCGCCCGGCGAAATCATCTATTCGGAGGGCTTCGCCGGGGAGCCCGTCATCTTCCTGATCGCCGACGGCAAGGTCGAGCTGTCGACGCGCTGCGACGACAAGCGCGTCGTCGTCGCGACGCTCGGGCGCGGCGAATTCTTCGGCGAATCCGCGCTGCTCGCGTCCGAGCCGCGCGCGCATACCGCGAAGGCGCTGTCGTTCTGTCAGCTCACGGTCGTGCCGGCCGCGCTGCTCGACGAGGAAATCGAGCACGTGTCCGCGCTGCTGCGTCATATCGTGCGCACGATGATCCGGCGCGTGAAGCGCAAGGACGATCAGCTGGCGACCTACACGCATGCGGATTTCATGCCGGGCGTGCTGTCGTACGCGCATGTGCTGTCGCTGATCGCGGGCGCCGAGACGCGCGGCTCGGACGATGCGTGGTCGCGGCGGCCGATGCAGGCGCACGCGGCGGAAACGTCGGTGCCGCTCGCCGACGTGATCCGCCGCTGCCGCGCGATCGCCGGCCATTCGCGTCCGCACGTGCTCGCGATGCTGCGCCGCATGGAGAAGCTCAATCTCGTCACGATCGAAGCCGCGCAGGCCGACCATGCCGGCGGCGCGGCCGATTACTCGGCGTCGTCGGATGCGCGCCAGGTCGTCACGTTCGATGCCGCGCGCGTGGTCGATCGCGCGCAGCAGGTCGCCGATCACGATCTCGACGTGTCGATCAACAGCGAGCTGGAGCTGATCGAACTCGCCGATCTCGAGGCGCTGATCGGTGTCGACCGGAAACTCCTGCTCAACAAGCTGTCGCACGGCGAGATCGCGGAAGAGGTGTTCGCGTTCCGCAAGTCGAAGGTGCTCGGTTATGTCGAGCAGCAGGGTGTCGCCTATTTTTCGCGGCGCAACCGACGCGCTGGCGGCGACGTGCACGCGCTCGAGGATATCGTGGGGGTCGACCAGCGCACGCTGTTCGACGTGATCAGTGCGTTCGACACGTACGATCTCGCGAAGCTGATCGCGAGCCTCGACGATCGCGCGGTGGCCGACAAGCTGTTCTCCGTGATGACGGAGGCGCGGCGCAACGAGGTGTCGTGGGTGATGCGCCGCGAGCTGAAGCTCGATCCGCTCGAGATCGAGGAGATCGAGCGGCGCGTGCTGGATGCCGTTCGCGCAGCCAAGGCGCCGGTCGCAAGCGCGGCCTCCGTGCCGCTCGCTTCATCCGACGCGTAACCCGACGGAGACGCATATGGACCTGTTGACCCTGGCCGGCGTGCTGCTCGGCGGCGTGGCGATCGTGTTCGGCTTCGCGCTGGAAGGCGGGCATTTCTCGACGCTGTTCCAGTTCGAGGCGCTCGTGATCGTGCTCGGCGGCACGCTCGGTGCGGTGATGATCCAGAACACGTGGGCGCGATTCCTCGACGCGGTGAAGCAGTTGCGGCTCGCGTTCGTGCGCGCGCAGGAGGTCGACCGCAAGCACCTGACCGACCTGCTCGAATGGGGCGATCGCGCGAAGCTCGAAGGGCTGCTCGCATTCGAATCGATGGACGTGCGCGGCATTCATCCGTTCGCGCGACGCGGGCTCGAACTGCTCGCGAACGGCGTGTCGACCGCGGTGCTCGAGGACGCGCTGCAGCGCGATCTCGACGGGTACGAGCGCAGCCGTCTGGCGGCCGCGCGCGTGTGGCAGCAGGCCGGCGGCTATGCGCCGACGTTCGGCATCCTCGGCTCGGTGCTCGGGCTGGTGCAGGTGACGAGCCACATTCTCGAGCCGGCGCAGCTCGGCCCGGGCATCGCGGTCGCGTTCATCGCGACGCTTTACGGCCTGGCGTTCGCGAACCTCGTGTTTCTGCCGCTGTACGGCAAGCTGCGCGCGCAGATCGACAGCGAGCTGCGCTTTCGCAAGCTGTATCTCGACGGCTTGCTCGCGATCTCGCGCAAGGAGTCGCCGCATACGATCGAAACGCGGCTGACCGGCGACGTGCGCGGCCGCGCGGCCGAGTCGCTCGCATGACGCACCGGGAGCGCCGACATGACGGCTCGAACTGACGCGGCGCGGGCCGGCTCGGCCGCCGCCGATCGCGACGACGATGAAGCCGAGGGTACGCAGTCCGGACGCTGGCTGATTTCCTACGCGGACCTCATCACGACGCTGATGGTGCTGTTTCTCGCGCTGTACGTGCTGCAGCTCGCGAAATACAACGCGCTCGATGCGCGCTATCAGACGCTTGCAAGGCACGACAGCGGCATCGCGAGCAGCGGGGATGCCGTGCCTGACCGTGCGCCCGCCTGGCTGGCATCGCTCGACGCGCTGAAGTCGAATGGCCGCATCTCGCTCGTGCGCGCGCGGCACGGCATCGAGATCGGCATCGACGCGAAGATCCTGTTCAACGTCGGCGATGCGCGCCTGCTGTCCGACGCCGCGCCCGTGCTGACCCAGATCGGGCGGGCGCTGAGCGAGCATGCGACCGGCGATATCCTGGTCGAAGGGCATACCGACAACGTGCCGATCGCGAACGCGAAATACGAATCGAACTGGGAGCTTTCGTCCGCGCGGGCCGGCAGCGTCGTGCGCTATCTGGCCGAGCGGGGCGTCGCGCCGCACCGGCTCGCGGCGATCGGACGGGCCGACACGCAGCCGCTCGTCGCGGGCGACGATGCGGCGGCACGGGCGCGCAACCGGCGCGTGACGATCTTCGTCGCGTACTGATCGCGCGCGATGCATGCCTGCTGCAATGGGAAGCCGACGGCGAGCCCGATGCCGGCACGCGCAACGGGATCCGGCTGGCGAAGCGCGTGAAGGACGAGCAGAATGCAGCGCGGGTCGAGGGAAGTGCGGCGGCCGCGGATAGCCTGAGGCAGCAGGCGGCGGAACTGACGCGCCGGGTATCCGCGTTCAAGGTGGACGAATGAGGTCCGCGCGACGTTAGAATGACGCGCATCGGAAGGACGGCTGCGGCGAGCGCTCGGCAGCCGTTGGACTAGTCGGCGCGGGATTCGGTGACATCATAAAAATGAAGCGCAATTCAAGGTTGAAGATCGGGGTGGGGGCGGTGGTGCTCGCGGCGGTGATCGCCGCGGTCGGGGCGAAGGTGATCGCATCGCCGGCGGATTCGTATCTCGCCTATCGGAAGAAAGCGGCGGCTGCGGTCGTCGCGGCCCGGATGGAAGATCGGGCGAACCTCGACAGGCAGTACACGGCCGACGTCAATGCGCGGCTGGCGAAGCTGGTCGGCACGGTCAGGGCGAAAGGGTTTGCCGCGAACGCGGAGAGCACCGTGCAAAGCGTCGTCGCCGACGACGGGGCGCCGCCGGGGCCGGACGGGTTGGCCTTCAGATCGGGCGACGGCAAGACGAATCTCGTCGTGACGACCGTTGCGTTGCTGAAGGCATGGGCGCGCACGGCGGATGCGGGCATCAAGCCGACGGACGACGTTGCCGCGATGTTCGACAACGAAACGCTTTACACGCACGTCTTCGGCGACGACGCCGCGGCGTTTCGCTTCGCCGAGTTGCCCGTCAAGCGGCAGCCGGCCGACGGCGTGGTGAAGGCGTGGCTGCTGGGCGAAAGCCAGGACGGCGTACCGGATGGGCCGAACACGCTGGCCGTGTCGGTTCGGCAGGGCGAGCGGGTTTATATCCTGTGGAAGAACCTGACGCTTCGGCCGATCGCGGCGTGCAGCGCCGCGAGCGTGCCCGAGGCGGCGCGGCAGGCGTGTTTCGCCAGGCAAATGGTTTCCCAGCGGATTTATCCGCGGCTGATCGCGCAGGCGCAGTCGATGGCCGACGCCGTGGTTCGCTAGCGGACGGCCGCGGCGATCGATCGCGCGGTGCGATTCGCCGTCGATGGGGGTACGTGCGTTCGACGCCTGACAGGTAGCGACATCGCGTGTCGCCACCCGCCCGCATGTGGCCCGACAATCGAATTCAAGGCGATCGCAACGCCTGCAGTCCCAGCGTGAGTGCGTTGAACGGCATCTCCGCGGCCCCCATCGAGAAGCTCGTCGCGTTCGCGGCTGCCCCCGGCGTATGCATCAGCGCGTGGACGATCCGCTCGCTCGCATGGCCGTCGCCATAGGGATTGCTCGCGCGTGCCATTTCCTCATACGCGCACGCGTTGTCGAACAGCCGCGACGCCTCCCGGACGATTCGCTCCGAGTCCGTGCCGACGAGCCGTGCCGTGCCGGCCCGGATCGCTTCGGGTCGCTCGGTCGTGTCGCGCGTGACGAGCACCGGTTTGCCGAGCGCCGGCCCTTCCTCCTGGATGCCGCCCGAATCCGTGATGATGAAATGCGAGCGTGACATCAGGAATACGAAGGAAAGATATTCCTGGGGTTCGACCAGGTAAATGTTCGGTACGCTGCCGAGCAGCGCGCGCGCCGGCTCGCGCACGTTCGGATTCATGTGCAGCGGATAGACGAACTGCGCATCGCGGTAGCGGTTCGCGAGCGTGCGGAGCGCCTCGCAGAAATGCTGGAACGGCTCGCCGAAGCTCTCGCGGCGATGGCCGGTGATCAGCACGACGCGCCGCGACGGATCGAGGAACGGGAACTGGGCGGCGACCTGGTCGTTGAGCGCGGTATTGTGGTCGAGCATCCGTTTGACGTCGTGCAGCGCGTCGATCACGGTGTTGCCGGTCATCACGACCCCGTCCACCGGCACGCCTTCGCTGAACAGGTTGTCGCGCGCCTGGCTGGTCGGCGCGAAATGCCACGACGACACCGCGTCGGTCACGCGGCGATTCAATTCCTCCGGCCACGGCGACCAGATGTCGCCGCTGCGCAAGCCTGCCTCCACGTGTCCGACCGGCAGATAGCGGTAGAACGCGGCCAGGCTGACGGCCAGCGTCGTCGTCGTATCGCCGTGCACCAGGACGACGTCCGGACGCAAGTCGTCGAAGACCGCCCCGATCGCCTGAAGAATGCCGGTCGTCACGTCGGTCAGCGTCTGACTCTGTCGCATCAGATTGAGATCGTAGTCGGGCTTGATGTCGAACAACGTGAGGACCTGGTCGAGCATTTCCCGATGCTGGGCCGTGACGCATACCCTGGCGTCGACATCCTTGCGCGCCTTCAGTGCGCGGACGAGCGGCGCCATCTTGATGGCTTCCGGCCGAGTCCCGAACACAAGCAAGATCTTTTTCATCGTGAGCCTCGTTGAACATCTTTGGCCGGAAGAACCCGGCACCTGGCACCAAGCCTGTATGCAGGCGATTCGCCCCGTACCCGCATGCGTCACGCCGGCCGCGCGACATGCAGCGGGGTGGCGGGGCGATCGCACCGCTTTTTGTCCGCGTGGTTCCCGCCCACGCGATCGTCGGCCAGACTGCGTAGTCGCCGCATTGCGGCGCACCCGCACTGGTTCCTGTCTTCGATAGAGCAATATTCAAACCAGCGGCCCTGCGACCGGGCTCGCTGCGCTCCGCACATGCGGATCGCCATGGAACGTTTCACAATTGCTACGAACACGGCAGCGGCGCACTGCCGCGACGCAGAGGGACGTCCGACAATCCGCACCATCGATCCGGTCACGTCGTTCGAAGCATGGCGACGGGTGTCGCGCGCGCTGTCGATCGAATCGCATGAGCCGTTCCAGTCGCCTTGAACCGTTTCGATATGCGAATTTGTACGAGTGCGATGAGCGGGACGTCGTCGATCCTCCGGTTCCGATTCCGCACGGAGGATGTTCCGGATGCATCGTGTTGCGCATCGTCCGGTTCGGCTGGTGTGAAATGTTGCGCATCTGTAACGCATGTCCGGGACAGGCTGGCCATATCTGCGCGTCGGCCAGTCGATGCGCGCCGCGATGGGCATGCGTCCGTGCCGAACAGGGGCCATGCAGTCCGCCGCGTGGGGGTGGGCGAACACTGATACGCCGATGAATCAAAAATACGCGATTCGTGCACGGGGTGGGGCGATCGTGTACTCGCGGGCCGTTGCAGCACGGGGCGAGGCGATCCATGGCTCACCACTTGCTTGTTTCAGGAGGACAGGCGTGTCCCCATGCGTTTGAACGACGACGGAGGGACGGGATGCATAGTTCCGATTCCGAGCCAGGTTCATCAGCGCCAAGGTGCACTGAGCCATACCGTCGACACGTTCCCCGGGCGCGACGCGGCCAACGCCGCGCCCGGCGACGATTGCGCAGGACGACCGCGCAGGAGCCTCCGATCATGAACCGGCCCGCGCTTTTCCCGGCCGCACGCACATGCGTGGCGGCGACCGTCAGGTCGTGCCATGCGTGGCGGGTTGCCTGCTGCGTCGGCGCATGCTGCTCCGTGCTGCACGCGGGCGCCGCGGAACTCAAGCTCAACGGGCTGTATCAACGCCCGGACGGCGCGATCACGGTGCGCCTGAACGGCGCCGGCATCGATCCTTATTTCGCTGCGAAGGCCTTGCTTGCCGCTGCCGACACCCAGATGGACGCCCGTCACGCGGCACGCGCGTGGATCGCGTGGGCGTTGCCGCGCCAGCGTCCGGATGGCGGCTTCGACCGCTACTGTGTGAAGGGCGGACAGATCAACCCGTGCGCGGAAGCCGACGCGGACGACGCGATGATGGCGACCTGGACCGAACTGCTCGCACGCTTTGCGCCATCCGACGGGATGCCGGCCGCATGGGAACTCAGCCTGAACCGGGCGGGCGCGCACCTCGATACGTTGCTCGACAAGGCGAGCGGCGTCTATCAGATCTCGTCGTCGCTGCACGTCGCGCTGCTGATGGACAACGTCGAGGTGCACAGCGCGTTTCAGGCGCTCGCTGCGTATTACGTGCGCCGGGCCGACTACGCGCATGCGAGGCCGTGGAGCCAGCGCGCCGACCGGCTGTCGTCGGCGATCGTGAAGGTGTTCTGGCGCGGCTCGCAATCCGGCTTTCGCGCGAGCACGCAGAGGATCAACGACACGAGCTTCTACCCGGCGAAAGTCGCGCAGATCTTCCCGATCCTGTCGGGCATACAGGTGCCGGAACAGTCGAACGAGACGACCTATGCGCAGTGGATGCAGAAATACGGCAAGACCTGGATGCAGCTCGCCGGCTCCGATTTTCCGTGGGGGCTGATCGCGCTGGTCGCATTCAGGATGAACGACTGGAGCACTGTCGCCTGCTGGTATGCCCGCTCGGGCCCATACCGTCACGGCACGCACTGGAACGTACTGGAGGAGTCGCTTTACCTGGCATTCGAAAGCCGGATGGCCGGTCCGCGCGAACCCGCTCAATGCGGCGTCACGACGGCGGCGGCAACGGTGACCGGCTCGCGCTGACGCAACGGCGCGCGGTTCATGGCTGAACAAACGGAAGGAGACGTGTCATGTGTGGCATCGTCGGCGCGGTCGCGCAACGGAACATCGTTCCGATTCTGATTGAGGGTTTGCGGCGCCTCGAATATCGCGGCTACGATTCATGCGGGGTCGCGACCGTCGTCGACGGCCAGGCGCGCCGCGAGCGCAGTGTGTCGCGCGTCGCCGATCTCGACGCGCACGTGCGCAGCGCCGGGCTGTCCGGCAGCACCGGCATCGCGCACACTCGCTGGGCGACGCATGGCGCGCCCGCAACCTGCAACGCGCATCCGATTTTCTCGCGCGACGAAATCGCGCTCGTGCACAACGGCATCATCGAGAATCACGAGACGTTGCGCCGGCAACTGTCTGACGAGGATTACAAGTTCGACGGGCAGACCGACACCGAGGTCGTCGCCCACCTGATTCACAGCAAGTACCGCGGCGACCTGCTCGCCGCCGTGCGCGATGCGACGTCGCAGCTGCACGGCGCCTACGCGATCGCGGTGTTCAGCAAGCACGAGCCGCAGCGGTTGATCGGCGCGCGGGCGGGCTCGCCGCTCGTCGTCGGCCTGAAGGACGACGAATGCTTTCTCGCGTCCGACGCGCTTGCGCTCGCGGGTATCACCGATCGCTTCATCTTTCTCGAGGAAGGCGACATCGTCGAGCTGACGCCGGGCGGCGTGCGGATCCTCGAACGCGGCGGCACGCCGGTCGATCGCCCGATCCAGACCGTCTCGTCGACCCAGGGCACGGTCGAGCTCGGGCCGTACCGGCATTTCATGCAGAAGGAAATTTTCGAGCAACCGCAGGCCGTGGCGGCGACCATCCCCGATGCGGGGCTGTTCGATCCGGCGACGTTCGGCCCGGATGCCGCACGGGCGTTCGAGCAGATCGACAACGTGCTGATCCTCGCGTGCGGCACCAGCCACTATTCCGGCCTGACCGCCCGCCGCTGGCTCGAGACGATCGCACGCCTGCCCGCGCAGGTCGAGATCGCGAGCGAATACCGCTACAGCGATGCGCTCGCGCTGCCGAACACGCTGGTGGTCAGCGTGTCGCAATCGGGCGAGACCGCCGACACGCTCGCCGCGCTCAAGTACGCGCAGGCGCTCGGTCATATCGATACGCTGGCGATCTGCAACGTGCCGACCAGCGCGATGATGCGCCAGACCGGCCTGCGGTTCCTGACGCGGGCGGGCCCGGAAATCGGCGTCGCGTCGACCAAGGCGTTCACGACGCAGCTCGTCGCGCTGTTCATTCTCGCGGTGACGCTCGGCCGGCTGCGCGGCTACGTCGACGACGCGCAGCTCGCGCGCTATACGACGCAACTGCGGCGGCTACCCGGCGCGCTCGAGGACGTACTCTCACTGGAGCCGCAGATCGAGCGCTGGGCGGCGGAATTCTCGCGGCACGAGAATGCGCTGTTTCTCGGGCGCGGGCTGCATTACCCGATCGCGCTCGAAGGGGCGCTGAAGCTCAAGGAGATTTCGTATATTCACGCGGAAGCGTATCCCGCGGGCGAGCTGAAGCACGGGCCGCTCGCGCTCGTGACCCACGCGATGCCGGTCGCGACGATCGCGCCGAACGATGCGCTGCTCGAAAAGCTCAAGTCGAACATGCAGGAAGTGCGCGCGCGGGGCGGGCAACTGTATGTATTCGCCGATGCCGATACCCGGATCGACAACGGCGAAGGCGTGTCGGTGCTGCGGATGCCCGATTACTACGGGCTGCTGTCGCCGATCCTGCACGTCGTGCCGTTGCAGCTGCTCGCGTATCACGCCGCGTGCCTGCGCGGCGCGGATATCGACAAGCCGCGGAACCTGGCGAAATCGGTGACGGTGGAGTGACGGCAAGGGGGCGGTCGACGGGATCCGGCCGCCCCGGTGCGATTGGGGGTGGCCGGTCGCGGGTGGCCGGCCGACCCGCGCACGCGGTCAACGCGAGCCCGCCCGGGCCTTCACGAGCTTTCCTCGCTGCAGTACGTACGCGACGCTTTCGCCTGCCCCCGCGACGATGCCGATATCGACGAGCGGATTCCCGTCGAGCACGACGACGTCCGCGATCGCGCCTGCGGCGATCACACCCAGTTGCCCCGGCATGTTGACGATCTCGGCCGCCACCGTCGTCGCCGACCGGAGCGCTTCGAGATTGCCCAGCACGTCGGCCCGGATCCGGAATTCCCCGCACTGAAACGCATGCATTTCGCCGAGCAGGTCGGATCCGAAGCCCATCTTCACACCGGCGTTCGCATAGATTTCCAGCGACTCGCGTCCTTTCTGCTGCACGGCAGCCACCTTGGCCACCGAATCCGCCGGCATCCCGAACTGCGCACCGTGTTGGGCAAGCGCGTCGTACGTGACGAGCGTTGGCACGACGAACGCGCCGCGCTCATGCATGAGCTTCGCCGCCGCCTCGTCGACGAGATTGCCGTGCTCGATGGTCCGCACGCCGCATCGCACCGCGCGTGCGATCGCGCGCCCCGTGTAGGCATGCGCCATCACGTAGGTATTCGCGGCGTCGGCTTCATCGACGATCGCGCGGATCTCGTCTTCCGAATACTGCGTATTCGCGATCGGGTCGGTCGGCGAAGCGACCCCGCCCGACGCCATGATCTTGATCTGCGTCGCGCCTTTCTGGATCTCTTCACGCACCGCGAGCCGCACGCCGTCGACGCCGTCGACGACACGGGCGATCGCCCCGGTGCGAAAGCAGCATGAACAGGGCTCCAGCAGATCCCCGCGCGGCCGGAAATCGCCGTGGCCGCCAGTTTGCGACAACGCCTTCCCGGACGGAAAGATGCGCGGCCCCGGAACCAGCCCGGTCTCGACCGCCTGCATCAGGCTCCAGTCCGCGCCGCCGGCGTCCCGCACGCTGGTAAAGCCGCGCGCCAGCATCGCATCGAGAATCGGCAACGCGCGAATGGCCGCGAGGATGTTCGGTTGCGTCGCGTTGGCGCCCAGGTTCGCATTCGACGCGAGCACGTGGACGTGGCAATCGATGAACCCCGGCATCACGGTCTTGCCGCGCACGTCGATCACCCGTGCATTCGGAAAATCAACCGGCCGATCGGTGACTTCGACGATGCGCTCGCCGTCGATCACGACGTGATGATGGTCGAGCAGCACGCCCCGTTCGAGGTCGAGCACGTTGCCGCCCTGAAGCACGGTAATGGTCATGGGGAAATATCCTTATCGGGTCGTTGACGCGTTGCGCCGCGCGTCCTTCACGAAGCGCGTGCCGACGAGGCTGACCGCGGCCGCGATCGTCACGTAGAGCGCGGGCGCCATGTTGCTGCCCGTGCGGGCGATGAGCCACGTCATGAGGAACGGCGCGAACCCGCCGAAGATCGTGACCGCGAAGTTGTACGCGACGGACAATCCGGTCGACAGTACCTTGGTCGGAAACAGCTCGGCGAACGCCGCGAGAATCGGCCCGGTATAGGTCGCGATCAGCATGCCGAACAGCGCCTGGAACACGATCAGCGACGTGAAGCCGGGCGCGTGGTTGATCCACGCGAACATCGGCCACGCGAGCACCAGGATCGCGAGCGCCGAACCGGACAGGAACACGCGCCGGCCCCACGCGTCGGCGAGCTTGCCGACGATCGGCGAGCAGCACATGATCATCAGCCCGCCGACCATGCCGGCCGCGAAGCCGGTCGACTGCGGCAGGTGCAGCGTACGCACCGAATAGGTCGGCATGTAGAACAGCAGCACGTATGTGCAGACCGTCCACAGGATCACCATCGAGAAGCTTGCGAACGTCTCGCGCGGGTAGGCGGACAGTACTTCCTTCAGCGGCGAGCTCTCCTTCACCTGCGCCTCGACGGCGCTGAACGCGGGCGTTTCGTCGAGATGGCTGCGGATGAAATAGCCGACCGGCCCGACGACGATGCCGAGCAGGAACGGTACTCGCCAGCCCCAGGTGTGCAGCGCCTGCGCGTCGAGCGACGTCGTGACGAACGTGCCCGTCGCGGCACCGAGCAGCACCGCGAAGCCGATGCTCGACTGGATCCAGCTTGAGTAGTACGCGCGCTTCTCCGGCGGCGCGTATTCGGTGAGGAAGGCGGTTGCGCCGCCCATTTCGCCGCCGGCGGAGAAGCCTTGCAGCAGCCGCGCGACGACGATCAGCAGCGGCGCGGCGACGCCGGCCTGCTCGTAGGTCGGCGCAAGCCCGATCAGCGCGGTGCCGAACGCCATCAACAGGATCGTCAGCGACAGCGCGGCCTTGCGCCCGACCTTGTCCGCGTATACGCCGAGCACGATGCCGCCCACCGGCCGCATGAAGAAGCCGACGCCGAACGTCGCGACGGTGAGCAGCACCGACGTCAGTTCGTTGCCAGTCGGGAAGAACAGCTTCGCGATGATCACCGCGAAGAAGCTGTAGACGGTGAAGTCGAACCATTCGAGGCCGTTGCCGATCACGGTCGCGACGATGGCGCGGCGGCGCTGCTGCGTGGCCGCATCGACGGAACGCGCGGCGCGCGGGGAAAGCGTTCCTTGCATGGTCTCTTCCTTTGTCAGAGGACGGGACGGGTGTCCCGCGTGAACCCCATGCTAAGGACAACCGGTTTTTTTTCTGAAACGAAAGATTTGCATGCACGCATGCGCACAGCGCATGCATCGCGTTTACGGCGCGGTGTGCTGGTCCGCCTGCTCGAACAGCCAGCGCGAGAACAGCCGCGCCGCCTGGTTCTGCGCGCGGTCGTTCGGCGCGATCACGTAGTAGCCGCCGCCGTGGCTCGCGGACGCCTCCGTCACGCGCACGAGCAGGCCGGCCTCGATGCATGCGTCGATCATGTAGCGCCAGCCGAGCGACACGCCCTGGCCGAGGATGGTCATCTGCACGATCTGCGGATACGAGTTGATCGTGATGTCCTGCGGCTGCGCCTTCTGCCGGTCGACGTCGTTCATGTCGAACCATTCGGACCACGACATCCATTGGCGCTGGCCGTCCTCGAGGCGCAGCAGCGTCTCGTTCGCGAGGTCGGCCGCGCCCAGCGTGCGGCCGGCCAGGTAGCCCGGCGCGCAGACGGGGAAGACTTCCTCGTCGAACAGGCGGCGCGCCGTGTATTCGGCCGGCGCCTGCTGGCGCACGTAGTAGACGCCGACGTCGAATTCCGCCGGCGACATCGACGCCAGGCCGTCGCGTACGATCAGGCGCAGCTTGATGTTCGGATACGCGGCGCGGAACGCCGGCAGGCGCGGCGTGAGCCACAGCAGCGCGACCCCGGACGAGCAGGCGATCGTCAGTTCGAGATCGCCGTACGGCTTCATCACGTCGTGCGTGGCTTCCGCGCATTGCGTGAGCAGGTGATGAACCTGCGCCGCGTATTGCTCGCCGGCGATCGTCAGCCGCAACGAGCGGTGTTCGCGGACGAACAGCGAGCGGCCGAGGAATTCCTCCAGCTGCTGGATCTGGCGGCTGATCGCGCTTTGCGTCAGGTGCAGTTCGGTGGCGGCCTTGGTGAAGCTCGCATGCCGCACGGCGGCTTCGAACGCGACGAGGCACTGAAGGGGCGGCAGGGGTGTGATGCGCATGGCGGGCGTAAAGGTCGAGGTCGCTGCCGACATGATACGGGCGGACGAGCCCGAAATCGCATGCCGGAAAAGGCACTGCCGGCTGGCCGTATTCATGCGAAGATTGACCGACATTCCACCCGCATTCCATCGAGACCGTCGTGATCCGATCGAACCCCGAGTGCAACCCGCCAGCCTGCCATCCGCCGTGGATGCCCGTCGCACTGGCCGAACTGGGCATTCGCCGCTTCCCGCCCGGCAGCATCAATCCGCGCATCGTCGAATACAACGACCACACGAACCTCGTCGGCTACGACGACAAGATCTCGTGGTGCTCGTCGTTCGTCAACTGGTGCATGGCGCATGCCGGCATCCGCGGCACGGGGTCGGCGCTCGCGCGTTCGTGGCTCGAATGGGGGCGGCCGCTGGCGCGTCCGGAGTACGGCTGCATCGCGATCCTGACGCGCGACGACCCCGCGAGCTGGAAGGGGCACGTCGGGTTCTATCTGCGTCACGACGACGACCACGTGCACCTGTTCGGCGGCAATCAGCTGGAAGAGGTGCGCGAACTTGCATATCCGCTGAGCGAGGTGATCGGATACCGCTGGCCCGACGCCGGATGACCGGGCCGTACGCGGGCGCCCTGTACCACGGACCACGGAGCCGGCGTCGCATGGTGGCCGCAGTCAGTCCTTCGCGGCAGCGATGGCCACGGCCTCCGTCCCGCCCGCCGCGTCGTTCCGGCTCCACCCGCCCCCGAGCGACCGATACAACGCGACCGCCGCCAGCGCATGCTCGCGCTTGACCTGATTGAGCGCATCCGAATCCCGCAGATACACCTCCTGCGCCGACAGCACGTCGAGAAAATCCGTCGCACCGCCCTTGTAGAGCTGGTTCGCCAGCCCGAGCGCCTTGTCCGACGCCGCGAGCGCGCTGTCGAGCCGCCGCGTCGCTTCATCGCTGCTGACGAGGTTCGTGCGCGCATCCTCGACTTCCCGCAGCGCCTGCAGCATCGTCTGCCGCAACCCGAGTTCCGACTCGCGCATCCGGCTTTCGCTCTGGGTGATGTCGGCCGTGATCCGCCCCGCGTTGAAGATCGGGCTCGTCGCACTCAACGCCGCGCTGAACAGGTTGTCGGTCAGCGTCGGCAACCCGAGGTACGACGCGGCCAGAATCCCGTCCGTCAGGTTCAGCGAGAACTTCGGATACCGCTCGGCCTTCGCGACACCGACCTGCGCCGCGCGCCGCTCGACCTGCGCGTAAGCGGTCAGCACGTCCGGCCGCCGCAGCAGCGCCTGCGAGGGCAGCGTGGCGGGCGATCCGGCCGGCGGCGCCGGAATCGCGCCGGCCTGCGCGAGCACGAGCCGGTCGACCGACTCGGGCGTGCGCCCCGAATACACGGCGATCAAGTTGAGCTGATGCGCGATCTGCGCCTGCGTCGGCGGAATCCGCGCTTCGAGCGCATCGAGCTGGTTCTGTGCGCGCGTGACGTCGAGTTCCGTCGACAGCCCGAACGCCTGCCGCTTGCGCGTGAGTTCGAGCGCGTGCTGACGGATTGCCGCGTTGTCCTGCAGGATCTTCAGCTCCTGCTGCGCCCAGCGCAGGTCGACATAGGCGGAGGCCGCATCGGCCGCGAGCGCGAGCCGCATCGCGTCCTCCGCATGCTGTTGCCCGACCAGCTCGGCCTGCGCGGCCAGCAGGTCGAGCCGTTCGCCGCCGAACACGTCCGGCGACCAGCTCAGCGCGAGCCCCGCGCCGGCCTGCCGCACATAGCCGAGCGGCGGCGGCGTGTTCTGGCGCGCGTCGGCCGCATGCGCGGTCGCGTCGAGTTCGGGCAGCAGCACCGCGCGCTTCTGCACGGTCAGCGCCTGCGCCTGCTTCACGCGTTCGGCGGCGGCCTGCAGATCGAGGTTGCCGTCGAGCACGGTCGCGATCAGCCGGTCGAGCACGGGATCGTGGAACTGCGCCCACCAAGCGGCGGCGTCGATGTCCGCGCGCGGCACATCGGTGTCCCATGCGGCCGGCGCGAGCGATTGAACGGCATCGTGCAGCGCGGGATGTTGCGCGGGCTGCACCGCGCAGCCGGCGGCGAGCGCGCTGACGGCGAGGGCGACGAGTAGCTTTTTCATGACGAGGGTCTCAGTGCGCGTCGGGCGGCGGCGCGTTCAGGGTGATGGGACGGGAAAACGCGACGGCGATCAGCGCGACGACGAAGCACAGCGACAGTGCGTAGTACGCATCCGCGTAGGTCAGCGTCAACGCTTCGCGATAGATCAGGCGATGCAGGTTCGCGAGGCCGGCCTGCGCGGTATCCAGCGTGTTGCCGGCCACCGAGGTCCAGTACGCGGCCTGGCGGTCGAGCAGCGACGCGATCTGCGGCTCGCCGGCGCTCACATGCTCGTTCAGGCGCAGGTAGTGGAAGTTCAGCCGGTCGTTGAGCATCGTCGCGCTGACCGCGATGCCGATCGCACCGCCGAGGTTGCGCATCAGGTTGAACAGGCCGCTCGCCGATTTCAGCCGCGACTGCGGTAGCGAGCCGAGCGCCATCGTCACGATCGGCGGCACGCTGAACTGCTGGCCGATGCCGCGCAGCGCCTGCGGCAGCAGCAGTTCCCGCCAGCCCCAGTCGTGCGTGATCGGCGTGTACAGGTAGCAGCCGAGCCCGAAGCAGATGAGCCCGAACACGAGCAGCGCACGCATGCTGAAGTAGCGCGCGGCGAATGCATACGCGCACAGCGCGAGCAGCTGGAACGCGCCGACCGACAGCAGCGCGATGCCGATCTGCAGCGAACTGAAGGCGCGCACCTGGGCAAGAAACAGCGGCGTGAGGAACACCGTCACGAAGATCCCGATGCCCGTCACGAACGACAGCAGGCTGCCGATCCCGAAGTTGCGCACGGCGAGCGCGCGCAGGTCGACGATCGGATCCTCGGCGGTCAGTGCGTGCACGATGAACAGGAAGCCGCAGATGCCGGAGATCCACGCGCAGATGACGATCGCGTCGTCGCTGAACCAGTTCTTGCGCGGGCCTTCCTCCAGCACGTATTCGAGGCAGCCGAGGAAGCCCGACATCAGCGCGATGCCGAGATAGTCGCCGCGCTTGATGAGGCTCAGGTCCGGTTCGTCGATGTGCACGTAGCGCGGCACCAGCGCGGCCACCGCGATGCCCGGCACGAGGTTCAGGTAGAACAGCCAGTGCCACGACCATTGATCGGTGATCCAGCCGCCGATCACCGGCCCGATCGCCGGCGCGAGCGACGCCAGCGCGCCGATCGTCGTCGACGCGATCAGCCGCTGCTTGCCCGGGAACAGCACGAACGCGGTCGTGAACACGGTCGGGATCATCGCGGCGCCGAGCGCGCCCTGCAGCCCGCGGAACAGGATCATCGAGTTGATGTCCCACGCGAGCCCGCACAGCATGCTCGTGATCGTGAAGCCGACGGCCGACGCGACGAACAGCCAGCGCGTCGACATCACCTTCGACAGCCAGCCCGACATCGGGATCACGATGATCTCGGCGATCAGGTAGGCCGTCTGCACCCACGACAGTTCGTCCTGGCTGGCGGACAGGCCGCCGCCGATGTCGCGCAGCGACGACGCGACGATCTGGATGTCGAGCGTCGCCATGAAGAAGCCGACGCACATCAGTGCGAACGCGAAGACGCGCTGCTTCGTCGGTTGCGACGCGGGGTCGCCGGAAAACGCGGTGGTCATCGTCGGCTCCCGTTCAGTTTGCGTGGTCGGTATGCACGATCACGACCGCGGAGAGACCCGGGCGCAGCACGTGCTCGATGCCCGGCTGCGGATCGAGCTGCACGCGCACCGGCACGCGCTGCACGATCTTCGTGAAGTTGCCGGTCGCGTTTTCGGGCGGCAGCACGCTGAAGGTTGCGCCGGTCGCGGGCGCCAGGCTGTCGACGCGGCCATGCAGGCGCGTGCTCGACGCATCGAGCGCGACGTCGACGCGATCGCCCGCATGCATCTTGCGCAGCTGGTCCTCCTTGAAGTTCGCGTCGATCCACAGCCCCGACGCGGGTACGACCGTCAGCAGCGGCACGCCGACGTTTGCGAGCATCCCGACGCGGCCCGTGCGGTTGCCGACGTAACCGTCGACCGGCGAGCGGATCGTCGTGTACTCGACGTTGAGCGCCGCGACGCGTTGCGCGGCAAGTGCCGTGTTCACGCGGGCCCGCGCATCGGCGAGCTGCGCGCCGAGCACGTCGAGCTGCCGCTTCGATGCAAGCAAAGCAGCGTCGCTGCGCGCGACGGCCGCATCCGCCTTCGAATAGTCGGCGTCCGCGCGTTCGACGATCTGGTTCGACACCGCATCGGATTTCACGAGCTCGCGGTAGCGCACGCGGTCGGACGACGCACGCGTGAGTTCGGCCGACGATGCATTCCGGTCCGCCGCATGCTGGCCGATCACCGCGTATTGAAGTTGCTGCTTCGCTTCGAGTTCGGCCACCGCGGAGCGCGCGCTGTCGACTTCGGCACTCGCCTGCGCGAGCTTCGCGTCGTAGTCGCGCGCATCGAGCTGCACGAGCACGTCGCCGGCCTTCACGGGTTGGTTGTCGGTCACGAGAATCCTGTCGACGAAACCGTTCACCTTCGGCGCGAGCACCGTGACGTCGCCGCCGACATACGCATCGTCGGTGCTTTCCTGGAAGCGCAGCACGAACAGCCAGTCGAGCGCCGCGGCCGCGACCGCGACGACCACGGCGGCCACCGCGATCCGCATCCACGGCACGCGGCGCTGCTTTGCCGGCCGGTCGATTGTGGCTGCCTCGCGGGAGGCAGCGGCTTGGGTCGTTTCCATCGATTCACCTATGTATATGCACTATTTGAAACGACCGACGATGCGTCGCCGATCGGGGAACCTAGCGTTCCGGCAGGTCGTGCGTGATCCGGAACAATTCGTCTCTGAGGCGGGCCGCCCGGGCCGGCCCGAACCGCTGCTCGAACGCTTCCTGGGCGGCGAGCCAGTGCACATGCGCGTCGGCGACCTTCGTTTCGCCGTGCGCGGTCAGCGCGAACGTCTGGCGGCGGCAACGCGCCTCGATCCGGCCGGTGACCAGGGCCGCACCGACCAGCGGCTTGAGCGCGCGCAACAGCGCCGTGCGCTCGATCACCAGCACCGTCGACAGCGTCGCCATGGTCAGGCCTGGGTGCTCCCGCAGCAGCGCGAGGATGCTGTACTGCGACGGCGTGACGCCCGCGCGCGACAGGTAGCGCTCATAGAACTGCGAGATTCGCCGGGCGGCTTGCCGGACCGCGAAGCAATCGTCATCGGTAAGCGTGGTCTTGTGCATGTGCACATGTTAGGCGGCAGGGCGGCCTGAAGCGAGGGGCGGGGCAGGATCAGATTGGTGTCGCGGCTGTACCAATCGGCGGCCGAACGGCGCGTTTTCGCGCCGGATCAGGCCGCGGCCGGAACAATCCGGCCTTCGCGGTCGCAGTACGCGGCCGTGTAGTCGATGAACGCCTTGACCTTCGCGGGCAGCAGTGCGCGGTTTGCGTAGGCGAGCTTGATTTCCACGAACGCGTCGACGAGGTCGGCGCCTTCGAGCAGCTGCACGAGCGTGCCTGACGCGAGTTCGGTTTCGACGAGCGTTCTCGGCACGACGCCGATGCCGAAGTCGTGCATCACCATTTCGCGGTTGAAGACGGGGCTGTTCGACGAGATGTCGAAGCTCAGCGGCACGGTCAGCGTGTCGCCGTCGACGCGGAACGACAGAGCGGGCCGGCGCAGCGACGGCGACATCGGCACGAACGCATGACCGGCGAGTTCGGCCGGTGTCTCGGGACGCGGATGCGTACGCAGATACGCGGGCGTCGCGACGATCACCACCGGAATGCGTTCGACGAGCCGCACGACGGTCGTCTCGCTCGTCAGCATGTACGGCACGACGATGCCGATGTCATAGCCTTCGCCAACGAGATCGACCGGGCGCTCGGTCAGCGTGACGTCGAGGCGCACCTGCGGATGCGCGGCCTTGAAGCCTGCGATCAGCGGCACGAGCCGGTTCAGCGCGGCTGTCGTGTGCGCAACGAGGCGCAGCAGTCCCTCGGGCTCGCGCGTATGCGACTGTGCCTGCGCTTCCAGCGCATCGAGTTCGTCGAGCACGGCCGCGCAGCGTTCGTAGATGCGCTCGGCGGTTTCGGTCAGCGAGACCTGGCGGGTGGTCCGGTGCAGCAGGCGGCTGCCGAAGCGCGCCTCCAGATCCGCGACCGCCCGCGACACGACCGGCCGCGCGAGGCCGTGCATGTCGGCGGCGCGCGTGAAGCTGCGCGTTTCCACCACCGATCGGAAGATCCGCAGCTTGTCGATGTAGTCCATGTTCGTCTCCTCGAGGCGATGGCGAGGCGCCCGATGCACACGGCCGGCCCGGCCATGTTACGGCGGAGTGTACATTGACTTTATGCATATGCACATATAAATTGCCGGTCATGAACGATATCCCGATGACCCAAGCCTGCAATTGCCTCGCGCTGCGTCAGGCGGCGCGCTTCGTCACGCAACTCTACGAGCGGCATCTGGCCCCGGTCGGCGTCACGCCCGCGCAGTTCTCGATCATGGCGAACCTGTCGCACCGGCCCGGCCTGGTGATGAGCGAGCTTGCCGATCGGCTGGTGATGGATCGCACGACGCTGTTGCGCGCACTGAAGCCGCTGCAGCGCGACGGATTCGTCGCCGCGGCCGCGTCCGAGCATGACGCGCGCGCGCATGCGCTCAGCCTGACGAAGCTCGGCGAGCGGACCTACGCGCAGGCGAAAGTCGAGTGGCAGGCCGCGCAGGACGAGTTCGAGACGCAGTTCGGCCGCGGCCGGGCCAAGGCGCTGCGCGACGAACTGTTCAGCCTGACGGCGCAGCGATAGGGGCAACGCGCGGTAGTATGACAAAAGCGATCCGGATCCACCGGACGAGACACGAGGAGCACCCCCCATGCTGCAGTTGAGCGAGCGCGACGACGCGATGTTGCGCGGCGCATTCGGCGACGGCGTCGCGCGCGCGATGCGGATCGTCGCGCGAACCGCCGAGGTCATGTCGGCGCCGCACCTGATCGACATCACGTCCGCGCATATCGACGGCTGTCTTTACCACGGCCAGACCAGCCTCGACTTCGTCGAGTATTTCGTCGACACCGGCGCGCGGGTCGCGGTGCCGACCACCCTGAACGTCGGGTCGCTCGACCTGATCCATCCCGAGCTGTATCACGGTGATCGCACGATCCAGCGCGATGCGCAACGCCTGATGGATGCGCACCTGCAGCTCGGCTGCGAATCGAGCTTCACGTGCGCGCCGTATCAGCTGAAGCATCGTCCGCGCGTCGGCGAGCAGATCGCATGGGCCGAATCCAATGCGATCGTGTTCGCCAATTCGGTGCTTGGTGCGCGCACCAGCCGCTACGGCGACTTTCTCGACCTGGCCGCCGCGATCACCGGGCGTGCGCCGTATGCGGGGCTGCATGTCGAATCGAATCGCGCGGCGCGGATCGTGTTCAACGCACCGGATTTCGGCCACCGTCCGTCGCGCGACATCCATTTCGCGGCGCTCGGTTTGCTGATCGGCAGGATCGCCGGCGCGACCGTGCCGGCGATCGTCGGACTGCCCGCGGACACCACCGAAGACGAACTCAAGGCGCTCGGCGCGGCCGCCGCATCGAGCGGGGCGGTCGCGCTGTTCCATGCGGTGGGCGTCACGCCCGAGGCGCCGACGCTCGACGCCGCGTTGCACGGGCAGGCGGCGCAGCGAACGGTCGACGTCGCGATGGCCGATCTCGACGCGATCCGCCGCACGCTGAATCATGGTGCGGACGGCGATGCGCTCGTCGCGGTCGCGCTCGGCACGCCGCATTTCTCGCTGGCCGAATTCCGCACGCTCGACGCGCTGCTCGATCGGTTCGACGGCAAGCCGAAGTGCGATTTCTACGTGAATACGAGCCGCTTCATCCTGTGGGAGCTGGGTGAGCTCGGGCTTGCCGGCAAGTTCGACGCGCGCGGCATCCAGATCGTCGTCGACACCTGCACGTACATCACGCCGGTGATGAAGCAGTTGTCGGGTCTGGTGATGACCAACTCGGGGAAGTGGGCGTCGTATGCGCCCGCGAACATCGGTGTCACGGTGGCGTACGGCAGCATGCGCGAGTGCGTGCGCTCCGCGTTCGAAGGAAAGGTGCGATTCGATGACTGACGCAACGATCGGGAATCTGACGGGCGACACGCTCGTGCCGGGCAGCGCATGCGCAACGACGATCGTGCTCGACAAGCCGCTCAGCTTCTGGGGCGGCTACGACTCGGGCGCGGGGCGGATCGTCGATCGCGGGCATCCGCAGGCGGGCGCGAGCCTGGCCGGCCGGATCATGGTGATGCCGCATGCGAAGGGCTCGAGTTCGAGCAGCAGCGTGCTCGCGGAAGCGGTGCGCAACGGCACCGGGCCGGTCGGGATCGTGCTGAAGGAGCGCGACCTGATCGTCTCGATCGGTGCGATCGTCGCCGCCGAACTGTATGCGATCGCGGTGCCGGTGGTGTGCGTGACGGACGACGTGTATGACGCGATCGTCGCCGCGACCGGCGAGGTGCGGATCGAGGCGGGCGAGGGCGATGGCGGTGCGCGGATTGATATCGGCGGCTGACCTGCCGGCTTACTCTCGCGCTGTTGCCGCCGCCGCTTCCCGGTACGCACTCGGCGTCTGCCCGGCCCAGCGCCGGAACGCCCGCGTGAAATTCGCCGGGTCGGTGAATTGCAGCCGCTCGGCGATCGTCTTCAGGTCGAGGTCCGACGCGGCGAGCAACTGCTTCGCGTCGCGAAACCGCGCTTCGTCGAGCAGTTGCCGATATCTCGATCCGGCCTCCTCGAGCCGGCGCCGCAACGTGCGGGGCGACACGAGCAGCGCGTCGGCGAGCGCGTCCGGGCTCGAATAGTCGCCGGCCGTGCGCGCGAGTTCCGCGCGCACGCGCTCGACGAGATCGCCTTCGTCCTGACGCACCTGCGCATACTCGCGCTCGACTTGCACGAGCGCCTGCCGGTGCGCGACTTCGTCGGCGAGCGGCAGCGGCCAGTCGAGCACGTCGCGCGCGATCCACAGCGCATTCGCCGGGCAGCCGAATTCGACCGGCGGCAACGGGTCGCGATAGCGCGCGAAATAACCGGGCTCGGGCCACGTGAAGCGCAGCGCAATCGGCGGCGACGCGCGCCCGGACCACTGCGAGATGTTCTGCGCGAGCCCCGTCAGCACGAACTCGAACATCACGTGATGCTGCAGCACGGGGCTCGCCTGCACGCCGTGCAACTCGAGCGTCGCGCCGTGCTCGTCCTCCGCATAGGTCAGACGATATTGGCGATTGCGCATCCGGAAGTAGCGCTGCGTGACGACCAGCGCGTCGCGGATGTCCCGCGCGGTCAGCGTCGCGTAGCCGAGGAAGCCGTGCACGGTCGGCTTCAACAGCAGCCCGAACGCGAGCCCGATGCCCGGATCGCCGCCGATCTCGATCGCGTTGAGCACCAGCCGGCCCCATTGCGACGGCGCGACGCGCGCGTCCGGTTCGGCCAACACCGCATCGCGCAGCCCGGTGCCCGCGCGCACGGCGGCAAGATCGACGCCGCGCGCGGCCAGCGCCTGCAGCAGCAGGCGCGTATAGGCGACCGGAATCGTCGGCCGGCGTAGCCCGAGGTGGTCCTTGCGTGACGTGGAGGTCATGTCGATTTGGCCGGAAATGACAAGCATTATGGCTGTTTGCCCCCTCACGTTCAAGGCGGCGCGCGGCCTACGATGGCATTCATCGCCTAACCGCAGAACGATCATGACGACGACCTTTCCCCACCTGCTCGCGCCGCTCGACCTCGGCTTCACCACGCTGAAGAATCGCGTGCTGATGGGCTCGATGCACACGGGCCTCGAGGACAGCCGCAAGACGCTGCCGCGCCTTGCCGACTATTTCGCCGAGCGTGCGCGCGGCGGCGTCGGCCTGATCGTGACCGGCGGCTTCGCGCCGAACGTGGCCGGCTGGACCAAGCCGTTCGGCGGCACGCTGATGACGTCGGCCGGCGCGCGGCGGCATCGCGTGATCACCGACGCCGTGCATGCGGACGACGGCAAGATCGCGCTGCAGATCCTGCATACCGGCCGCTACGGCTATCACCCGTTCGCGGTCGCGCCGTCGAAGATCAAGTCGCCGATCTCGCCGTTCGCGCCGCACGAACTCAGCGCGCGCGGCGTCGAGCGTCAGATCCGCGCGTTCGTCCGCTGCGCGCAGCTCGCGCGCGAGGCCGGTTACGACGGCGTCGAGATCATGGGCTCCGAGGGCTACCTGATCAACCAGTTCATCTCGATGCACACGAACAGGCGCACCGACCAGTGGGGCGGTTCGTACGAGAACCGGATCCGCCTGCCGATCGAGATCATCGAGCGCACGCGCGAAGCGGTCGGGCGCGATTTCATCCTGATCTATCGGCTGTCGATGCTCGACCTGATTCCCGACGGCAGCGACTGGAGCGAGACCGTGCAGCTCGCGAAGGCCGTCGAGCGCGCGGGTGCGACCATCATCAACACGGGGATCGGCTGGCACGAGGCGCGCATACCGACGATCGCGACGTCGGTGCCGCGCGGCGCGTTCGCATGGGTGACGAAGAAGATGAAGGGCGAGGTCGGCATCCCGCTCGTGACGACCAACCGGATCAACCGGCCCGAAGTGGCCGAGCAGATTCTCGCGGACGGATGCGCGGACATGGTGTCGATGGCGCGCCCGCTGCTCGCCGACGCCGAGTTCGTCGTCAAGGCCGCGCAGGGTCGCGCCGACGAGATCAACACCTGCATCGGCTGCAACCAGGCGTGTCTCGATCACGCGTTCAAGAACGAGATCGCTTCGTGCCTGCTGAACCCGCGCGCCTGCCATGAAACAGAGCTGACCTATGCGCGCGTGCCGCAGCCGAAGCGCATCGCGGTGGTCGGCGCGGGGCCGGCCGGGCTTGCGTGCTCGACCGTGCTCGCGCAGCGCGGGCACCACGTCGACCTGTTCGACGCGGCGTCGGAGATCGGCGGCCAGTTCAACATGGCGAAGCGGATTCCGGGCAAGGAGGAGTTCGACGAAGCGCTGCGTTACTTCGGCCGGCAGGTCGAGCTGACCGGTGTGAACCTGCACCTGAACCGTCGCGTCGACGCAAGCGACCTGATCGCGGGCGGCTACGACGAGATCGTGCTCGCGACCGGCGTGGCGCCGCGCGACCCGAAGATTCCCGGCCAGGACGGGCCGAACGTGCTCAGCTATATCGACGTGCTCGCCGGCAGGCGGCCGGTCGGCCGGCGTGTCGCGGTGGTCGGCGCCGGCGGCATCGGCTTCGATGTCGCCGAATATCTGGTGCAGGACGGCGAGTCGCCGACGCTCGATCTGGAAGAGTGGAAAGCGGAGTGGGGCGTGACCGATCCGGCCGTGACGCGTGGCGGCGTGACGCGCGCACAGGTCGCCGCGCCGGCGCGCGAAGTGACGCTGCTGCAGCGCAAGGCGGCGCCGCTCGGCAAGGGGCTCGGCAAGACGACCGGCTGGATTCACCGCGCGACGCTGAAGATGAAGCAGGTGAAGATGATCGGTGGCGTGAACTACGAACTCATCGATGTGCGCGGGCTGCACGTGTCGTACGGCGAACAGCGTACCGATCACGAACTGATCGAAGCCGACACGATCGTGCTGTGCACGGGGCAGGAACCGCAGCGCGCGCTGCTCGCGCCGCTGCAGGCGGCCGGACGCTCGGTGCACCTGATCGGCGGCGCGGACCTGGCGGCCGAACTCGATGCGAAGCGTGCAATCGATCAGGGCTCGCGGCTCGCGGCGCGGTTGTGACGGGCAGCCGTGTCGGCTTTCGACACGGCGTGCGTCGCGCGGCGGTGGCTTGCCTGCGCGACGAAGCCTGACTTTCGGGTCGATGATTCGGCATCCGGCGCACGCGGGCAGCGCGGAGCGGATGTGCAGCGTCGCCATGCAACGCGGCGACGCGATTCCGGCACAACGACATCCGCGAGCGGCCGGCGTACGTCAGGCCGCTTCGGCCCGCTCTTCCTCTTCCGCTTCCAGCATCGCCTTGACGATCAGGTAGACGGCCGGCAGGTCGTCGTCGTCGCGACGCCAGTCGACCAGCTCCTCGACGTCCGCGGCGACCAGCCGGCTGTCGCGCAGGCGGATGAACGCGTCGACGACCGTCGGATCGTTGCGGCTCAGGAAACCGGTATTCGAGAACGCGAGTTCCTCGACGTTCAGCAGCGCCTCCCAGCTCATCGTGCGCACCGCGGCCGGATGGGTGCGGCGTCGCAGGCCGAGCGCGCGTTGGGCAGGGCCGCCGACGACACGCTGCAGGTCGACGACCGCCCGCTGCGCGGCACGCTCGAAGTGGACGGGGTTGAAGCCGGGTTGCTCGGGATCGAATGCGGATGACTGGAACATGGTCGCCTCACAAAAGTCCGTCCGTCATGGGTGACGGAATTCGGGTCAAATGGTGCAAAAGCACTGTAAATATATACAGTGTTCGAGGCGGTTTCAAGTCCTGAATGCAGATGTGTTCGTCGACCCGGGTTCGAGGGGCGGAGCGATGGCGGCAGACGCATGCAACCGTGCCGTTTCCGCGAGCGACTCACACCGACGCGGCGATCGTCTCACGCAACCACCGATGCGCCGGGTCGCGATGCACGCGTTCGTGCCACAGCATCGACATTTCGTAGCCGGGGACCTCGACCGGCGTGTCGACCACGCGCAACGCGGGGGTACCGTGCACCAGCCGCTCGGGCAGCATCGCGACGAGGTCCGTGCTGGCGACGGCCGACATCACGAACAGGAAATGCGGAACGGACAGCACGACACGCCGCGCGGCACCCGCTTTCGCGAGCGCGTCGTCCGTCACGCCGAAGAAGCCGCCGCCGTCGGGCGACACGATCACGTGTTCCAGCGCGCCGAACTGCGCGAGCGTCGGGCGCCGCTTCAGTTTCGGATGACCGGCGCGGCCGACGAGCACGTATCGCTCGACGAACAGCGGCAGGCGCCGCATTCCTTCCGGCGAACCTTCGGTCGTGTGGAAGGCCAGGTCGATACCGTTGCGCTCCGCGTCCTGCTCGATGCGCGGCGGCACGAGCTCGACGACGGCAAGCCGCGTGGCGGGGGCGGCCGAACGCAGCGTGTTCAGTGCGGGCAGGACGATCGTCGATTCGCCGTAGTCGGTCGCGGCCACGCGCCAGGTATTCGTCGCGGTTGCCGGATCGAACGGCGTGGCCGTCAGCACCGCGCGCTCGACTGCCTCCAGCGCGTCCCGCAGCGGCTCGCGCAGCGTTTCCGCGCGCGCCGTCGGCCGCATCCCGCGCGGCCCCGGCAGCAGCAGCGGATCGCCGAACAGGTCGCGCAGTTTCTGCAGCTGCACGCTGACCGACGGCTGCGACATGTTCAGTTTTTCAGCCGCCCGCGTGACGTTGTGCTCGGCGAGCAGCACGTCGAGCGTGACCAGCAGGTTCAGATCCAGCCGTCTGAGATTGTTCATGGCTATACCTGTAATATCAGTAATTCATTTCCAATATACCTTCGGCGACGGCATCCTGCAGTCATTCAATCAACGGAGCAATCAACATGAACGTGCTGATCGTCTATGCCCATCCCGAGCCGCGCTCGCTGAACGGTGCGCTGCGGGACTTCGCGGTCGAGCATCTCGAAGCGTCAGGCCATGCCGTGCAGGTGACCGATCTATATGCGATGAACTGGAAGGCCGCATTCGATGCACATGACGTGATCGACCGTGCGCCCGACGCGCGCTTCGATCCCGCGCTCGATTCGAAGCGTGCGTTCGAGACGGGCACGCAGCGCGACGACATCGCGCGCGAACAGGCCAAGCTGAAGTGGGCCGACGCGGTGATCCTGCAGTTTCCGCTGTGGTGGTTCTCGATGCCGGCGATCATGAAGGGCTGGGTCGAGCGTGTGTATGCGTACGGCTTCGCGTACGGCGTCGGCGAGCATTCCGACCGGCATTGGGGCGACCGTTACGGCGAAGGCTCGCTCGCGGGCAAGCGCGCGATGGTGATCGTCACGACCGGCGGATGGGAGTCGCACTACAGCGCGCGCGGCATCAACGGGCCGATCGACGACGTGCTATTCCCGATCCAGCACGGGATCCTGTATTACCCGGGGTTCGACGTGCTGCCGCCGTTCGTGATCTACCGGACGGGGCGGATGAACGACGTGCGCTTCGACGAAACGCGTGCGGCGCTCGGCAAGCGTCTCGACGAACTGTGGACTGCGCAGCCGATCCCGTTCCGGCGGCAGAATGCGGGAGACTACGAGATTCCGGCGCTGACGCTGAAGGCGGGGATCGCGCCGGAGCAGGTGGGGTTTGCGGCGCATCTGGCGCACGGGCAGTGAGGGTGTGCGATCACGACCGGTCGATGCGCCGTTCGACGCGCAGGCGGCCCGGCGGTTCAAAGTAGGTGCCAAAGCGCACGAGCCCGGCGTTCTTCAGATGGCAGGTCATCTCGAAGCTGACCAGGATGCCGGGATCGCGGTTGTCGACGATCCCGACGTCGATCGAACGGATGCGTGGCTCGTATTTCAGCAGCGTGGCTTCCATCTGCTGCTTGAGCAAATGCGCCGACGCGGGCAATGCCTTGTAGATGTTCGTGAGGTCGGGCAGCCCGTATCCCCCGACGGAAGATCGTTTCCAGTGGCGTGTGCTGTCGCATCTCGCACCGAATTTCCTGTCGATGATGAACGCGGAGGTATTGCGTGGCGCTTTGGCGCTGTACGACTGGACGAACGAGGAACTGAATCGGCGGCGGCTGGCCGGCATCCTGCATGTGTCGCAGGACATGATCGAGGAGGTGTCGGGCGGGGCGGTCGAGCGTGGTGTGCTGATCGAGGTCACGCTCGATGCGCATGCGTTCTCTGGCGCAGGCGACGTGATGCTGTTCGGCGAGTTGCTGCACCGGTTCTTCGGCGCGTATGCGGAAATCAATCTGTTCACGAAGTTGGCGATCGTCAGCCTGCCGTCGCGGTCGCGAACGGAATGGCCGCGCAGCAAGGCTCAGCGAGCGCCGCTATGACACCCTCAATCGATAGGGCGAGCGGTGAAGTCGCTGCGTCCAAGGGACCGACGGCGTTTGCCGCGACGCTGTTCGAGCGGGCGCCGAAGATGACTTTCATGCAGTTCTGTCGTCTTCTGGAGGCGTGCATGCCTGAACGTCCCGGGTTCGGCACGCGCGATACGCCGGAGGATGAGCCGGTGCGGTTTCGGCCGCGTCCGCGGTTGGGGTTTCCCGCCGGTGAGGTGGCCGCTGTCGAATTCGACGACGAGCACTTCCATGCGCCGCCGACCGTACGCACGACCTTCATGGGGCTCTACGGCGTCGATGCGGCCATGCCATCGCACATGATCGACGAGATCGTGTTGCGGGAGAAGGGGCATGAAGCGGTCGAGGCCTTTCTCGATCCGTTCAATCACCGCGCGGCGACGCTGCTGTATCGCGCATGGAAGAAGTATCGCTATCCGGAGCGTTTCCGGGCCGGCGGTGTCGACGATTATTCGCAGAGCCTGCTGTGTCTGGCGGGATTCGGATGGGGCGACAAGCCCCTGCGGGCGGGGCTGCCGAATTCGCGAATGCTTGCGCTATTGGGGTTGTTGATTCAGCGCACGCGCACGTCGGAAGGGCTGGCCGGTGTAGTGGCGCTTGCCGCGCCTGGGGCCGATGTTCGCGTCGACGAGTTCTGGTCGGTAACGACGAGTACCGGGCGACCGACGCCGTTGACGTCGGCGAAGCCGGATGCGGGCGTGCTCTCGGATGCGAAGTGCACCGGGCTCGGTGGCGGTTACGTGCTCGGCAGGCGTCTCGCCTATCGCAGCCGGGCGGTGCGTTTGACATTGCGACCGACCGATGCGCGGCAGGCTCAAGATTTGTTGCCGGGCGCATGGCTGCATCGAGAGGTGATGGCATTCATCCAGCTGTATGTCGGCATCAAGGCCGACGTGCATTTGCGGATGGAAGTGTCGTCGCGGTTCGTTCCGCGTCCTGTCGTCGGGATCGTACGAGTCGACCCGGTGCCGCGGCTCGGCTGGACGACGGTGTTGCCGTCAGCCGACGATCGTCTGATCAACATCGCGCTGGGCATCTATGAGGCGTTTCCCGTGCCGCAACCCAACCCGCATCTCGTGCCGCGCACGATCTGATTCCGGAGTCTTCATGTTCTATCGAATGAGTGCGGCTACTGCTGCCGCCGTATTGCTGCTGTCGGGCTGTGGTGCCTGGCAATCCGTGTCGGATGCGTCGTCGAATGCCTATCGAGCGGTGTTTTTCAAGCAGGTGAAGGTGCTCGATGTCGACCTGACTGCACGCGCGGCGCTGAATCCGGACGACGCGGGACGACCGACGTCGGTTGCCGTTCGCGTCTACCAGTTGAAGGATCGCAAGATGTTCGATGCGGCGTCGTATGACGATCTGTTGAAGAACGATCGGACCGTGCTGGCCCGGGATCTGCAAGCGGCTATGTCGACTGTTGTGAGCCCCGGGGCGTCGTCGAGCTTGTCTCAACCGATGCAACGAGGGACGGAGTATGTGGCGATCGTCGCGTTGTACCGTGTCCCCGGCGCCGCCGAAGATTGGAGGCGGATCATCGAGAAAAAAAAGCTTGATCCGGATAAGCCGCTACGTATTGGATTGATGTCGAGTGGACTTCAGATGACCGGAGACATCCCCAAGTGAGTGCGGCCACGTCAGCTTCTCGCGAAAACCGCGGGGGAAATTGCGGGGAAGTGGCGACCCATGCGCAGGATAACCGGCGGCACGGGTCGCGAGGAGATCACCGATCGTCGTCGCGAATGGACGACGGATGCCGACACAGCGCCCGCACCTCCATCTCCATATACGGAAACAACGGCAGCTGACTCAACAGGTCATGCAGTTGCTGCACGCTCTCGACATCGAAGATACTGACGTTCGCATACTGCCCCGCGATCCGCCACAGGTGCCGCCAGATGCCTTCGTTCATCAGCCGCTGGCACATCGCCTTCTCTTCGGCCTTCAGCGTGGCCGCCTTGACCGGATCCATGTCCGCCGGCAGGCGGACGGTCATTTCCACATGAAACAGCATCCTGCACTCCTTGCGTTGTCGATTCGTCGAACGGGACGGCCGCTCAGGCCTGCGCACGCGCCCGCTCGACTTCGCTCGCCGGCACGTCCTGCTTGTCCTTGAGCAGCGAGAAATCAAAGTCGATCAGCGCGAACTGACCGTCGACGCCATACGGCTTGCCTTCCGCGCCCTCGGCCTGCTTGACCTTCGGGATCAGCCCTTCGCGGGTCGCGAATGCGAAGTCGTCCCAGATGTGCGGATCGCCTTCGATGTTGATCTGCGTCGTCAGCTTACGATATCCGTCCGCGGAAACGAAGAAGTGGATGTGCGCGGGACGATGGCCGTGGCGGCCGAGCTGGTCGAGCAGCTGCTCGGTCTTGCTGCCCGGCGGCACGCTGTAGCCGACCGGCAGCACGCTGCGGAAGCTGTAGCGGCCCTCGGCATCGGTGCGGATCGAGCGGCGCAGGTTGAACGCCGGTTGCGACTGGTCGAAGTACGAGTAGCAGCCGAGATGGTTCGCGTGCCACACCTCGACGAGCGCATTGGCGAGCGGCGCGCCGTCCTGGCCGAGCACCTGGCCGCGCATGATCAGCGTCTGGCCCGGGTCGGTGCCGTCGTCGAGACGCGCATGGCCGACCGATTCCGGTGCGCCCGCGACATACAGCGGCCCCTCGATCGTGCGCGGCGTGCCGCCGTGGAAGCCGGCCTTCTCCTCGGCCTCGTCCATCCGCACGTCGAGGAAGCGCTCGAGGCCGAGGCCCGCGGCGATCAGCCCGAATTCACGGCCGGCTTCGTTCAGGTAGTTGAGCGCGGTCCAGAACTCGCTCGGCTGCACGTCGAAGTCCTCGATCGTGTAGCAGATGTCCTTCACGATCCGGTTGACGATCGCGCGCACGCGCGGGTTGCCGGGCTTTTCCGCGGCGTCGTCGAAGGTCTTCAGCAGGGCGTCGATGGCTTGCTTGTTCATCTGTGTCTCCGGTTTCGGTTGTCGTGTCGTGCGGGATCAGCGGGCGTCGCGTCGCATCCGTTCGATGCGGGCCCAGTCGAAGGTGATGCCGAGGCCGGGCGTCGCCGGCAGGTGCAGCTTGAAATCCTGGTAGCGCAACGGCTCGACGAGGATTTCCTCGGTGAGCAGCAGCGGGCCGAACAGCTCGGTGCCCCATTTCAGCGAGCCGAACGTGCTGAACAGCTGCGCGGACGCCATCGTGCCGGCCGCGCCCTCGAGCATCGTGCCGCCATACAGATCGATGCCGGCCGCCGATGCGATCGATGCGACGCTGGCCGCGCCGAGCAGGCCGCCCGACTGCGCGATCTTCACCGCGAATACGTCGGCCGCGCGGTCCTGCGCGAGCGCGAACGCATCGACGGGGCCGTGCAGCGCTTCGTCGGCCATGATCGGAATCTGTGCGAGCTGCGTGAGGCGCTTCAGCCCCGCGCGATTGGTCGCGGCAATCGGCTGCTCGACGAGGCTCACGCCGGCGTCCGCGAGTCGTGCGCCGGCCCGGATCGCATCGGTTTCGGTCCATGCCTGGTTCACGTCGACGCGCACGTCGCCGCGCTCGCCGAGCGCACGCTTGATCGCGATCACGTGAGCGACGTCGTCATCGACCGCGTTCGAGCCGATCTTCAGCTTGAATGCGCGATGGCGGCGCGCGTCGAGCATCGCCTCGGCTTCCGCGATGTCGCGCTGCGTGTCGCCGCTCGCGAGCGTCCACGCGACGTCGACCGCATCGGTCGTGCGGCCGCCGAACAGTTCGGACAGCGGCACGCCGAGGCGGCGCGCCTGTGCGTCGAACAGCGCGGTTTCTATCGCGCACTTCGCGAACCGGTTGCCCTGGAACAGCTTGCGCGCACGCGCCATCGCGGCGCCCGGGCGCGTCGCGTCGATGCCTTGCAGCAGCGGCGCGAAGTAGGTGTCGATGTTGACCTTGATGCTCTCGGGGCTCTCCTCGCCATACGCGAGACCGCCGATCGTGGTCGCCTCGCCGACGCCTTCGATACCGTCCGTGCATCGAACGCGGACCAGCACGAGCGTCTGGCAATTCATCGTGGCGACCGACAGTTTGTGGGGCCTGATCGTCGGAACGTCGACGAGCAGTGTCTCGATGCGTTCAATGGTGGCGGCAGTTGCTATCATGCGATTCCTCCTGTTGGTGCGCATGGTAGGAACTCCCGCCCGGCGTTGTCCAACACTCTTTCCGACTACTTCCATACCTTTGAGGCATGAAATGGAATTGCGCCAGCTCCGGTACTTCATCGCGGTCGCGGAAGAAATGAACATCACGCGGGCGGCGGAGCGGCTGCACATGACGCAGCCGCCGCTGAGCCGCCAGCTCCAGGCGGTCGAGGGCGAGGTCGGGTTGGCGCTGTTCGAGCGCGGCGCGCGGCCACTGAAACTGACCGACGCGGGCCGGGTGTTCTATGCACAGGCGAGGCGCGTCGTCGAACAGGCCGACGAACTCGGCCCGCTGACACGGCGGCTCGCGCAGCTGTCGGAGCGGATCGTGATCGGTTTCGTGCCGTCGACGCTCTATGGCGCGCTGCCGGACGTGATCCGCGCGTTTCGTGAGGCGCACCCGGACGTCGAGCTGTCGCTGATCGAAATGTTCACGCTCGAGCAACTGGGCGCGCTGAAGGGCGGGCGGATCGACGTCGGGTTCGGCCGCCTGCGCTTCGACGACGACCAGCTCGTGCGCGAGGCGCTGATCGAGGAAAAGCTGATCGCGGCGCTGCCGGTCGGGCACCCGCTCGCGGATCCGGAGCGGCCGCTGACGCTCGCGGACATCGCGAACGAGACGCTGATCGTCTATCCGAGCACGCCGCGGCCGAGTTTCGCGGACCAGCAGCTGTCCGCGCTGCGCGACGGCGCGCTCGTGCCTGCGGCCGTGCACGAGGTGCGCGAACTGCAGACGGCGCTCGGGCTCGTCGCCGCACAGGTGGGCGTGTCGCTGGTGCCGGAAAGCGTGGAAGGCGTGCGCGTGAAGGGCGTCGTCTACCGGCGGCTGCCGGAACCCACGGCGACGTCGCCGATCATCATGAGCCGCCGGCTGCACGGCGAAAGCGCCGCGACAGCCGCGTTCTGCGCGATCGCGCGGGAGATGATCGCGCCGGCCGGGTAAGGGGGCCGTTAGCGTATTGATCGCAACTAACGGTCAATTTCGACGCACTTGGCCGAATGCGAAGAGGGCGTCGCGATGCGATGGCATTTGCCGTTGGCGCGGGCGGGCAGCGGGCCGGCACGCTGACCAAAGGCGGCAAGGCAAAGGCAGCCCCCGCCTACCGCTTCCCGTCGAGCGTCTCCGAAGGCGATTCGCCGAATTTCTCCCGATACGCGATCGCGAACCGCCCGAGGTGCGTAAACCCGCAATCGAGCGCGATATCGGCGATCCGTCGCTCGGACAGCGACCCGCGCAGCAACTCCCGCGCATGCTCGAGCCGCGTCGCCCGCAGGTATTGCATCGGGCTCATCCCGCGGAACTGCAGGAACGCGTCGCGCAGCGTCCGTTCCGGCACGTTGGCGGCCTGGACGATATCGGCGAGCTGCAGCGGCTGCGCGTAGTGCGCGTTCACGAACTCCTGCGCGCGCCGCACGAAGCCCGGCGCCGGATCGTTGCGTGCGCTCGGTACCGACGGCGGGTGGCCCTCGATCAGCAAATCGATCAGCAGATGCTCGAGCTGCGATGCGACGCGCGGATTGGCATTCGCACGTTCGAGCAGTTCGGGCGAGCGGGCGACGAGCATCAGCTGCTGGCGCCACGCGGCCAGCGCGGCATCGCTGATGTGCAGCACGGGGTCGAGCGTCGCGCGCGGGTCGCCGGTCAGCGAACCGACGGTCGCCGCGTCGATGCGCAGCACGAACTGCTCGCAGTCGGCGGACAGCACCGCGTCAAAGCGCTCGCCGGGGGCGCACAGCACGCCCGTCTGCCCGTCGACGCCGAGCCGGCGCCCCATCGCATGGACTTCCGCCTGCCCGGACAGGCAGAACATCAGCAGGTAATAGCCGTCGACGGCGTCGACCTGCACGCGCATCGCGTCGCCGAACGCGATGGTGCCGATCCCGAGCCCGCCGAGCCGGACGAAATCCATATGCGATGCGCCTTGCACGCGGCCGCTCGGCAGCAGCGCGTGCGGCTGCATCACGCGCGAGATCCGCTCGCGCGTCTCGTCGAGATCGCGGGATTCGAACAGCCGGTGCGCGCGCAGCGCAAGCGGCTCGAACGACGTTGGGGACATGGGCATCGGCCTTGGTATGGACGCGCGCTTCGATCCGACGAATGGGTCTCGATCGTGCGCACGGTCGCGTGTGTCGCCATGCTAGCGCAGAAATCCGCCGAAAGTGGATATTGCGCCGCCGCAATCGCACTTTCCGGATAGACGCCGAATATTAGCTTTTCAAAAATCGGCTCCATGCAATCAACGTAACGGAACCACAAGGAGTCCGACATGGAGCAGACAGAATCGCCCGTCGTATTCGCCGCGCGCGACGACGCGTCCGATGTGCACTTTCCGCACGACGACGGCTCGCGCGTGCCGTACAAGGTGTTCAGTTCGCGCGCGGTCTACGATCGCGAGCAGGAACGCATCTTCCGCGGGCCGACCTGGAACTTCGTCGCGCTGGAAGCGGAAATCCCGAACGCCGGCGACTTCAAGAGCACGTTCGTCGGCGATACGCCGGTCGTCGTCACGCGCACCGAGGACGGCACGCTGTCCGCATGGGTGAACCGCTGCGCGCACCGCGGCGCGCAGGTCTGCCGCAAGTCGCGCGGCAACGCGAGTTCGCACACGTGCGTCTACCACCAGTGGAGCTTCGACAACCAGGGCAACCTGCTCGGCGTGCCGTTCCGGCGCGGCCAGAAGGGGATGACCGGGATGCCGGCCGACTTCGACCCGAAGCAGCACGGGCTGCGCAAGCTGCGCGTCGACAGTTATCGCGGGCTCGTGTTCGCGACCTTCAGCGATGAAGTGGGGCCGCTGCCCGACTATCTGGGCGAGCAGATGCGTCCGTGGATCGACCGGATCTTCCACAAGCCGATCGAGTATCTCGGCTGCACGCGCCAGTATTCGAAGTCGAACTGGAAGCTGTACATGGAGAACGTGAAGGACCCGTATCACGCGAGCATGCTGCACCTGTTCCATACGACCTTCAACATCTTCCGCGTCGGGATGAAGGCGCGCTCGATTCCGGATGCGAACCACGGGCTGCACAGCATCATCACGGTGACGAAGACGGGCGACGACACGTCGGCCGCGTACAAGCAGCAGAACATCCGCTCGTTCGACGAGGGTTTCCATCTGGAAGACGAGTCGATCCTCGATCTCGTGTCGGAATACGACGAGGACTGCACGAACCATATCCAGCCGATCTTCCCGCAGCTCGTGATCCAGCAGATCCACAACACGCTGGTCGCGCGCCAGATCCTGCCGAAGGGGCCGGACAACTTCGAGCTGATCTTCCACTTCTTCGGCTATGCGGACGACAGGCCCGAGCTGCGCGCGCTGCGCATCAAGCAGGCGAACCTGGTCGGGCCGGCCGGCTATATCTCGATGGAGGACACGGAGGCGACCGAACTCGTGCAGCGCGGCACGGTGCGCGACGCCGACGCGACGTCGGTGATCGAGATGTCACGCGGCAATCCGGACCAGCAGGACACGGTGATCACCGAAAGCCTGATCCGCAAGTTCTGGGTCGGCTACCAGAAGCTGATGGGCTATTGAAGCGGGAGCACGGAATGATGGAAAACCTGACGGAAGACATGAAGACGTGGTTCGAGATTTACATGCTCCAGAACCGCTACATCGGCCACCTCGACAACGACCGGCTCGAACACTGGCCGGAAATGTTCACCGAGGACTGCACGTACGAGATCGTGCCGAAGGAGAACGCGGATCTCGGGCTGCCGGTCGGGATCGTCCACTGCACGAACCAGCGGATGCTGCGCGACCGCGTGGTATCGCTGCGGCACGCGAACATCTTCGAAGAGCACACGTACCGGCACATGACGTCGGGTCTCACGATCGTCGCGGAGCGCGACGGCGAGATCGATACCGAGAGCAACTACGTGGTCGTGCAGACGCGCAGCAACGGCGAATCGAACGTATACCAGGCCGGCAAGTACTACGACACGGTCGTGCGCACGGCCGATGGGTTGCGCTACAAGACCAAGCGCGTGATCTACGACACGTCGCGCGTGCAGACGCTGCTTGCGACCCCGATCTGACGAAGCAAGGAATCGACATGACTGAAGCAACGCTCGCCCAGTGGCATCCGCTGGGCGCATTCGACGAATTCTCCGAAGACGAACCGGCGGCGCGCGTCGCCGGCCAGAAGCCGATCGCGGTGTTCCGGATCGGCGACGAACTGTTCGCGATGCACGACCTCTGTTCGCATGGTCACGCACGCTTGTCCGAAGGCTATGTGGAGGACGGCTGCGTCGAATGCCCGCTGCACCAGGGGCTGATCGACATTCGCACGGGTGCGCCGAAATGCGCGCCGATCACCGAGCCGGTGCGGACCTATCCGATCCGGATCGTCGACGGGCAGGTGGAAGTCAATGTCGACTGACCCGTTCGTGATCGTCGGCGCCGGCCACGCGGCGCGGCGCACGGCCGAGGCGCTGCGTGCGCGCGACGCCGATGCACGCATCGTGATGATCGGCGCGGAGCGCGAACTGCCGTACGACCGGCCCGCGCTGTCGAAGGACGCGCTGCTGAGCGACGGCGGCGAGCAGCGCGCGTTCATTCGCGATGCCGCGTGGTACGACGCGCAGCGCATCGAGTTGCGGCTCGGCACGCGCGTCGACGCGATCGAGCGCGACGCGCAGCGTGTGCGACTCGACGACGGTGCGACATTGCCGTACGCACGGCTCGTGCTCGCGACGGGGTCGCGGGTGCGTGCGTTCGGCGGCCCGGTCGACGAAGGCGTGGTTCCGCATTACGTGCGCACCGTCGCCGACGCGCGTGCGTTGCGCGCGCAACTCGCGCCGGGGCGTCGCGTGGCGGTGCTCGGCGGCGGCTTCATCGGTCTCGAAGTGGCGGCCGCGGCACGCCAGCTCGGGTGCGACGTGACGGTGATCGACCCGGCCGCGCGCTTGCTGCAGCGTGCGCTGCCGGAAGTCGTCGGCGCGTATGCGCGGCAACTGCATGACGCACGTGGCGTGATCTTCCAGATGGCGACGCTGCCGCGCGCGATTCGCCGCGCACCGGGCGGCGGCGCGATCGTCGAGACCGATCGCGGCGACGTGCAGGTCGATATCGTCGTGGTCGGGATCGGCGTCGTGCCCAACGTCGAACTCGCGCAGGCGGCCGGCCTCGAGGTCGACAACGGGATCCGTGTCGATGCGGGCTGCCGCACGGCAGATCGCGCGATCTTCGCGGCGGGCGAGGTCACGATGCACTTCAATCCGCTGCTCGGGCGCCATGTGCGGATCGAGTCGTGGCAGGTCGCGGAAAACCAGCCGGCCGTCGCGGCCGCGAATCTGCTCGGTGCGGACGACACCTATGCCGAGCTGCCGTGGCTGTGGTCCGATCAGTACGACTGCAACCTGCAGATGCTCGGGCTGTTCGGCAGCGAGCGGACGACGGTCCTGCGCGGCGATCCCGCGAGCGGATCGTTCACGGTGTTCGGACTGGGCGACGACGGGAAGATCGCCGCGGTGGCAGCGGCGAACCTGGGGCGCGACATCGGTGCATCGCGGCGGCTGATTGCGGCAGGCGCCGTGCCCGATCCGGCGAAGCTCGCCGATCCGGCGGTGAACCTGAAAACGTTTCTCTGAGGCAATGCGCGAACGCGGCCGGCCTGGCCGTGTTCGCGTTGGTCAGCTGGAACGTGGACGGAAACCCGTTCCGGACGACATTCCGGCTCGCGCGATGCGCGCGGGTTTGTCGCGGGCCGGCGATCGGTGCATATTAGCGGCATTGCCGTTTCACCGGTCGCCCATGACGCCAGACAAAGCCCTCGAACTGAAACGCAGCAAGCGCCGCGCGCTGTGGCTGCTGCTGGCCGCCGTCGCGGTGTTCGTCACGACGATCCTGCTGCCGCGCGGCCCGTGGGTCGACGGTTTCAAGGCGGTGGCCGAGGCCGCGATGGTCGGCGCGCTCGCCGACTGGTTCGCGGTCGTCGCGCTGTTCCGCCGCGTGCCGATTCCATTCGTGTCGCGCCACACCGAGATCATCCCGAAGAACAAGGACAAGATCGCCGACAACCTCGCGGTGTTCGTGCGCGAGAAATTCCTCGGCCCCGACGCGCTCGCCGCGCAGATCCGCCAGCACGATCCCGCGCAAAAACTCGGTGCATGGCTCGGCGAGCCCGCGAACACCGACGCGCTCGGCGGTTACGTGACGAAGCTGATGAGCTTCGCGCTCGACATGACCGACGACGCGCGGATCCAGTCGTTCGTCCACGACGCGTTTCGCGCGGTGATCGACCGGATCGACCTGTCGCAATCGGCCGGCGCGATCCTCGACACGCTGACGAAGGACGGCCGCCACCAGGCGCTGCTCGACGACGCGATCGAACAGGTGGTCGACGTGCTCGACAAGGAAGAGAACCGCGAGGTGATCGCGGGCTTCATCGTCGAGTGGCTGAAGACGCAATACCCGAAGGTCGAGAAGATCATGCCGACGCAGTGGTTCGGCGAGAACGGCGCGCGCATGCTGGCAAGTGCGGTGAGCCGCGTGCTCGAGGGCGTGGCGGCCGATCCCGAACACGAGTTGCGGCAGCGCTTCGACCGCACGGTCGTGCGGCTGACCGAGCGGCTGAAGCACGATCCGGCATTCATCGCGAAGGGCGACGAGATCAAGCGCTACATCCGCGACGGCGACGCGTTCAACGACTATGTGCGCGATCTGTGGGACCAGTTGCGCACCTGGCTGAAGGCCGATCTCGCGCGGCCCGATTCGGCGCTGCACCGGCAGGCCGCGACGCTGGGCGGCTGGCTCGGCGCGCGGCTTGCCGAGAGCCCCGCGCTGCGTGCGTCGCTGAACGAGCACATCGAGAAGGCCGTGCACGAGATGGCGCCGGATTTCGCGGACTTCCTGATGCGCCACATCCGCGATACGGTGCGCAACTGGGATGCGCGCGAGATGTCGCGGCAGATCGAGCTGAACATCGGCAAGGACCTGCAGTACATCCGCATCAACGGCACACTGGTCGGCGGGCTGATCGGGCTCGGGCTGTATCTGGTGTCGCTGGTGCCGCGCTGGGCGGCGGGGTGGCTGTATTGATGCGGGCGTGATCCGAGTCCGGCTTGTACCGGTCATTCGACGGTCGGCGTGGCAAGACCGAAGCGGCCGCGGGATCTCGCGGCAGGGCAGGGTGGTCTAGGTGTGCGAGTCGCGCGGTTCGACCTTCCGGTCGATCTCGCCGCGCGTCGGCAGGGTCTTGAGATCGTACGTGGCTTGCAGATTCAGCCAGAACTCCGGTGACGTATCGAAGTAGCGCGCGAGCCGGTAAGCCGTATCGGCCGTGATCCCGCGCCGTTCCTTGACGATTTCGTGCAGGCGCGTAGCCGGCACGTTCAACGCGAGTGCCAGCGCGTTGACACTCATTTCCAGCGGAACGAGGAATTCTTCCCGAAGGATTTCACCCGGATGGATCGGACGCATTCCATTCTTGAACATGCGAATCTCCAGTCAGTGATAGTCGACGATCTCGACATTGGCGGGGCCATCAGCGCACCATTCGAAGCAGATTCGCCATAGCTCGTTGATACGGATGCTGTACTGACCTTCCCGATCGCGATGCAACGCTTCAAGTCGATTGCCGGGCGGGGATCGCAAGTCGCGCAACAGTATTACGTTTAACGTAATACGTCAATGAGGATGAAATGACTCCGGCCACTGACGTGCTCGACCGGCGAGCGGACGGTGAGGGTTTGGCCAAAGCACGTCGGATGATTGCATTGACCTGACTATAGGGCCGTTCCCATCGTTTGCCGCGCCGATAGCCGTTCGGCCGACCCGCGCGGGGTGACTGCCGACCGGCGTCGGAAATCCACGAATCCGTCTACAATCAAAAACGTCCTTGCCGCCCGCGCGTGCTTGCCGCGCGCGGGCGGATCCGTTTGTCCTCCTGCATAGGGAGGCGCCGCCGCGCGTTGCACACATTGCATCGCACGGCGGGCAGCACCGTGGTCAGTGTCCAGTAGGTAAGCGTCCGCGTGCCGTAGGCCGGCGCGCGTTCTGAACGCCGCGCGCCCGTAAGCCGGGCAGGCGGCATCAACCGAGAGTCCCCCATGAAAGCATCGGATCTGTTCGTGAAGGCGCTGGAAGCCGAAGGCGTCGAGTACGTGTTCGGCATTCCCGGCGAGGAAAACCTCGATCTGCTCGAATCGCTGCGGCGATCGAAGATCAAGCTCGTGCTGACCCGGCACGAGCAGGCGGCCGGGTTCATGGCCGCCACCTACGGCCGCCTGACGGGCCGCACCGGCGTGTGCCTCGCGACGCTCGGGCCGGGCGCGACCAACTTCGTGACGGCCGCCGCGTATGCGCAGCTCGGCGGCATGCCGATGCTGATGATCACCGGGCAGAAGCCGATCAAGTCCAGCAAGCAGGGCCACTTCCAGATCGTCGACGTCGTCGACATGATGCAGCCGCTCACGAAGTTCACGCGGCAGATCGTGTCGATCGGCAACATTCCGTCGGCGGTGCGCGAGGCATTCCGCCGCGCGGAGGAGGAGCGTCCGGGCGCCGCGCACCTCGAACTCCCGGAGGACATCGCGCACGAGGAGGGCGACGGCAAGCCGATTCCACGCAGCTACAGCCGGCGGCCGGTGGCCGAGGAGAAGGCGGTCGCGCATGCGATCGACGCGATCCAGGCCGCGCGTCATCCGCTGTTGATGATCGGTGCGGGCGGCAACCGCAAGACGACCTGCAAGATGCTGCTCGAATTCGTCGACAAGACGGGCATCCCGTTCTTCACGACGCAGATGGGCAAGGGCGTGATCGACGAAACGCATCCGCTGTGGCTCGGCAACGCGACGCTGTCCGACGGCGACTTCGTGCACCGCGCGATCGAGCATGCGGACTGCATCATCAACGTCGGGCACGACGTGATCGAGAAGCCGCCGTTCTTCATGCGCACGGACGACAAGACCGTGATCCACGTGAACTTCCTCGGCGCGCAGGTCGATCCCGTCTACTTCCCGCAGATCGAGGTGGTTGGCGACATCGCGAACGCGGTATGGCAGATGAAGGAGGCGGTGACGCCCCAGGCGCACTGGGATTTCGAGCGCTTCGCGATGATCAAGTCGCATTTCGACGCGCACCTGGAGAAGGGCCAGCACGACCCGCGCTTCCCGATGTATCCGGTGCGGATCGTCAACGAACTGTACAACGCGCTGCCGGTCGACGGGATCGTCTGTCTCGACAACGGGATGTACAAGATCTGGTTCGCGCGCTACTGGCGTGCCCACGAACCGAACTCGCTGCTGCTCGACAACGCGCTCGCGTCGATGGGCGCGGGCCTGCCGTCGGCGATCGCGACGAAGATCGTGCATCCGCAGCGCAAGGTGATCGCCGTCTGCGGCGACGGCGGCTTCATGATGAATTCGCAGGAGCTCGAAACGGCGGTGCGGCTGAAGCTCGACATCGTCGTGATGATCCTGCGCGACGATGCGTTCGGGATGATCCGCTGGAAGCAGGAAAACATGAACTTCCCCGATTTCGCGATGACGCTGAAGAATCCCGATTTCGTGTCGTATGCGCGGAGCTATGGCGCGCACGGGCATCGCGTCGAAGCGGCCGACGATCTCGAGCCGCTGCTGCGCGACTGCTTCGCGACGCCGGGCGTGCACGTGATCGACGTGCCGATCGACTATTCGGACAACGAGCGCGTGCTCAACCGGGAAATCAAGCGCCTGTCGGCGCAACTCTGAATCCGCCGTTCACCGGAAGGAGCATTCCATGCTGAAGGATACCTATCCGTACTATCTGGCCAACGAGGCCGTCTACGCGAACACCGATCTGGAAGTGACCGACAAGTTCAGCGGCAAGGTCGCGACGCGCGTCGCGCTGGCGGACGCGAAGGCGATCGATGCGGCCATCGGCGCGGCCGTCGACGCCGCGAAGCCGATGCGCGAGTTGCCGGCCTACAAGCGGCAGGCGGTGCTCGACCACTGCGTCGCGCGCTTTCGCGAGCGCTTCGACGAGCTGGCCGAGGCGCTGTGCATCGAGGCCGGCAAGCCGATCAACGATTCGAAGGGCGAAGTGACGCGGCTGATCGATACGTTCCGCGTCGCGTCAGAGGAGTCGGTGCGCATCGACGGCGAAGTGATCAACCTCGAGATCTCGGCGCGCGCACAAGGCTATACCGGCTATACGCGGCGCGTGCCGATCGGCCCGTGCTCGTTCATCTCGCCGTTCAACTTCCCGCTGAACCTCGCCGCGCACAAGGTCGCGCCCGCGCTGGCCGCAGGCTGTCCATTCGTGCTGAAGCCCGCGAGCCGCACGCCGATCGGCGCGCTGATCATCGGCGAGGTGCTCGCGGAAACCGACCTGCCGAAGGGTGCGTTCTCGGTGCTGCCCGCGCATCGCGACGGCGCCGACCTGTTCACGACCGACGAGCGCTTCAAGCTGCTGTCGTTCACGGGCTCGCCGGCCGTGGGCTGGGCACTGAAGGAGAAGGCCGGCAAGAAGAAAGTCGTGCTCGAACTCGGCGGCAACGCGGCGGCGATCGTCGACGCGGATCAGCGTGATCAGCTCGATTACGTGGTCGATCGCCTTGCGTTCGGTGCGTATTACCAGTCGGGCCAGAGCTGCATCGGCGTGCAGCGGATCCTCGTGCATGCCGACCTGTACGACGCGCTGCGCGACAAGCTGGTCGCGAAGACACGTTCGCTGAAGATGGGCGATCCGAAGGATCCGTCGACGTTCGTCGGCCCGATGATCTCCGAATCCGAATCACGCCGGCTGTCGGGCTGGATGGATGCGGCCGTCGCGGCGGGCGCGAAGATCGTCGCGGGCGGGAAGGTCGACGGCGCGATGTTCGAGGCGACGCTGCTGGAAGACGTCGGTCGCGAACAGGATCTGTACCGCAAGGAGGCATTCGGTCCGGTCGCGATCCTCGAGAAGTTCGAGCGCTTCGACGATGCGCTCGCGCGCGTCAACGACAGCGACTTCGGGCTGCAGGCCGGCGTGTTCACCGATTCGCTCGCGCATGCGCAGCGCGCATGGGACGAGCTGGAGGTGGGCGGCGTCGTGATCAACGATGTGCCGTCGTTCCGCGTCGACAACATGCCATATGGCGGCGTGAAGGATTCGGGGCTCGGCCGCGAAGGGATCCGCTACGCGATCGAGGACATGACCGAGCCGCGGCTGATGGTCGTGCGGCGCCGCTAGCACGAGGGCAGGCGGCATGACGGCACGCGGGCGGGCAATCGCGCCGGCCCGCGTGCCGTTTTCGTTTCGGCGCATACAAACGGGTGCGGTGACTCCGGTCGTGCGCCATCGTGGGGGCACCGCGTGTCGCGCCTGCCGAACGCGCTCGACTGCACGCATCGCATCGTGATGTAATCGCGCGAAATGACCAATCGGGGTACGACACCGGCTGGCGTGCGCATTCATTCCTCACGAGGTCGATTCATGTCCCCCGTCTCGGCATTCAAGCTGGTTCTGTTGTCATTCCTCGCTATCGTCGCGCTCGAATGCATTGCCAAGCGGTTGCGGTTGCCGCCTGCGGCCGCGCTGCTGATCGGCGGTATCGGCATCGCGTTCATTCCCGGCCTGCCGCCGATCAACCTCGATCCGGAACTCGTGCTGCTCGTGTTCCTGCCGCCGCTGCTGATGGACGGCGCGTATTTCACGGTGTGGGAGGAGTTCAAGCACAACGTGGGTGGCATCCTGCTGCTCGCGATCGGCGCCGTGGTGTTCACGACATTCGCGGTCGGCTTCGCCGTGCACTGGGTCGTGCCGTCGCTGCCGTGGGCCGCGTGCTTCGCGCTCGGCGCGATCGTGTCGCCGCCCGATGCGGTGGCCGCGAAGGCGGTGCTCGAACGCGTCGCGCTGCCGCGCCGCCTGATGGTGCTGCTCGAAGGAGAGAGCCTGCTGAACGACGCGGCGGGCCTGGTGCTGTTCCGCTTCGCGGTCGCCGCCGCGCTGACGGGCGCGTTCAGCTTCGAGCACGCGGTCGTGCGCTTCGCGGAACTCGGGCTCGGCGGCGTCGTGGTCGGCTTCCTGGTCGGCAAGCTCGTCGTGTGGTTCCTGAAGCTGCCCGACGACGACTATCTGGTGATCACCGTCGCGGTGATCGCCGGCTGGATCGCATACATCGCCGGCGAAATGGTCGAGGTGTCGGGGGTGATCGCGACGGTCACGGCCGGCATGATCATCGGCTGGCACCAGCACGAAGTGTTCTCGGCGGCCGTGCGCACGCGCGGTACCGCGTTCTGGCAGGTCATCGTGTTCCTGCTCGAGGCGATGGTGTTCGTGCTGATCGGGCTGTCGCTGCGCGGCGCGATCCACCGGCTCGGCGGTTTCGAGCAGGTGCTCGGCACGATGATGCCGGCCGTGCTCGCGGTGCTGGCGGCCGTGATCGTGTCGCGCTTCGTGTGGGTCTATGCCGTCGAAGTGCTGAAGTGGCCGGTACGCGGCATCGTGCGGCGCGGCGGCGCGCCCGACTGGAAGGCCGCGACGGTCATGAGCTGGGCCGGCATGCGCGGGGTCGTGACGCTGGCGATCGCGCTGTCGCTGCCGGAGGCGATGCCGGGCCGCGACGTGATCCTGGTCGCGTCGTTCGCGGTGATCCTCGTCACCGTGCTGCTGCAGGGCACGACCATCGGGCCGCTGATCCGGCTGCTGCGCCTGACGCAACGCGAAGAGCGCGCCGCGCATCATCTGACCGAGCCGCAGACGTGGGCGCATATCGAGGCGGCACAACTCGCGGCGATCCAGCCGCTGGTGCGCGACGACAGCGGCAAGGTGATTCACCCGCGCCTGCTGGAGCAATACACGTATCGTGCGGAACTGACCGAGCGGGCGAAGAACGAGCCTGAATATCCGGCGGAGGTCCGCATCGCGCACTACGACGTCGTGCTGGCCGCGATCAAGGCCGGGCGCGCGGAGCTGCTGAGCCTGCACCGATCGGGCCGCATTCACGACGAGATGCTGCACATGGTCGAGCGCGATCTCGACCTGCAGGAAGTGTCCGCGCAGCACGCGCGCGGGTAACCCGTCACGCGGGCGGGCCGCGAACGCACGGCCGCCTTGCTGCGCCAACCGGGTTCGACCGGCGGCGCCCCATGCGTTCGCTCCGCGGCCGATCGCGTCGCGGCGCGCGACTTTCCCTTCCATCTCTCCGATTCCGTCGCATCGGAATCCGGCCCCGATACGTTCGACGCAAGGGTCTTGCAGCGCATGCAAACCTCGTGGCGCCGGCTTCGCAAACGTTATCGTCTTTCGCGTCCGGAAATGATCTGATTTAACTGAATCCCGCTCTTTCACCATATTTGGCAAAACTAAACCGGAATGAGATAGATGCTGTGTTCTAATTTCATTTAGAATCAGCCGGTTATCTTTATTGAGAGAAAGCACACGGAGGTAATGCGACCGTCGTCGGGGGAAAATCGGCGTTCGGATCCCCGTGAGGCAATGCTGACAGGCCAGGTCAGCAACTACAGGCGGATTGCTCGGCCGCTAAATCAAGATGGCGTCCAAGTCGGATAAACAACTCCTATGAAAGAATCAATTGGAGATTTGGCGTTTGAAACGGTATTTATGAAAGAATCGAGCGGTGAAAACGCGCCGGATTGTCTCGAATCTGGGCTATCGGTTCTGCTCGTCGACGATCAGCCGTTCGTCGGCGAGGTGATCCGTCGCGCGCTGCGCGGCGAGCACGATATCGACCTGCATGTGTGCACCGACGCACACCGGGCGATGGCGGTCGCGCGCGACGTGAAGCCGACGGTCATCCTGCAGGATCTCGTGATGCCGGACATCGACGGCCTCGACCTCGTTCGCGCGTGGCGCGCGGACGCCGCCACCGCACGCGTGCCGATCATCGTGCTGTCGGCGAAGGAGGAGCCGATCGTCAAGCGCGAGGCGTTCATCGCCGGCGCGAACGACTATCTCGTGAAGCTCCCGGACGCGATGGAGCTGACCGCGCGCATCCGCTATCACTCGAATTCGTACCTGATGTCGCGGCAGCGCGACGAAGCGCTGGACTTCCTGTCGCACGACATGCGCTCGCCGCAGACGTCGATCCTCGCGTTGCTCGAGGTCTACCGGACCGAGCACGGCGACATGCCGGCGATCATGGAGCGCATTGCCGCCCACGCCCGGCGCGCGCTCGCGCTCGCCGACGGCTTCATCCACCTGACCCGCGCGCAGTCGGAACGCCGCGCGCACGAGGTCCTGAGTCTCAACGAGATCGTGCTCGACGCCGTCGACCAGCTGTGGGAGAAGGCGGCCGGATTCGGCAGCCGGGTCGTCGCCCACGTGCCCGACACCGAGTGCGTGACGATGGGCGATCGCATGATGCTCACGCGCGCGGTCGCGAACCTGATCGACAACGCGCTGAAGTACGGCCCGGCCGGCACGGACGTGCGTTGCATGCTGAGCGACGACGACGGTGCCTGGCTGATCGGCGTCGAGGACGCCGGCGCCGGCATCGCGTCCGACCAGCGCACGGCCGCGACCGAGTCGTTCGTGCGGCTCGAATCCGCGCATGGCGCGGCACGCAGCGGCTTCGGCCTCGGGCTTGCGTTCGTCCGCGCGACGGCCGCGCGGCATCGCGGCCAGATCCTGATGCGCAATACGGCGCGCGGCTTCATGGTCGCGCTTCGGCTGCCGGCGCAAGCGGAGCGATGATTTCGCGACGCGGCCCGCCGGTGCCGCGCTGCCCGCAGACCCCGATGCGCTCGTGGCGCGCCGTCCGGCGCGCGGGCGGGCGCGGTTTTTTTCAACGCTGATTTTAGAAAGCCCATAACGAACATGGCCACCGTGACGCCCCGCGCGACCAATGAAAGCCTGCACCCGACGATCGGCGCCGCCCGGCTGACGCTCGGCAACCGTATCCTGCTCAGCTTCGGCGTGCTGTTCGTGCTGATGCTGGTGACGGCCGGCGTGTCCTACGAGCGCCTGCGCGCGATCAACACCGAAGCCGTCAGCATCGAGCGCGACTCGCTGCCGGGCGTCTATCTCGCGGCGTCGCTGCGCGGGACGGTCAACGAATCGTTCGCGATGCTGCAGCAGGCGACGTTCGTCGATACCGATCCCGAACTCGTGCAGCGCGATTTCGCGAGGATCGGCGAGGCGCTCAAGGAGGTCGAGTCGTTGTCGGTCGACTACCAGAACACGACGTTCCGCGATGACGATCGTCAGCGCTTTGCGGCGTTCCGCGCGTCGTTCGATCGCTACCTGCCGCTCCTGAACGACGCCGTGCAAAAGCACCGCGTATCGCACGAAGAGTCCGTCTCCGCGTACGCGAAGGTGCAGCCGGCGTGGGCCGAGGTCGTGCGCAACGCGAATACGCTGGTGCAGGAGAACCGCAAGTTCGCCGACCAGTCCGCGAAGCTGATCCGCGAGTCAGTGCAGGACACCGAGATCGTGCTCGCTACCGCGCTGGGCATCGTGCTGCTGTCCGCGCTCGCGCTCGGCTACGGGCTGTTCCGCGCGGTCACCGTGCCGATGACGCGGCTCGTCGAGGTGCACGACGTGATGCGCACCGGCAACCTGACCCATCGCCTCGACCTGCGCCGCCGCGATGAATTCGGCACGCTCGAGACGGGCTTCAACCGGATGGCCGACGAGCTGACCGAACTGGTCGCACGCGCGCAGCAGTCGTCGCTGCAGGTGACGACGTCGGTCGCCGAGATCGCGGCGACGTCGCGCGAGCAGCAGGCGACCGCGAACGAAACCGCGGCGACGACGACCGAGATCGGTGCAACGTCGCGCGAGATCTTCGCGACGTCGCGCGACCTGCTGCGCACGATGAACGAGGTGGCCGGCGTGGCCGAGCAGTCGGCGACGCTCGCGGGCGTGAGCCAGAGCGGCCTCACGCGGATGGGCGAGACCATGCGCAGCGTGATGGATGCGGCGGGTTCGGTGAATGCGAAGCTCGCCATCCTCAACGAGAAGGCGCTGAACATCAACCAGGTCGTCGCGACGATCACCAAGGTGGCCGACCAGACCAACCTGCTGTCGCTGAACGCGGCGATCGAAGCCGAGAAGGCCGGCGAGTACGGCCGCGGCTTCGCGGTCGTCGCGACCGAGATCCGCCGCCTCGCCGACCAGACGGCCGTGGCCACCTACGACATCGAGCAGACGGTGAAGGAGATCCAGTCGGCCGTGTCGGCGGGCGTGATGGGGATGGACAAGTTCTCCGAGGAAGTGCGCCGCGGGATGCTCGACGTGCAGCAGGTCGGCGGGCAGCTGTCGCAGATCATCGCCGAGGTGCAGACGCTCGCGCCGCGCTTCCAGATGGTCAACGAAGGGATGCAGACGCAGGCGAACGGTGCCGAGCAGATCACGCAGGCGCTGTCGCAGCTGTCGGAAGCTGCGCAGCAGACGGCCGAATCGCTGCGCCAGTCGTCGCAGGCGATCGACGACCTGACGCTCGTCGCGAACCAGTTGCGCACCAGCGTGTCGCGCTTCAAGGTCGACGCGTGACGCGCGCCGAGTCGCAAGGCTGCGCGCACGCGCTGTTCCTGATGTTCGAGCTCGACGGCGAGCGCTATGCGCTCGACGCGGCCGACATCGACGAGGTGTTGCCGCTCGCGACCACCAAGGCCGTGCCCGGCGCGCCCGCATGGATTGCCGGGCTGCTGATGCGCGGCGGCCAGCCGGTGCCCGTGATCGACGTGCCGATGCTCGCGCTCGAACGGCGCGCGCATGCGCTGCGTTCGACGCGGCTGGTGATGGTTCGCTATCGCGTCGGGCAGCTCGACCGCGAGCGCGTGATCGGCCTGATCGTCGAGCGCGCGACGCAGACGCTGCGGATCGACCGCGCGGCGTTTCGCGCCAGCGGCGTGTCGACCGCGCGCACGCGCTGGCTCGGGCGCGTCGCGAACACGCCCGACGGGATCGTGCAGCAGGTCTCGGTGTCGGACCTGATCGACGACGTTGCGCGCCTGTATCTGTTCGACGGCCTGCCGGGCCACGGAGGGGAGTCCGCATGAAAGCGTCCGATTCGCGATTTCGCGGCTGGCTGCTGCGCGAGACCGGCATCGACCCCGATTCGCTCGGCAACGATTTCCTGAGCCGTGCACTGACGGAGCGCGTGCAGGCGCTGCAGGGCGACGGCGAGCGGCTGTCGTCGGCGGCGCGGCCGCCCGTCACGCCGGAAGCGCTCGACGCCTACTGGCAGCAGCTCAACGCGTCGGCCGACGAACGGCGCGCGCTGATCGAACTGTTCGTCGTGCCGGAGACGTGGTTCTTCCGCGATCGCGAGGCGTTCGCGACGCTCGCGCGGCTCGCGGCCGAGCGGCTTGCCGCGATGCCCGGGCGCGTGATCCGCGTGCTGAGCGCGCCGTGCTCGACCGGCGAGGAGCCGTATTCGGCGGCGATGGCGTTGCTCGACGCCGGGCTCGACCCGGCCAGCTTCACGATCGACGCGATCGACCTGAGCGCGCGCGCGATCGAACAGGCGCGGCTCGGCTGCTACGGACGCAATGCGTTTCGCGGCACGGCGACCGAGTTCCGCGGCCGCTACTTCACGCCGGCCGCCGACGGCTGGCTGCTCGACGAGCGCGTACGCGCGCGCGTGCAGTTTCGCCAGGCGAACCTGGTCGAACCGGGCATCGATACGGGCATCCGCTACGATTTCGTGTTCTGCCGCAACGTGCTGATCTATTTCGATCGCGATGCGCAGGACCGCGTGATCGGTTCGCTCGAAAGCGCGCTCGCCGACGACGGGATGTTGTTCGTCGGGCCGGCCGAAACCGGCGTCGCGATGCGGCACGGGATGCGCTCGGCACGCGTGCCGCTGGCGTTCGCGTTTCATCGCGTCCGCGGCGGCGCCGCGGCGGACGGGGACGCGGCCCGCCATCCGGCACCGGTGCCCGCGGTTGCGCCGTACCGGCGCGCCGAGCGCTTCGCTGTGGCGCCGCCGGCTGTGACGCGCCCGCTGCTGGCTGTCGTCCCGTCGACATGGATCGATGCCGCGCCGTCGCGTGCCGTGTTCGCACCGGCCGAGCGTCCGATGGCGTTCGAGCCGCGGGCCGGCTTGCACGTTGACTTACCGACCCATGCGGCCAATGTGCCCAACGTGGCCGACACGCCCGCGACGCCGGTCGCCGACAGCGCCGCGCCCACGCTCGAGGAAGCGCAGGCGCTGGCCAACGCGGGCGCATTCGACGAGGCCGAGCGCGTGCTCGCGCAGTTCTCCGCGCACGCCGGGCCGCACGCGGACGCGTTCTACCTGAACGGGCTGATCGCGGATGCGCGCGGGCGAGTCGCGGAAGCGGGCGATTTCTACCGGAAGGCGCTGTATCTGCGGCCGACGCACCATGAAGCGCTGACGCATCTCGCGACCTTGCTCGACGTCGGCGGCGATGGTGCCGGCGCGCAATGGCTGCTCGAGCGCGCGCGGCGCTCCGCCGGATAATGAGAATACGGGTTGGGAGCCGACATCGGGATGACCGAGGAAAGAATGAACCGCGACACCGTTGCCACTGACGATACGACGATCGGCGTCGACGATTGCTGGAACCGGATCGGCACGCACGGCGACCGCTCGTGCGAGCGGCTGGCCGACTGCCTGCGCTGCCTGAACTGCCCGGTCTACGCGTATCACGCGGCGAAACTGCTCGAACGCCCGCTCGGCGTCGCCGAAATGGCCGACGCCACGCAGCGGATCAGCGCATTCGACGCGACTCGCGCGCACGGCGACGACGATACGCACCAGGCGGCGCTGGCGTTTCGCGTCGCCGACGAATGGCTCGCGCTGCCGATCGGCGTGCTGCGCGAGATCGCCGGCACGCGTCCGATCCATTCGCTGCCGCATCGGCGCCATTCGGCCGTGCGCGGCGTGGTCAACATTCGCGGCACGCTGCGCATCGCGATCTCGATCGGCGCGCTGCTCGGCCTCGACGCGGGCAAGGGCGCCGAGGGTGGCGCGGACGGCCGTTTCACGCGGCTGCTGGTTGCCGCGCACCAGGGCGAGCCGGTGGTGTTTCCGGTCGACGAAGTCGAGGGTGTGCTGCGCTTCGGTGCATCCGAATGGGTGCCCGTGCCCGCGACGGTTGGGCGCGCGAGCGCCGGCCTGTCGCGCGGCGTGCTGTCGTGGCGCGGCAAGTCGGTGGGCCTGCTCGACGACGATCGGCTGTTCGACGCCGTGACACGGAGCATGCGATGAGCGGCGATGACGATCTGAGCCACCTGTCGCTGCTCGAGCTGTATCGCGAGGAGACGCGCACGCAGACCCAGGCGCTCTCCGAACGCCTGCTCGCGCTCGAATCGGGCGAGCCCGACTCGGTCGCGCTCGAGGCGTGCATGCGCGCCGCGCATTCGTTGAAGGGTGCCGCGCGCATCGTCGGCGTGCCGCTGGGCGTCGACATCGCGGGGCGCATGGAAGAATGCTTCGTCGCCGCGCAGGCCGGCACGATCGCGCTGACGGCCACGCATGTCGATGTGCTGCTCGCCGGTGTCGACCTGCTGGTGCGCGTCGCCGATCCGCAGGCGCAGCCGGTGTCGTCGGCGGAGATCGAGGCGTTCGCGCTGGCGCTGACGGGCGCCGACGGCGCGCACGCGATGCCGACATCGGCCTTCGCGTCGCCGCTGGCACCGCCGTCCGCCGCGACGTTCCGCGAGCACGATGGCGCCGCGAACGAACCCGTCGGGGCCGGCGCCGCGGTGCCGCCGCTCGCCGTGTCGGCAGCCGTGCCCGATCCGGTCCAGGCCGGCCGCGCGGCCGGTGCGGGTGCGATGCGCCGCGTGCGGGCCGATACGCTTAACCGGCTGCTGAGCCTGTCCGGCGAGTCGCTCGTCGAATCACGCTGGCTCAAGCCGTTCGCGGAGTCGATGCTGCGCGTGAAGCGCGCGCAGCGCGATGCGGCCCGTTCGCTCGATCTGTTGTACGAACAGTTTGCCGACGATCTCGACGCGAGCGTGCTCGCGTCGCTGAGCGAAGTGCGGCACATGCTCAACGACCTGCAGCGCTCGCTCGCCGAGCGCATGGACGAATTCGACCGCTTCGAGCGGCGCAGCACGCACATCGCCGAGCAGTTGTACGACGAGGCGCTGCAGTGCCGGATGCGGCCGTTCGGCGACGCGACGCGCGCGTATCCGCGGATCGTCCGCGATCTGGCGCGCTCGCTCGGCAAGCAGGTGCGCTTCTCGATCGTCGGCGAAGGCACGCAGGTCGACCGCGACATCCTCGACCTGCTCGACGCGCCGCTCGGACACCTGCTGCGCAACGCGATCGATCACGGCGTCGAGTCGCCCGACGCGCGCCTCGCGCGCGGCAAGCCGGCCGAGGCGAGCGTGACGCTGGAGGCGCGGCACAGCGCCGGCTCGCTGCTCGTCAGCGTGATCGACGACGGGCCGGGCGTGGACATGGACGCGTTGCGCGCGGCCGTCGTGCGCCAGTGCCTGACCGACGACGAGACGGCTGCGCGGCTGTCCGATCCCGAACTGCTCGAATTCCTGCTGCTGCCGGGCTTCTCGATGCGCGATGCGGTGACCGACGTGTCGGGGCGCGGCGTCGGCCTCGACGCGGTGCAGGAGATGGTGCGCGGCGTGCGCGGCGCGGTGCGCATCTTCAACGAGCCCGGCGCGGGCATGCGCTTCGTGCTGCAGCTGCCGCTCACGCTGTCGGTGATCCGCAGCCTGCTGGTCGAGGTAGGCGGCGAACCTTACGCGTTCCCGCTCGCGCACGTGCGCCGCACGCTCGAACTGTCGCACGACGACATCGACGTGCTCGAAGGCCAGCCGCATTTTCCGTTCGACGGCCGGCGCGCGGGCCTCGTCGCCGCGCACCAGCTGCTCGATGCAGGCGAGCCCGGCGTCGCGCGCACGAGCACGGCGGTCGTGGTCGTCGGCGGCGAACCCGAGCTCTACGGTGTCGCCGTCGACCGCTTCCTCGGCGAACGGATGCTCGTCGTGCAACCGCTCGACAGCCGCCTGCACAAGATCCAGAACATCGCGGCCGGGGCATTGCTCGAGAACGGCGACCCGGTGCTGATCGTCGATGTCGAGGACCTGATCCGCTCCGTCGACAAGCTCGTGCGCGGCGGCCAGCTCGCGAAGCTCACGCGCGATCCGAAGCTCGCGCGCGCCGACCGGCGCCGCCGCGTGCTCGTCGTCGACGATTCGCTGACGGTGCGCGAGCTCGAACGCAAGCTGCTGGAAAAGCGCGGCTACGACGTGACCGTCGCGGTCGACGGGATGGACGGCTGGAACGCGGTGCGCAGCGACGCGTTCGACCTGGTCGTCACCGACGTCGACATGCCGCGCATGGACGGGATCGAACTCGTCACGCTGATCAAGGGCGACCCGATGCTCAAGCGCGTGCCGGTGATGATCGTGTCGTACAAGGATCGTGACGAGGATCGCCGGCGCGGGCTCGATGCCGGCGCGGACTACTATCTCGCGAAGAGCAGTTTCCACGACGAGGCGCTGCTCGATGCGGTGCATGACCTGATCGGGGACGCGCGCGGATGAATATCGGCATCGTCAACGATCTGCCGCTTGCCGTCGAGGCGCTGCGCCGCGTGATCGCGCTGCGCACGGACCACCGCGTGCTGTGGGTGGCGACCGATGGCGACGAGGCCGTGGATTTCTGCGTCGCGCATCCGCCCGACCTGGTGCTGATGGATCTCGTGATGCCGAAGGTCGACGGCGTGGCCGCGACACGGCAGATCATGGCGCGCGCGCCGTGCGCGATCCTGGTCGTGACCGCGAGCGTCAGCGCGAACACGTCGTCCGTCTACGAGGCGATGGGCGCCGGCGCCCTCGACGCGGTCGACACGCCGACGCTCGCGCTCGGCCTGCCGTCGGATGCGGCGCCGCAGCCGCTGCTCGCGAAGATCGACCAGATCGGCCGGCTGCTCGAAAGCCGGACCGCGACGCTCGTGCCGCCCGGACCGGCGCCCGCGCGCGGCCAGCCGACGCTGATCGCGGTCGGCGCGTCGGCGGGCGGGCCGACGGCGCTCACCGCGCTGCTGCGCGCGCTGCCGGCCGATTTTCCGGCGGCGCTCGTGATCGTGCAGCACGTCGACCAGGCGTTCGCGGTCGGCATGGCGGAGTGGCTCGACGGCTATACGCGGCTGCCCGTACGCGTCGCGCGGCAGGGCAGCGTGCCGCGGGCGGGCGAGGTGCTGCTCGCGGCGACCGACGATCACCTGTATCTGTCGCCGCGCGGCGTGCTCGGCTATACGCGGCATCCGGCCGAGACGCCGTACCGGCCGTCGATCGACGTGTTCTTCAACAGCGTCGCCGACGGCTGGCAGGGCGATGCGCTCGGCGTGCTGCTGACCGGGATGGGGCGCGACGGCGCGCTCGGGCTGAAGGCGATGCGCGCGAAGGGGTGCTACACGATCGCGCAGGACGAGGCGACGAGCGCCGTCTACGGGATGCCGAAGGCGGCCGCGGCGATCGGCGCGGCGTCGGCGATCCTGCCGCTCGAGCGGATCGCGCCGCAACTGATCTCGCGCGTGACGCGCATGCCGCTCGACTGACGGTGCGCGGCGGCCCCGGCGGGGCCGCATTGCGCGCGACGCGCGGCGTCGCGTACAATTGCCGCCTGCGGAGATGGCATGCCTCCCTGCGGTCGATCCCGGCGCGTCGCGCACGGTTCGGCCCTCAACCGCCGGTTTGCCCGGCTGATGATGCCTGCGTGTTCCTGGGTTGTCAGGAGGTCGCAGGCCGTCCATGCGGTATTCTGCCGCCCAGGTTTTGATGTCCTGTCGAATCTGGAAATCATGTTTTTCTCGACTTCTGCCGATTTTTTCGCGACCGTGCGCTACGTGTGCCGCTGGCTCGCGCTGTCTGCGTTGCTCGGCGCGCTGGCCGGCACGGCTTCCGCGTTGTTCCTGATCGCGCTCGACTGGGCGACCGGCACGCGCGTCGCGCATCCCTGGCTGCTGTGGGGGCTGCCGGCCGCCGGTTTCGCGACCGGCTGGGTCTATCACCGGTTCGGCCAGTCGGTTGCACGCGGCAACAACCTGCTGATCGACGAGATTCACGATCCAAAGGCGCTCGTGCCGAAGCGGATGGCGCCGCTCGTGCTCGTCGCGACCGTCGTCACGCACCTGTTCGGCGGGTCGGCCGGCCGCGAGGGCACGGCCGTGCAGATGGGCGGCGCGCTCGCCGATCGCGTCACGCACCTGTTCCGGCTCGATCGCGAGCATCGGCGCGTGCTGCTGATGGGCGGCATCGCGGCCGGGTTCTCGTCGGTGTTCGGTACGCCGCTTGCGGGCGCCGTGTTCGGGCTCGAGGTGCTTGCGATCGGCCGCGTTCGGTACGACGCGCTGCTGACCTGCGTCGCGTCGGCGATCGTCGCGGATGTCGTGTGCCGCGCGTGGGGCGTGCATCACACCGCTTATGCGATTCCATTCGTGCCGGCCGTGTCGGCGACGGGGCTGGCCGCGACGGTCGTCGCGGGTGTCGCGTTCGGCATCGTCGGCCGGCTGTTCGCGTTCGCGACGCATGCGCTGACCGCATGGTTCCGCCGCGTCGTCCGTCATGCGCCGCTGCAGCCGGTGCTCGGCGGGGCGCTGGTGGCCGTGGCCGCCACCGTGCTGAATGTGCCGCAGTATCTCGGCCTCGGGATTCCGACGATCGAGGCCGCATTTCACGGGCCGCTGCCGGTTTACGATTTCGCGGGCAAGTTCGCGTTTACCGTCGTCACGCTCGCGTCGGGATTCAAGGGCGGCGAAGTGACGCCGCTGTTCTACATCGGCGCGACGCTCGGCAACGCGCTCGGGCAGGTGCTCGCGCTGCCGGTGCCCGTGCTCGCGGGGCTCGGTTTCGTCGCGGTGTTCGCGGGCGCGGCCAACACGCCGATCGCGTCGACGATCATGGCGATCGAATTGTTCGGCGCGGATGTCGGCGTGTATGCGATCGTCGCGTGCGTGGTTGCCTATCTGTTTTCCGGGCACGCGGGGATTTACCGATCGCAGCGGGTGGCGGTGGGGAAGGGGGCGCGGGTGGATGTGGAGTGAAGTCGGTGTGCGGGGGGGCCGACCGGGCGCATCGCGACGGAAGCCGACGCCCGGTGATCCCGAGCATCACCGGGGCAAGCGGCGTCCGTTGCAGTTACGCCTTCGGCAGCCGCGCGACGTTCCGCGCGAGCAGTTCCTCGATGTCGATACCCTTCTCCGCGAGCAACGCGGTGACGACGCCGGTCAATTCCCCGAGCGTCTCCTTGACCGACTCGCGGATCGTGTCCACGACGACCTGCGTGCTGCGCTCGATCTCGATATTGACCTTGTCGTCGACGCCCTTCGCATCGAAGGTGGTCGCGCGTCGCGTTTCGGGAATCAGCCAGACTTCGAACCAGCCTTCGTCGCGATTGACGTCCGACACGGTGAGGCTGCAGCCGTTGATCGCGATATAGCCCTTCGCGAACACATAACGTTTGAAATCGGCCGGCACGCCGATGCGGATCATCCGGTTGTGCTCGGACGACGCGATGTGCAGGATGGTCCCCATGAAGTCGACGTGACCGGACAGCGGATGTCCGCCGATCTCCGCGCCGTCCTTCGCGGCCCGCTCCACGTTGACCCGGGCGCCGGTCGTCAGGTCGGCCAGCGTGGTGATTCTCAGGCTCGGCAACATCACGTCGAAGTCGATCAGCAGCGGGGAGTGGATGGTCGTCACCGTCAGGCAGACGCCGTCGACCGAGACGCTCGCGCCGATCTCGATATCGGTGGTGAACCGCTCGGGGAATTCGATGGTGAACGTTCTCAGTTCGCCGTGATCCTTGATGGCCTTGATGACGCCAACACCCTGAACAATGCCTGTAAACATGATCTGCCTTTCGTCGCAAATTGCCTGGCCGGTATGATAAGTGATCCGGGGAACCCCCATCACGAACGTGGTTGCGCAGCGGCAGGCGGCGCATCGCGGATGCACGCGGAAACAAAAGCCGTGCATCTGAACCGACCCCAGGAAGTCGGGCGGACGTGACCCGGCGGCAGCAACCATATCGTCGGGCCACATCACGATCCCGCCTGGATCAAGCCTCCGCCGGTTCCCCCAGCGGGCCGGCGTCACCGTTCACCATGCGTCGCGGCGTATCGATCAAGCCCTTCGCCAGTTCCAGCGCCTGCCGCTCGAACAACCGGCGATATACCCCGCCGTCGATGCGGATCAGCGCGTCGTGGTTGCCTTCCTCGATCACCTTGCCGCGATCGAGTACGAGCAGGCGGTCGAGCGAGCGCACCGTCGACAACCGGTGTGCGACGACGAGCGTCGTGCGGCCGACCATCAGCCGCTCCATCGCCTGCTGGATCAGCACCTCGCTTTCGCTGTCGAGGCTCGACGTCGCTTCGTCGAGGATCAGGATCGGCGCATCCGCGAGGAACGCCCGCGCGATCGCGACGCGCTGGCGTTCGCCGCCCGACAGCTTGATCCCGCGCTCGCCGACGAGCGTGTCATAGCCGTCCGGCAGCGCGGCGATGAAGTCGTGCGCGCTGGCGAGCCGCGCGGCGCGCTCGATCTCCGCGCGGCTCGCGTCGGGACGCGCATACGCGATGTTCTCCGCGAGCGTGCGGTGGAACAGCACGGGCTCCTGCTGGACGATCGCGATCTGGCTGCGCAGCGAATCCTGCCGCACCTGCGCGATATCCTGGCCGTCGATCGTGATGCGGCCGCCCGACACGTCGTACAGGCGCTGGATCAGCTTGATGAACGTCGTCTTGCCCGACCCGGAATGACCGACGAGCCCGACGCGCTCGCCGGGCGCGATGCGCATCGAGAAGTCGTCGTACAGCGGCACCGGATGGTTGCCGTAACGGAACGTCACGTGCTCGAAGCGGATCTCGCCTTGCCCGATCCGGATCGCCGGCGCACCGGGCCGATCGTCGATGCCGAGCGGCTGGCGCTCGAGCGCGACGAGCTCTTCCATGTCGTTGACCGAGCGCTGCAGGTTGCGGATGTGCATGCCGACGTCGCGCAGGTAGCCCTGCAGCATGAAGAACATCGTCAGCGAGAACGCGATGTCGCCGACGCTCGCTTCGTCGTTCGCCCACAGCCGCAGCGCGACGCCGATCATCGCGGCCTGCATCGCGACGAGCATCGCGCCCTGCAGCCCGCCGTTGAACGTGCCGCGCACCCACGTGCGGCGCGTGCGCTGACGCCACTTGCCGATCACGCGCGCGAGCCGCGCTTCCTCGCGCGTTTCCGCGCCGAACGCCTTGACGACCGCGTTGCAGCTCACCGCGTCCGCGAGTGCGCCGCCCATGCGCGTGTCCCACAGGTTGCCGAGCCGCGCGGCCGGCGCGACGATGCCGAGCGACACGGCGACCGTCACCGAGATGTACAGCAGCGAACCCGCGCCGACGACGAGCCCCATGACCGGCCAGTGCGTGCCGAGCAGCACGGTCGCGCCGACGAGCATCGTGACCGACGGCAGCAGCGCGATCAGCACCGTGTCGTTCAGCAGGTCGAGCGCCCAGATTCCGCGCGTGATCTTGCGCACGGTCGACCCCGCGAAGCTGTTCGCGTGCCAGTCGGTCGAGAAACGCTGCACGCGATGGAACGACGCGGCGGCGATCTCGCTCATCATCTTGAGCGTGAGCGTGATGATGTTCAGGTAGACGCCTTGCCGCAGCAGCGTCGCGCCGATGCCAAGCGCGGCCAGCGTGCCGAACGCGGTGACGGCCGAATGCCACGCGGCGGCGCGGTCGGTCAGGCCGGTCGACAGCGCATCGACGAGGCGCCCGGCGAACAGCGGCGTGAGCACGTCGGCAAGCGCGCCGAGCAGCGCCAGGGTCGCGATCATCGCGATGCGCGCCGGCTGCTTGCGCCAGTAGCGGAAGGTGAAGCCGAAGACGGCCTGGAATGCCTGGCCGCCCAGATGGGTGGTTTTTCTGGTCATGTATCGTTGCCCGGCGCATCGCGCGACGGGACTTTCCGGTTCGGAGAACGTCGAAAACGCAACAGCCGCGCCGCGCGGACGATGCGGGCGAAACGAAACGGGCTGTCGGGAAAATGCGCGGGCTGGCGGGTTAGCGGAGCACTCGGGAGCCGGCGCGGACGACGGGCAGGATCAGCCGCGTCGTGGGACCACGTTCGGGAAGGCTGCTGGCATTCGGAACATCTGCACCTCCCTGAAGTGAACGGTTGAAAGGACGCCGAAAAGACGTGAAGGGATTTTATCAGGCAAGCCGGATTCGCCGCAACGTCTGACGATGCGGCGTTGCAGCGTCGATACGGTTAGTATCTGGGGTTTCGGCCCTTTTCCGCGTGCGTTGCGCGGTGCGGTGCCGCACGGGGCGGCGGGCCGCATCGATTACACTTTGCCGTTGCGCGCCGGCCGCTGCGGCCGCGCGGATTCACCCCGAACCATTCCTGAGGAAACGATGAGCGACGTTCAGCAAGGCATCCTGGCTCCGATCGACACGGCGGCCCGATACCTCACTTTCACGATTTCGGACAACGGCAATGTCGCGGCGGCGCTGATGGCGTTGCGCGAACTCGTCGACGGGCGCGACACGGTCGCCGGCTTCGGACAGGCGCTGGCCGCGCACCTCGGGCGCCCGGTCCCGGGCCTCACCGAATACCCGGCGTTCGCGGTGAACGATCGCACGCTGCCGATCACGCCGGCCGACGTCTGGGTCTGGCTACGTGGCGACGATCGCGGCGAACTCGTGCTGCGCGCGCGAGCGATCGAGCGGGCGCTTGCGCCGGCGTTCGCGCTGCAGGATGTGGTCGACGGGTTTCGCTATGCGACCGATCGCGACCTGTCGGGTTACGAGGACGGCACCGAGAACCCGGCCGGCGACGACGCGCTGGCCGCGGCGGTCGTCACGGGGCAGGGCGCGGGGCTCGACGGTTCGAGTTTCGTCGCGGTTCAGCAATGGCTGCACGACTTCGACCGGATGGAGCGCATTGCGTCGGGCGACATGGATCACATCATCGGCCGCCGCCGCTCGGACAACGAGGAGCTCGACGACGCGCCCGAGTTCGCGCACGTGAAGCGCACCGCGCAGGAGAGCTTCGAGCCGGAGGCATTCATGCTGCGCCGTTCGTCGCCGTGGTCCGATGCACGCCGCGCGGGGCTCTACTTCGTCGCATTCGGCTGTTCGTTCCGCGCGTTCGACGTGCAGATGCGCCGGATGAGCGGCGCGGACGACGGCATCGTCGACGGCCTGTTCCGCTTCACGCGGCCGCTGACGGGCGCGTATTTCTGGTGCCCGCCGGTGAAGGACGGCAAGCTGGACCTGTCCGCGCTCGGGCTGTAAGCGCCGGACGACATCCGCAAACGGGCGGGCCGCGCATCGTGCGCGGCCCGCCCGTTTTGCTTGGTACGTATCGATCGCGTGCGGCGCGGTACGCCGCCCGTCAGCTCAGCGTCGTTTCGATGCGCGTGCCGCGCTTGATGAACAACGTCACCGGCGTCTTCTCGCAGATTTCCGCGAGGCGCTGGCGCTGCGCGTCGTCGAGCGTGCCGTCGAGCGTCACGACGCGGCGCACGTATTGTTGCCCTTCGCGATCGGCATGCAGTTCGGTGCGCACGTCGATGCGCGCGGCCGGCCACGTCTTGCGCTGCATGTACATGCGCAGCGTCGCGGCCGTGCATTGCGCGAGACCGGCCAGCACGAACTCGAACGGCGCCGGCCCGAGGCCCTGTCCGCCTTCACGCGGCGCCTCGTCGCCGGTCAGCGTGTGCGTGCCGGCCTGCAGCTGGACGACGTAGTCGGGCGCGTCGGCGGCGAGGGTGGCGGCAGCGTGGATGAGCGGCATGGCAAGTCTCCGGTAAGCGGGAAAGAGGGGACCGCGACGGGGGCGCGGCGTTTGAGCCGTCAGCATACCGTCGCGACGGAAATCTCGGGCGCAACGCGCGTCGACGGGTTCGCCAGAATCAGCCGGCGACGCCGGCACTCCGGCGCACGAGCGCCGCGACGCGCTCGCGCACCCACTGGTGCGCGCGGTCGGTCTCGCGCGACTCGTGCCAGTACGCGAGCAGCGGAAACGGCTTGAGCCGCAGCGGCAGCGGCTGCACGGCGATCGGCAGCATCGCCGCCATGCGCAGCGCATACGTGCGCGGCAGCGTCAGTAGCAGGTCGCCCGCCGCGGCGATCTGGCAGGCGGCGAAGTAATGCTGGCAAACGAGCTGGATGTGACGGAAGCGCCCGTCGTTGCCGAGCAGCACGTCGAGCGATTGCGGTTCGCCGAGCGACGACACCGCGATATGCCGCGCGGCGAAATAGTCGCCGCGCCGCAGCGGACCGCTCGTCAACGGATGGTCGTGCCGCATCGCGACGACGAGCGAATCGTCGAGCAGGTGCTCGGTCGCGATGCGCGGCCCGGTCTGCACGCGTCGATCGACGGCCAGGTCGAGATTGCCCGACGCGAGTTCGCGTTCGATGTCGTGCACCGCGACGCGGCGGCTCACGAACCGCAGGCCCGGCGCTTCGCCGGCGAACGTGGCGACGATCTGCGGCAGCGCGATCGATTCGAGCACGTCGCGAATGCCGACCGCGATGCTCAGGTCGAGCGTCGCCGGATCGAATGCCGACGGGTCGCGCGCGGCGCGTTGCAGGCCGGCGAGGTGAAGCTGCACGTCCGCGATGATCGCGCGCGTGCGCTCGGTCGGCACGACGCGATTGCCCTGGCGCACGAACAGCGGGTCGTCGAAATGCGTGCGCAGCCGGTTGAGCGCATGCGTGACGGCCGGCTGCGTCAGGTGCAGCGCGCGGGCGGCCGCGCCAATGCCGCCGTGCACGTAGACGGCATCGAGCACGCGGAACAGGTTCAGGTCGAGACGATGATCGGCGGGCACGGACGAAGGCGGCGTGGTGGGCGGTGGAGCGATTCTAATGGATGCGCAAACAACGGAACGCGGGTGCGCGCGGCGGAGACGATCGATACCGTTCGATGCGTGTCGATGATGGTCGTCCCGCTACGCGCGCGCGCCTGCACCCGATGCGCGACGCGATGCAGGCGCGCGACGCATGCGGGCGATGCGGGCGCGCCCATCGGCATGCGTAGGGCCACGCGGCCATGCCATCGGTCAACGACGGCCTGTAGAATTCCGCCATCATGCTGTCCCTCTCGGCCATTTCGTACCAAAGACACGACCCGTTCGGCTAAGATGCCGTCGCTTCATATTTCGAGATAGCCGTCCCTGTCGCACGCGTTCAAACCAAATAAAAACCTGACAGTTCGACGGTATTAAAAGAAGTCGAAACAGTCCGGGGGCTTGGCAGTGGAAGCAGCAGATCAGAGGTGGGTCGTCATCTATTTGAGTACGGGGTTTTCCTTGGCCCAGGCCGCGCGACTAGGCGAGGCCTTCAACCTGGCGAATCGCCTGCACGCGTTCAGTGCGGATTACCAGCTGAAGTACGTATCCGAAAGCGGGGGATTGCTGCAGTCGTCGTCCGGCGTGCAGATCGCCGCCGATCCGTTGGGCGACGAGCATGGCCATCGTGCGCTCGCGTTCTTTCACCTTCACGGTGACCGCGCGTCGGTCAACTGGAACGATGCATTGCGGCGCCGCCTGAGCGACATCGGCCGGCATGCGCGATGGATCGTCGATGCGATGGACCTGTCGACGCTCGCGGCGTCGCACCGGCAGACGGATGCCGGTCACGCGCGAACCGGTCGCACCCACCGTGCGGCGGCCACGATCGAACTGCAGGCCGGTGAGGTCGACGTGTTCGCGGCCGTGCTTGACATGTTCCGCGCCGATCTCGGCGACAGCGCCGCGCAGGAGATCGCCAGCAACCTGATGCGGCCGGTCGAGCAGCGCTATGCGCAGTCGATGTGGGCGTTTCGCGAACTGAGCGCGAGCCCGTCGATCCGGATGTCGGCGCAGCGGCTGCGCGCGCAGAGCGCGAACCGTATTTCGATCGCGGAAGTCGCGCAGACGGCCGCGATGAGCGAGCGCAATTTCCTGCGGCGCTTCAAGAAGGAAATCGGCGTGACGCCGACGGAGTTCGTGCAGCACGTGCGGCTCGAGCGCGCATGCCACATGCTGATCCACACGACGCTGCCGGCCGACAAGGTCGCGCGGCGCACGGGCTTCGGCAGCGGCGAGCGTCTGGCGAAGCTGTTTCGCCAGCGTCTCCTGGTGTCGCCGACCGAATTTCGCGTCGCCGAGCGCGAGCGGATCCTGACGAACGGCGCCGGGGCGCCGGACCCGCAGGCCGATCCGCCGCCCGCGCCACCGCTCGCGAAAGCCGCCGGCGAGCGGGCGGGCCGGGGCGTGCGCGCCGACGTGCGAGAGAAAGTGGGGCGGATGACCGTAAAATCACCGTGTCGCGATCACGATCCCCGGTTTCCATGCCCTTGCTCCCCACTACCGCCACAGCCCCCTTCTGCCCGTCAGAAGTAAAGGGCAGCATCACGATCGACGCCGGCGCGTCGCGCTGGATGAAGCTCAAGCGCTTCTTCGGCCCGGGCCTGCTGGTCGCGATCGGCTATATGGATCCCGGCAACTGGGCCACCGACATCCAGGCCGGCTCGCAATTCGGCTATTCGCTGCTGTGGGTCGTCGCGTTCTCGAGCCTCGCCGCGATCTTCCTGCAGATGCTCGCCGCGCGGCTCGGCCTCGTCGCGGGCAAGGATCTCGCGCAGGCCAGCTACGACCGCTATGGCCGCTTCGGCCGCATCGTGCAGTGGGTGACCGCCGAGGTGTCGATCATCGCGTGCGACATCGCCGAAGTGCTCGGCTGCGCGCTCGCGTTCAAGCTGCTGCTCGGTGTGCCGCTCGCGTGGGGGATCGTGCTGACCGCGCTCGACACGGTGATCGTCCTCGGGCTGCAGGGCAAGGGCGTCCGGCAGATCGAGGCGATCGTGCTCGGGTTGATCGCGACGATGGCGTTCTGCTTCGTCGCGCAGGTCGCGATCACGCCGCCCGACTGGCATGCGGTCGCGAAGGGGCTCGTGCCGGGCAATCCGGGTCATGACCGCAAGGACGCGATCGTGCTCGCGCTCGGCATCGTCGGCGCGACGATCATGCCGCACAACCTGTATCTGCATTCGTCGGTCGTGCAGACGCGCCATGTCGTCGGCGGCGCGCGCGGCCTGGTCCGCGACACGCTCGCGCTGGTGCGCATCGACACCTGCGTGTCGCTGTTCGTCGCGATGCTCGTCAATGCGGCGATCCTGATCGTAGCCGGCGCGGCGTTTCATGCGACCGGCCAGCACAACGTGACCGACATCGAACAGGCGTACCGGCTGATCACGCCGATCGCGGGCGGCGCGGCCGCGCTGCTGTTCGGTATCGCGCTGCTCGCGTCGGGGCAAAGCTCGACGCTGACCGGCACGATCGCCGGCCAGGTGATCATGGACGGCTTCCTGCATACCAAAATCCCGTGCTATCAGCGCCGGCTGATCACGCGTGGGCTCGCGCTGGTGCCCGCGCTGATCGGCGTGCTGTTGCTGGGCGAGAATTCGGTCGGGCAGCTGCTCGTCTGGAGCCAGGTGCTGCTGAGCCTGCAACTGCCGTTCGCGATGTGGCCGCTGATCCGGTCGGTCAGCGATCGCGGCATGATGGGCGAGCATGCGATCGGCCGCGGGATGCGGGTCGCCGCGTGGGCGCTGTTCGTCGTCATCACCGGCACGAACCTGCTGCTGATCACCGGTGTCGCAGGCTGATACAGCCTGTCACAGGCTGAAACAGGCGCGCGGCGCACCTGCGTTAAACTGCGCCTTTTGCTAGCCGTCCGACGTCCGTTATGTGGAGTGAAATCAGCAACATCGGCGACGCCGCGTTGACCCTGCCGGTTGCGCTGACCTGCGCGGTCTGGCTCGCGCTGTCCAACTGGCGGCTCGCGGTGCGCTGGATCGCACTGCTCGCGGCCGGCATGAGCCTGGTCGGGGCGACCAAGATCCTCTATGCGGGCTGCGGTATCGAGATCCCGCAGTTCGATTTCCGCGTGATCAGCGGCCATACGATGCTGTCGACGTCCGTGTGGACCGTCGCGCTGTCGACGCTGTGGCAGGCATTCCGTCCGGGCAAGGTGCCGGGCGTGGCGGCCGGTCTCGCCGTCGGCGCGGTGACGGCCGTCGCGCGGGTGTTCGACCAATCGCATACGATTCCCGAAGTCGTCGTCGGCTGGCTGCTCGGCGCGCTGGTCGCGCTGGTGTTCCTGCGTGCCTACGAGCGGGCGCACAAGCGCGTGTTCTCGCCGCGGATCGCGGCCGTCTGCCTGCTCCTCGTGTCCGGCATCGCGTACGGGCATCGCGCACCGTTCCAGCAGATGATCGACACGCATTCCCCGCAGTTCTGCGCGTTCATGCGCACGTCCGGCGACGGGTTTTGATCGCTGTTCGTTCCGGGGCATCGGAGCCCCGGTGTCAGATGCGGTCGTCGCCCCGGCCGCCGCCCCCGCGTCGCATCCCATTCGTTCCCCGTCGTTGTCGAAAGCCGGCGTCCGGCCTTCAGTGAGTCAATATTCGCGGTGATCGGCCGCGCCGCGCAGGCTCGTCCCCGTCGCCCGCCGATACGAAGGTCATGAGCCATGTCTATGACCGGGCATTACGAATATTCATTTCATCGATTGGCGGCAATCGCGTACGCTGGCGTTCGTTCGATCGGGGCCGGCAGCGGCGGCCTGCCCGATTTGTCCGGCGCGGTGCGGCCGGCTCGCTATACTCGCGCAAACCGCGCGGCCGTCGGCCGGCGCACGGCAACCGCCGTCGCGGCACCGGTCCGCCACGACGATTCACGATAGGAGCAGGTCCCATGACAGTCGTTTCCTCGCGCCTCGCAGGCAAGTGCGCGTACATCACGGGCGCCGCCGGCGGCCTCGGCCGCGCGATCGCGCGCCGGATGGTCGAGCAGGGCGCGCGCGTGTTCCTGACCGACATCGCCGACGCGGCGGTGCTCGACGACTTCGCGCACGAGCTCAATGCGGGGCACGCGGCGCCGGTCGCGTTCGCGGCCACGCAGGACGTGCGCGACGAGGCGCGCTGGCAGGCGCTGCTCGCGCAGGCGAACGAAGCGATGGGCGGGTTGTCGGTGCTCGTCAACAATGCGGGCGTCGGCTCGATGGGCGCGCCCGCGCAGATCGAGCTCGACGAATGGCGGCGCGTGATGGCGATCAACGTCGAGAGCATCGTGCTCGGCTGCAAGCATGCGCTGCCGTACCTCGGCGCGAGCCGCCCGGCGTCGATCATCAACATCTCGTCGGTGGCCGCGTTCAAGGTCGAGCCGGATTTCACCGCGTACAACGCGTCGAAGGCCGCGGTCGCGTCGCTGACGAAGTCGGTCGCGATCGACTGCGCGCGCCGCGAGCTCGACGTGCGCTGCAACTCGATTCACCCGGCGTTCATTCGCACGGGGATCGTCGAGCCGCTGTTCCAGTCGCTCGGCGAACGCGACGCGACGCGCAAGCTCGCGCGCGGCATTCCGCTGCGCCGGCTCGGCGAACCGGACGACGTCGCGCACGCGGCCGTCTATCTGGCATCCGACGAGAGCCGCTTCGTGACGGCCGCCGAACTCGTGATCGACGGCGGCATGTGCGCGGTCTGACGCGCAGCGACGACAACAACCTGAGGAGAACATCGTGTCGACACCCGTGAACCGCCAGCTGCTGCTGAAGACGCGCCCGGAAGGGCGAGTCGGCCACGAACACTTTTCGCTCGTCGAAACGCCGGTGCCGGCGCTCGCCGACGGCGAAGTGCTCGTGCGCGTGCTGTATCTGTCGATGGACCCGACCAACCGCGTGTGGATGAGCGACGTGCCGCAGTACCTGCCGCCCGTCGCGATCGGCGAAGTGATGCGCGCGCTCGGCATCGGGCGCGTGGTCGCGTCGCGCCATGCGGGTTTCGCGGAAGGCGATCTCGTGCAGGGGCTGGTCGGCTGGCAGGACTATGCGGTCGTGCCGGCCGACCAGGCCGCGCAGCTCGTGAAGCTGCCCGCGCAGTCGGGCCTGCCGCTGCCGACGCTGCTCGGCGCGTGCGGGATGAGCGGCCTGACCGCGTACTATGGGCTGACCGACATCGCACCGGTGCAGTCCGGCGAGACGCTCGTCGTGTCGGCGGCGGCCGGGTCGGTCGGCTCGATCGCCGGCCAGATCGGCAAGATCCACGGCGCGCGCGTGGTGGGTATCGCGGGTGGCGCGGACAAGTGCCGCTACCTGACCGAGACGCTCGGCTTCGACGCGGCCGTCGACTACAAGGCCGACGATTTCCGTGAGCAGCTGAAGGCCGCGACGCCGGACGGCGTGCACGTGAACTTCGAGAACGTCGGCGGCGAGGTGATGCGCGCGGTGCTGTCGCGGATGGTGATCGGCGGGCGCGTCGCACTGTGCGGCGTGATCTCGAACTACAACAGCGGCCGCGCGGCGGACGACGTCGGCGTGCTGATCTCGAAGCGGATCACGATGCGCGGCTTCCTGATCCTCGACTACCGCAAGAGCCGCGAAGCGGTGCAGACGCTCGCCGGATGGCTGCGCGACGGCCGGCTCAAGGCCGAGGAAACCGTCGCCGACGGGCTCGAAAACGCCCCCGACGTGCTGAATCGGCTGTTCGACGGCGACCATCGCGGCAAGCTCGTGCTGCGCGTCGATCCGGACGCATGAACCGCGGCGTTCCCGCGCACTGAGTCAGAATAGTCCGGTATCGATTCAGGACTTGACGGCCAGCCGCTTTCGCGGTCGGCGGGCACGGTGGTTTGCGCGACTTGGCGAGATGCGCGCGGCGATCGGATCGTGCCGCTGGAATCGGGGCGCGCGCATCGGGTCGGCCCGTCTGGCGGCGTGATGACGGTAACGGCGCCGGAAATTGAAACGGGCGCCGTAGCGCCCGTCGTGATCAGGATTCGTCATCCGTGACGCGCTGCGTCATTCCCCCTGTTCGGCGCGCGCGTAGATGTCCCAGCTCGCCATGAACAGCGCGGCGACGAGCGGCCCGATCACGAAGCCGTTGATGCCGAACAGCGCCATCCCGCCGAGCGTCGAGATCAGCACGACCCAGTCGGGCATCTTCGTGTCCTTGCCGACGAGGATCGGGCGCAGCAGGTTGTCGACGAGGCCGATCACGCCGACGCAGAACGCGACGAGGATCACGCATTTCCAGATCGCGCCGATCGCGAGGAAGTAGAGCGCGGCAGGCACCCACACGAGGCTCGCGCCGATCGCCGGCAGCAGCGACAGGAACGCCATCAGCGCGCCCCACAGCACGACGCCCTCGATCCCGAGGATCCAGAAGATCAGGCCACCGAGCGCACCCTGAACGAGCGCGACCGCGATGTTGCCCTTCACGGTTGCGCGCACCACCGTCGTGAACTTCGCGAGCAGCAGGTTCTTGTGTTCTTCGTCGAGCGGCATCGCGCGGCGCACGCGGCGGCCGATCTCGCCGCCGTCGCGCAGCAGGAAGAACACCATGTACAGCATCACGCCGAAGCTGACGACGAACTGGAACGTGTTCTGGCCGATGCTGAGCGCCTGGGCCGCCGCGAACTGGCTGATCTGCGCGGCGCCGTCGGTGAGCTTCTTCTGGATGCCGGGGATGTTGGTCAGCCCGTATTTCTGCAGCAGGTTCTGGATCGACGTCGGCAGCGCATGAATGATGTCATGGAAGTACTGCGAATAATTCGGCTGCGCGCTCTTCAGTTCCTGATACACGTACGCGATTTCCTGCACGAGCGTCGCCGCGACGAACACGAGCGGCAGGATCACGATCAGGATGATCAGCGACATCGTCACGAGCGCGGCCAGGTTGCGACGCTTGCCGAAGCGCGCGGCGAGCCAGCGCTGCACCGGCTGGAACAGGATCGCGAGAATGGTGCCCCAGAAGACGGCGCCGGAGAACGGCGCGAGTATCCAGCACAGTCCGACGGTGACCGCGAACAGCAGGAAATAGAAGAATTTTTGGTGATCGTGTCCGCTGTCCATGGATGGTTCGCGCAGATTGATGCCTGGTTTGATTGAATCTCGTTGCCTCGGGCGCGATCGGCTCGCGAACGTCGAGGATTCGCGGTGAAGCGCGCGGCAGGGCGGCCCGATCGGCAGTATGCCCGCAAAGGTGCCGCCATCATAGCCGCTGCGCGCGGCGCATGCGAAAACGCCGCGGCCGGGGCCGCGGCGTTGCCGGGCGTGCGGACGCGGCGGCGCCGCGCCGGATCGTCAGATGTGGAGCCGGGTGACCTTGGTGCCGTTCACCGACAGGTCGCCCATCAGGCCCGCGTTGGTCAGCACCAGCACCTCGACCGGCGCGGTGGCCGTGTTGGAGTCGACCGCGCCGTTCGCGCCGACCTTCACGACCGCGACGGAGGCATCGGCGCCGGCCGACCAGCCTTCGGACTTGCGGAACGAGTCGAGCGCATCCTGCGTCATGAACAGGAACACGATCGCCTTCGATTGCGCGCCGGCCTGCAGGCCGACCGACAGCGACGACGTGTTGTAGTAGCCGACGGTGCTGCCGCCGACGCGCAGCGCGCCATTGCCGGACTGGCCGCCGACGATGAAGCCGGCCTGCAGCACGTTCGGGAACACGAGCACGCCGCGCGACTTCGCGACGAGTTCGCGCGAGCCCGGCACCGTCGAATAGAGACGTGACAGTGTCGCGTTCACGCTTGCATCGATCGACTCGCGTTTGGACGCGCTGGTCGCTGCGTTTTCAGGTTTGTCACGCGTGGTGGTGCAACCGGCAAGGGCGAGACTGCCGAGCATGACGGCGGCGGCGGCTTTCAGGGCGAGGGACTTCTGCATGGCGTTTCTCCTTCGTTGTCGGGTTGAGAGCGGAGGGGCGGCCGGCGGTGCGGGCTGCCCCGTTCAACGGCGGGCAAGCAGCAGGCCGGCGACGAACGCGAGACCCGCGACGACGCCCGCGGTCTGCCAAGGGTTGTCGTGCACGGCCTGCGACACGCGTTCGGCCGAATCGCGCAGCCGGGCGGCGGCGCTGCCCGACGCGTAGTCGAGCGCGCTGCGCGCTTCATCGAGCCGTGACTGCACGCGCTTGCGCAGCGCGGCGACATCGCCGTCGCCGTCGCTCTTCAGCAGGTCTTCCAGTTCATCGACCAGCCCGCGCAGATCGTCGGTCACGTCCGCGTGCAGATCGCGGGCGGCCGAGCGCGCCGTGCGGCCCACGCGCCGGCCGGTGCGACGGATGTCGGACAGGCCGCGGTCCAGCTTGTGTTCGATCGAGTCGGTGAGCGCCATGGTGTTTATCCTCCTTCGGTTTGATTTGCAGACTCATTTGAAGATAAGACGAATCCCAGCAACCAGTGTGATTCACATCAGCCAATTGAGTTTCGAGACAAATTTTCAATGCGTCGGCAAGTTTCCCGGGAAGCCCCGCGCAATGGGGCCGGGCGGCGGTTGAAAAAATTTCGTGCTTCGGGGCGAAGCGACGCGGCGAGCCATTGCGCGACGCGAAAGTCCGGTAAATATGGCGTCGCCTGGTGCGTCAGGTAAATAGTGCCATTGCACGCATCGTGCTGATGCAATTGCACTAGTCGCCGTTCGTTCCGATGAGCAGGGTTTGTGCCCGCGGCGCTTCAGGTGGCGCCGGCGTCCAGCGCGAGGTCGATGACGACGGGGTCGTGATCCGACGAGCGATATGCATCGGGTGCGTAATAGGCGGCCCGTTGCGCCGGGGTTTTGTAATCGGGCACGGATTGCAGCGCGACCGGTTCGTCGGCGTTGATGTGCCAGGCGTGCACGGCCTTCACGCGTGCGGCGAGCGGCGACGTGGCGAGTGCGTGGTCGAGATTGCCCGCCTCGCCGCGGAAGACATAGCTGTACCCGGCATGGCCGGCGAAGCGGGCGACGAGGTTCGTGTAGCCGCGCGATTCGAGCGCGCGCAGCGGGTCTTCCCGCGCGTAGCTGTTCAGGTCGCCGATCAGCAGCACGCCGTCGGCCGGGGCGCCGGTCGGCACCGTTGCGAGCCACGCGGCGATGCGTTCGGCCGCGCGCGTGCGCGTCGCGTTCCAGCAGCCCTGGCCGTCCGACTGGTCGAGATCGGGGCCGCGCGCCCGCGAGCAGTTCTTCGACTTCAGGTGATTGACCGCGACCGTGAACGCATGGGTGCCGCCGATGCGACGGAACGTCTGCGCGAGCGGCGGGCGATTCCGGCCGTCGAGTGCGACGGTCGCGGCGCGACCGACGGGTTGGATCGTCCGGCTGTCATACAGCAGTGCGACCGCGATCGCATCGCGGCCGAGTCGTGCCGTGCCGGGGGCGACCGCGCGCCAGCCGCTGCCGAGCCGGGCCGCGAGCCGCTGTACGGCGCTCGCGGGGCCGTGGCCGTTGTTCGCGATTTCCATCAGGCCGATCACGTCGGCGCGCAGCGCACGCAGCGCGGCGACGATCTTCGCTTCCTGCCGGGCGAAGGCGGCGGGCGTCTTCGCGCCGCGATTGGCCCCATCGTCGAACCCGCCGCCCGTGCCGTCCCCGTTGAAGTAGTTGAATACGTTGAACGACGCGACCCGCACGTCGGCCTGCGGATGCCGCGCCGGCGCATCGGTCCGCGGATTCGACGCGGCGTCGAAGACCGGCGCCGCGGACGGTACGGGCTGCAGTCGCCACGTGCCGTAGCGCTTCTCGAGCACGCCTTCGATGCCGCGCACCGTGTAGCCCGCGCGCAGTGTGTTGGCGGCGTTCAGCGCAGGCGGCGGGTAGCGCGCGGTCGCGGGGTGCACGCGGCTCGAACCGTCGTCGAGCACGATGCGGTTGCGGGCATTGGCGGCCGCCTGCTCGGCGGCGCTGGCCGGCGGGGCCACGTGAGTCGGCATGTACAGGCGGCCGTGGCTGAGCACGATGCTGCCGTAGCGGCCGAGTTCGTAGGTATCGCTGACCGTCAGCGTTTGCGGAAAGCGCACCCGCATGCCTTCATGCGCGGCGAATACGGCCTCGCTGTCGACCGGCAGCACGAGCGCTGCCGGCGTGACGGTCTGCCCGCGCGCGCAGACGGCCACGTGGCCCGACAGCGCGAGTTGGGCCCGGCCGTACTTCTGCTCGATCCTGCCGGTGATGTGCACGCGCTCGCCCGGACGGGCGTGCGCATTCGGCGCGTAGACGAACAGGCCTTCCGGGACGCCCGGCCGGTGGCGCCGCTGCGCGTCCGCCTGCTGGACGAAGAATCCGCCGAAGCCGTCGGTGCCGCCGAATGCCGCGGTGACGATCGCTTCGATCGACACGGTGCGCCCGGCCAGCGGCGACCGGCCGCCGGGATGCCGGATGTCGGCGATCGCCGCGGTGGGGCCGCCGCAGCCCGCGCCGGCCGGCAGCGCGGCGGTGGCGGGCGCAGCGGAAAGGACGGGCGAGGCGGCGAGCACGAGCAGCGGCAGCAGGCGTGACATGGAGCGGTCCACAGGCAGAAAATTCGAAGGGTCGGGCAAGCATCTTGACGGCAAAATCGCGTGCCGTGATCGAATTGGCCATCAGGCCAGTACCGAACGGCCAACGATGACGGCAAGGCCGGCCGGGGCTGCTACGCTTCGTATCTGACGTGTCATCCCGGCCTGCAATCCGAACGCTCGCTCGCACGGCCCCCACAGGAGATTTCCATGTCCTACATGCTGTTGATTGTCGAACCGACCGGCCAGCGCGCCGAACGCACGCTCGAAGACGGGCAGGCGCTGTACGCGCGGATGGTCGATTTCGCCGGGACGCTGAAGGCGCGCGGCGTGCTGCGCGGCGTCGAGTCGCTGGAGCGCTCGGAACGCGCGACGCGCGTGCAGGTACGCGACGGCGAGACGCGCCTCGTCGACGGCCCGTTCGCCGAAGCGAAGGAAATGGTCGGCGGGTTCTTCATCGTCGATGTCGACACACGCGACGAATCGATCGAAATCGCGCGCCAGTGCCCGGCCGCGCAATGGTGCACGGTCGAAGTGCGCGCGGTCGGCCCATGCTTCCTGTGACGGCCGCATCTCGGTATTTACCCTGATTCGTCGCGCGGCACGTCGATCCGGCTGTTTGCCACCCGTCGTCCGGATAAGGCGCCGATGAACGGTCGCCCCTTTCCACCGATGAAGGAGTGAGCGATGCGATTCATGATCATGATCCGGGCGAACGCCGTCAGCGAATCCGATGCATTGCCGGACGACCGGCTGGTCGAGGCGATGACGGTCTATCACGAGGAACTGGCCAGGGCCGGCGTGCTGCTCGATGCGAACGGCCTGCGGCCGAGTGCGCGCGGCTGGCGCGTGCGGTACACCGGCGGCAAGGGCACGGTGGTCGACGGCCCGTTCGCGGAGACCAAGGAGCTGATTGCCGGCTACACGCTGATCCAGGTGCGCTCGCGCGACGAGGCGCTCGAATGGACGCGCCGGTTTCCGGCGCCGTTCGGCGCGGAGATGGACTGCGAGATCGAGGTGCGGCCGCTGTTCGAACTCGACGACCTCACGCCGAGCGGCGCGGTCGAGCGGTTCCGTGAACTCCACGTCGGCCGCAACAACGCCGCCTGAATGCCCAGCTGAATCCAACCCGCCGGGAGCACCCGTCATGCACAAGATGGTTTTCATCAACCTGCCCGTAGCCGACCTGCCGCGCGCGAAGACGTTCTACCAGGCGCTCGGCTTCGAGGTCGTGCCGGCCTATACCAACGATCAGGCCGCCTGCCTGAAGATCAGCGACACGATCTTCGCGATGCTGCTCGTGCGGCCGTTCTTCCAGACCTTCACCGACAAGACGATCGTCGATCCGGCGACGCACGTGCAGGTGTTGTCGTGCCTGTCGTGCGACAGCCCCGCCGAAGTCGACGAAGTCGTCGCGAAGGCGCGTGCGGCCGGCGGCACCACGCCGCGTCCGCCGATGGAATACCCGGGCATGTACGGTCACAGCTTCGCCGATCCGGACGGCCACGCATGGGAGCTGATGTACGTGGCGCAGGACGCGTCCGCGCAGGGGCACGCGTCGTGACGCGTGAGGCGACGCACCGTGCGATCGAAGCGGTCTGGCGAATCGAGGCGCCGAAGATCATCGCGCGCGCCGCGCGCGTGGTGCGCGACGTCGGCGTGGCCGAGGAACTCGCGCAGGACACGCTCGTCGCGGCGCTCGAGCACTGGCCCGTCGATGGCGTGCCCGACAACCCGGCCGCGTGGCTGATGACGGCCGTGAAGCGGCGCGCGCTCGACCGGGTCCGGCAGGAGTCGCTGCATGCGGCGAAGCGCGACCAGCTCGGGCATGAAATGGACGCGCTCGAAGCCCACGTCGTCCCCGACATCGCGGACGCGCTCGCCGATGCGCGCGACGACGACATCGGCGACGACCTGCTGCGGCTGATCTTCACGTCGTGCCATCCGGTGCTGTCGACCGATGCGCGCGTCGCGCTGACGTTGCGGCTGCTCGGCGGCCTGACCACGAGCGAGATCGCACGCGCGTTCCTGTCGCCTGAGCCGACGATCGCGCAGCGCATCGTGCGCGCGAAGCGCACGCTCGCGGCGGCGCGCGTGCCGTTCGAGGTGCCGTCCGCCGACGCGCGGCCCGCGCGGCTCGCGTCGGTGCTCGAGGTGATCTACCTGGTATTCAACGAAGGCCATGCGGCGACCGCCGGCGACGACTGGACGCGCCCGGCGCTGTGCGACGAGGCGCTGCGTCTCGGCCGCGTGCTGGCCGGGCTCGTGCCGAACGAAAGCGAAGTGCTCGGGCTCGTCGCGCTGATGGAACTGCAGGCGTCGCGCATGCATGCGCGGACCGATGCGCAGGGGCGGCCCGTGCTACTGCTCGACCAGGACCGCAGCCGCTGGGATCCGTTGTTGATCCGGCGCGGCCTCGCGGCGCTCGAGCGGGCGACGAAGCTCGGCGGCGTGCGCGGCCCGTATGCGCTGCAGGCCGCGCTGGCGGCGTGCCATGCGCGGGCGCGGCACGCGTCGGAAACCGACTGGGCGCAGATCGTCGCGCTGTACGACGCGCTCGCCGAAGTCGCGCCGTCGCCGGTCGTCGAGCTGAATCGCGCGGTGGCGGTGGGGATGGCGTTCGGGCCTGCCACGGCGCTGGAAATCGTCGACGGGCTGCGCGACGATCCGGCGCTCGCGCGCTATCACTGGTTGCCGAGCGTGCGCGGCGACCTGCTTGCGAAGCTCGGCCGCGCCGACGAGGCGAAGGTCGAATTCCGACGCGCGGCGGAATTGACCCGCAACGAGCGCGAAAGGGAGTTGCTGCTGAAGCGCGCGACGGATGCATGACGCATGACGAGCGACGCCGGTGTGAAGGCACCGGGCGTCGCATCGAGCGCCAAGCACCGCGCGCCGCGCATCGCACATCGAGCGCAACGCAGCCCCAGCCTCGCCCCCGACTCCCCGTCAACCGTCCCTCATTCCTGCCCGCCGCTATCACGCGGATTGAAAAAGCCTATTGGGGGATGCGAACGCCAGCGCCTAGATTAAAAGGCACGAAGCGTGCGCGTCCGGCGTACGCATCGTTCCCCACATACATCATCGGCCCGGCTTCACACGCGGCCGCGCCGACTCGAACGGAGGCGCAAATGGCTCAACTCAAGGGCAGCAAGACCGAAGAGAATCTGAAGTTCGCATTCGCGGGCGAATCGCAAGCGAACCGGCGCTATCTGTATTTCGCTTCGAAGGCCGACGTCGAAGGCCAGAACGACGTCGCCGCGCTGTTCCGCTCGACTGCCGAAGGCGAAACGGGCCATGCGCACGGTCACCTCGAATACCTCGAAGCAGTCGGCGATCCGGCGACGGGTCTGCCGTTCGGCTCGTCGCGGCTGAACCTCGAATCGGCGATCGCCGGCGAGACGCACGAATACACCGACATGTATCCGGGCATGGCGAAGACGGCGCGCGACGAAGGTTTCGACGAAATCGCGAACTGGTTCGAGACGCTCGCGAAGGCCGAACGCAGCCACGCGAACCGCTATACGAAGGCGCTGGACGCGCTCGTCGACTGACGCGGGCTCCGCCAAGGCCGCACGGCCCGGCCGGGCATGTCCCGCGGCCGGCCGTGCGTTGATCGCCGCCCGCGCCGCGCGGGCGGCGCGTCCGCGCGCATGCGCGCCACGCTGGAGCGCCTCATGCCCCACAAGGAAGGCAGTCTCGAAGCCCCGACCCGGCATCCACTCGACTGGCAGTCCGAAGCGTTCTACGACCAGGCCGCGATCGATGCGGAAATGACGCGCGTGTTCGACATTTGCGCCGGGTGCCGGCGCTGCGTGTCGTTGTGCGGCGCGTTTCCCACGCTGTTCGATCTCGTCGACGACACGCCGATGGGCGCCATCGAGGAAGTGCCGAAGGACGCGTTCGGCAAGGTCGTCGATCAGTGCTACCTGTGCGACCTCTGCTACATGACGAAATGCCCATACGTGCCGCCGCACGCCTGGAACGTCGACTTCCCGCACCTGATGCTGCGCGGGAAGGCCGCGCGCTACCAGCGCGGCGAAGCGCCGCTGCGCGACAAGGTGCTGTCGAACACCGACGCGCTCGGCCATTTCGCGGGCATTCCAATCGTCACGCAGACGGTGAACGCGGTGAATCGCACGCCGCCTGCGCGCCACGCGCTCGAGGCGGCGCTCGGCGTCGATCGCAACGCATGGCTGCCGGAGTTCGCGCCGCGCAAGTTCCGGCGCGCCGCGAAGCGCTCGGACGGCCCGCCGGTCCGTGACGGCGAACGCACGCCCGGCAAGGTCGCGATCTACGCGACGTGCTACGTGAACTTCAACGAACCGGGCATCGGCCACGACCTGCTCGCGATCCTCGCGCACAACGAGATTCCGTACGAGCTCGTCACGCGCGAAGCGTGCTGCGGGATGCCGCTCCTCGAGCAGGGCAACCTCGCGGGTGTCGCCGCGAAGAAGGCCGTGAACATCCCGGTGCTGGAGCGCTATGCGCGCGAAGGTTATGCGCTGATCGGCGCGATTCCGAGCTGCGTGCTGATGTACAAGAGCGAACTGCCGCTGATGTTCCCCGGCGACGAAGCCGTGCGCGCGGTGGCCGAGGCCTTCTGGGATCCGTTCGAGTACGTGATCGCGCGGCATCGCGACGGTTTGCTGAAGACCGATTTCAAGCAGGGCCTCGGCACCGTGTCGTATCACGTGCCATGCCACGCGCGCGTGCAGAACATCGGCCGCAAGACGGCCGACACGCTGTCGCTCGTGCCCGATACGCGCGTGAACGTCGTCGAGCGCTGTTCGGGGCACGCGGGCACGTTCGGCGTGAAGAAGGCCTTCCATGCGGACGCGATGCGGATCGGCGCGCCGGTGTTCAAGGCGATGGCCGAGCCGAAGCCGGATGTCGTGTCGTCGGACTGCGCGCTCGCCGGCCATCACATCGTGCAGGGCATCGACGAGAAAGGGTTGCCCGCCGCGCCGCTCGCGCATCCGCTGACGCTGCTGCGCCGCGCGTACGGCATCTGAACCGGCCGCTCCACGAAGATATCCACGCTATCCGAGGACATCCCATGATGCTGACCCGCGACTCGCTGCTGACGCTCGAAGCGTACGCGAAGATCCGCAAGACCGAACACGCGCGGCTCGTCGCGCACAAGCGCCGCCGCGCGGTGGCGCTCGGCAACCATCTGCGCCTCCTGTTCGAGGACGAGACCACGATCCGCTACCAGATCCAGGAAATGCTGCACATCGAGAAGATCTTCGACGAGGCCGGCATCGAGGGCGAACTGGAAGCCTATCTGCCGCTCGTGCCCGACGGTACCAACCTGAAGGCGACGCTGCAGATCGAATACGAGCACGAGGCCGAGCGGCGGGCGGCGCTCGCGCGGCTGATCGGCGTCGAGGATCGCGTGTACCTGCGGGTCGACGGGCATCCTGACGTCTATGCGATCGCCGACGAGGATCTCGACCGCGACAACGCGGAGAAGACTTCGGCCGTGCATTTCGTGCGCTTCGAATTGAGCGGGCCGATGCGCGCGGCACTCAAGGACGGCGCGACGCTGTCGATCGGCTGCGATCACCCGGCCTATACGGTGCCGCCGCAACGCATTGCGGCGGACGTGGTCGCGTCGCTGGCAGGCGATCTGCGCTGACGCGCGCCCGGATTCCGCTGTCCTTGTCGCGCGGATAGGCCGCCGTTCCGACCCGAAACGCGGCGGCCCGGCCATCGCGCCGCCGCCGTCGGCCGTCGGTTACGCGGAGGATGTAACAAGCCCGTCAACGCTTGCATGCCGGGAAACAATGTGCATCGCACGTCCGATCGCTTTCATTACTCGCCGAGAAACAATAAAAAGATTGTGCACGGAGAAAATTCGGTTCAATGCAATTTGAACGATTTACCGATCCGTGAATATCTTGTTACCAAATTTTCCCTGATTTACCGATTTTGGGACGCAATTCCCGGGATTGTTACCGGCAAGGGTCGGAACACCTTGCGAGGCGCGCTGGACGGTCTCCGCATGCCCCCCGCGGAGCCCCGCCAGGCGGGGCTCTCCAGCGTCGCGCCTAACGATCGCGTAAAAAAATTCAAGCGTAAATGGATTGCGCATCCATGGCAGGTTGTTTCAGTGCGTAACATTAAGTCATTGTCATATTGAGATAAACCCTGAGGATGGTATGCTTCGTGCACAAAAATTCCCACATTGGAGTGAGACCGTGATTTGTGCGCCATTGCCGGGAATGGCGGCACCGTGAAAGTGCGGTGTCGCGCCGGCATGCACAACAATCGGATAACCATAATGTGCAACCGTGCCGCCCCGTGACGCGATGCGTGACGACGGCGCCGACAATCGCAGCCCCGGCCTGGCTGTGTGGAGAAATCAACTATGTTCTTCGATGAGCTTAACGATGAAGAGTGGTTTCGTCTTTCAACGCTGATCGCCGATGAACCCATCCGGCTGAACCGTCGAGGCCGTCCACGTGCGGAACCGCGCGTCGTCGCCAATGCGGTCCTCTGGATCCTCACGACCGGCGAAGCGTGGTCCAAACTGCCCGGACGTTATCCGTCCGGGCCGACGTGCCGCCGCCGCTACGAGGAGTGGCTCGCGAACGGTACGCTGCTGCAGATGATCGACGTGCTGACCCAGTTCAGCGGGCGTACGTTCGCGTATGTGCCGCCGCCGCCGGTGCCGGTCGCGCCGGCATGCCGTGCCGAGCCCGTGCCCGACAACGACCGCCTGCGCGGCGTGTTCTGGCAAAACCCCGAGTCGTGGCAACTGCCGGTCGCGCAGGCAAACGTTTGGGAGGGCGAGGGCGCGACGCTGGCCGCGATGTCGAGCGCCGATGTCGACGCGTCGTCCGGTTCGTCGTTCGCGGTGCCGGGCGCGCAGCCCGCCGGGCTGCGTCACGGGCGTCCGTCCGCCGCGAGCTTCGCCGCGGCCGAGCCGCAAGTCGACGAATACCGCGGCTATACGATCTGCGGCAGCGCGCAGCCGGTGCAGAACCTGATGTACCGCGCGTGGGCCGAGATCACGCAGGACGACCGGCGCGTCGAGCGCTCGGGCCTGATCGGCCCGCGCTTCACCGATGCGGAAGAAGCGGAGCAGTACGCGCTCGACTGGGCGCGTCAGTGGATCGATCGCCATGGTGCGAGCGACGAACCGGCGCGTGCGCCGCAAGGCGAGGTGCTGGCCGGCCTGTCCGCGCTGGCGCGTGCCGAGTCGGACATCAAGCGCTTCATCGCCGAGCGTCGCGCGGGTACATTGTCCGAGGGCCGCAACGACCCGGTGCAGTCGGATCGTCGCGAATACGCATACCGCGTAGGTTGATCGTCGTCCGAACGAAAACGCGCGGGCTGCCGTTCATCACGGCACCCGCGCGTTTTTTTTCTCCTCCATGCCCGTGATGCCGGACGCACCGTCGCGACGGTGCGTCCGGCGGGCATTGCGTCACTGGCGTCCGTAGGTATCGTCGAAGCGGACGATGTCGTCCTCGCCGAGATACGCGCCCGACTGCACTTCGATCAGCTCGAGCGGCATCTTGCCCGGGTTCTCGAGACGGTGCGACACGCCGAGCGGGATGTACGTCGATTCGTTTTCGGACAGCAGGAAGGTTTCGTCGCCGCGCGTGATGCGCGCGGTGCCGCGCACGACGATCCAGTGTTCGGCGCGGTGGTGGTGCATCTGCAGCGACAGTCGCGCGCCGGGCTTCACGACGATGCGTTTCACCTGGAAGCGCTCGCCCGTGTCGACCGAGTCGTAATGACCCCACGGTCGATGGACCTTGCGGTGATCGGTCGCTTCCGCGCCGCGTTCGGCCTTGATGCGCCCGACGATCTTCTTCACGTCCTGCACGCAGGACTTGTCGGCGACGAGCACGGCGTCGGGCGTTTCGACGACGACGAGATTCTGCGTGCCGACGCACGCGACGAGCCGGCTTTCCGAATGCGCGAAGGTCGATTCGGCGTTTTCGAACAGCACGTGGCCGCGGCCGACGTTCTCGGCATCGTCCTTCGGCAGGATCTGCCAGATCGCGTCCCACGAGCCGACGTCCGACCAGCCCGCGTCGAGCGGCACGACGACGCTTTCGCACAGCTGCGGCAGGTTCACGAGCCGCTCCATCACCGCGTAGTCGATCGAGTTCGACGGCGACGCGGCGAACGCGTCACGGTCGACTCGGAAGAAGTCGCCGTCGTCCTTGCCGCGTGCGACGGCCTGCTCGCAGGCTGCGTGGATCTCGGGTTCGAGCAGGCGGATCGCGTTCAGCCACACCGACGCGCGCACGATGAAGATCCCGCTGTTCCACCAGTATTCGCCGGATGCGACGTACTGCTGCGCGAGTTCGAGATGAGGCTTCTCGACGAAGCGGTCGAGACGGCGCACGTCGAGCTTGCCGGTGGCGGCGTCGCCGAGCGGCGCGCCGACGCGGATGTAGCCATAGCCCGTTTCGGCGCGGCCCGGCACGATGCCCATCGTCGCGATCTTGCCCTGGGCCGCGCAGTGCACGCCGGCCGCGACGGCCGCATGAAAGCGCGCCTGGTCGGCCACCGCGTGGTCGGCCGGCATCACCGTCATCACGGCGTCGCCGCCGCCGGCGACGATCCGCAGCGCGGCGAGCGTCAGCGCGGGCGCGGTATCGCGGCCGAGCGGCTCGAGCATGATCGCCGCACGCTTGCCGGTCAGGCGCAATTGTTCGGCGGTCGTGAAGCGGTGATCCTCGCCGCACACGATCAGCACGTCGTCGTTCAGCGGATGAGCGGTCGCGAGGCCGTCGAGGCGCAGCGCGGTGGATTGCAGCAGCGAATGATCGCCGAGCAGGCCGATCAACTGCTTCGGATAGTGTTCGCGCGACATCGGCCACAGACGCGTGCCCGAACCGCCGGCAAGGATCACCGGCTGCACCGCGACGCGCGAACCGGCGTCGGTTGCGGCGGAAGAAGAAGGGCGCGTATCGGCTGCCACGGCCGGAGCATTCATGATGACACTCTCCTCGATTGAAGTCAGTGCCTGTTTGTAGCATGAAGTAAATCGACAATAAAACCGGGCGTTTTGCACGATATTCGCCGCACCCGTATCCGGGAGAATTTTCCGCGATAGCATCCGATGCAAATAAAAAAAATAAAAAATAATTCGGCGAGTCACGCTGGCGTGCCTTCCGGCAAAGGGTTGGCGGAAATCGTAAAGTTTCCGAAAAAATCCCGATTCGTGATCGATTCGGGAAAACGTGCCGATTTAATTCAAGAATGTCGCGGCAAGAATTTCCGATTATTTTTCGAAATACTTGTGCGCTTGAGGGGAGATTTTCTTACCGCTTCAATAGCGTCATGCAACGTTTGAATCGAATGTGCGGCACGGGCTGCGCAAGGAGCTGTTCGGCAAACGCCTGTCCAAAGAGGAAGCAGACATGTTGAGCGTGCTGGCGAGAGTCATCGATATCGCGATGGTCGTGTTGGGGGCGTTGATCGCCGCCGCGCTGCACGGCGGCAGCATCTGGCTCAACGACCTGCAGCGCACGACGGTGTTGTTCGACTGCCTGCTGGTCGTCGTGTTCTTTCCGGCCATCGGCATTTACCAGTCGTGGCGCGGCAAGCGTCTCGTCGGGCTGGTGGGGCGCGTTGCGTTCGCGTGGCTGGTGGTCGAGCTCGCGGGCATCCTGATGAGCTTCAGCTTTCACCAGTCGGGCGACCTGTCGCGGCTGTGGCTGGGTTACTGGGCGGTCGTGACGATGGCGCTGCTCGCCGGCTCGAAGGCCTGCGTGCACGTCGTGCTGCGACAACTGCGCCGCGGCGGCTACAACCTGAAGGCAGTCGCGATCGTCGGCGGTACGCCGGCCGCGCGGCGGCTGATCGCGCAGATGCGGGCGCGCCCGGAAGCGGGCTTCAACCCGGTGTGCGTGTACGACGAAAGCGAAGCGCCGGGCGAAGTCGCGCTCGACGACGTGCGCATCGAGCGGCAGTTCGAATCGCTGGTGTGGCTGGTGCGCAGCCGCGCGATCAGCGAGCTGTGGCTCACGCTGCCGATCACGGAGGAGCGCCGGATTCACCAGATCGTGACGGTGTTCCGCCACGACTTCGTGAATATCCGTTTCATCCCGGACGTGCGCACGCTGTCGTTCTTCAACCAGGAGGTGGTCGAGGTGCTCGGCGTGCCGGCGATCAACCTCGCGGCGTCGCCGATCACCGACGTGCGGATCCTGCCGAAGTTCGTGTTCGACCGGCTGTTCGCGCTGGCGGCGCTCACGGCACTCGCGCCGGTGATGGTGCTGATCGCCTGCCTGATCAAGCTCACGTCGCGCGGGCCGGTGTTCTTCCGCCAGAAGCGCAAGGGGATCGACGGGCACGAGTTCGAGATCTACAAGTTCCGTTCGATGAAGGTGCACCAGGAAGTCGCGGGGCAGGTCACGCAGGCGACGAAGCACGATACGCGCGTGACGCCGGTCGGCCGCTTCCTGCGCCGCACGAGCCTCGACGAGCTGCCGCAGTTCATCAACGTGCTGAAGGGCGAGATGTCGGTCGTCGGCCCGCGGCCCCATGCGCTCGCGCATGACGACATCTACAAGGATCTGGTGAAGGGGTACATGTTCCGCTACCGGATCAAGCCGGGCATCACCGGCTGGGCGCAGATCAACGGCTTTCGCGGCGAGACCGACCAGATCGAGAAGATGATGGGACGCGTGAAGCTCGATCTGTACTACATGCAGAACTGGTCGTTCTGGCTCGACATCAAGATCGTCGTGCTGACGCTCTGGAAAGGCTTCACCGGCAGCAACGCTTACTGACGCGCAACGCGCACAGAGACTCCGGTTTTACGAATTTCGAATCATTGGTCACGAGGTCCGACACATCATGAATCTGACTATCATCGGCAGCGGTTACGTAGGTCTTGTCACCGGCGCCTGTCTCGCCGACATCGGGCACGACGTGTTCTGTCTCGACGTCGATCAGGCGAAGATCGACGTCCTGAACAACGGCGGCGTGCCGATCCACGAGCCGGGCCTCAAGGAAGTCATCGCGCGCAACCGCGCGGCGGGCCGCCTGCGCTTCTCGACCGACATCGAGGCCGCGGTCGCGCACGGCGACGTGCAGTTCATCGCGGTCGGCACGCCGCCCGACGAGGACGGCTCGGCCGACCTGCAGTACGTGCTCGCGGCGGCGCGCAACATCGGCCGCTACATGAAGGGCTTCAAGGTGATCGTCGACAAGTCGACGGTGCCGGTCGGCACGGCCGAGCGCGTGCGCGCGGCGGTGGCCGAGGAACTCGCGAAGCGCGGCGACGACCAGATGTTCTCGGTCGTGTCGAATCCGGAGTTCCTGAAGGAAGGCGCGGCGGTCGACGATTTCACGCGGCCGGACCGCATCGTGATCGGCTGCGACGACGACGTGCCGGGCGAGCGCGCACGCGAGCTGATGAAGAAGCTCTACGCGCCGTTCAACCGCAACCACGAACGTACGCTGTACATGGACGTGCGCTCGGCCGAATTCACCAAATACGCGGCGAACGCGATGCTCGCGACGCGCATTTCGTTCATGAACGAACTCGCGAACCTGGCCGACCGCTTCGGCGCGGACATCGAGGCTGTGCGCCGCGGGATCGGCTCCGATCCGCGCATCGGCTATCACTTCCTGTATGCGGGCTGCGGCTACGGCGGCTCGTGCTTCCCGAAGGACGTCGAGGCGCTGATCCGCACCGCCGACGAGCACGGCCAGTCGATGCAGATCCTGAAGGCCGTGTCGTCGGTCAACGGGACGCAAAAGCGCGTGCTGGCCGACAAGATCGTCGCGCGCTTCGGCGAGGACCTGACCGGCCGCACGTTCGCGATCTGGGGCCTGGCATTCAAGCCGAACACCGACGACATGCGCGAAGCGCCGAGCCGCGAGCTGATCGCCGAGCTGCTGTCGCGCGGCGCGCGCATCGCGGCGTACGACCCGGTCGCGCAGCAGGAAGCGCGCCGCGTGCTCGCACTCGATCTCGCCGATCATCCGAGCTGGCTCGAGCGCCTCACCTTCGTCGACGACGAGGCGCAGGCCGCACGCGATGCCGATGCGCTCGTGATCGTCACCGAATGGAAGATCTTCAAGAGCCCCGACTTCGTCGCGCTCGGCCGCCTGTGGAAGTCGCCGGTGATCTTCGACGGCCGCAACCTGTACGAGCCGGAGACGATGACCGAGCAGGGCATCGAATACCACCCGATCGGCCGGCCCGGCTCGCGCCAGGCCGTCGCCGCCCGCGTGCCGGGCGCCGCGCGCGCGAACGCCTGACCCGCGCGTCGCCGTTACCCGTAACCCGAATCGAGACACCATGTTCCGGAACATCCTGATCGTCTGTCACGCGAACGTCTGCCGGAGCCCGGCGGCGGAAATGCTGTTCAAGTCGCACGCGGCGTCGCGTGGCGGCCCGCGCGTGACGTTCCACTCCGCTGGCGTGCGTGCCAACGACGGCGATGGCATCGATCCGGTGATGCGGCAACTGCTCGCCGAGCGCGGCGTCGATGCGACGACGCACCGGTCGCGGCGGCTGTCGCGCCGGATCGTGCGCGACGCCGACCTGATTCTCGTCAGCGAGCGCGAACAGATCAAGGCCGTCGAATCGGTCGATCCGTTCGCGCGCGGCAAGGTCCACCTGCTGGGCAAGTGGGAGGACGCCGAGATCGCGGATCCGCATGGCGGCCCGGAGGCCGACTATCGCGAGAGCTACTCATTGATCGAACGTCTGGTTCAAGGATGGCTGCAAAAACTATGCTGAAACGTCCCATGCGCCCGCTGGCGCTTGCCGTCGCACTGACGACATTCCTGTCGGCCTGCGCGACCGCGCCCGGCAACTATCTCGACTCGTCGAACCTGAAGGACGAAGGCCGCCAAGGCCAGGCCGAAACCTATCCGGTTCATTACATCGACGCGAAGCTGGTGATGGATCAGCTGCAGAAGCAGCAGGTCGATCACCCGCTGCCGCCGGGCCGTTACACCGATCCGTCGCAGTACGTGTACCGCGTCGGCCCGCAGGACATCCTCGGCGTCACGGTGTGGGATCACCCCGAGCTGACGACGCCGCAGGGCCAGTCGTTCTCGAGCGGCGGCAATACGACGCAGTCGGTCGCGGGCGCGCTGCAGCAGCCGTATACGACCGCGCTGCCGGGCCAGGCCGATCCGTACGGCCAGACCGTGGCCGCCGACGGCACGATCTTCTTCCCGTTCGTCGGCCGCATCAAGGTCGCCGGCAAGACGGTCGCGCAGATCCGCGAGCAGATGGCCACCACGCTGGCGCGCTACGTGAAGAATCCGCAGCTCGACGTGCGCGTGCTGTCGTTCCGCAGCCAGAAGGTGCAGGTGACGGGCGAGGTGAAGCAGCCGGGCCCGCTCGCGGTGAGCGACGTGCCGCTGACGCTGGTCGACGCGATCTCGCGCTCGGGCGGCTCGACCAACGAGGCCGACCTGCAGCGCGTGCGCCTGACGCGCGACGGCAAGCTCTACACGCTCGACGCGAACGGCGTGCTCGATCGCGGTGAAGTGAAGCAGAACGTGATGCTGCAGCCGGGCGACATCATCAACGTGCCGGACCGCAGCGACAGCCGCGTGTTCATCATGGGCGAGGTCAAGACGCCGGTCACCGTGCCGATGCTCAAGGGCAGGCTGACCCTTGCCGATGCGCTGACGTCCGGCGGCGGCATCCTCGACACCGATGCGAACCCGCGCAAGATCTACGTGATGCGCGGGATGCATGACAACCCGACGAAGCCGGAAGTGTTCCGTCTCGACATGACGCAGCCGGATGCGCTGATGCTGTCGAGCCGCTTCCCGCTCCAGCCGCTCGACGTCGTCTACGTCAGCACGGCCGGCTCGGTGCAGTTCAACCGCGTGCTGCAGCAGGTGTTGCCGACGATCCAGACGATCTTCTTCATGCGGCAAATCACGCGCTGATAGCCCGCCGGGGCGGCGCCTCCGCCCCGGCACCACTCAAGCGGGAACGAATGGTGAACACGCAAGCGAAACACTCCTACGCGGATCTGACCGCAAAAACCGAGGAAGAGGACGTCGTCCTCGGCCAGCTGCTCCAGGTGCTCATGGACGACATCTGGCTGCTGCTCGGCATTGCGGTGACCGTCATCGCGCTCGCCGGCCTCTACTGCTTCGTTGCGAAGCCGGTCTATCAGGCCGATGTGCACGTGCGCGTCGAGGGCAACGACAATACGTCGCAGGCGCTTACGCAGACGCAGACGGGCGCGTCGATCAACAGCGGCCCGCAGCAGGCACCGACCGATGCGGAAATCGAGATCATCAAGAGCCGCGGCGTCGTCGCACCGGTCGTCGAGCAGTTCAAGCTGAACTTCTCGGTCGTGCCGAAGACGCTTCCGCTGATCGGCAGCCTGGCCGCGCGCGTCGCGACGTCGGGCGAGCCGTCCCGCGCCTGGTTCGGCCTGCGATCGTACGCATGGGGCGGCGAAGTCGCCGACCTCGACACGATCAACGTCGTGCCCGCGCTCGAAGGCAAGAAGCTGACGCTGACGGCCGGCCCGAACGGCACTTATTCGCTGGTCGACCAGAACGGCACGCGGCTGCTGTCGGGCCAGGTCGGCGAATCTGCGCAGGGCGGCGGCGTGACGCTGCTCGTGAAGAAGCTCGTCGCGCGGCCCGGCACGCAGTTCACGGTGGTCCGCTACAACGACCTCGACGCGATCAGCGGCTTCCAGTCCGGCATCCAGGTGACCGAGCAGGGCAAGCAGACGGGCGTCGTGCAGATCTCGCTCGAAGGCAAGGACCCGGACCAGACCGCCGCGATCGCGAACGCGCTCGCGCAGTCGTACCTGAACCAGCACGTGATCGCGAAGCAGGCCGAAGCGACCAAGATGCTCGACTTCCTGAAGGGCGAGGAACCGCGCCTGAAGGCCGACCTCGAGCGCGCGGAAGCCGCGCTGACGCAGTATCAGCGCACGTCCGGCTCGATCAACGCGAGCGACGAGGCGAAGGTCTACCTCGAAGGCAGCGTGCAGTACGAGCAGCAGATCGCCGCCCAGCGCCTGCAGCTCGCATCGCTCGCGCAGCGCTTCACCGATTCGCACCCGATGGTGATCGCCGCGAAGCAGCAGCTCGCGGAGCTGCAGGGCGAGAAGGACAAGTTCAGCAACCGCTTCCGCAGCCTGCCGGCGACCGAAGTGAAGGCCGTCCAGCTCCAGCGTGACGCGAAGGTTGCCGAGGACATCTACGTGCTGCTGCTGAACCGCGTGCAGGAGCTGTCGGTGCAGAAGGCCGGCACGGGCGGCAACATCCACCTCGTCGATTCGGCGCTGCGCCCGGGCGATCCGGTCAAGCCGAAGAAGGTGCTGATCCTGTCGGCGGCGGTGTTCCTCGGGCTGATCCTCGGCACCGGCATCGTGTTCCTGCGCCGCAACCTGTTCCAGGGTATCGAGGATCCGGACCGTGTCGAGCGCACGTTCAACCTGCCGCTGTACGGGCTGGTGCCGCAAAGCGCCGAGCAGGTGAAGCTCGACGCCATGGCCGAGAAGGGCGGCGGCCGCGCGCGGCCGATCCTCGCGAGCCTGCGTCCGAAGGACCTGAGCGTCGAAAGCATGCGCAGCCTGCGCACCGCGATGCAGTTCGCGATGATGGACGCGAAGAACCGCGTGGTCGTGCTGACCGGCCCGACGCCGGGCATCGGCAAGAGCTTCCTGACGGTCAATCTCGCGGTGCTGCTCGCGCATTCGGGCAAGCGCGTGCTGCTGGTCGACGCCGACATGCGCCGCGGGATGCTCGACCGCTACTTCGGCCTCACCGCGCAGCCGGGCCTGTCCGAGCTGCTGAGCGATCAGTCGCCGCTCGAGGAGGCGATCCGCGAGACGCCAGTCCAGGGCCTGTCGTTCATCTCGGCCGGCACGCGCCCGCCGAACCCGTCGGAACTGCTGATGTCGACGCGCCTGCCGCAATACCTCGAAGGGCTCGGCAAGCGCTACGACGTCGTGCTGATCGACTCGCCGCCGGTGCTGGCGGTGACCGACGCGACCATCATCGGCCGCATGGCCGGCGCGACCTTCCTGGTGCTGCGCTCGGGCATGCATACGGAAGGCGAGATCGCCGACGCGATCAAGCGCCTGCGTACCGCGGGCGTCGATCTGGAAGGCGGGATCTTCAACGGCGTGCCGCCGAAGGCGCGTGGCTACGGCCGCGGCTATGCGGCCGTCCATGAATACCTGAGCGCCTGACGGCATTGCACGAAACCGGGCCGGCGCGCGCAGCGCCGGCCCGGCCGACTGGAGAACCCTCGATGAAAATTTCCGTGCTCGTTCCGACCTACCGGCGTCCCGCCGACCTCGCGCGCTGCCTGCTGGCGCTGCAGCGCCAGCAGCGGCTGCCCGACGAGGTGATCGTCGTCGCGCGCCCGGAGGACGATGCCACGCACGAACGCCTCGCCGATCCGTCGGTCGGCGGCATGCTGCCGCTGCGGATCGTGCCGGTCGACGTGCCGGGGCAGGTCGCCGCGCTGAACAAGGGGCTCGACTCGGCGACCGGCGACATCGTCGCGATCACCGACGACGACGCGGCACCGCGCGCCGACTGGCTCGCGCGCGTCGAAGCCGTGTTTCTGGCGGATCCGCGCGTCGGTGCGGTCGGCGGCCGCGACTGGGTGCACGAGAAGGGCCGCGTGCTCGACGAATCGCGCGAGCGCGTCGGCCAGCTCACGCTGTCCGGCAAGATCGTCGGCAACCATCACCTCGGCGTCGGCGGCGCGCGCGAAGTCGACATGCTGAAAGGCGCGAACATGAGCTACCGCCGCGCCGCGATCGAGCGGCTGCGCTTCGACACGCGGCTGCGCGGCGCCGGTGCGCAGGTGCACAACGACATGGGTTTCAGCATGCAGGTTCAGCGCGACGGCTGGAAGCTCGTCTACGACCCGGCGATCGCGGTCGATCATTTTCCGGCCGAACGTTTCGACGACGACCGGCGCGATGCCGCGTCGCTGAATGCGATCAGCAACGGCGCGTACAACCTGCACCTGATCCTGCGCGAGCATCTGCCGCCGGTGCGGCGCGAGATCGCGTGGTGGTGGTGGACGCTGGTCGGCACGCGCGTCTATCCGGGCTTCGCGCACGTGCTGCTGTCGCTGCATACCGCGCGGCGCGACCGCGTGCGCGACCACTGGCGCGCGGTGCGCCGCGGCGCACGCGATGCGCGCCGCGCCAACCTTGCCCCCCATCGTGCGGCGATGCCGCCGGTGACGTCTTGAACGGGCTGCGCGCATTGCGCACAGCTACCCCCGGAGGGCTTGCATGACTGCCACGAAAGTTCACGTTCACCTGTTTTACGGCGCCGATCCGCGTACCTACCGGAAAGGCGAGGACATCGGCTGCCTGTACGGCTATCACCACGCCGAATCGGACGAATTCCGGCTGACCTATTCGGAGGACCGGCGCGAGAACCGCGTCGCGAGCCTCGCGCGCCGTGCGCTGAAGGCGGCGCTCGGCTTCGACGTCGTGCACGCGTGGCGCAATCGCGCCGCGCTGCTGGGCACCGACGTGATCTGGACGCACACCGAGCAGGAGCATCTTGCCGCCGCACTGATCCTGAAGCTCGCCGGCGCGCAGGGCAAGCGCCCGCTGCTGCTCGCGCAGAGCGTCTGGCTGTTCGACAAGTGGAACACGTTCGGCGGCCCGCGCCGCTGGCTGTACCGCAAGCTGCTCGCGCGCGCCGACGCGCTGACGACGCTCGCCCGCGACAACGCCGAGCTGTGCCGCCGCTATCTCGGGCGCGAAGCCGAATTCGTCTACTACGGGCTGAACACGCAGGACTTCCCGCCGGCCGACCCGCGGCAATGGCAACCGAACCGGCCGCTGCGGATCGCCGCGATCGGCAACGACCGCGATCGCGACTGGCGCACGTTCCTCGCCGCGTTCGGCGGTGACGAGCGCTACGACGTGCGACTCGCGACGCGCCGTCGCGTGCCGCGCGAGTGGCATGCGCCGAACGTGAAGATCGGCTCGGCATCGGGCCTCGCGAAGCAGCACGAGCTGTACGCATGGGCCGACGTGATCGTCGTGCCGCTGCGGCCGAACTTCCACGCGTCGGGCATCACCGTGATGCTCGAGGCGGCGGCGGTCGGCAAGCCGATGATCGTGTCCGACGTCGGCGGGCTCAGCGACTACTTCCCGCATGACACGGCGGCCTATGTGCCGGCGTTCGACGCGCAGGCGATGCGCCAGGCCGCCGATCGCTTCGTGGCCGATCCGTCCGCCGCGCTCGAATGCGCGCGCGCCGCGGCCGAATGCCTGCGCGAGCGCGACCTGACCACGCAGGCGTTCGCCGAACAGCACGTGCGGATCACGCGCGACATGCTGCGCCGGCGTCGCACGCCGGCGGCCGCCGGTCTCGCGATGCCGCTCGCGGATTCGCGCCCGTCGTCGCGGTGAGAGCGCATTGATGAGTACGATTGCCGCCGAACGCGCACCGTCGCGCAGCCGCCGCCGGTTACCCGAACCGAAGCACTGGGTCGGGCAGGCGGGGCTGTGGACGTTCACCGCCGCGCTGATCGCCATTCACCAGGGCAAGGTGCTGACGCTCGCGTTTCCGGTGCTGGCCATCGCGGTCGGCATCTGGCTGTATTTCAAGAGCCCGGCGCGCTACGTCGGCTTCATGTGGTGGGTGTGGTTCCTGAGCCCCGAAGTGCGGCGTCTCGCCGACTGGTCGAAGGGCGCGTTCACGCCGACCAGCCTGATCCAGGTCGCGCCGCTCGCGGTGACGATGATCGCCGGGTTCGGGCTGCTCAGGCATTACCGCGTGCTCGCCCAGCGGCGCGGAATTCCCGTGCTGCTGATGCTGTTCGGGCTGACGTATGCCTATCTGGTCGGGCTCGTGTCGAGCGGCGTGATGGCCGCGACGTACGACCTCGCGAACTGGGTGTACCCGGTGCTGATCGGCTTTCACATCATGGTCAACTCGCGCGACTATCCCGAGTACCGCGACGTGCTGCTGTCCACGTTCATGTGGGGCATGCTCGTGATGGGCGTGTACGGGGTCGTGCAGTACTTCGTGATGCCGCAGTGGGACGTGCTGTGGATGATCGGCTCGGACATGGGTTCGCAGGGCGAGCCGGTGCCGTACGGCGTGCGGGTATTCAGCACGATGAACTCGTCGGGGCCGTTCGCGTTCGCGATCATGGGCGCGCTGGTGTTCGTGTTCGCGGCACCGCAGAAGGTCCGCTGGTTCGCGGGCGCCGCCGGCTTCGTGTCGTTCGCGCTGTGTCTCGTGCGCTCGACCTGGGGCGGCTGGGTGATCGCGCTCGCGATCCAGCTCGTGCAGTCGAGCAACCGCGTGCGGATGCGGATCCTGATCAGCGGTGTCGTGCTGGTCGGGCTGTGCGTGCCGCTGCTGACCGTCGGGCCGGTGGCCGACCGGCTCGGCCAGCGTCTGCAGTCGATCACGAACCTGAAGGACGACCGCAGCTACGACGACCGCAACAAGTTCTACGCGACCTTCGCGCAAACGGCGTTTACCGACGTCGCCGGCGAAGGGATGGGCGCGACGGGCGCGTCCACCAAGCTGTCGAGCGACAGTGGCGAGCTCGGCAAGTACGGCAGCTTCGACAGCGGCGTGATGAACGTGCCGTTCGTGCTCGGCTGGCCCGGCACGCTGCTGTACCTGTCGGGCGTCGTGATGCTGCTCGCCCGCACGCTGCGCGCGGCGTTCAAGTTGCGCAAGGACAAGTTCGTCGGCGCATGCCTGAGCCTGTGCCTGTCGGTGTTCGCGATGCTCGTGTTCACGAACTCGCTGATCGGCACGGGCGGCCTGCTGCTGTTCACGGCCATTTTTTCCATACTATCCGCGGCGCACTGGCAAAAGGCACAGCGCCTGCTGGTCGCCGCGCGTTCACGGGGAGGCGACCATTGAGAATCGCGATCGTCACGCACGTCGTGCGACATAACGACGGGCAGGGCCGCGTCAATTACGAAATCGCGCGCGCGGCGCTGGCCGAAAACTACGAGGTCACGCTGGTCGCGTCGCATGTCGCGCCCGAGCTGCTGGCCGACCCGCGCGTGCGCTGGGTGCCGGTCAAGGTCGGCGGTTTCTGGCCGTCGAATCTCGTCAAGCAGCAGGTGTTCGCGCTCAAGAGCGCGGCCTGGCTGCGCGCGCATCGCGGCGAATACGACGTGCTGCACGTGAACGGCTTCATTTCGTGGATCAAGGCCGACGTGAATACCGCGCACTTCGTGCACGGCGGCTGGTTCAAGAGCCCGTACTACCCGTTCGGGCCGACGAAGGGGCTGTGGTCGGCCTACCAGTACGTCTATACGCGTGTGAACACCTCGCTCGAGCGCTGGGCGTATCGGCGTTCGCGCGCGATCACGGCCGTGTCGCAGAAGGTGGCCGACGAGATCGCCGGGCTCGGCATCGACAGCCGCAAGATCAGCGTGATCTACAACGGCGTCGACGGCAGCGCATTCGCGGGTGCGCAGGCCGATCGCGCGGCGTTCAAGCTGCCGGACGACGCGTTCCTGCTGCTGTTCGTCGGCGACCTGCGCACGCCGCGCAAGAACCTCGGCACCGTGCTGAAGGCGCTGACGAAGCTGCCCGCGAACGTCCATCTCGCGGTGGCCGGCTATCTGCCCGGCAGCCCGTATCCGGACGAGGCGCGCGCGCTCGGCATCGCGTCGCGTGTGCATTTCCTCGGGCTCGTGAAGAACATGCCGACGCTGATGCGCTCGGTCGATGCGTATGTGTTTCCGTCGCGCTACGAAGCGATGAGCCTGTCGCTGCTGGAAGCGATGGCGGCCGGGCTGCCGGTCGTCACTGCCCGCACCGCCGGCGGCGCGGAAATCATCACGCGCGACTGCGGAATCGTGCTGGAAGACCCGGACGATCCGGCCGCGCTCGCGCAGGCAATCGGCTCGCTCGCGGCATCGCGCGACACCTGTCGCGCGATGGGCGACGCGGCCCGCGAACTGATGACCCGTTTCGGCTGGGCCCACATGGGTGCCCAGTACGTCGCGCTTTACCGGCGCATCGGCCAACCCACGCAGCCGTCCGCATTCGAGCGGGTCGAGCATGCAGTCACGCAGGAGCAGTCGTGATGTCCCAATCTTCCCGGCCGATCAAATCGTTGCAAATCGGCATGCACTGGTTCCCCGAACGCGCGGGCGGCCTCGACCGGATGTACTACTCGCTCGTCGGCGCGCTGCCGGGCGCGGGCGTCGAGGTGCGCGGGCTCGTCGCCGGCTCGCCGAAAGTCGCCGACGACACGGGCGGTGCGATCCAGGGCTTCGGGCCCGCGTCGCAGCCGCTCGCGCGCCGGATGCTCGCCGCGCGCCGCGCGCTGCGCGACGAGATCCGCAGCGCGCGGCCGGACGTGATTTCGTCGCACTTCGCGCTGTACACGTTCCCGGGCCTCGACGTGACGCGCGGGATTCCGCAGGTCTCGCATTTCCAGGGGCCGTGGGCCGACGAAAGCCAGGTCGAGGGCGCCGCGTCGCTCGGGCAGCGCGCGAAGCGCTATCTCGAACAGGCCGTGTATACGCGCTCGTCGCGCCTGATCGTGCTGTCGCAGGCGTTCGGCCAGATCCTGACGAACCGCTACGGCATCGACCCGTCGCGCGTGCGCGTGATTCCGGGCTGCGTCGATACCGCGCAGTTCGACACGCCGCTCACGCCGGCCGAGGCGCGGCACAAGCTGCAACTGCCGCAGGACCGGCCGATCGTGCTGGCCGTGCGCCGGCTCGTGCGGCGCATGGGGCTGGAGGACCTGATCGACGCGATCGGTCTCGTCAAGCATCGCCATCCGGACGTACTGCTGCTGATCGCCGGCAAGGGCAAGATCGGCGAGGAACTGCAGCAGCGCATCGACGAGGCCGGGCTGCAGGACAACGTGAAGCTGCTCGGTTTCGTGCCCGACAACCATCTCGCGGCGCTGTACCGCGCGGCGACGGTCAGCGTCGTGCCGACGGTCGCGCTCGAAGGCTTCGGGCTGATTACGGTCGAATCGCTCGCGTCGGGCACGCCGGTGCTGGTCACGCCGGTCGGCGGGCTGCCGGAGGCGGTCGCCGGGCTGTCCAACGATCTCGTGCTGCCGTCGACGGGCGCGGATGCGATCGCGGAAGGGCTCGGCGGCGCGCTGTCGGGCGCGATCGCCCTGCCGGACGAGGCCGCGTGCAAGCGCTACGCGCGCGACCATTTCGACAACGCGGTGATCGCACGACGCGTCGCCGGCGTGTACGAAGAGGCGATCCAGGCGGCGGGGTAAGCGAACGCGGCACGTCGCCGCGACACTCGAGCCGGCGCGCGCATGTGCGTCCGGTTCGCAGGCCGGTCGCTCATGCCGGCCGCCCACGCCGGCCGCCCACGCCGGCCGCCCACGCCGGTCGCCCACGCCGGTCGCCCGATTCGGGCGAGCCGGCTTTTTGCCGTTTGCTGCCCGGAAGATCGCCGTGATTCGCGCGTCGTTTTCAATCCGCGTCATCACGCCCGAGCGTCACGACCCACACGACGAACGCGGCCACGCTGACCGCCGCGCCCAGCCCGCAGACGCCGATCCATCCGGCGTGCGCGTACATCATCGTCGACGCGATCGCGCCGAGCCCGCTGCCGACCGAATAGAACAGCATGTAGCAACCGACGAGGCGGGCATGCGCATCGGGCCGCGCACCGAGGATCCGCACGAATTGCCCCGAGGAACCACGTCATTTCCCCCAAGGGGACTTCCTGCGGAGCGCATGGCGGGAAGGAAAATAATGCTGTCGACAGGTAGCTTCTTCCACGGGTTAGGATCACCGGCATGAACCTTGTCTACCGCTACCGCGTGAAGTCGCTCAACGGACTGCTCAACAAGCAGAGCCGCGCGGTGAACTACGTCTGGACTTCACGTGACACGGATAGCGACGGCCGACAACCATCCGGCCGTGACGTACCGGCGCGATCGGCTCAAGTGCGGTTGGCGCTGCGGAAAATCGGCGTAGCCGGGCCGCTCAGTGCCGCTCGCCGCGCCAGCGCCCGGGGGCGACGCCGAAGCGTTTGGTGAACGCGTGCGTGAAGGTGCTCTGGTCGGCGAAGCCGACCATGCCGGCGATGTCGACGAGCGGATGGCGGCCGTCGGCGAGCAGCACGACGGCGGCGTCGAGCCGCAGCCGCTGCAGATAGCGATGCGGGGTTTCGCCGAACGCGTCGACGAACAGTTGATGAAACCGGCGCATCCCGTAGCCGCAGTGCGCGGCGAGATCGGCGATGCGCAGCGGCTCCGCGAGCCGCGCGCGCAACCAGCGGTCGATGCGCGCGAAATCGAGGCCCGTCGCGGGCGCGGGGAGGCTGGTGTCGCCGAGCAGTGCGTCGCACAGACGCGCGGCGGCCTGCCACTGGAAGCGATGCGCGTGCCGCGCGTCGCCGGCCGGTCCGTCGAGTTGCGCGGCCGCTGCCGCGACCTGCGCGACGAGCGAGGTCAGTGCCGGGTCGATCGACACGGCACGCGCGCTGTCGAACAGCCGCTGCGGCACCGCGAGCGACGCCGCCGGCAGGTCGAGCACGAGCTGGCGATTGTCGCCGAGGCCCGCGTAATCGTGGCGCGCGCCGGCCGGAATCAGCCAGGCCGCGTGCCGGTCGATGCGCTGGCCGACACCGTCCACCGCCATCACCATCGCGCCATCGATGCCGAGCACGACCTGGTGAAAGTCGTGCACGTCGGACGCTTCGCACCTGTCGTAACGGCGCAGCGCGATGGCGGGAGACGGGATGCGTTCCATCGGAAGGACGTCGACCGGCGGTGTCGTCAGACGGCGAGCAGTTCGACTTCGAACACGAGCGTCGCATTCGGCGGGATCACGCCGCCTGCGCCGCGCGGACCGTAGCCGAGTTGCGGCGGGATCGTCAGGCGACGCACGCCGCCGACCTTCATGCCCTGCACGCCTTCGTCCCAGCCCTTGATGACCATGCCGCCGCCGAGCACGAACGCGAACGGGTCGTTGCGGTCCTTGCTCGAGTCGAATTTCTGACCGTCGGTCAGCCAGCCCGTGTAGTGGACGCTGACGGTCTGGCCGGCTTGCGCTTCCGCGCCGGTGCCTTCGGTCAGGTCTTCGAATTTGAGGCCCGATGCGGTCGTGGTGACAGACATGACTTCTCCTGAAAGGGGTTGGGTAAAACCGCTATTGTAGGCGAGCGCGCAGGGCGCCGCCGCAGGCGGCGAGGGCCCGGCGGCGTGCCGATCGCACGTCGGTCGCGGCGGCGGTCACGCAGCGCGCGAAACGCGAATGGAACGCGCGTTTGAATTTTTCGCGAGCCGGATCGACGGGGTTGCACCGCGCGGACGGGGCGCGTGTATGAATCGGTGCTTCCCGGCCGCTCGGCGTCGCCTCGAACGCCGCCGCGCGATCTCGCAAGACGCCCGTCACGCGGGGCTTTCACGCCGATTGAGCGCCGCGCGCGCGTTGCCCGCCCGCCGGTTGCGCACGGGTGCGCGCGTTCGAATCGCGGTCCGCCCGAACGCCGCTCGAGCGTCGTTTTTTTTCATGCTGCCGACCGTTCCTTGTTTGGAAGCGCGCGTCTACCGCGCAGCTTGCGCGCGGCGCCGGCGGGCGCCTATCTTTACAGCTATCAATGTCAAGATTTCGGCGTTGCGCGATGCGCTGCCCGGACCGCGCCGACAAGGCCGCAACGGTTGACGGGCCGCCCGAAAAACAAGGAGAACGACGAGCATGAAGTCAGCCGCTTCCGCCACCGCGGCCGAGGTGATGCCGGTACGCCGCGACCTGCGCTTCGACCTGCCGGTCGAACGTGCGAAGGACTGGCATGGGCTCGGCCCGTACGTGACCCACTTCTTCAACGCGCTGTCGCTGCTGTTTCCGGCCGGCGAGCGCTTTTTCATGGATTCGGTGCGCAACTATCGCGACCGGATCGACGATCCGGTGCTGAAGCGGCAGGTGCTCGGCTTCATCGGCCAGGAGGCGATGCATACGCGCGAGCACGTCGAATACAACGCGCTGATGCAGGCGAACCGCCTGCCCGCGCACAAGCTCGACAAGCGCATCTGGACCGTGCTCGGTTACATGAAGCGCAAGCTGCCGCATTCGGTGCAGCTCGCGCATACGGTCGCCGCCGAGCACTACACGGCCATGCTTGCTGACTGGCTCCTGAGCGATCCGACGCGCTTCGCAGGCTCGGTCGACGGCTACCGTCAGATGTGGGTGTGGCACGCGCTCGAGGAAACGGAGCACAAGACCGTGTCGTTCGACGTCTGGAACGTCGCGATGAAGCCGGGCCTGCGCCGCTACCTGATCCGCATCGGCGTATACCTGCTGACGACGCTGACGTTCTGGCCGGCCGTGTTCCTGCTGCACGTGACGCTGTTGTCGCGCGATCGCGACATCGAGCATCGCGTGCGCGGCATGCTGCGCATGATTGCGTTCCTGTACGGGCCGCGCCGCGGGCTGTTCCCGCGCATCGCGGGTGAATGGCTGAGCTTTTTCCGGCCCGGCTTCCACCCGTGGGACCACGACAACCGCCATCACCTCGCGCGGGTCGACGCGCTCGTCGCCGCGTACGGCGAACACGACGGCGGATCGCCTGGCCGTGGCCGCGCCAACGCGCTCGCGCCGCTCGCGTCGGGTCGCTGACGCGGTCGCCGGGCCGCGCGGCACGCCGCACGTGTTGCGTTCCTGCATCGGCCCCGTTTTCATCTGATGATTGACCGGCGTCAAGCGGAAACGGTTGCGCGTGCAGGTACCGCTATGGCTGCCGTGCTGCGCCCACGCATGCTGCCGGTCCGATTCCCCGTGCCCCGCATCGCGAGCCGATCCGGCGCGCCCGCACCGGCGCGGCTTCGCGCGTTCGATATCCGTGCGACCTTGGTGCGCGCCCGTCGCGCCACCGGGAAAACACCCATCTAGCCGCGCGCCGGCGGTATCGATATACCGTTCATGAAAGAAAAGATCTTCCCGGCGTCCGATTGTTGCCGGGGGGATTTTATTCGGACGGAAATACGGCCAATATGTCGGTTCGATCGAGGTCCTTCGGACGCGGCGGCGAGCCGGCGCACGATACCAACGCCAAGCGGGGAACAACGATGGTTGCAAGGTCACCCGACGCAAGCGGGACGACGGCGTCCGAGACGCCGCTCGTGTCCGTTACCGCCCCCGAGGCCGGACGCAAGCTGTTCGTGATCATGCGTTCACCGGACGAGCCGTTGCTGGCGCAACTGCGCGGGCTCGGCTGGGATATCTCGGTCGCGAAGACGGCCGGCGCCGCGCAGAACATGACGTCCGGCGTGAACGTCGCCGCCGGGCTCGTCGATTTCTCGGGCTTCACGTCGCGCGACTATCCCGCGCTGAAGGCATGTCTGAGCCAGCCGGCGATCGGCTGGATTTCCATCGCGCAGGCCGGCGTCACGATCGGCGCTGCCGTGCGCGAGCTGATCCGCAGCTATTGTTTCGATTACGTGACGCTGCCGCTGCCGTACGAATGGATTTCGCACGTGCTCGGCCACGCACGCGGGATGGCCGCGCTCGATCGCGTCGACGGCGCGGCCTACGCGGCGTCGATCGGCGAGCACGGGATGATCGGCAACTGCGAAGCGATGCAGCAGCTGTTCAGCACGATCCGCAAGGTCGCGAAAACCGACGCGAGCGTGTTCATCTCCGGCGAGTCGGGCACCGGCAAGGAGCTGACGGCGCTCGCGATCCACGAGCGCTCGGCGCGTGGCAAGGGGCCGTTCATCGCGATCAACTGCGGCGCGATTCCGCATCACCTGCTGCAGTCGGAACTGTTCGGCTATGAGCGCGGCGCATTTACCGGCGCGAACCAGCGGCGCGCGGGCCGGATCGAGTCCGCGAACGGCGGCACGCTGTTTCTCGACGAAATCGGCGACATGCCGGTCGAAAGCCAGGCGAGCCTGCTGCGTTTCCTGCAGGAAGGGAAGATCGAGCGCCTCGGCGGCCAGGAATCGATTCCAGTCGACGTGCGGATCATCTCGGCGACGCACGTGGATCTCGACGGTGCGGTCGAAGCCGGACGCTTCCGCGCGGATCTCTATCACCGGCTCTGCGTGCTGCGCATTCACGAGCCGCCGCTGCGCGCGCGCGGCAAGGACATCGACATCCTCGCGCATTACGTGCTGCAGAAATACAAGGCCGACAGCGGCCGCAAGATCAGCGGCTTCACGTCGGCGGCGCTCGACGCGATGCGTCGCTACGAGTGGCCCGGCAACGTGCGCGAGTTGATCAACCGGGTGCGCCGCGCGATCGTGATGGCGGAAAGCCGGCTGCTGACGCCGCACGATCTCGGGCTCGAGACTCCGGGCGAAACGGAGCCCGTGACGCTCGAGCAGGCGCGTTCGCTTGCCGAGCGCGTCGCGATCGAGAACGCACTGCTGCGCAACGATCACCGGATCAACAAGGCCGCCGCCGAACTCGGCATCTCGCGCGTGACGCTCTACCGGATGATGATCGAGCACGGGCTCAACGACCATGACAACAGCGGCGACAACGGCGGGAAGGACGGATCGCCGCCCGACGACGCCGACCACCAGCGCGTCGGCTGACGGCGGCCGGAAAGCGCCGCGGCCGGCCCGTGCGCGGGCGGCCTGCGGCATGTAAAGGGCGTGAAACGTTTCGTGCCGGCGGCCGCGCAAATCGACCCGGCAAACGCGGGCGGCGGCATGCGACCCGTGCCGGGAAAATTTTCCGGATCGTCCGCGCGCCTTGCCCGGCAAGGCATGGCCGCCACGTGGCCGAGGCTGCCCGCGCCCGGCATGTTTCAGTTTCGCAACGTCCTGCATGTCCCGCCCGTTCCGGCGGCGGGCTTGTCCGATGAAAGCCTTGTGCAGCCGGCCGCGAACGAAGCTGGCCCGCTCCTTGCGGCGGTTGGGGGGCGAGAGTCGACGACGTGACGTCCGGCCGGTTCGGCAGCGAACCATTCGAGGACCGGCAAGGACGCAGTCCGCGGGGATGACCGGTCGGACGGGCAGCATGGCCCCGTTCCGGACGGCACGGGCCGTCGTCGTCGGATCGTCGGGGCACCGGCGGTGTCCGGTTGCCGGCACAAGCAACGGCTCGAATACGGGGTAGAAAAATGAACGATCGCCACACGCAGCGGCCGGCAGGCCGCGATCGCAGTGATTCGACCCATCGCCGGTCGACCGCGCACCTTGCCGCCGGCCGGCATGCGTCGACAGGCCACCTCTGCGCGCCCGGTGCGAGGCGGATCCGGTTGATACCCGGTCATCCGCGCCGGGCCGGCGCTTTCCCGCTCGCCGATCCGATCCGCATGGGGATGTGCACGCGGGCGCCGGTACCCCGGCGCCCGGTCTTCGCTTATTGACGACGTCGAGCGCCTGCGGTCGCCAGCGCAGGCGCTCCGTTTGCAATGCGAATGACTTGCGGCATCCGCTTGCGCGATACGGACGATGAAACCGGCGCGACGTCAGACGTCAGGGAGGCGTCGGCGTCCGGCGAGAAGGGGAGGGGCGGTTGGGCCGCGCGCGACGGGCATCGCACCCGTCCGCGCGCGGCGCCGCTTCAGCCGCCGTAGATGTCGAAGTCGAAGTATTTCGACGCGAGCCGCTTGTAGGTGCCGTCCTTGACCATGTCGAGGATCGCGCGATCGATCTTCGCCTTCAGGTCGGCGTCTTCCTTGCGCAGCCCGATGCCGGCGCCGATGCCGAGCACCTTCTCGTCGACGAGTTCGGGCCCGACGAACTGGTAGCCCGCACCGCGCGGCGACTTCAGGAAGCCGATCGCGGCCTGCACCTCGTCCTGCAACGCGGCGTCGAGGCGGCCCGACGTCAGGTCCGCATACACACCGTCCTGGTTCTGGTACGACACGACGTTCGCGCCCTGCTTCGCCCAGTACGCCTTCGCATACGCTTCCTGCGTCGTGCCCTGTTCGACGCCGATCGACTTGCCCTTCAGCGATTCGGCCGTCGGCAGCAGCGGCGAACCCTTCTTCACGACGAGCCGTGTCGGCTGGTTGTAGATCTTCGTCGTGAAGCCGATCTGCTCCGCGCGCTGCGGCGTGATCGACATCGACGACAGCACCGCGTCGAACTTCTTCGCCTTCAGCGCCGGGATCATCCCGTCGAAATCGTTCTCGAGCCATACGCACTTCGCCTTCAGCCGTGCGCAGATCTCGTTGCCGAGGTCGATGTCGAAGCCGACGAGCTTGCCGTCGGGCGCCTTCGATTCGAACGGCGCGTAGCTGGCGTCGGTGCCGAAGCGCAGCGTGGTCCAGTCCTTCGCGGCGGCGGGGCCTGCCGATACCGCGAGCAGGGCGATCGAAACGGCGGCAATCAGTCTCTTCATGGTGGTTCCTTGGCGTGGTCTATCCGGTTCTGGGCGACACGGTCGCTGCGGGGACGCACCGCGACCCGGTGCGCTGTCCGCACGACCATTAACGCAGAAAATAAAATATCAGTCCAGAATGGACAAAAAATATCGATCGTTCGGACAGAATACCCGCGTCATCGCTGGCGACGCTTGCATAAATACGAAAATGGACTAATCTTGTTAGTAAATTCGTTTCGAGACTAACGATCATGTCACAGCCCGCCTTCGATCCGCATTCCGCCTCGCGGCAGGTTTCGGTCGCGCAGATGTCGGCGGCCGGCCTGCGTGCGTTCTTCAACATCGCGCGCGACTGGGCGTTGACGATCGACGAACAGATCGTGCTGCTCGGGTCGCCCGGCCGTTCGACGTTCTTCAAGTGGAAGGCAGCGCCCGAATCGGCACGCCTGCCGCGCGACACGCTCGAGCGGCTATCGCTGCTGCTCGGCATCTACAAGGCGCTGCAGATCCTGCTGCCGCAGCCGGCCGCGGCCGATGCCTGGGTCAAGCGGCCCAACGACGCGGCGCCGTTCGGCGGCAAGCGCGCGCTCGACCGGATGCTCGCCGGCAACGTCGGCGACCTGATCGCCGTCCGGCAATATCTCGACGCGATGCGGGGTGGCTGGGCGTGACGATGCCGACCGACGTGCAACACTGGCCCACGACCGTCGTCGACTGGGCACCTGCCTATCGCGTGATTCCCACCCGTTTTCCGGCCATCAACCTGTTCGACCGCGTTGCATCCGCCGAGGATTTCGATGCGCTCTATGCGCTCGAATCGCTGACCAACGACCGCATCCGCAATGAAGTCGGCACGCTCGAGCTCGTGCCGCCGTCCGAGCGCCGCTACGGCCAGGGCTGGGGGCCGATCATGGCCGCGTTCACGCATCTGAATCCGCAGGGCAGCCGCTTTTCCGACGGCAGCTACGGCGTGTTCTACTGCGGGCGGTCGCGCGATACGGCGATCGCCGAAACGCGCTATCACAGCGGTCTGTTCCTGGCCGCGACGAAGGAGGCGCCGATGCGCCAGCAGATGCGGCTCTATACGGTGGTCGCGCAGGGCGACGTTGCCGACGTGCGCACGTGGCCGCAGCGCAACCCGGGGCTGCTCGATCCGCTCGATTACAGTGCCGGGCAGGCGCTCGGCCGCGCGGTGCGCAATGCAGGCGGCGCGGGGATCGTCTATCCGTCGGTGCGCGACCCGCGCGGCGAGTGTCTCGCGGCGTTCCGCACGACGCTGCTGCGCGACTGTCATCATGCGGCGTATCTCGAATACAACTGGAACGGTGCCGCGATCGATGCAGTGTTCGAGCTGAACCAGGTCGGCTAGCGCTGTGCTCGCACACGCAAACGCGCGGGCATGGGCCCGTGATTGGCGTGAACAGGCCTAGGGCAGCGGCAGGTCGCCCGCATGACGTGCGCGCGCGTCGGCCTGGCTGAGCGACCACGTGTCGCCCGTGCGCGGTTCGACGATCGTCAGGCGTCCGGACGGCGCGAACGCACCGGTGTCGATGAACCATTGCGCGCCGATGCGCTGCGGCACGCGCACGGGCGTGTGGCCGGTGCAGGTCAGCGACAGGCCTGCCTGCCGGGCTGGGTCGGCGAGCCCCTGGACCAGGTCGCGCCCCCAGATCAGCCGCTCGCGCACGTCGGGCGAATAGCTGCCCGTGTCGAGTTCGGCGTCCGGACCAAAAAATTCCGCATGCAGCACGTTGAAGCGCGCGGGGCCGTCGCCGATCACGCGCACGAGCGGCAGCGCGTCGACGCGCGCCGCATGCGCATGCAGCCGTTCCGGCGGGAGATCGGCGCCCCAGTCGCCGCCGATCCCGCGCCACGCATCGGGCGACAGCTTGCCGCGCGATACGAGGCTCAGCACTTCTTCGTGATTGCCGCGCACCACATGGCACCACGGGCGGTCGAGCAGCTCGAGCGCGGTTTCGGACGCGGGGCCGCGGTCGACGAGATCGCCGACCGAGAACAGCCGGTCGCGAGCCGGGTCGAAGCCGATGTCGTGCAGCAGCGCGCGCAGCACATCCACGCAGCCGTGCAGATCGCCGACCACGAAGTCACGGCCGGCCGCGTTCGCGGGATGGTGGCAGAGGACGGGAGTCATCCCGATATCTTAGGCGCTGACGCCCATCGCAACGTCATGCGGGAATGGCGATAATCGGGGCGGTACCCGCCGGCGCGACGCCGCGGGCCGTTCGCACGCGGGCCGAACCCTTTCCATCCGCTTTCGGAATCACACGATGACGCTTTATCCGCAGGTTTTACGCAACCGGCCGCGCATGGTCGCCGCCTTCGTCGCGGGCGTGCTGTGCGCGGTGCTGCTGCCGTTCCAGCTGAGGCTGACCGCGCGTGCGCTGGTCGGCTGGGATTGCACGGTCTGGCTGTATCTCGTGCTGATGTGGGTGCGCATGGTCACCGCGCATCATCACCAGGTGCGCGAGATCGCGATCCGCGAGGACGAGAACGCGACGACCGTGCTGACGGTCATCTGCATCGCGACGGTCGCGAGCGTGGCCGCGATCGCGATCGAGCTCGCCACCGTGAAGAACGTCGGCTTTCGCGCCGGGCTCGGCCATTACGCGGTCACGGGCGCGACGCTGTTCGGCGCATGGTTCCTGATCCCGACGATCTTCACGCTGCACTATGCGCGGCTCTATTACGGCTCGCCGGGCAGCGATCGCGCACTGCGATTCCCCGACCGCAACCCCGAGCCCGACTACTGGGATTTCCTGTATTTCGCGTTTACGATCGCGGTCGCATCGCAGACGGCCGACGTGTCGCTCGCGAACCGCGCCGCGCGCCGCGCGGTGCTCGCGCAATCGATCCTGTCGTTTTATTTCAACATGGCCGTGCTCGGGCTGTCGATCAACGTCGCGGCAGGGTTGCTGGGCTGACGCGGATTACGTGTGCGGTTCGGTCGGACCGCCGCGCGCCCTCACGCGCCGCTCCGCATCGCGATCCACGCACCCCAGAACAGGCTCGAGAAAAAGCGCAGCGGCGCGTCGAAGCCCGCATCGTGCAGGAATGCGAACACGGCTTCCTCGGCCGCCGGCGGATCAGCGCCCTGCAGGATTTTCGCTAGCTGCGCACGCACGGCGTCGGGCGTCGCGCCCTTCATTCGCCAGCGCTGCCGCCATGCGTCGAGCAGGCGAGGGTGGTCCGCGTAGCGGCGATAGTTGCCCGCGATCACGAGCGGTGCGCCGGGCTTCAGGCGGCGCGCGATCGCGTCCAGCAGCGCGGCCTTCGCCGTGTCGCCGGGGACGTGATGCAGCACGCCGATCAGCGTCGCGCCGTCGAAGGCCGGCGCATCGGGCAGAGCATCGACGCCGGCCTCGACGAATTGCGTGCGTGCGGCGAAACCCGCCGCTTCGACGTTGGCACGCGCGAGCGCGAGCATCGGCGCGGACGGATCGACGGCCGTGAACTGCCAGCCGGGTTCGAGCGCGGCGGGCACGCAGATTTCCTGCCCCGTGCCGCCTGCCCCCACGACGAGGAGTCGCGCCTCGGGCACGCCGATCGCCGACGCGAGCATGCACGCGGCGAGCTCGTGGCACGCGTCGTAGCCGGCGAGCGCGATGCGGGATTGTTCGGCGTATTCGTGCGCGCGTGCCGGATCGAACTTCGCGATGCTGGTGGGGAGCGACATGGCGGATTCCTCGAATTCGGGCGCGGACGGGTTGTCCACGCGCATCGCACCGAGCGTATGCGCGGGGCTGCGGCGCAACAAGGCGAGCGGCCATTCCGGTATGCGAACTACCCGACTCGGCGCGCATCGCGCGCAAACGTTGCCGGGGTCGATTCGCATTTAAAAAGGTGAGGATTCGATGCGTCGTGATCATGAAACCGGCGCATACTTTTCTCCCCCCCCCTTGCCTGGCCGTCGCATGCCGGGCCCCGATGCGCCGCGCGGATCGCGCGGCCATGCCGCTCGGCACGCACGAGGAGCGCATCATGTCAGATTGTCCGCACGATCCGTATGCGCAGCACTACATTCACTGCCTGCCGTTCGGCGCGCAGCCCTGCGGCGCGCTCGGTACGGTGCCGCGTACGCATTTCCGCGTGTGGGCGCCGGGCAGCACGCATGTTCAGCTCGAACTCGATACCGGCAACGGCCCGACGCTCGTCCCCATGACGGCGGCCGGTTCGCACTGGTTCGAAGTGTTCGTCGAATGCGGTGCGGGCGCGCGTTACCGTTACCGGCTCGACGATGTCGCGTCGATTCCCGATCCCGCATCGCGTTCGCAACCGGACGGGCTCAACGGCCCGAGCGAGGTCGTCGATCCGCGCGCGTTCACGTGGCGCAATACGTTCTGGCGCGGACGCTCGTGGGAAGACATCGCGCTCTACGCGATTCGTCCGCACGCGGTGGGCGGCTTCGACGGCGTGCGCCGCCGGTTGCCGCAGCTCGCGCGTCTCGGCGTGACCGCGCTGGAGTTGCTCGCGTCGCCACACGACAGCCTGCCGTTCGCGCCGCTCGCGGCCGAGGGCGGCCCCGACGCGCTGAAGGCGCTGATCGACGACGCGCACGGCTACGGTCTCGCGGTGCTGCTGGAACTCGATTACGCGCGCTTCGGCAGTGGTACCGACGCGCTGCGCCATTACGCGGTGCCGTTCTTCCATACGCGCGACGATCCGCTGCAGGCGCCGCCGCTCGCGCTCGACCATCCGGAAGTCTGCGACTTCTTCTGCGACAACGCGCTGTACTGGATCGACGAATACCGTTGCGACGGTCTGCGGCTGCGCGAGGCCGACCGGATCGGCACGTCGTGGCTGCGTGAGATCGCCGATCGCGTGCGCGCGGCCGTGCCGGCCGACCGGCTGATCCACCTCGTGCTCGGCAGCGAGCGTCATCCGGTGCATCTGGCCGATACGCATTTCGATGCGCAATGGAACGGTTGCGGAGAACGCGCGCTGCATCGGCTGACGGGGCGCGACGCGTCGGCTCACGAAGGGATTTCGCCCCACCAGTCGATCCATACGCTCGCGCGCGCGCTGACTGCGGCCGGCGCGGCGTTCCAGCCGGCCACGGCGGGCGACGGCCCATGCGCCGAAGGGCTGTCGCTGACGTCGCTGGTGCTGTCTGACGGTGCATGGCACGAGAGCGAGCATGGCGACCGCGAGCCGGACCCGGGCCTCGCGGCGCTTGCGCTGTCGCTGCTCACGCCGCAGATCCCGCTGATCTTCGACGAAACCGCGCGCGATGTCGATCGTGCGCATTTCGTGCAGTCGGCGCTCGCGGTGCGCGCGAAGCTGATCGCGCCGCGGCTGTCCGATTGCCGGCCGCAGGACGCGCATACGCTGAAGGCGAGCGGTGACGGCGATGCCGATGCGCTGCTGGCGTCATGGCGGCTCGCCGATGACGAGACGCTGACGATCGCACTGAACCTGTCGCCCGACGCGGTGCCGTTCGAGGCGCCGAGAGGGCAGGTCGTGTTCGAGACGCCGGCACGCGCACGCGACCGGGTCGATGAAGGTGAGTTGCCGCCGTATTCGCTCGTTGCATGGCTGACGGGTGACGTCAACCATTACGCGCTGACCCACGACGTGCGCCGGATCGACGACAGTGCATGGCGCGCCATGCGTCCCGATCCGCGCGTGTGATGCCCGCAAGGCCGGGCGCTGGCGCGCCCGGCCGCCCTTACCAGAAGCTGCGAATGCCCGCGACGCCGTACGCGCCGTGGCGGCGCGCGTCGTCGAGATGCGCGCGCGTCATGCCGCCGAGCGCATAGACGGGCATCGCGGCCTGCGCGGCCAACGCGGCGAATCGCGTCCAGCCGAGCGTCGGCGCGCCGGGATGGCTGAGCGTCGGCAACACGGGCGACAGCGTGACGAAATCCACGCCCGCGCGCGCGGCCAGCATGAGATCGTCGGCCGCATGGCAGGCGGCCGACACGCGGCGCGCGGCCGGCAGCGGCCGTTGCGCGACGGCGCGCAACGCGGCGCCGTCGAGGTGCCAGCCCGCGCCGTCGAGTCGCATCACGCCGGCCGCGTCGATCGGCCCGTTGAGCATCAGTTGCGCGCCGGCCGCGTCGCAGCGCGCGAGCGCATCGGCGGCCAGCCGCGCGAACGCGGTCGCGTCGAACGACTTCACGCGCAACTGCACGAGCGTTTCGCCGCGCGCGAGCACGGCCGACAGCCGGTCGAGAAACACGCGGCAATCATTGGCCGACGCGGACGCCGGCTCCGGCGTGATCACGCAGCAGCGCGGCAGCGCCGGGCTCATCGCGCGCGCCGAGCGGCGGCCGTCATTCGTCGGCCTCCTTCGCGATCTTCGGATAGACGCGCACCAGCACGATGCGCGGACCGTTCATCTTCTTCACGACGACGTCGAAGCGATCGAACGACACGCGCTGCCCTTCGGTCGGCAGATCGCTCAATGCCTGGATCACCAGGCCGCCGACCGATTCCGCACGCCCTTCGTCGATGTCGATGCCGAGCGCCTGCTCGAGCGACACGACGGGCAGGCTGCCCTTGCCCATCAGCGTGCCGTCGTCGAGGCGGCTCCAGTCCGCGTCGCCCTGACGGAACTCGTCGTGGATCTGGCCGACCAGCGCACCGAGCAGGTTGTCGAGCGTCAGGAAGCCGATCGGCTTCGCGCCCTTGTTGCCGACCAGCGCGAAGTGCGGCGCGCCCTTGCGGAAGCGGCGGAACAGTTCCAGCGCCGGCGTGTCGGGCTTCACGTACTGCACCGGGCGCACATAGTCGGACAGGTCCTCGAGCGCCGCACCGGCGTGACGCGCGAGCAGCAGGTCCTTCAGGTGGATCAGCCCGCTCACCTGTTCACGCGACGCATCCTCGAACAGCGGATAGCGGCTGAAGCGGTGCCGCGCGACGATTTCCATGTTGTCGGGCAGCGGCAGGTCGCGGCGCAGGCCGATCATTTCATGCGCCGGCCGCATCAGGTCCGACACCGTCATCGACGAGAAATCGAGCGAATGCGCGAGCGTGTTCCACTCGTCGTTGGTGTATGCGCCGCGCGCCGGCTGGGCCGCGTTGCCCGCGCTGCGGCGGCTGCGCAGGATCAGCTTCAGCTCGTCGGTCGAGTAGTGCGCATCGCCGCCGTGGTCGGCCGACAGCCCCGCGAGCTTCAGTACCGCGTTCGCGCTGCTGTTGAGCACCCAGATCGCCGGATACATCGCCCAGTAGAACGCGTACAGCGGCAGCGCGACCCACAGGCCGACCTTTTCCGACTGGCGGATCGCCATCGATTTCGGTGCGAGCTCGCCGACCACGATGTGCAGGAACGAGATCAGCGAGAACGCGAATACGAGCGAGATCAGATGCACGATGCGTTCGGATTGCACGCCGATCAGGTCGAGCAGCGGGCCGATCAGCTCCGCGAACGCCGGCTCGCCGACCCAGCCGAGGCCGAGCGACGCGAGCGTGATGCCGAGCTGGCACGCGGACAGATACGCGTCGAGCCGGCCATGCACGATGGCGAGGATGCGCCCGCGCAGGCCGTGCTTGCGGGCAAGCGTCTTGACGCGCGTCGCGCGCAGTTTGACGAGGCCGAATTCGGCTGCGACGAAAAACCCGTTCAGGGCCACCAGGAACAACGCGCCGATGAGCGCGAAGATCTGTAACAAAGAATCGCTCCAGTCATGACAGGCCCATCAGTATAGGGCCGGAAAGCAAAATGTAATGTGTCGGGCGGCCGATTGCTTACACCGGCGCCTCGCAGGGCACGGAGAGCGAGAGGGTGACGGCGGTACTGTCGGCGAACGGGGTGTGCGTGAAGCTGCCGCCGTGCGCGAGCGCGACACGCTGGCACAGCGCGAGCGCCGATGCGACGCGCTTCGCGTCGCGCGGATGCAGCATCTCGCGGCGCGCGAACGGTTCGAATACATGCGGCAGCGCCGGATCGGCGAGGGCGTCGGCGTTCACGTCGCAGGTGACATGCGCGACGCACTGCGCCCCGTCGCGCGTGCAGGCGAACGTCACGCGGCTGCCGGCGGCGCTGGCTTCGATGGCGGTCGTCAGCATCGTCCAGAGCGCCTGCGCGATGCGCTCGCGGTCGGCGGTCAGCGACGGCGCGCCGTCGGGCAGCGTCGCGTCGACGGTGACCTGCCGGGCGTCGGCGAGCGCGAAGCGCGCCAGTGCGAGCGTGTCGTCGAGCAGCGGGCGCAGCGCGAACGGCCGCGCGGTGATCGCGAGGGTGCGCGTCGCCGCGCGCGGCGCGTCGAGCACGTCGTCGATCAGCGCGACCTGCTGGTCGATCCCCGCGCGGATGCCCGCGAGCGCGCGTTGCAGGTTCGGGTCGGCGCTGGCGAGCTGGCGCTCGAGCACGTATGCCCAGCTGTGCATTGCGTTCAGCGGGCTGCGCAGGTCGTGCGATGCCGTGGACAGCGCCTGGTCGCGCAGGAACAGCGCGGCCTCGGCGGCATAGTGCGCTGCGCGTTCGCGCAGCAGGTCGGCGGCGGGATCGACGGGAGTGGACGTCACGGAGCTGGCCTGTCGGAAGCGGTTGGCATGAAAAATACGCGAACCGCCATTATAGGGATCGCGCGCGTCACGCCGGCAGCGCGTCCTCGTCCTTTTTCCGGGTGTCGCCGTTCGGCAGCAGCTGGCAGGCGAGCAGGCCGGCCAGCATCAGCGCGCAGCCGACCAGCGCGCGCAGCGTCAGCGTCTCGCCGAGCGCGGCCCAGCCCGCGATGGCCGCGAACACGCCTTCCATGCTGAAGATCACGGCCGCGTGCGCGGGCGCCGCATCGCGCTGCGCGACGACCTGCAGCGTATAGCCGACGCCGACCGACAGCAGCCCGCCGTACAGCAGCGTCGGCAGCGCGCTCTTCAGCATCGCGACGCTGGCCGGCTCGATCGCGAGGCCGGCCGCGAGACACAGCGCGCCGCACGTGACGAACTGCAGGAACGCGAGCACGAGCGGATCGTGCCGCTTCGCGAAATGGCCGACGGCCATCACGTGCGCGGCGATGATCACGGCGCCCGCGAGCTGGAACCAGTCGCCGTAGAGCACCGAGAAATGCTCGTCGATGCTGAGGAAGTACAGGCCGATCGCCGCGAGCAGCGCGCCGAACCACGTGCCGGTGCCGATCCGGTGGCGGACGAACACGCCCATCAGCGGCACGATCACGACGTAAAGCGAGCTGATGAAGCCCGCGTTCGCGACCCGCGTGTACTGCAGGCCGACCTGCTGCAGCGAGATCGATACGGCAAGCAGGCCGCCGAGCGCGAGGCCCGGCACCAGCAATGCCGGCTCACGGCGAATCGCCGCGAACTGCGCGCGCGACGCCGCTTTGAACGTCAGCAGCGGGATCAGCACCAGTGCGCCGAGCAGGAAGCGCAGCCCCGTAAACAGGAACGGCCCGATCACGTCGAGGCTCAGACGTTGCGCGACGAATGCCGAGCCCCAGATCGCGGCGGCGGCGAGCATCAGCAGGTTGGCACGGAGGTGCTTGCGGGCTTCGGGCTTCATCGGAATTCTTCAGGAGATTGCGGGCGGCGAAACCGCCTAGTTTACGCCGAGATTGCAATGCTGTCGGAAAACCTACGCAGTGCGGCCGCCGCGCGGGCGTCGCGCACGCGTGAATAGAGCACGACCTGCGACTGCGGCAGCGGCGGCAAGCCGAATTTCGCGCCGACGTCGACCAGCGTGCGTGGTGCGACGCGCCGGGCCAGCGGACAAACCGCCAGCCCGGCCGCGGCGGCGGCCGTGACCGCCGCAACGCCGCCGCCCGTGAAGCGCTCGCGCCACGGCCGTCCCGCATGCTCGAGCGCGCGCAGCGCGGCGGCCCGCACGCCGCACGGCCCGGCCAGCACCGCGAGCGGCAGCGGTTCGCCCGCGCGCGGCGCCCAGTCCGGTGCCGCGAGCCATGCGAGCGGTTCGGTAAACAGCAGCGTGCCGTCGTCGCGCGGCGGATCCTCGCCCGGTTCGTGCCGCACGATCGCCGCGTCGAGCCGCCGTTCGTCGTATTGCGCGAGCAGGTTCGCCGACATCCCCAGATGCATTTCCAGCGACAGCCCGGGATCCTGCCGGTGCAGGCTCGTCAGCACGGCGGGCAGGTCGGGCACCGCGACGTGCTCGCTGACGCCGACCGACAGGCGGTGCGTGCCGGCCGAAATCGCGCCGAGCGCCTGGTCGTGCGCGTCGAGCAGCGCGCGGGCGGCCGGCAGGAAATTTTCGCCGTCCGCGGCCAGCTTGACGACGCGCGGCGTGCGCGCGAGCAGCGGCTTGCCGAGGTGTGCTTCGAGCCGCTTCAGCTTCAGGCTGACGGCCGATTGCGTGGTGCCGAGCGCGTCGGCGGCGCGCGTGAAGCTCGCGAGATCGGCGACCAGCACGAACGCGCGCACCGCATCGAGGTCGAGAACTTTCATTTCAGATGCAAATGAATGAAATATTGATCAATGACTGTTAATTATAGTTCTGCGCGCCTAACCTGACGTTGCGTTTCCGATTCTCAACGTCACCGAAAGGAGCAGGACCATGCCATTCACCCGTATCGCGGTGCGCGAAGGCAAACCGGCCGCCTACCGTGCGGCGCTCGTCGACGGCGTGCATCGCGCGCTGATGCACACGTTCAACGTGCCCGAGGACGACATCTTCATGGTCGTGACCGAGCATTCGGCCGAGAACTTCTTCTTCGGCCGCCACTACCTCGACATCGAACGCAGCGACGATCTCGTGATGGTCCAGATCACGGCGAACAACACGCGCACGCTCGAGCAGAAGCAGGCGCTGTACCGGACCATCGCCGAGAACCTCGCGCGGCAGCCCGGCGTGCGGCCGCAGGACGTCTTCATCAGTCTCGTCGAAGTGCTGAAGGAGGACTGGTCGTTCGGCAACGGCATCGCGCAATACGTCATTTGACGCGCGGCGGGGCGACAGGGCCAGACCGTCGCCCGCGCGTTTGTGCGGCGTGTACTATGGAAGCTGCTTCACGGGCGACGCCGGCACGGAGGATGCGCCGGCGATTCTTCATGTGCAGGAGCCTCCATGTCGCGTGTGCTGGAAATCGTGTTGTGCCTGTCGCTGGAAGGTTGGCCGGTCAAGGCGGGAAGCCGGGCCCGCGGTGAGCAGCGTGACTTCGGCGCCGAACTTGTCCGCGCGTGGCGGATCTGTTCGCAGGTGCGGATGCGGCGCGGCCAGGAGCGCGTGACGATCGAGCCGTGCCAGGTCGAGGAGGCCGAGCCGAGCCCCGGCGAGTGCTGGTGGACGTGGATCGAGTCGAACGCGCAGGGGCGGCGCGTCGTCGCGTCGCGCACGAAGGTATTCGCGCCCGGCGTCGTGGCGCGCGAACTGTTCGATGCCGAACACGCGGGCATCGCCGTGGCCACGCCCGCGTCGGCGCCGATCGCCGATGCGGAATCGGCGGGCGCGACAGGCGAGGGCGACCGCGTGCCGGCCAACACCGCTGACGAGGCGGCAGTCGCCGCATCCACCGGACCGGCGCCGCTGCGGCTCGTCAGCGAGCGGCGGCGCGGGCGATGGGCGGACGACAGCGGCGTGGTGGTCGAGATGACGCTCGACGACGTGACGCTGCACCGCGGCGCCGAGCCCGCGTGCCGCCACGTCGAGCTGCGCCTCGCGGCGCCCGACTGGGAAACCGTCGCCGCACGCACGGCCGCGCTGCGCGCGCTGTTCGCCGCCGCGCGCGAGCTCAGCGGCGCATGGCCCGCGTTCGTGCAGCTGACCAGCGTGATCGATCGCGCGTGCGCGGGCGAGCCCGCCGTCGCCGGCCCGGTCAAGGCGCAACTCGTCGACCTGACCGGCGTCCGCACGCAGCGGGCCGCGCTGTTCGCGCTGTCCGGCGACATCGCCGCGCAATGGCTCGGCAACGAAGGCGGCGTGCTCGATCGCGACGATCCCGAATTCGTGCACCAGATGCGCGTCGCGCTGCGCCGGCTGCGCACACTGATGCGCTTCTTTCCGCGCTTCGCGGACGAGCAATGGCAGAGCACCTTCGGCGTCGATTTGCGCTGGCTCGCCGCGCTGCTCGGCACGGTGCGCGACTGGGACGTGTTCTCGACCGAAAGCCTGCCCGCGCTGATCTCGGCCGATGGCGGTAGCGCCGACTGGGACGGCACGCTCGACGCCGCGCGCGTCCAGGCGATGGCGGCGCGCGTCGAACTGCGCCAGGCACTGCATTCGGCGCGCTATGCACGCCTGACGCTCGGCTGGCTCGAATGGCTGAGCGCGCTCGCGCTGCCGCCGGCCGCCGGCGACGACACGCCGTCGCTGCGGCGTCACGCAACCAAGCGCGTGCGGCGGCTGTTCGGTCACCTGTATGCATCGCCGTCGCTCACGTCGCTCGATACGGTCGCCCGGCACCAGGTGCGGATCGATGCGAAGCGGCTGCGCTATGCGCTCGAATTCTTCGCGTCGCTGGCATCGCGCCGCACCCGCAACGAAACGGTCAAGACGCTCGCGCGCGTGCAGAGCGTGCTCGGCGAGGCGAACGACACGATGGTCGCTCTGCACCATCTCGAGCAACTGGCGGCGCCCGCGTATCAGCTCGGCTTCGTGCGCGGCTACGGTGCCGCGCTCGAGCAACGCGCGGCGCGCGACGCCGAGGTGCTGCTCGCGAGCCTGCGCCCGCCGAAGCTCGACGGCAAGCCGCGTTGAGCGGCGCGGGCTCACTATAATGGCCACCCGTTTCCTTCGGACAGACCGATGAGCGATGCGTCGCCTCCTTCCTCCTCCGCCGGGCCGCTCGAACTGGGCGGCGAACTGTGGCTGCGCGCGGGCCAGCAGACGCTCGGCGGCGCCACCCGCATCGCGCTGCTCGCGGCGATCGGCGACACCGGTTCGATCACGCGCGCGGCGAAGGCCGTCGGCCTCAGCTACAAGGCCGCGTGGGACGCGATCGATACGATGAACAACCTGGCCGGCGAGCCGCTCGTCACGCGCGCGACGGGCGGCAAGGGCGGCGGCGGCACGACGCTGACGCCGCGCGCGACGTCGCTGATCGCCGCGTTTCGCACGATCGAGCGCGAGCATCGCCGCTTCATCGACGCCGCGAGTGCGGCGGTGTCCGGCTTCGACGTCGACTGGGCACTGATCGGCCGGATCGGGATGAAGACGAGCGCGCGCAACCAGTTGTTCGGCAAGGTCGAGTCGATCGTGCGCGGCACGGTGAACGACGAGGTGACGCTCGTGCTGCCCGGCGGGCAGGCGATCGTCGCGGTGCTGACGCACGAAAGCGCCGACGCGCTCGGCCTGCAGCCCGGCATGGATGCGTGCGCGCTCGTGAAGGCGTCGTGGGTCGTGCTGGCGATGGACGATGACGGCGGAGCCGAAGCGCCTTTGAAGGTCTCCGCACGCAACCAGTTGCACGGGACGGTCGACACCGTCGCGGCGGGCGCCGTGAACAGCGAGGTGACGCTGGCGCTCGACGGTGGCGGGACGCTCACGGCCGTGGTCACGAACGGCAGCGTCGGCGCGTTGCGACTCGACGCCGGCCGGCGTGCGATCGCGTTGTTCAAGGCATCGAGCGTGATTCTCGCGGTGACGGGCTGACCGCGTGCGACGGCGCCGCACGCCGTTTCTGTCGATGATCGTGGGGGGACCAGGCGAAACCGGCGCCGCCCAGCGTGCACCAGGCGCCGGCTTCGATCCCCTTTTCAGCTTGTTCCCGCTTGTGCCGCCCGTGCGGCTTCTCTCAGGTTCCAATGTGGCCGCGAGGGCCGCCGCCTTCGTGCGATCACGTGACGCGCGTCGGCCACTCGGCGTGCGGCGTTCCGGCCTGCACGCGTCCTTCGCTCAGTTGCACGACCTGGTCGCCGAACGCGGCGACGTCGTCGGGGTCGTGCGAGATGAGCACCATCGGGATATCGAGCCGCGCCTGTAGTGCGACGAGCTCGTGGCGCATGCGCTGGCGCATCGCGCCGTCGAGCGCCGCGAACGGCTCGTCGAGCAGCAGGATGTGCGGCTGCGCGACCAGCGCGCGGGCAAGCGCGACGCGCTGCTTCTGTCCGCCCGACAACTGCGACGGGAATTGCCCGGCGAGCGTGTCGAGTTCGAACGCCTGCAGCCAGTACGCGACTTCAGGCGGCACCGACTTCGCACGCGGGTTGCGCAGGCCGGGCGTGAGCCCGAACGCGATGTTCTGGCGCACGTTCAGGTGCGGAAACAGCGCATAGTCCTGGAACAGGTACGCGACGCGGCGCGCACGGGTCGGCACGTCGATGCCGCGCGCGGAATCGAACAGCGTTTCGCCGTTCAGCGTGATCGTGCCTTCGTCGGGCGACAGCAAGCCGGCGATGGCCTGCAGCGTCATGCTCTTGCCCGCGCCGGACGGCCCGAACAGCACGACGCGCTGCGTGTTGGCCGTGAACGACACGTCGAGCGTGAAGCGGCGTTCGGCGTTCGCGTAGGTTTTGCGGATATCGACGGCGACGCTCATGCGGGCCTCCGTCGTGCCGCGCCGCACGTGCGGGAAACCGCCCTCGCGACGGGAAGGCGTTCTGCCGCGACCCATGAGGCGCAGCGGTACGGATGCGGCCGGCGCGTCATGTCAGCTGGCTCCGTCCGGCACGCGACGGCACGAGCCAGCCGGTCGCGAGCAGCACGAGCACGCAGGTGATCGACGTCACCAGCACGAGGAAGTTGGCCGTGCTGTCGTCACCGGCCTGCACCGCCGCATAGATCGCGACCGACAGCGTCTGCGTGCGGCCGGGCAGGTTGCCGGCGATCATCAGCGTCGCGCCGAATTCGCCGAGCGCGCGTGCGAAGGCGAGCAACGCGCCGGCCAGGATGCCGCGCGTGGCGAGCGGCAGCGTCACGCGGAAGAACACCGAGGCTTCGCCGAGCCCGAGTGTGCGTGCCGCGCGCTCGAGTTGCGGATCGACGCTTTCGAACGCGGCGCGCGCCGATTTCAGGATCAGCGGGAACGCGACGACCATCGACGCGATCACCGCGCCCTGCCACGTGAAGACGAGTTCGATGCCGAGCGTGTCGAGCCATGCGCCGAACACGCCGCGCCGGCCGAGCAGCACGAGCAGGTAATAACCGAGCACCGTCGGCGGCAGCACGAGCGGCAGCGTCAGCAGCGAGTCGACCACGTCGCGCATCGGCGAGCGCCAGCGCGCGAGCGCGAACGCGGCGGCCACGCCGAGCACGATGTCGAGCGCTGTCGCCCAGCCGGCGACCTTCAGCGACAACAGCAGCGGTACCCAGGCGTCCTGCATCATGCTGCGCTCACTTGCCCGCGGGCTTGAAGCCGAACGTCGCCAGCACGGCCTGGCCCTGCGGCGACGCGACGAAGTCGATGAACGACTGCGCCTGCGCGGCATGGCGGCTGTCCTTGACCACGGCGATCGGATAGGTGATGGCCGTCTGCGTCGGCACGGTCAGCGCGACCTTCACGCGGCCCGGCATGATCGCCGCGTCGGTGCCGAACACGAAGCCCGCGTCGACCTCGCCGCGCGCGACGTAATCGAGGCTCTGGCGGACGTTGGCGGCCAGCACGCCCTTCGCGCTGACGGCATCCCACACGCCTGCCGCACGCAGTGCGCCTTCGGTGTAGCGGCCGACCGGTACCGACGCCGGGTCGCCGTACGCGATGCGCTTCACGCCGGGCGCCGTCAGGTCGCTCAGCGATGTCGGCGCGGCGGCGTGGCTGTCGGCCGGCACGATCAGCACGAGCGAGTTCGCCGCGAAATCGCGGCGCGTGCCGGGCACGACGACCTTTTCGCTGACCGCGCGATCCATCGCCTTCTGGTCGGCCGATGCAAACACGTCGGCCGGCGCGCCCTTGGCGATCTGCTGCATCAGCACGTCGGACGCGCCGAAGTTGAACAGCACCTTGGTGCCCGGATGCTGCTTCTGATACGCATCGCCGACGGCCTTGAACGCATTCGTCAGGCTCGCGGCCGCCGACACGACCAGTTCGTCGGCGGCGGAAGCCGGTGCGCTGAACGCGATGCCCGCGGCAAGCGCGGCGAGCGGCAGCAGGCGGAGCAGGGTGCGGCGAAGCGGGCGGACGGTCGAGCGCATGGTCGGGTCGTTTGAATGGCTGAAAGCTGTAATCGTAATATAGGGCTGGTTATAACGCTCGACATACCGTTCATGCGATGGCGCACATGAAATCGTCAGACTTGAACGGTGACGGGAATGACGTGAGCGCGGCCCGTCACGCGTGCAGCAACGTCGGCGGCGAGCCGGTGCGGTGCAGCGACGACGGCTGCGATGCCGGCCGGTAGTTCGGATTGGCTTTCCAGCGGGCGCGGACGAACGGCCGCTCGTGCCCCGACAGCTCCAGCGCGACCTTGGTGACCCAGCGGTGCGACGGCACCGTGATGCCATGCAGTGCGACGGTGACGAGCGCGAGGCTCACGACGACCGCCGGCACCGACCAGCGGTGCGGCACCGCGTGCCACGAGCCGGCGATGAACGCCAGTGCGGCGATCGCGCCGACGATGCAGCCGGTGATCGATTCCGACGGCGAATGCGCGTCGAGCGCAACGCGCGACACGCCGACCGCGATGCCGGCCGCGAGCCCGAGCGCGATGCCGGCGATTCGCACCGGCATGCGCGTGCGGATCAGCGCGAGGAAGATCGCGACGGGATAGACCGACGTCGACAGCATCGCGTGACCGCTGAATCCCGTGAAGTCCCACGCGCGGATGCCGATGCCCCAGCCGAGGAACGCGATCTTCGTCAGCGCGACGACCCCGATCGCGCCCGCGAGCACCCCGAGCCACGCGGCCGCGCGCTGCCACGAGTAGCCGAGCGCCAGCCACACGGCGATCGTGACCGCGAGCGGCAACGTCAGGCCGGCGCCACCGAACGCGGTGATCGTGATCCACAGGTGAGAGGACAGGTCGAACATCGGGAGGGGAACGAGCAGAGGCGGGACGAATGCTTAAATCAACGCGCGAGCCGGAAAGAACGACTACAACGGATACAAGCGGCTAAATCCCAGTATAGCGCCGCGTGTGCTCGAGGCCCATTTTTGCCCCGCGGGGAACTATCCGCGTGCAGGAAAAATCCCAGAAACAATGTTATGGTGCATTGCACAAAGTCGAACGATGCACCCAATGTTGACCCCTATTTTTCCTGACTGCGAGCCTGATCGATGACCAAAAGTCTGACGAAGGTATGGCTGGGCGGCATGAAACGCATGCTGTCCCCGGCCGCCAAACGTGCGGCGCGCGATGCCCAGCGGATCGCGCGCGACACGCTCGAGGCTGCTGCGTTGCCCGCCGCAACCGATCTGTCCCCGCCGCGCGAGTCGCGCGTGCGGCCGCGTGCGGCTGCATGGGCGGCTGGAGAGTGGACGCGCGGCGAGCATCCGATGGCGGCCGCGCTCGGCCGCCTGGTCCAGCAGCTCGCCTACGGGCTGTACGTCCCGCCCGGCCGCCGGCGCGGCGCGATACCGCTCGTGGTGATGCTGCACGGCTGCCAGCAATCGGTCGACGAGTTCGCGCAGGGCACCCGGATGAACCTGCTGGCCGACAAGTACGGCTTCGCGGTGCTGTACCCCGAGCAGTCGCTGCGCGCGCATGCGCATGGCTGCTGGCACTGGTATGAGGACACCGATCGCGCGGGCCGCGGCGAGGCGGATACGGTCGCGTCGCTCGTCGATGCGCTCGTCGACGAGCACGGCTTCGACGCATCACGCGTCTACGTCGCCGGGCTGTCGGCCGGCGCGGGCCTGGCGGCGCTGCTCGCGCTGCATCATCCGGACCGCTTCGCGGCGGTGGCGCTGCACTCGGGCCCCGCGCTCGGCGAGGCGAATTCCGGGATCAGTGCGATGGACGTGATGCGCCGCGGCCTGCGGCAGAACCCGGCCGCGGTGGTCGACACGCTGGTCGACGCCGGTGCGTATCCGGGCATGCCCGCGCTGATCGTGCAGGGCGACGGCGACCATGTCGTCGCGCCGAAGAATGCGGACCAGCTGACGGTGCAGTTCATGCGCCTGAACGGGCTCGCGGACAGCCGTGGCGCACTGCGCGGCGGCGAGCGCGTGGAGACGCGCGAGGCAGGCGCGCAGATCACCGACGTCCGCCGCGACGGCGAGTCGGTCGTGCGGCTCTGTCACGTGAAAGGGCTCGCTCATGCGTGGGCGGGCGGTGACGAAGCAGTGCCGTTTCATGCGGCCATCGGCCCCGACGCGAGCGCGATGATCTGGTCCTTTTTCGAAGAGAATCGTCGCACTGTGGCGGCCGAACGACGCACCGTCTGATCAACGGTGGCCAAAGCCTGGGGTTTTCCCTATAATTAGGGAAAACCCTAGTCAAAGAACCTTTGGATTGCGAGATCGAACATGTACCTGCTGAGCCACCTCTTCCTGATGCTGACCAAGAACGCTGAAAAGGCCGCGAAAGAGCGCGCCGATGCGTACCTGTCCGAAGCGACCGACATCTACGATCTCGAATTCCGCATGCGCAAGATCGATCGCGAAGCGGCGATGAACCGTCCGTTCTCGTTCGGCTCGCGCTAAACAGCGCAGCGCGCGGGCCGGCGCATCAGCCGGTCCGGCGAATCACGCAAAAGGGCGTGTGCGGCAAGCAGCCGCACACGCCCTTTTTGCATTCGGCGCCGCGCGGGCGCCGCGCGTCGCGTCAGACGACCGTCAGGCGCACCGGCACGTTGTTGCGGGTCGCGTTCGAGTACGGGCACACGTGGTGCGCCTTGTCGACCAGCGCCTGTGCATCGGCCTTGTCGAGCCCCGGCAGCGACACGCGCAGTTCGATGTCGAGCCCGAAGCCGCCTGCGTCGTTCGGGCCGATGCCCACTTCCGCGGTCACCTGCGTGTCGGCCGGCAGCGCCTGCTTGTTCTGGCCGGCGACGAATTTCATCGCGCTCAGGAAACAGGCCGAGTAACCTGCGGCGAACAGCTGCTCCGGGTTCGTACCTTCCGCGCCCGTGCCGCCGAGCTCACGCGGCGCGGCCAGCTTCACTTCCAGCTTGTTGTCGGCGGATACCGCGCGGCCGTCGCGGCCGCCCGTGCTCGTGGCGCTGGTCTTGTACAGAATGTTCATGGTGCAGCTCCTGTCGGAAGAATGGGAGGAAGCGGTCCGGTCGGACGGGGTGTCGCCGGCCACGAATGAAATATAGAACACAAATAATTTGTGTGCAAATGAAATTTTGAAGAAAAGGCCCGACAGTGTGCCGGGCCCGTTTGCGATCGCGGGTTTGTCAGCCTTCGTTAGCGGCCGACAGCGCGTTGCGCAACTGCTGGAGATCCGCGCGCAACCTGACCAGGAACTCGGGTGTTTGCTGCATCGCGCAGAAAAGATCGGCGGGTACCGAGCGCGCCTTGTCCTTCAGCGCGCGGCCTTCCGCCGTCACGCGCACGTTCACGACGCGCTCGTCGGTCGCGCTGCGCGCGCGTTCGACGTAGCCGAGCGCCTCGAGCCGCTTCAGCAACGGCGTGACAGTGGCCGGGTCGAGGTCGAGGCGGGCGGCGATGTCCTTCACCGCGATGTCGTCGCGCTCCCACAGCACGAGCATCGCCAGGTATTGGGGATAGGTCAGCGACAGCTTGTCGAGCAGCGGCTTGTACGCCTTCGTCATTGCATGCGAAGTCGAGTAGAGCGCGAAGCACAGTTGCTCGTCGAGCGTCTGGGGCAGTGGGGGCGGGCGGTCCATGATTCGGGTGGCGCGGCGGACGCGCTAACGATTTGCACGCAAATTATTTTGCGCGCAAAAGATTCGATTGAACAGGGGCGCGGCGGATCGGGCGCCGGGCTGGCGGGGAAGGGGGTGGCCGGCCGGCGGCGTGCGCCGGCCGAGTCGGCGTCAGCGGCCGGTCGTGGGCGTCGCGGCGCCCGGTTCCTGCACACCGAAGCAGCCGCGATAAGTCGCGTAGAACGAGCAGTACATCATCGTGACGATGATGATCGTCACCGGCATCATGATCGTCAGCACATAGGCGCCGGCGCCGAGCGCCTGCAACAGCAGCGACAGGCCGAGCGACGTGCCGATCGCGACGCCGAACCACAGCAGCCCGTACACGACGAATGCGCCGCGATTGCGCCAGCAGCTGACGATGCTGAAGAACAGCGCCTTGGCGGGCGGGATGTCGTGCCACGCGGTGAGCACCGGCGCGAACCAGAACAGCATCGAAACCGGCGCGTAGAGCAGCGTCGCCAGCAGCAGCGCGCCGAGCGTGCCCTGCGTGGCGAGCGCTTCCGGCGTCGGGCTCGCGTCGTTCGTCGCACCCAGCATCATCTGGAGCAACCCGCCGCCGTCCATGATGGACGACGCGGCGAACACCAGCACCATCAGCGCGACATAGACCACGCCGAGCACGAGCAGTCGCTGCGTCGTCGCGGAGCCGTACGAGCGGAAGCCGTCGATGAGGATCGTCGGCATCACCGGCTTGCCGGCCACCGTGTCGCGGCACGCGGCCATGAAGCCGACGGCGATGCCGGGGATGAACAGCAGCGGCAGTGCCGCGCCGACTACCGGCACCATCGACACCAGCGTGATTGCCAGGAGGTACGTGAAAAACAGCGTGATGAACGCGAGCGGGTTCCGGCGGAACAGCCAGATGCCTTGACGGAACCAGACATAGCCCGCTTTCGCGGGGACTTCGATCAGTTGCATGCGGTATGGGTCTCGGGAAGCGCGGGCGTGTGGGCGATACGCTCACGCAGGATGCGTTCGAAATGACCGGGGTCGTGCGGCTTCAGCATCTCGGCGGCGCGCGGCAGGTAGAAGTCGTACAGGCGCGACACCCAGAAGCGGTACGCGCCCGCGCGCAGCATGTCGTTCCAGTGACGGCGCTCCTCGGCCGTGAACGGCCGGACCGTCTGGTACGCGCGCACCAGCGCGTCCGCGCGCGCGACGTCGAGTACGCCCGTCGCGAGGTCGACGCACCAGTCGTTGACGGTCACCGCGACGTCGAACAGCCATTTGTCGCAGCCCGCGAAATAGAAATCGAAGAAGCCGCCGAGCCGTACGTCATGACCAGTGCCGGGCGCCGCGTGCGCGAACAGCACGTTGTCGCGGAACAGGTCGCAGTGGCACGGGCCGCTCGGCAGCGCCGCGTAGTCGTCGGACGCGAAGAACGCGGCCTGGTGCGCGAGCTCGTCCTCGAGCAGCGCGCGCTGCGCGTCGGAAATGAACGGGACGATCGCCGGCACGTTCTCCTGCCACCACGGCAGGCTGCGCAGGTTCGGCTGGTGGCGCGCATAGTCGCGCCCCGCGAGGTGCAGGCGCGCGAGCATCTGCCCGACCTCGATGCAGTGTTCGACCCCCGGCGCGAGTTCGGCGGCGCCGTCGAGCTTCGTGACGATCGCCGCCGGCTTGCCGAGCAGTTCGCCGAACAGCGCGCCGTCGTCGCGCGGGATCGGATCCGGCACCGGCACGCCGTGGCTCGCCAGATGGCGCATCAGATCCAGGTAGAACGGCAGCTGTTCCGCCGTCAGCTTTTCGAAGATCGTCAGGACGTACTCGCCGCGCGTCGTCGTCAGGAAGAAGTTGCTGTTTTCGATGCCGGACGGAATGCCGCGGAACGCCAGCACGTCGCCCAATTCGTAGTGGCGCATCCATTGCGCGAGATCGGAGTCGGAAACAGCGGTGAAAACGGCCATGCGAGATGCGTCTGGTCAGTTGTCGGCACGCGCGTGGCGTGCGGCGCGACAGGGGGTGAAGGGAGAGCCGGCGCGCCGCGTCGGCAACGATGCGGCGTGGCGGGAAATCAGTAGCGCAGGTTGACCGACGGCAGGCGCGTGATCGGGACGCCCGCGTCGTGCGGCTTCGGCGACGTGTCGAGCGTCGAGCTCATCTGGTAGCGCGTGCCGAAGTTCGACTTCACGTCGATCTCGACCGGCTTGCCGCGATCGCGATACTCGGTGACCTCGGTGCCGTTCTTGCTCTTTTCATGGAAGCTCGGCGTGCGGCGGATGTCGGCGAAGTCGACTTTCGACGTGACTTCGGCGGCCGGCCGGTTGATCTTGCGGAGATCGGGCAGGCCGGCGGCTTCGTTGGCCTCGGCCCGGGCCTGCGCGTCGGCGTCGGGCGTGCCGCCGGCGGCGTGAGCGGCGCCGGCAGCGGCAAACGTGCCAGCAAACACGGCGGCAGCGGCGACGAGAATGAGCGGCTTCATGATGAGTCTCCAGTGAACCTTCCGATTTTAGCAAATACTGCGCGCGGCCCGGCCCTCGCGTGCAAGCGGCGTGCAAGCGGGCGGCCATGAGCATGACCGGGTTCCGTGGTAATGTCGTTCGATCAGACGAGGTGATGAAAATGAAGAACGACTTGAGCCGCCGGCATCGGGTGCTGACACCCGAGAGCCCGCCCGTCGACGCATTCGACGATTCCGTTGCCGCGGTCGCGCGGCTGTCGGCCATCTACGACACCAATACGGGCTTCCTGCGCGATGCCTTCGCGCGCTATCGCCGCCACGAACCGATCACCGAGCACGTGCGTGCGTGCTACCCGTTCGTGCGGATTCGTACCGACGTCAACACGCACGTCGATTCGCGCCGGTCGTACGGTTTCGTCGCGGGCCCCGGCGTGTTCGAGACGACCGTCACGCGCCCCGACCTGTTCGCGAACTACTATCGCGAGCAACTGCGCCTGCTGTCGAAGAACCACCATGTGAAGATCGAGATCGGCGTCTCGTCGCAGCCGATTCCGGTCCACTTCGCGTTTCCCGAAGGCATCCACCTCGAAGGCGAGCTCGACCGCGACCGCCTGCTCGCGATGCGCGACATCTTCGATACGCCCGACCTGTCGTACCTCGACGATCGCATCGTCAACGGCACGTTCGAGCCGGCGCCCGGCGAGCCGCATCCGCTCGCGCTGTTTACCGCCGCGCGCGTCGACTTCTCGCTGCACCGGCTGCGTCACTACACGGCGACGTCGCCCACGCACTTCCAGAACTACGTGCTCTACACGAACTACCAGTTCTATATCGACGAATTCGTGAAGCTCGGCCGCACGCTGATGACGGAAAGCACCGATCCCGACGTGCGCGAGTACCGCAGCCAGTACAGCGCGTTCGTCGAGCCGGGCGACGTCATCACGTACAACGCGAACCTCGGCAGCGAGCCGGCCGAAGGCGCCGCGCCGCCGCGGCTGCCGCAGATGCCCGCGTATCACCTGAAGCGCGCGGACGGCAGCGGGATCACGATGGTCAACATCGGTGTCGGTCCGTCGAACGCGAAGACGATCACCGATCACATCGCGGTGCTGCGGCCGCACGCGTGGGTGATGCTCGGTCACTGCGCGGGCCTGCGCAACACGCAGCGCCTCGGCGACTACGTGCTTGCGCACGGCTACGTGCGCGAGGATCACGTGCTGGACGCAGACCTGCCGCTGTGGGTGCCGATCCCGGCGCTCGCCGAAGTGCAACTCGCGCTCGAGCGCGGCGTGGCCGAGGTCACCCGGCTCGAAGGCGCCGAACTCAAGCGCGTGATGCGCACGGGCACGGTCGCGAGCGTCGACAACCGCAACTGGGAGCTGCGCGATCACCGCGAGCCGGTGCAGCGGCTGTCGCAGAGCCGCGCGATCGCGCTCGACATGGAAAGCGCGACGATCGCCGCGAACGGGTTCCGTTTCCGCGTGCCGTACGGCACGCTGCTGTGCGTATCGGACAAGCCGCTGCACGGCGAGCTGAAGCTGCCGGGCATGGCCGATACGTTCTATCGCGGGCAGGTCGACCAGCATCTGCAGATCGGCGTGAAGGCGATGGAGATCCTGCGTACGAACGGGCTCGACAAGCTGCATAGCCGCAAGCTGCGGAGCTTCGCGGAAGTGGCGTTTCAGTAACGCGCATGACTGGCAGGGGGCGATGCCCTGCCGGGCTTCACGGCGGCCGGCGCGCGCCTGCGTCACCCCTCCGGTCGCCTGGACACTCGTCGTGGCCGCAATGCGGCCTTCGTACTCGGACGCGACCATTTTCTCCAATTTGGAAGTTGTCCTATAGTTTTGTCCTTGTCATCGAGAATATGCTCTCCTGCGTGGCGTTGTCCGACACCCGCACGAAGGAACGGCGAACAGCCGATCCAATTGATTCCTATAATATTGAGAGTAGACCTATCCGATGAAAATCAAAATCCTGCTGGCTTCCCTGATGCTCACTGCTTCGCTGTCGGCCATGGCCCAAGCGGTGATCGGTCCATCCAAGCCGAAGCCGCCTTGCGAAAGAGAAGCGGTGCTCGGCCCGTCCGATCCTTGCAAGCCAGTCGCAGTGGTCGGCCCGAGCAAACCCAAACCGTGTTGGTGCTCCATCGTTAAGTAAGCCGTGAAACAGGCGCGCCCATCCTTGGGTGCGCCTCGTTCGCAGGTTGAAGCGCGACAGAGAATGGAACGCGTCGATGGCGCGACGGAGCGGCCTCTACTGCGCAAACCCGGGGGAGACACCGGTAGCCTCGAGATTTCATCGTTCATCGGTCGTCGGCTTTTTCTCGTCATTGTGATCGCTACGGTCTCCGTTCCGAGCAGTGCCATGAAGGCGTGCCCGGTACGGGGAATCGATTGAATGCGGTGACGGTATTCGTCAGTGTCACCGACGCAGCATGTCGCGCTCGTCGTCGCGGCAGATCAGGCTGTACTGGCTCTGCATCGACACGAACCGGGCGAGGTCGTGATGTCGCTGGAACGCGGGCGTCTTCATCCGTGTTGCGGCGCCATATTCGCTGGCCCGGCGTTTTCTTGCGCCGTTGCTCGGCGAATTCTGCGACCGGCAGCCGGGCGTGACGGCCGAGCTGATCGTCAGCGACGACACGGCCGATATCGTCGAGCAGCGGATCGACATCGCGGCGCGAACCGGCAATCTGCCCGACAGCGGGCTGGTTGCGCGGCGCGTCGCCGACCTGCAACTGGTGGTTTGCGCGGCGCCGGCGTATTTGCGCCGCCACAGGCGCGGGCTTGACGTGTGACGGCGCCGAGGGTGGGGGTGTCGGTCGACGTTCTTTCGGCCCGGTCAGGGCGGCTCGACAGAAGGGCGCGCCTGCGTCGGCAGATCGCCGATTCGCGGTACAGGCGGCTCAAAGCGGCAAGGCCGGTTGGCTCAGCACTCACCCTTCTTCGCATGCCCCGGCGGGCAGTGATAGCCGCGGCGATCGTCACGGCCGCGATAGCGCTGGTGATCCTCCCACTCCCGGCGTTCCCAGTAACGGCGCCCGTCCCAGTAGCGGTCGCCGTGCCAGCCGACGATCACCGCGGGCGCCGGCGCAACGACGACCGGCGCAGGCGCGACGACCACCGGCGCGGGCGTGCCGATGTTGACGTCGACGTTGACGGCGTGGGCGAGACCGGACAGCGAAAGGCCGAGGCCGGTGAAGGCGAGGGCGATCAGTGAGCGTTTCATGTTGTTTTCCGTGGTGTCGTTGTCAAAAGGCCGGCGCGACGCGATGGACGCGAGGGGGGATCGTTCCACCGGGGGGACGCCGCGCCGACGAGATGCAGTGTGCTGGCGAACCGCGAAAAATGCGACATGCATTTGTAACGGTGGATTGGCGCCCGGCAGATTTAGCGGGCGCGTGGCGGGCGGCGCAATTTGACAATGGCGGGCCACACGCGCGGAACGTGGCGCCCGCGTTGCGCGGCACAGGCCCCCCGGATTTGACATTCGCGGCGCGCGGCCGCGCAGCGCGATTAATGCGGCGTTACAAAATGACGCGCGGCAGGTGGCGGAATCGCCATGCCTGCCGCGCGGGAAGCGGGACGCCGGCCGTGCGGCCCGCCATCGACACCGATCGAATTACAGATAGAACATGCGGTCTTCTTCGGGTCGCGGCGGCTGGCCGTCGCCGTCCGGGCCTTCTTCCTCGCCGCTGTCCTCGTAGAACGCGAGCACGGCGTCGAGCACCTGGTCGGGATCGTCGATCACCTGCATCAGGTCCATGTCTTCCGGATTGATGAGGCCGTTCGGGATCAACTGGTCGCGGAACCATTGCAGCAGGCCCTGCCAGAACGTGCTGCCGACGAGAATGATCGGCACGAGGCGCGACTTCTTCGTCTGGATCAGCGTGAGCACTTCGGACAGTTCGTCGAGCGTGCCGAAGCCGCCCGGCATCACGATCACCGCGTCGGAGTTCTTCACGAACGTGACCTTGCGCGTGAAGAAGTGGCGGAAGCGCAGCGAGATGTCCTGATAGTGGTTGCCGGCCTGCTCATGCGGCAGCTCGATGTTCAGGCCGACCGACGGCGCCTTGCCGGCGTGCGCACCCTTGTTCGCGGCTTCCATGATGCCGGGGCCGCCGCCGGAGATCACGGCGAAGCCGGCGTCGGACAGCTTGCGTGCGATCTGCACCGCGAGCTTGTAGTGCGGCGTATCGGGCTTGAGACGGGCAGAACCGTAGATGCTGACGGCCGGGCGGATCTCCGACAGGTACTCGGTCGCCTCGATAAACTCTGCCATAATCGTGAACATCTGCCACGATGCGCGCGCCTTCTTGGCCGTCGCGCGTTCTTGATCTGCGAGCGAACGCAGACTCGGAATCACTTTTCTCTTGTTCATAATGCCTGAAGAACGAAATCTGGAAGGTAAGACCCTGCTATTGGTTGACGGTTCGAGCTATCTGTATCGGGCTTACCATGCGATGCCTGATTTGCGTGGCCCTGGCGGGGAGCCGACCGGAGCGCTCTACGGAATCATCAACATGCTGCGCCGTATGCGCAAGGAAGTCAGTGCAGAGTATAGCGCTTGCGTGTTCGATGCAAAGGGCAAGACGTTCCGCGACGACCTTTATGCCGACTATAAGGCAAACCGCCCGTCCATGCCGCCCGATCTTGCGCTGCAGGTCGAGCCGATTCACGGCGCGGTGCGCGCGCTCGGCTGGCCGCTGCTGATGGTCGAGGGCGTCGAGGCCGACGACGTGATCGGTACGCTCGCGCGCGAAGCCGAGCAGCACGGCATGAAGGTGATCGTGTCGACCGGCGACAAGGACCTCGCGCAGCTCGTCACCAATCACGTCACGCTCGTCAACACGATGACCAACGAGACGCTCGATCGCGACGGCGTGATCGCGAAATTCGGCGTGCCGCCGGAACGGATCATCGACTACCTCGCGCTGATCGGCGACACCGTCGACAACGTGCCGGGCGTCGAGAAGTGCGGGCCGAAGACGGCCGTGAAGTGGCTTGCGCAATACGACAGCCTCGACGGCGTGATCGAACACGCAGGCGAGATCAAGGGCGTGGTCGGCGACAACCTGCGCCGCGCGCTCGACTTCCTGCCGCTCGGCCGCAAGCTCGTGACCGTCGATACCGCTTGCGATCTCGCACCGCATCTCGAATCGATCGAAGCGTCGCTGAAGAGCGACGGCGAAGCACGCGACCTGCTGCGCGACATCTTCGCGCGCTACGGATTCAAGACGTGGCTGCGCGAAGTCGACAGCGCGCCCGCCGAAAACGGCGGCGCCGATGCGCCGGAAGGCGAGCCGGCACAAGTGGTCGCGGCGGACGTCGTCCGCGAATACGACACGATCCAGACCTGGGAACAGTTCGACGCATGGTTCGCGAAGATCGATGCGGCCGCACTGACCGCGTTCGACACGGAAACCACGTCGCTCGATCCGATGACCGCGCGGCTCGTCGGCCTGTCGTTCTCGGTCGAGCCGGGCAAGGCCGCGTATCTTCCGGTCGCGCATCGCGGCCCCGACCTGCCCGAGCAACTGCCGATCGCCGACGTGCTCGCGCGCCTGAAGCCGTGGCTCGAATCGGCCGATCGCAAGAAGGTGGGGCAGCACCTGAAGTACGACGCGCAGGTGCTCGCGAACTACGATATCGCGCTGAACGGCATCGAGCACGACACGCTGCTCGAATCGTACGTGCTCGAATCGCACCGCACCCACGACATGGACAGCCTCGCGCTGCGCCATCTGGGCGTCAAGACGATCAAGTATGAAGACGTGGCCGGCAAGGGCGCCAAGCAGATCGGCTTCGATGAAGTGGCGCTCGAGCAGGCCGCCGCGTACGCGGCCGAAGATGCGGACATCACGCTGCAGCTTCATCAGGTGCTGTATCCGCAGGTCGCGCGCGAGCCGGGCCTCGAGCGCGTGTACCGCGAGATCGAGATGCCGGTATCGCTCGTGCTGCGCAAGATGGAGCGCACCGGCGTGCTGATCGACGACGCACGCCTGCAGGCGCAAAGCAGCGAGATCGCGACGCGGCTCATCGAGCTCGAAGGGCAGGCGTACGAACTGGCGGGCGGCGAGTTCAATCTCGGCTCGCCGAAGCAGATCGGGCAGATCTTCTTCGAGAAGCTGCAGTTGCCCGTCGTGAAGAAGACGCCGAGCGGCGCACCGTCGACCGACGAGGAAGTGTTGCAGAAGCTGGCCGAGGACTACCCGCTGCCGAAGCTGCTGCTCGAGCATCGCGGGCTGTCGAAGCTGAAGTCGACCTACACCGACAAGCTGCCGCGCATGGTGAATCCCGCAACGGGCCGCGTGCACACGAACTATGCGCAGGCGGTCGCGGTCACGGGCCGACTCGCGTCGAACGACCCCAATCTTCAGAACATTCCGGTGCGCACGGCCGAAGGCCGGCGGATCCGCGAGGCGTTCATCGCATCGCCGGGTCACCGCATCGTGTCGGCCGACTATTCGCAGATCGAACTGCGGATCATGGCGCACATTTCCGGCGACGCGTCGCTGCTGCGCGCGTTCTCGCAGGGCGAGGACATCCACCGTGCAACCGCCGCCGAAGTGTTCGGCGTGACGCCGCTGGAGGTCAACTCCGACCAGCGCCGGATCGCGAAGGTGATCAACTTCGGGCTCATCTACGGGATGAGCGCGTTCGGCCTTGCGTCGAACCTCGGCATCACGCGCGATGCGGCGAAGCTGTATATCGACCGTTATTTCGCGCGCTACCCGGGCGTTGCGCGGTATATGGAAGACACGCGCGCGGTGGCGAAGGAGAAGGGCTTCGTTGAAACCGTTTTCGGCCGCCGCCTGTGGCTGCCGGAGATCAACGGCGGCAACGGCCCGCGCCGTCAGGCCGCTGAGCGCGCGGCCATCAATGCACCGATGCAGGGCACGGCGGCCGACCTGATCAAGCTGTCGATGATCGCGGTGGACGACTGGCTCACGCGCGACCAACTCGCGTCGCGGATGATCATGCAGGTGCACGACGAACTGGTGCTCGAGGTGCCCGACGACGAACTGTCGCTCGTCCGCGAGAAACTGCCGGAAATGATGTGCGGCGTGGCGAAGCTGAAGGTGCCGCTGGTCGCTGAAGTGGGCGCCGGCGCGAACTGGGAAGAGGCACACTGACGCACCCCCGTGCGATTCCCGTTTCCCGCGGCATATTGTTGCGGGGATGCTGAATATCGAGATGGTTTGCTTGTGGTCAACGCGCAAGCTCCCGGACAATGCAAGTCAGTCGGGTCATTGTCGCGGGGGCGGCGCGCCCCGCGTTCCGGGATCGGACGCATCGAAGTGTTTCGAACTGCACATCGATGATGTCCGAACCGGTTAATCCAACGGACGGCGCGAACGCATCGCGTCTGCATCGTGCGGCGGCAGAAGTTTCGAATCGCAAAGGGGGAATCGGATGCATCGGATCATCATCGTAGGCGGCGGCGCGGGCGGCCTGGAATTGGCGACGCGGCTCGGCGACCGTTACGGCGCGCGCGGCAATCGTCCCGCGCGTGCGCTTGTCACGCTCGTCGACCGCAATCCGACCCATATCTGGAAGCCATTGCTGCACGAGGTCGCGGCCGGCAGCATGGACCCGTTCACGCAGGAACTCGAATACGCGGCGCAGGCACGCTGGCATGGCTTCGAGTTTCAGCAGGGCGAACTGACCGCGCTCGACCGCGCGGCGAAGCGCATCACGCTGTCGCCCGTCAACGACAGCGACGGCGCGGAACTGCTGCCGGCGCGCGACCTGGAATACGACACGCTGGTGATCGCGATCGGCAGCACGACGCACTTCTTCGGTGTGCAGGGCGCGGCCGAAAACGCGATCGCGCTCGATACGGTCGGCGAGGCCGAGCGCTTCCGCAAGCGCTTGATCGCCGCGTGCATGCGCGCCGAGCACCAGGCGCCGGCGCAGCCCGCGCCGGGGGCGGCGGCCGAGCCGCGCATCCAGGTCGTGATCGTCGGCGGCGGCGCGACGGGCGTCGAGTTGTCCGCCGAGCTGCGCAACACCGCGCAGGTGCTGTCCGTCTACGGGTTGCACAAGCTTGATCCGCAGCACGACGTCGGCATCGTGCTGATCGAATCGGGGCCGCGGATTCTGCCGGCACTGCAGGAGCGCGTGTCGACCGCGACGGCCGAGCTGCTCGAAAAGCTCGGCGTGCGATTGATGCTTGCCGAGCGCGTGACCGAGGTCGCGCCGGGCTTCGTGCACACCGCGAGCGGCAAGGCGGTGCGTGCGGATCTCACGGTCTGGGCGGCCGGCATCAAGGCGCCGTCCGTGCTGTCGAATCTCGACGGCCTGCAGGTCAACAAGCTCGGCCAGCTCGACGTGCGCCGCACGCTGCAGACCTTCACCGACGACGACGTATTCGCGCTCGGCGATTGCGCGGCCTGCGTATGGCCCGGCAACGAGCGCAACGTGCCGCCGCGCGCGCAGGCGGCGCACCAGCAGGCGAGCTTCCTGCTGAAGGCGATCGGCTGCCGGCTCGACGGGCGTTCGCTGCCCGAGTTCACGTATCGTGATCTCGGTTCGCTGGTGTCGCTCGGTCACTTCAGCGCGGTCGGCAACCTGATGGGCGGGCTGATCGGCGGCAACATGCTGATCGAAGGGCTGTTCGCGCGCTTCATGTACATGTCGCTGTACCGGCTGCACATCGCTGCGCTGCACGGCTATCCGCGCATGATGCTCGATACGGTCGCGCACTGGCTGCGCCGCACGACGCTGCCGCGCGTCAAGCTGCACTGACCGCACGTTCGTGCATCGGACGGGCAGGGAATCCGCATCGGGCGGGTTTCCTGCCCGTTGTCGTTTCGGATGCCGGTCGACCGCGGATTGGCCCACCGGGCCTGTTTATTGCGCGTCCTTGCGTGACAATTCGCAAACCTTCGGTCGCGCGATGGCGCGCGCCGCATGCAGGCCGCGGATGGGCCTGCCGGGCCGGTCCGCTGTCATCGATACCGCTATGGATGCCACTGGATTACATCGTCGTAATCGAGTCTTACACTTCCGACAGTTGACGCGACAACGGATTATTGGGCATCGTGTGCGGGTTTCCGCTTGCGGCGGGGTGCCAACCGCCGCGACATCCGCGCCGTCCGCCAGCGTGATGCCCCGTCAGGTCGAATCCTTGGTCGTGACGGCGGCGCCCAATCGAGGAGTGCATTCATGTTGAAACCCGAAGTCGACAGCCTGGTTCCCCACGTTCCGTTTTCGCGCCGCAAGTTCATGCAGGCCGCGCTGGGCGGCACTTTCGCTGCGGCCGTGCTGCCCGTGTCGGCGCAGACGGTCACGACCGATAGCGCAGGGCTGGACGCCGACACCATCGAGATCCGCTCGGGCGACGCGAGTATCCCCGCGTATCGCGCGCGGCCGGTCGACAAGACGAACCTGCCGGTCGTCATCGTGATCCACGAGATCTTCGGCGTGCATGCGCATATCGCCGACGTCTGCCGTCGCTTCGCGAAGCTCGGCTATCTCGCGATTGCCCCCGACCTGTTCGCGCGGCAAGGCAATGCGTCGAAGTATCCGACGATCAAGGAGCTTGACGAGCACATCGTCAGCAAGGTGCCCGACCGCCAGGTTACCGAGGATCTCGACGCGACCGTCGCATGGGCCGGCAAGAACGGCGGCGATCTGTCGCGCCTCGGCGTGACGGGATTCTGCTGGGGCGGCCGTCAGGCGTGGCTGTATGCGGAGCACAATCCGCACGTGCGCGCGGCCGTGGCGTGGTATGGGTTCGTCGAGGGCAAGACCGACGAGATGACGCCGTTCAACCCGGTCGATCATGCGTCGTTGCTGAAGGTGCCCGTGCTCGGGCTGTACGGCGAGAAGGACACGAACATCCCGCAGGCGTCGCTCGCGGACATGCGCAAGGCCATCCAGACGAGCGATTCGAAGCTCGCGCGCCAATCGGAGATCGTCGTGTATCCGGATGCCGGTCACGCGTTCTTCGCCGACTATCGGCCGAGTTACGTGAAGGGCGATGCCGAGGACGGCTGGAAGCGCGCGATCGAGTGGTTCCGCAAGTACGGCGTGATGTGAACGACAAGGCGGCAGATGCCGGCGCCTTGTCGTCGCATCGCGCCGGTGCTTACGGGTTCGGGCCGGTCGCGATCGGTCGCGACGGATCGGCGCTCCATTCGCTCCACGAGCCCGGATACAGCGATGCGCCGTGCAGCCCCGCGATCTCGAGTGCGAGCGCGTTGTGGCATGCAGTCACGCCGGATCCGCATTGCAGGATCACGCTGTTCGGTTCGGTGCCGGCCAGCAGCGTGGTGAACGTCTCGCGCAGCTCGTGGCCGGTCTTGAAGCGGCCATCGGCGGCCAGGTTGTCCTTGAAGAACCGGTTGCGTGCGCCGGGAATGTGGCCACCGACACGATCGATCGTTTCGTTTTCGCCGCGATAGCGATCCGGTGCGCGCGCATCGATCACGACGCGCTGCGCCGAGGTCACGTTCGCGAGCACGGCCGCCGCGTCGACGGTCGATTCGAGCGGGGCTGCCGCGCGGAAGTCGCCGGCGGCCGGGTGCGGCACGTCGGTGGTCAGCGGCTGGCCGGCCGCTTCCCATGCCTGCAGGCCGCCGTCGAGCACCGCGACGGAATCGTGCCCGAGCCAGCGCAGCAGCCACCACAGGCGTGCCGCATACGCGCCGCCATGTGCGTCATAGGCGACGACCTGCTGACCCTGCTTGACGCCGCGGCTGGCGATCAGCGTGGCGAGTGCATCGCGGGTCGGCAGCGGATGGCGGCCGTTGGTGCCGGTCTTGCGGCCGGACAGGTCGCGGTCGAGATGGAGATGCTGCGCGCCCGCGATATGGCCGGCCGCATAGGCGGCTTCGCCTGCGCCCGGATCGACGAGATCGAAGCGGCAGTCGAACACGGCGACGCTGCCCGGCGCCGCAGCCAGGCGCTCGGCGAGGTTGGCTGCGGAGATGAGCGTGGTGTAGTGGGTATGTGGCATGACGGCTCCCTGGAGTGCAAACGGCCTGATACTCCAAGTCTAAACAAAAAAAGACGGGCCGAAACCCGTCTTTTCATATGCCGAATGCCGTGCGGCGCCGACGCGCCGCGCGCATGATCAGAGATCGCCGAGGTGGCGGCGCAGGAACTCGTGGAAGTGCTGCATGCCGTCTTCCATCGGGCTCTGGTACGGGCCGACCTGCGATTCGCCGCGCGCCATCAGTGCGTGGCGGCCTGCGTCCATGCGGATCGCGATTTCGTCGTCCTCGACGGCCGTCTCCATATAGGCGGCGCGCTCGGCCTCGACGAACTCGCGCTCGAACAGCGCGATTTCCTCGGGGTAATAGAACTCGACGATGTTGGTCGTCTTCTGCGGGCCGCGCGGAATCAGCCACGACACGACGAGCACGTGCGGATACCACTCGATCATCAGGCCCGGGTAGTAGACCATCCAGATCGCGCCGAACTCCGGCGGCACGCCGTTGCGGAACTTGAGCACCTGCTCGTGCCACGTCTTGTAGGTCGCGCTGCCCGGTTTCGCGAGGGCGTTGTGCACGCCGACCGTCTGCACGCTGTACCAGTCGCCGAACTCCCATTTGAGATCGTCGCACGACACGAAGCTGCCGAGGCCCGGGTGGAACGGGACGACGTGATAATCCTCGAGGTAGACCTCGATGAACGTCTTCCAGTTGTAATCGCACTCGTGCACTTCGACATGATCGAAGTGATAGTCGGAGAAGTCGAAGTGATGCTTCGTGCCGAGGTTCGCGAGATCGCGCGCGACGTTGCGGCCTTCGGCCTCGAACAGCAGCCCCTGCCAGTTCTGCAGCGGGCTCTTGCCGAGGTTCAGGCACGGCTTGTCGGGGAAATGCGGCGCGCCGAGCAACTGGCCTTCCAGATCGTACGTCCAGCGGTGCAGCGGGCACACGATGTTCTGCGTGTGGCCGCGCCCGTTCAGCATGATCGCCTGCCGGTGACGGCACACGTTCGACAGCAGTTCGATCTGGTTCGCCGGGTTGCGGACCAGCACGCGGCCTTCCTGCTCGGACGGCAGCGCAAAATAATCCCCCGCCTCGGGCACCATCAACTCGTGCCCGACGTAACGAGGTCCTTTGTTGAAGAGGGTTTCGATCTCGCGCTCAAGCAGCGCCTCATCGAAATATGCAGTGACTGGAAGCTGGCTGTGAGCCGACTTCAACTGAAGCGCATCGCTCAGATTGGACATTCCCACTCCCGGTGTTAGCGTGAAAGCAGTGAACAACCCAACCATCGAAAAATCGATTTAGGGAAACGGGGAATTATACCCGGTTCGCCTCGCAAGGCTAGGATTAAGTGCCTGATTTGTGTCAATTTTTTGTCGGGCGACGATCGAGTGACGCACAATGTGTGTCGAAGAAGGGGCCCGAATGCGTGCCCGGGTGCCCAAGTCGGCAGGTCGGAAAATTCTCTTTTGCCGTAGAATGTCCGACTTGTTTTGAAATTTGACACCCTCGTCCATGGCGAAAACCGCATCCCCAGGCGCCACCCCGCCCGGCAATGGCACCGAACCGTTGCCGGACAACTATGAAACGGCGCTCGCGGAACTCGAGACGCTGGTTGCCCGGATGGAAGGCGGCACGTTGAGCCTCGAGGATTCGCTCGCTGCGTATCGCCGCGGTGCGACCCTCGTTGCGTTTTGCCAACAGCAGCTCGAGAAAGTGGAGCAGCAGGTTCGCGTGCTCGACGGCGCGACGCTGAAGCCGCTTTCGTCCGGAACGGCCGCCACGGACGGCGAAGACGACGATCTATGACATTCGAACAATGGATGCGGTCCGTGCTCGACCGTGTCGAGGACGCACTCGGCCACTATCTGCCGGCTGAAAACGTGGTGCCCACGCAACTCCACGAAGCGATGCGCTACGCGGTCCTCGGCGGCGGCAAACGCGTTCGCCCGCTGCTGTGCCATGCAGCAGGCGAACTGACCGGCGCGACCGAAGCGGCGCGCAACGCGGCGGCGGCGGCGCTGGAGATGATCCACGTCTACTCGCTCGTGCATGACGACATGCCGTGCATGGACGACGACGCGTTGCGACGCGGCAAGCCGACCGTGCACGTGCAGTACGACGAGCCGACGGCGCTGCTGGTCGGCGATGCGCTGCAGTCGCAGGCCTTCGTCGCGCTGACCGACGCTGCCGCGCTGTCGCCGGTGCAGCAGGCCGCGCTCGTGCGCGAGCTGGCGCTGGCGAGTGGCTCGATCGGCATGGCCGGCGGGCAGGCGATCGACCTGGCGAGCGTCGGCCTCAAGCTGACGCGCGAGCAGCTCGAGACGATGCACCGGATGAAGACGGGCGCGCTGTTGCGCGCGGCCGTGCGGATGGGCGCGCTGGCGGGCGACACGCCGTCGGCGGAAGCGATGGCCGCGCTCGACGTTTATGCGGGAGCGGTGGGTCTGGCCTTCCAGGTCGTCGACGACATTCTCGACGTCACGACCGATTCGGCGACGCTCGGCAAGACGGCCGGCAAGGATGCGGCGAACGACAAGCCGACCTACGTATCGATCCTCGGCCTCGACGCGTCGCGCGAGCTCGCAGCCCAGCTGCGCGCCGAAGCGCACGATGCGCTGAAACCGTTCGGCGCCCGCGCACAGCGTCTCGCCGAACTTGCCGACCTGGTAGTGAACCGGGTCAGCTGACGCGAAAGCCCGCCGCCGCGCACACGCTACGGTGCGTGCAAAAGAATGCGGGCGCGTTTGATTTCCTACAATGGAACGACGATGTACGACTTGCTGAAAACCATCGACGACCCGGCGGATCTGCGCCGCCTCGATCGTCGCCAACTCCAACCGCTCGCGGATGAACTGCGCGCGTTCGTGCTCGACAGCGTGTCGAAGACGGGCGGCCATCTGTCGTCCAACCTCGGGACGGTCGAGCTGACGATCGCGTTGCACTACGTGTTCAACACGCCGAACGACCGGATTGTCTGGGACGTGGGTCACCAGACCTACCCGCACAAGATCCTGACGGGCCGCCGCGACCAGATGCATTCGCTGCGCCAGTACGACGGCATCTCGGGTTTCCCGCGCCGCAGCGAGTCCGAATACGACACGTTCGGCACCGCGCATTCGAGCACGTCGATTTCGGCGGCGCTCGGGATGGCGATCGGCAGCCAGCTGAACGGCGACGACCGCTTCTCGATCGCGGTGATCGGCGACGGCGCGATGACGGCCGGCATGGCGTTCGAGGCGATGAACAACGCGGGCGTGTCGGAGGATGCAAAGCTGCTCGTGATCCTCAACGACAACGACATGTCGATTTCGCCGCCGGTCGGCGCGCTGAACCGCCATCTCGCCCGCCTGATGTCGGGCCGCTTCTACGCGGCCGCGCGTGCCGGCGTCGAGCGCGTGCTGAGCGTGGCGCCGCCGGTGCTCGAACTCGCGCGCAAGCTCGAGGAGCACGCGAAGGGCATGGTCGTGCCGGCCACGCTGTTCGAGGAGTTCGGCTTCAACTACATCGGCCCGATCGACGGTCACGATCTCGATTCGCTGATCCCGACGCTGCAGAACATCCGCGAGCTGCGCGGTCCGCAATTCCTGCACGTGGTGACGAAGAAAGGCCAGGGCTACAAGCTCGCCGAAGCCGATCCCGTGCTCTATCACGGCCCCGGCAAGTTCAATCCGGCAGAAGGCATCAAGCCGTCGGCCACGCCCGCGAAGAAAACGTACACGCAGGTGTTCGGCGAATGGCTGTGCGATGAAGCCGAGCGCGATACGCGCGTCGTCGGCATCACGCCCGCGATGCGCGAAGGCTCGGGCATGGTCGAGTTCGAGAAGCGCTTCAAGGATCGCTACTACGACGTCGGCATCGCCGAACAGCACGCGGTGACGTTCGCGGGCGGTCTCGCGACCGAAGGGCTGAAGCCCGTCGTCGCGATCTATTCGACGTTCCTGCAGCGTGCATACGACCAGCTGATCCACGACGTCGCGCTGCAGAACCTGCCGGTCGTGTTCGCGATCGACCGCGCGGGCCTCGTCGGCGCGGACGGTGCGACGCACGCGGGTGCATACGATCTCGCGTTCATGCGCTGCATCCCGAACATGACGATCATGGCCGCGTCCGACGAAAACGAGTGCCGCCAGATGCTGCACACGGCGCTTCAGCAGCCGAACCCGACCGCGGTGCGCTATCCGCGCGGCGCGGGCACGGGTGTGGCGACGGTGAAGGAACTCACCGGGATCCCGCTCGGCAAGGGCGAAGTGCGTCGCCGTACATCGCAGCCGGAAGGCAAGCGCGTCGCAATCCTCGCGTTCGGCACGATGGTCGCGCCGTCGCTGGCGGCGGGCGAGGAGCTCGACGCCACGGTCGCGAACATGCGCTTCGTGAAGCCGGTCGATGCGGCGCTCGTGCGTGAACTCGCCGAGACGCACGACTACCTCGTCACGGTCGAGGAAGGCTGCGTGATGGGTGGCGCGGGCTCGGCCTGCGTCGAAGCCCTGATGGAGAGTGGGGTTATCCGACCCGTAATACAATTGGGCCTCCCTGACCAGTTCATCGATCACGGCGATCCCGCGAAGCTGCTGTCGCAATGCGGCCTCGACGGCGCGGGCATCGCGAAATCGATTCGCGAACGCTTCCTGAACCCGGCGGCCGATGTCGCCGGTCAGGCGAAGCGCGTCGCGTAAGCTGGCGCCGCCTGCGGGCGGCGTCGGTGCGACTGTCGCAACCGGTCTACATTGATTTGATGCGGAAAACATGGGCCTGCGGGCCCATGTTGCTTTTCCGGCTGCCGCATGACGCGGCGTGCGCGTCGTCGGACGCGCGGCTTACAAGGATTGAACAAGATGAACCAGATGAATCCCGCCTTCGTGATGCCCGACGTGCAGAGCACGGTGGATACCCGCCAGATTCCGATCCAGCGCGTGGGCGTGAAGGCGGTCCGGCATCCGTTGACGGTGCGTACCGAAAGCGGCGACGTGCAGCCGACCGTCGGCGTCTGGAATCTCGACGTGCGCCTGCCCGCCGATCAGAAGGGCACGCACATGTCGCGCTTCGTCGCGCTGCTCGAAGAGAATCGCGCGCCGCTGACGGTCGAGCGCTTCCGCGCGATGCTCGCGTCGATGCTCGAGAAGCTGGAAGCCGAGGCCGGCCGCATCGAGGTCACGTTCCCGTACTTCGTGAACAAGACGGCGCCGGTGTCGGGCGTGCAGAGCCTGCTCGATTATGAAGTGACGCTCGCCGGCGAAAGCCGCAACGGCGAGGCGCGCCTGTTTCTGAAGGTGCTCGTGCCGGTGACGAGCCTGTGCCCATGCTCGAAGAAGATCTCGCAGTACGGCGCGCACAACCAGCGCTCGCACGTGACGATCGACGCCGAGCTCGCGGCCGACCTGCCGGTCGAGGCGCTGATCCGCATCGCGGAAGAAGAGGCGTCGTGCGAGCTGTGGGGCTTGCTGAAGCGTCCGGACGAGAAGTTCGTCACGGAGCGTGCGTACGAAAATCCGAAGTTCGTCGAGGATCTGGTGCGCGACGTCGCGCAGCGTCTCGATGCGGACGAGCGCGTGGTCGCCTATGTGCTCGAAGCCGAGAACTTCGAGTCGATCCACAATCACAGCGCGTACGCGCTGATCGAGCGCGACAAGCGACACGCCGCGTAACGCTGCGTTCTTGCCGCTGCAGCGAACAAAGGCCGCTCGATCGAGCGGCCTTCTCGTTTGCCGGTGTGTGCCGGCGCGCAGGATGTCGCGCTGCGCGACTCAGCGTGCGAGCGACGCGAGATCCCAGCGCGGCTTCACCGTGAACGCGTAGTCGGCATTCGCCTGCTCGGGCCAGCGGCCGAGCCGCAATGCGCCGGCGAGCGCGATCATCGCGCCGTTGTCGGTGCAAAGCGCGAGATCCGGATAGTGCACGTCGAAGCCGCGCTTGGCCGCGGCGGCCGACAATGCCGCGCGCAACTGGCGGTTCGCACCGACGCCGCCCGCGACCACGAGGCGCTTGAGCTTCGTCTTCTTGAGCGCGGCGAGCGACTTCGCGACCAGCACGTCGACGGCCGCGTCGACGAAGCCGCGCGCGAGATCGGCCTTCGCGCGCTCGAGCGCCTCGCCCTCCAGCTTCGCCGCTTCGAACTTCTTCATCTGCGTGAGCACGGCCGTCTTCAGGCCGCTGAAGCTGAAGTCGAGATCGCCCGAATGCAGCATCGGGCGCGGCAGCACGACCGCGCCCGGCGTGCCTGTTTCGGCGAGCTTCGACACTTCCGGGCCGCCCGGATAGCCGAGGCCGATCAGCTTCGCCGTCTTGTCGAACGCTTCGCCGGCCGCGTCGTCGAGCGTTTCGCCGAGCGTCTCGTACACACCCACGTCGGTCACGCGCATCAGTTGCGTATGGCCGCCCGACACCAGCAGCGCGATGAACGGGAACGGCGGCGGCTCGTCGACGAGCAGCGGCGACAGCAGGTGGCCTTCGAGGTGATGGATGCCGACGGTCGGCTTGTTCCACGCGAGCGCGAGCGCATTCGCGATGCTCGCGCCGACCAGCAGTGCGCCGGCGAGGCCGGGGCCTTGCGTGAACGCGATAGCGTCGATGTCGTCGCGGCGCGTGCCGCTTTGCGCCATGACTTCCTCGAGCAACGGCAGCGCGCGGCGGATGTGGTCGCGCGACGCGAGCTCGGGCACGACGCCGCCGTATTCGCGGTGCATCGCGATCTGCGAATGGAGCGCGTGCGCGAGCAGGCCGCGCTGCGTGTCGTAGAGCGCGAGGCCGGTTTCGTCGCAGGAGCTTTCGATGCCGAGAACGAGCATGGGTAGGGGCGGGGGCGTGCTGCACCGAGCTCGCCACACGAAGGTAAACGTAACCATAAATTATAGCAGGCGGCGGCCGGCCGCCGCCGGGGTCGGCCCGGGCGCGCGGTCGGGCAGGTACAATCCGCGCCATGGAAACTTATGACATCGCCGTGATCGGCGCGGGCGCCGCCGGGATGATGAGCGCCGCGGTCGCCGGGCAACTCGGCCGCCGCGTGGTGCTGATCGACCACGCGCCGCGGCTCGCCGAGAAAATCCGCATCTCGGGCGGCGGCCGCTGCAACTTCACGAATCTCTACGCGGGCCCCGACAACTACCTGTCGTCGAATCCGCATTTCGCGCGCTCGGCGCTCGCGCGCTACACGCCGCGCGACTTCCTCGGGCTGCTCAAGCGGCATCACGTGACCTGGCACGAGAAGCACAAGGGACAACTCTTTTGCGATCACGGCAGCGATGCGGTCATCGACGTGCTGAAGCACGAGTGCGACGCGGGCGGCATTGCCTGGCGCCGGCCGGTGGTCGTCGACGCGGTGCGCCACGCGCCGGCCGACGGCTTTACGCTCGACACGCAGCAGGCGGGTCCGATCCACGCGCGCGCGCTGATCGTCGCCACCGGCGGCCTGTCGATCCCGAAGATCGGCGCGACCGACTTCGGCTACCGGCTCGCGAAGCAGTTTGGCCACAAGCTCGTCGATACGCGGCCCGCGCTCGTGCCGCTCACCTTTGCACAGCAGGACTGGGAGCCATTCGCGGCGCTGTCCGGCGTGTCGCTCGAAGTGCGCGTGTCGACCGGCGACAAGAAGCGCGGCGGCGAATTCGTCGAGGACCTGCTGCTGACCCATCGTGGTCTGTCGGGCCCCGGCATCCTGCAGATCTCCAGCTACTGGCAGTCCGGCGACCCGATCCGTATCGACCTGCTGCCGCAGCGTGACGCGGTGGCCGACCTGCTCGACGCGAAGCGCACGTCGAAGCGCCAGATCGGCTCGCTGCTCGCGGACTGGGTGCCGTCGCGCCTCGCGCACGTCTGGCTCGACACGCACCGTGTCGCGGCCGACGCGCGGCTCGCGGACCTGCCCGACAAGACGCTGCGCCAGATCGGCGACGCGCTGTCCGGCTGGACGCTGACGCCGAACGGCACCGAGGGCTACAAGAAGGCCGAGGTGACGAAAGGCGGCGTCGATACGCGTGAACTGTCATCGGCGACGATGATGAGCGCGCGGGTGCCGGGGCTGTTCTTCATCGGCGAGGCGGTGGACGTGACGGGCTGGCTCGGCGGCTACAACTTCCAGTGGGCGTGGGCGTCCGGCACGGCGGCCGGGCAGGCGGCGGCGGAGTTCTCGCGCTGCGCCTGACACGGCCGGGCGGGCCCGCCGTTGACGGGACCCGGCCCTTATGTCTTTGCACGACGCTCTGCTATACTCGTAAATCTTCCCTGCAAACCTTTATTCGTGTCGGATCATGACGATCATTCGCGTTAAAGAAAACGAGCCGTTCGAAGTCGCCATGCGCCGGTTCAAGCGCACGATCGAGAAGAACGGTCTGCTGACCGAGCTTCGTGCGCGGGAGTTTTACGAGAAGCCGACCGCCGAGCGCAAGCGCAAGAAGGCTGCAGCGGTGAAGCGTCATTACAAGCGGATTCGCAGCCAGACGCTGCCGAAGAAGCTGTACTGAACGAGTGAGCGCCGCGCGATTCACCGAGCGGCGCACCGGCGACCTCCGCACGATCGGCCTCGATCCGGGGCCGCGAGTCGCCGATGCCGGATTCGAGCAACCCGCTTGAGACTTAGTCCCAAGCGGGTTTTTGTGTTGACGCCCGATCGCGGGCGTCGAAGTCACGTTTCCATCCCGGGTGCAAGATGAGTTTGAAAGAGCAGATCAGCGAAGACATGAAGGCCGCGATGCGCGCGAAGGAAAGCGAGCGTCTGGCGACGATTCGCCTGCTGATGGCCGCGATCAAGCAGCGCGAGGTCGATGATCGGGTGACCCTCGACGACGCGGGCATCACCGCGGTGATCGACAAGATGATCAAGCAGCGCAAGGACTCGATCAGCCAGTTCCAGGCCGCCGGCCGCGACGATCTCGTCGCGAAGGAACAGGCCGAACTGACGGTGCTGGGCGCCTACATGCCCACGCAACTGTCGGACGCCGAAGTGGCCGCCGAGGTTCAGGCCGCGGTCGCGGCAACCGGTGCAGCCGGCCCGCAGGACATGGGCAAGGTGATGGGCGTGCTGAAGGGCAAGCTCGCCGGCCGCGCCGACATGACGGCCGTTTCCGCGCAGGTCAAGGCCGCGCTGTCGAAGTAAAACCCGCGTCCCGGCGCGTCGCATGCGCGTGCGCCGGGGCGTCGTATTGTCTTTTTTCGCTTGATCCCACGGTGATTCCGCATTCGTTCCTGCAGGACTTGCTGAACCGCGTCGATATCGTCGACGTGGTGGGCCGGTATGTGCAGCTCAAGAAGGGCGGCGCCAACTTCATGGGGTTGTGCCCGTTCCACAACGAGAAGAGCCCGTCGTTTACCGTCAGCCCGACCAAGCAGTTCTATCACTGCTTCGGCTGCGGTGCGCACGGCACGGCGATCGGCTTCCTGATGGAGCATGCGGGGCTCACGTTCCCGGAAGCCGTGCAGGAGCTCGCGCAATCGGTCGGGCTGACCGTGCCGCACGAACCGTCGATGCGCGGCGGAGGCGTTGGGGGCGGCGGCGATTATCCCGCGCCGGTGTCGAAATCGGTGGCGACCGCGCTGTCCGACGTGATGTCCGCCGCGTGCGACTACTACCGCAAGCAATTGCGTGGCGCGACCGTCGCGATCCAGTACTTGAAAAACCGGGGCCTGACCGGCGAGATCGCTGCGCGCTTCGGGCTCGGCTATGCACCGGACGGCTGGCAGAACCTCGAAACCGCGTTCCCGGACTACCGCGACGACTCGCTCGTCGAATCGGGGCTCGTGATCGTCAGCGAGAAGACCGACGCGCAAGGCGTCGCGCGCCGCTACGATCGGTTCCGCGAGCGGATCATGTTCCCGATCCGCAACGTGAAGGGGCAGGTGATCGGGTTCGGCGGCCGCGTGCTCGGAAGCGGCGAGCCGAAATACCTGAATTCGCCCGAAACGCCGCTGTTCAACAAGGGCAGCGAACTGTACGGGCTGTTCGAGGCGCGCCTCGCGATCCGCGAGCGCAAGTACGTGCTGGTCGTCGAAGGCTACATGGACGTCGTCGCGCTCGCGCAGCTCGGCTTCCCGAACGCGGTCGCGACGCTCGGCACGGCATGCACGCCGATCCACGTACAGAAGTTGCTGCGCCAGACCGACACGGTCATTTTCAGCTTCGACGGCGATTCGGCCGGCCGGCGCGCGGCGCGGCGCGCGCTCGAGGCGTGCCTGCCGCATGCGGCGGACAACCGCACGATCCGATTCCTTTTCCTGCCGTCCGAACACGATCCGGACAGCTATGTCCGCGAATTCGGTGCGGACGCGTTCTCCGAGCAGGTCGAGCGCGCGATGCCGCTGTCACAATTTCTGTTGAACGAAGCAATTGCCGGCAAGGCGCTCGATCAGCCGGAAGGTCGCGCGAAAGCGCTGTTCGACGCGAAGCCGCTGTTGCAGGCGCTGCCGGCGAACGCGTTGCGCGCTCAGATCATGCATATGTTCGCCGACCGTCTCGATATCCCGTTCGAGGAAGTCGCGGGGCTGTCGGACGTCGATGCGCGCATCGCGGCGCCAGCGCGCCAGGCGCCCGCGCGCAGCGAGCGACGGCGCGTGACGGACAGCGAAAAGCGCGCGTTGCGTACGCTCGTGATGCATCCGCGGATCGCGTCGCAGCTCGACGACGAACAGCTTGCGACCCTGCGCGCGCTGCCGCGAATCGGCGAACTGTTCGCCGAAGTCGTCGAGCATGCGCGTGCGCTGGGCGACGGCGCGGAGTTTCGGCTGCTGTCGGATGTCCTGCGGACGTCCTCGAACGGGGCGACTTACGAGGAAATCTTCCGCGAAATTCTGGACTATGATGAAAACGTCCGCGATTTGCTATTACAGAATCCGGAGGACGAGACGGTGCCCGAGCGGCAGCGTGAACAGGAACGGATCGCGGGGGAGGAATTGCAGGCCGCGGTGCTCAAGATGCGCTATGACGCCTGCTGCGACCGGCTTGATCGGCTGGCGCGGCAATCCACCTTCACACCCGAGGAATTGGCCGAATTGACGGAATTGAACCAGCAGCGAACCGACATGAAACGTCGGCTCGGGCTGTAGGCGGCCGGGGCGCCAAGAGAGGGCGCGCCAGCGTGCTATAATATAAGGTTTCCAGCGGTTTGTTTTCCAAGCAGAGGCGAGAATCGCGATGGCAAAGACGACAGGCGGAAAGAAAGCAGCAGGCAAGGGCTCGACGGAGCCGACCACGAAGGTCACAGCGGCCAAGTCTGCTTCTTCCACCAGGACAACGTCTTCAGTCACGTCAGCCCCTGCGGGAAAGAAGACCGCGGCCGGCACTGCTCAGGCTGCGCCGGCGTCGGCAGCCAGAACACGGGCTGCCGCCAGACCCGACTCCGGGCCGGCCAAGCCGGCGGCGAAGCGGGCAAGTGCGAAAAGCGCAAGGGACACGACTGCCGCCGCGGACGAAACGGCAGTACGTACTACTCATGCACCCACGGTTCAAACGGCTGTCGTCCAGCAGCCGCGAGTCGATATAGCCGGTACGGCGAACTCCATGACCAAAAAGCTGAACGAAGTATCCGTCGATGACGACGCAAATCAGAGCGACGAGCAGCCCGCAGCCGTGGCTGCCCCGGGCAAATCCAAGGTGCGCGATCGTCGCGCCAAGGAGAAGGCGCTGCTGAAGGAAGCGTTCGCGACGAGCACGCCCGGCACGGCCGAGGAGCTCGAAGAGCGCCGTGTGAAGTTGCGCGCGCTGATCAAGCTCGGCAAGGAGCGCGGCTTCCTCACGTATGCCGAAATCAACGACCACCTGCCGGACAACTTCACCGAGACCGAAGCCCTCGAGGGCATCATCGGCACGTTCAACGACATGGGCGTGGCGGTTTACGAGCAGGCGCCGGACGCGGAAACGCTGCTCCTGAACGACAACGCGCCGGCCGCGTCGTCGGACGATGAAGTTGAAGAGGAGGCGGAAGTCGCGCTGTCGACCGTCGATTCGGAGTTCGGTCGCACGACGGATCCGGTCCGGATGTACATGCGCGAGATGGGTACGGTCGAGCTGCTCACGCGCGAAGGCGAAATCGAGATCGCGAAGCGGATCGAGGACGGCCTGCGCCACATGGTGATGGCAATTTCCGCGTGCCCGACGACGATCGCCGACATCCTCGCAATGGCCGAGCGCGTCGCGAACGAAGAGATCCGCGTCGACGAGCTCGTCGACGGCCTGCTCGATCCGAATGCTTCGGACTCCGCCGATACGGACGGTTTCTCGGCGAAGGAAGCGGAAGCGATCGAGAACGAGGACGAGGAAGCCGAAGAGGAAGAGGAAGAAGAGGAAGAGGAGGAGGATGACGGTGCCGCGCAGGCGTCGGCCAACGCCGCCCAGCTCGAAGCCCTCAAGCGCGCATCGCTCGACAAGTTCTCGCAGATCAGCGAGTGGTTCGACAAGATGCGCCGCGCGTTCGAGAAGGAAGGCTACAAGTCGAAGTCCTACCTGAAGGCGCAGGAAACGATCCAGACCGAGCTGATGACGATCCGCTTCACCGCGCGTACCGTCGAGCGTCTGTGCGACACGCTGCGTGCGCAAGTGGATGAAGTGCGTCAGGTCGAGCGTCAGATCCTGCACATCGTCGTCGACAAGTGCGGCATGCCGCGTTCGGAATTCATCGCGCGCTTCCCGGGCAGCGAGACGGATCTCGACTGGGCCGAGAAGATCACGGCGGAAGGTCATGCGTACAGCGCGGTGCTGTCGCGTAACGTTCCGGCGATCCGCGAACAGCAGCAGCGCCTGATCGACCTGCAGGCGCGCGTCGTGCTGCCGCTGAAGGACCTGAAGGAAACCAACCGCCAGATGGCGGCCGGCGAACTGAAGGCGCGTCAGGCGAAGCGTGAAATGACCGAGGCGAACCTGCGTCTCGTGATCTCGATCGCGAAGAAGTACACGAACCGCGGCCTGCAGTTCCTCGACCTGATCCAGGAAGGCAACATCGGCCTGATGAAGGCGGTGGACAAGTTCGAATACCGTCGTGGCTACAAGTTCTCGACCTATGCGACGTGGTGGATCCGCCAGGCCATCACGCGTTCGATCGCGGACCAGGCGCGCACGATCCGTATTCCGGTTCACATGATCGAGACGATCAACAAGATGAACCGCATCTCGCGGCAGATCCTGCAGGAAACCGGTCTCGAGCCGGATCCGGCAACGCTCGCCGAGAAGATGGAGATGCCGGAAGACAAGATCCGCAAGATCATGAAGATCGCGAAGGAGCCGATCTCGATGGAAACGCCGATCGGCGACGACGACGATTCCCATCTCGGCGACTTCATCGAGGACAACAACACGGTCGCGCCGGCGGATGCCGCGCTGCATGCAAGCATGCGCGACGTCGTGAAGGACGTGCTCGATTCGCTGACGCCGCGTGAGGCGAAGGTGCTGCGGATGCGCTTCGGTATCGAGATGAGCACCGATCACACGCTCGAGGAAGTCGGCAAGCAGTTCGACGTCACCCGCGAGCGGATCCGTCAGATCGAGGCCAAGGCGCTGCGCAAGCTGCGTCACCCGAGCCGTTCCGACAAGCTGAAGTCGTTCCTCGAAGGGAACTGATTTCCAGCGTCTCACTTGCGAACGCCGCCGGTATCCGCGTGATGCCGGTGGCGTTTGTCCTCCTTAGCGGCTTTATTGTTACAATGCCGGCCCGGCTTCGTTGCCGGGGCTGCGTGCAGCACGCGTTGCTTCTCATCTGGGCCCCTAGCTCATGCTTGGTTAGAGCAGCGAACTCATAATTCGTTGGTGCCGGGTTCGACTCCCGGGGGGCCCACCAGATTCGCTTCCAGGGTTATCCGGGGAAGCCGCGAAACCCGCGATGCCGCAAGGCTTCGCGGGTTTTTCTTTTACGTGCCGCCCGAATGTGTCGAACGTGTTGAACGCGTTCGCACCGGCATCGCATGTCGTATCGCCGCCACCGGGGAAACACGGAGCGCGTGCCGTCCCGATATCAATCGAAGTATGCTGTAGCGCGACCGGCGCGCACGCTCGAGATTCGTCGAACGCGCGAACCGCAGGCCAGTGCCGCGCTCCGTCCGGCAGCCAGAACAAACACACACCGACTTGGCCCGACAGTGGGGGCGGCCATCATGATCATGCTGCGTTCGTGGGGTGCGATTCTCGCGTTGCTGATGCTTGCCGCGTGCGCGAGCCTGCCACCGCAGGCCGGCCGCGCGCCGACGCACGCATTCACCGATACCGAAAACACGCGCCTCGGCATCGCGTTCCGCCAGCAGGCCGCCGCCCATCCGGGGCAGGACGCGTTTCATCTGCTGCGCGATCCCGTCGATGCGCTCGATGCGCGCGTGCTGCTTGCCGATCGCGCGGACCGCTCGCTGGACCTTCAATACTACATCTGGCACGACGACCTGACCGGACACGAGCTCGCGGATTCGATCATCCGTGCGGCCGATCGCGGGGTCCGCGTGCGCGCGCTGCTCGACGATCTCGGCACGAACGCGGACGACCGCAAGCTGCTCGAGATCAGTTCGCATCCGAACATCGAGATCAGGCTTTTCAATCCGGTCGCGACGCGCCACTTGAAGAAGATCGGCACGGTGCTCGAGTTCTCGCGCGTCAACCGGCGCATGCACAACAAGGCAATGATCGCGGACAACCAGGCGGCGATCGTCGGCGGCCGCAATATCGGCGACGAGTACTTCGGCGCGTCGTCGATGCTCGAGTTCGGCGATCTCGACGTGGTCGTGCACGGCCCCGTCGTGAACGACATCTCGACCGAATTCGATACGTTCTGGAATTCTCCGTATGCGTATCCGGTCGATGCGCTGGTCGGGCACGACGCGGCGCCGGGCGGCCTCGACCGGGAGCGCGAACGGCTGCGCGACTACCTGCGGGCGATGGAGGACAATCCTTACGTGCTCGAGGCGCGGCAAAGGCTCGACCAGATCGTGCACGGGCAGGGCACCGAGCTGTCATGGGGGGAGGCGACGGTCCTGTACGACGATCCGGCGAAGATTGCACGCTCGCCGAAGGACAGCGACGGGCACCTGATGCCGCAACTGCGCGCACTCGCGTTGCGGCCCGAGCACGAACTGCTGATCGTGTCGCCGTACTTCGTGCCGGGCAAGGACATGGTCGAACGCCTGCACGCGCTGACGGCGCGCGGCGTGCGCGTGACGATCCTGACCAACTCGCTCGCGTCGACCGATGTCGCGGCCGTGCATGCCGGCTACCGGCGCTATCGGCGCGATCTCGTCGAGGCCGGCGTCCGGCTTTACGAGCGGCGCCCGTCCGGCGACAAGAGCATCTCGAAGCAGGTCATCATCGGTTCGTCGCGTGCGTCGCTGCATGCGAAGACGTATGTGTTCGATCGCAAGAGCATCTTCATCGGGTCGATGAATCTCGATCCGCGCTCGCTGAACCTCAACACCGAGATCGGCGTTTACTGCGAGAGTCCGGCGATTGCGTCCGAAGTCGCGATGGACCTGGAGCCGCGGCTCGATCGAATCGCGTGGCGAGTCGAATCGAGGACCGATCCGGCCGGAAAGGGGCGGCTCAAGTGGATTCAGACCGACGCGGACGGGAAGGTGACCGAGCTCGATCACGAACCGGAAGTGTCGGCCGCGCGGCGCATGGAAGTGTGGTTTCTCGGCTTGTTTCCGATCGAGTCGCAGCTGTGAGCCGCTTGCCCGCGACCACCGCGGGCGGCGTGCGCCGACATGCATCGTCGATCGGGCACCGACGCGCGCCTTGCCGTGAACACGGTTCCGGGCGCGAAGCAACCCGCACCCGGAACCGCACCGCTCATCGCGCGAAATCCGGCGTGCTCTGGATGAACGTGTTCAGCTTCGCGATGTTCACGCTGCCGAAGCCCGTCGTCGCGTCCCAGCCGGCCTTCGCCTTGTAGCCGTACGTGCCGCTGCCGTTGTTGCCGGACGTCACGTCGTGCAGCAGGGCCGCGTTGGTCGGGAAGTACTTGTAGATGCTCGACGCGGGGAAGCCGAGCGCGTTGTTGTTCGCCGATTGCAGCCGCGCCCAGATGCCGGTGAAGATCGGCGCGGCGAGGCTCGTGCCGCCTTCGTTGTTCAGGTAGCCCGAGCCCCACAGCGTGTCGGACGTCTGCCCGTTCATCACGAGGATCGCGCCGGTGCGCAGGTCGGCGTCGAAGCCGACGTCCGGTAGCGCGCGCCTGGTCGACCCGGTGAGGGTCGACGATTGCCATGACGGCGCGGTTTCGTACTTGCTGTAGCCGCCGCCCGTCGCCCACACGGTGCCCGGCTGCCAGCTCGGATCGTTCCACACGATTTCGCTGTTGTACGCGTTGGTCGACGTATTGGTGAACAGCGTCGTGCCACCCACCGCGATCACGTACGGCGACGTCGCGGGCTCGCTCACCGTGTAGGTCGAGCGCGACGGCGTACCGCTCGCGCATTCGTACGCGCCGTGGTCGCCGGCGGACACGGAGAAGGTCTGCCCCTGCGCGACGGCCTGCTTGAAGATGGTGTCGTCGGTCGTCTGCGAGCCGGTGCTGTATGCGGACGATTCGCATACGCCGAGCGACACGTTGATGACCTTCGCGACGTTGTCGCTCACCGCCTTGTTGTACGCGGCGGTGATCGCGGTGAGCGTCATCGACGGTGCCGCATAGAACACGACCTGCTTCACGCTGCCGCCGGCGGCGCCGACGATCGACTGGCTATCGAGGTTCCATTCGACGGTGCCGGATGTATCGGTGTACGAACTGCCTGACGGCCCCGTCTGCACGATGCTGCTGCTGATCGTGCCGAGGCCGTTGTTCGCGGCGAACGTGTTGAGGTCGCTGACCGTCTGCGACAGGTCGCCTTCGGAGATGATGCCGACCGTGGTCTGCGAGGCCGTCGGCGTGCCGTCGCCGCCATAGAGCGTCGAGAATTCCGTCGGGTTGTGCGGCACCGCGGATGCACCCGCGGGGATCGTCAGGTTGCTGGTGTTGCCTTGCGGCTTGCTTCCCGCGCCGGTATGCATGAGCTCGACGTTCTGCAGGCCCAGCACGGCGCCGACGATGCCGCCGATCGCGTTCGGCACCTGCGCGGCATCGGTGTTCGCGTAGACGCTGCGGCCGTTGCGCGTGAAGCGCTTGAGCGTCGTGCGGAACGCCGACTTGACCGTTGCCGCGGTGCCGGAGGCGGACACGAGCAGGCGGTTCGGCGCGACCACGATGTTGACGAAGCCGGCCTTGCGCAGGTGTGCGACGACGGAGGCGACCTGCTGGCCGGTCGGTGCGTACTGCGCGGCGAACTGCGCCGATGTGAGGAACTGCTTGTAGTGCGGCGAGCCGGGCGTATGCAGGTCGTGCAGGTACTGGTCGAGTTGCGCTTCGTTGCGCAGGTTCAGCCCGAGCACGATGTCGACGGATTCGCCGGGCGCCATCTCGGTGGCAGCCGCGGCAGCGGCGGCGGTGCTGGCCGCCGGCGCGCCGGCGGTACTGGTGCTTTCACCCTGCTGGACGAGCGGCAGGAATCCCTTGGTGCGAGTTTCCGTCCAGCCGGCGGCCGGTGCGGCATGGACGGTCGCCATGCCGAACGAAGCGGCTGCCGCGGCGGCGAGGGCGAGCTTGACGATGCGAATGTGTTTTTGTTTCTTGTCTGCAACCTGATTCATGTTGAATTACCCCTCCGGTTGAACATCGAACGGCACGAACAACAACGGTCGACAGCGGCGCGGATCGTGCGCCGCCGATATCCGCCGCGCTCGCGCGGATGGCGCGGACGCGACGGGGCCTTTCACCCGATCCGGAAGGGTGGTGATCCTCCGGGGGCGAAATGCTGGAATGCTGGTAGCGGAGGCGCTGCGCCGCGATGCGGATCGGCCGCGCCGGCAGGCTCGATGCAGGCGGGATGACTAGAGCAACAATTTCGGTGTCCTGCTCATTCGGTTCGGTCCTTCGGCCTGCTGCCGGACGGCAGCTGCCCAATGAAGTGCATCGGGATGTTGCATGCGCCGACCGAAGAAGAGGTAGTCGGCGGCGAGAACTTCGGTGCGGCGGAAGCGAAATGCGTCGAGCGGAATTGATTGCGTGGTTGGCAATTCGTCAGACTGCTTGAGTCGGACGGTATCAAGAACGAAAGTTCGATGTCAAACTTTTTCTGATTATATGAAACAAAATTAAATGGGATAAGGTGAGTTGAACTTGAAAAGACATAAGGCGTTTGTAATTTTCGACGACGCTGCTGGGTGTAATGGCGGATCGGCGCGTCGGATAATCGACGAATCGATTCGTAATGAGCGAATGGTTGTGGAGGAAACATTCGAGTCGCAGGCACCGGCTGCTCCGGTCACGTGTCACGCGTCGCGCCGCGCGGCCGACGGCGTGCGCGCGCGACGCAGGATCGCGCGCAGGCGTGCGACCACCTCGGCCGGGTCGAACGGCTTCACGATGTAGTCGTCCGCGCCCGCGCCCAGTGCCTGCAGCCTGTCGATGTCCCGGTCGAATGCCGTGACGACGACCGGCGTCGTGCAGCGCCGTCGCAGTTCGGCCAGCACGTTCCAGCCGTTCCGGCCCGGCAGCTTGACGTCGAGCAGGATCAGGTCGGGCACCAGGTGCGGCTGCACGTCGAGAACGGCCTGCCCGTTGCCGACGCGGTAGGTGCGAAAGCCGTCGTGCGTCAGGTACGCGTCGAGGACGTCCGAGATGTCGGGTTCGTCCTCCGCAATCAGGATCAGCGCGCTCATCGTTGCAGCGCCACGTTGGTCGACGGCGCGACGTCGGTATCCGTCAGCCCGCCGCCGAGCGCCTTGTAGAGTGCGACGGCATTGGCCAGTTCGCTGCGGCGCAGGTCGAGCAAGGCCTGCCGCGCCGCGTAGAGCTGGCGTTGCGAGTCGAGCAGTTCCAGCCGCCCGTCGACGCCCGCGCGGTAGCGCAGGTTCGACAGGTCGGTGCGGCGCTCGGCCGATGCGACCACGCGCGTCTGCGCTTCGATCTGTCGGCCGAAGGTCTCGCGTCCGGCGATGCCGTCGGCGACTTCGCGGAACGCGGTCTGGATCGCGCGCTCGTATTCGGCGACGGCACTCGACTTGCGCACTTCCGCGAGACGCAGTTCCGACCGCAGCCGGCCGCCTTGAAAAATCGGGACGGTGACCTGCGGCGCGAAGCTCCACACGTTCTGACCGCCGGCGAACAGGCTGCCCATCGCCGGGCTCAGGAAGCCGATCGACGATGTCAGAGACAGCCGTGGAAAGAAGGCGGCGCGCGCCGCGCCGATGTCGGCATTGGCCGCGACGAGGTTCTGTTCGGCCTGCTGGATGTCCGGCCGGCGGAACAGCAATTCCGACGGCAGGCCGGCCGGCAGTTGCGTCGTCACCGGTTGCTGCTCGAGCGGCAGCGGCTCCGGCAGATCCTCCGGCGGCTCGCTGCCGAGCAGCAGGCGCAGCGCGTTGCGCGCCTGCTCGACGGCGCGCGTGCGCGCTTCGAGATCGGCGGTCGCGCTCGCGACCTGGCCCTCTGCCTGCGCGATGTCGACGCCGCTCGCCTGGTGCGCGTCCTTCAGGCGGCGCGCGAGATCGAGCGACTGCTGCCAGTCGCCGAGCGTGCGCTCGGCGAGCGCACGCTGCTCCTGTGCGAGGCGCTCCGCGAAGTACGCGTCCGCCACGGCGCCGACGAGCGAGATCTGCACCGCGCGGCGGCCGTGATCGGTCGCGAGGTAGCGGGCGAAGGCCGCGTCCGACAGCGACTTCACGCGGCCGAACAGGTCGATCTCGAACGCGCTGATCCCGACGTTGACGCCGTACTGGTTCTGCGTCGATTCGAGCAGCGGCGGATTCGACTGCGTATCGGCCGCGGTGCGCTGGCGCGTGAAGCGGGCGCCGGCGTCGATCGACGGCAGGCGCGCCGAGCGCTGAATGCCGTACTGCGCTTCGGCGGCCTCGACGTTCAGCGCGGCCAGCCGCAGGTCGCGATTGTTCCGCAGCGCGACCTCGATCAGGCGCTGCAGGCACCGATCGCCGAACATCGTGCGCCAGCCGAGATCGGCCGCGTTCGCGTGCAGGTCGGCGGCAGCGGCGGCCGTATAGGCGGTCGGCACCGGCATCGCGGGTTTCACCAGCGCGGGCGTCAGCGAGCAGGCGGACAGCGCGAGGGCGGCGGAAATCGCAGCGGAAAGAATAAGCAATCGCATGGCATCAACCTTGTTGTTCGTTATGCAGAGCGTCGGACTTCCGGCGCCCGGCGCGCCATGCTCCGATGCGTTCCTGGATGCTCATCACGAACACGAAGAACACCGGAACGAAGAAAATCGCCAGCACGGTGGCGGTCACCATGCCGCCGAACACGCCGGTGCCGATCGCGTGCTGCGTTTCGGCGCTCGCGCCGGTCGCGATCATCAGCGGCACCACGCCGAGGCCGAACGCGAGCGACGTCATCAGGATCGGGCGCAGGCGCAGCTTCGACGCTTCGACGGCCGCCTCGATCAGTCCCTTGCCTTCCCCGCGCAACTGCTTCGCGAATTCGACGATCAGGATCGCGTTCTTCGCGGACAGGCCGATCACCGTGATCATCCCGACCTTGAAGAACACGTCGTTCGGCAAGCCGCGCAGCAGCACCGCGCCGATCGCGCCGAGCAGGCCAAGCGGCACCACCAGCATCACCGACAGCGGGATCGACCAGCTTTCGTACAGCGCGGCCAGCACCAGGAACACGACGATCATCGACAGCGCCATCAGCATCGGCGCCTGCGATGCCGACTGGCGTTCCTGCAGCGACTGGCCGGTCCACTCGACCGCGAAGCCGGGCGGCAGTTGCGCGGCGAGACGTTCCATTTCGGCCATCGCCGCGCCGCTCGACTGGCCGGGCGCCGCGTTGCCGGAGATGCGCGCGGACGGGTAGCCCTTGAAGCGCACCATCTGCAGCGGCGTGTCCGTCCACACGGGGCGCACCACTTCGGACAGCGGCACCATGCCGCCGGCCGCGTTGCGCACGTACAGCTTCATCACGTTGTCGATCTGCATGCGCGCGGGTGCGTCGGCCTGGATGATCACCTGCTGCATGCGGCCCGCGTTCGGGAAGTCGTTCACGTAGGTCGAACCCATCGCGGTGGAAAGCGTGTCGCTGAGGGTCGTGAACGACACGCCGAGCGCCTGCGCCTTCGCACGGTCGATTTCGAGTCGGATACTCGTGCCGGCCGGCAGGCTGTCCGGATACACGCCGGTCACGATCTTGCTCTGCGCGGCGAGTTCGAGCAGCTTCGCTTCAGCCGCCTTGAGCGCCGCATTGCCCTGATTCGCGCGGTCTTCCAGACGCATCGAGAAGCCCGAGCTGTTGCCGAGTTCGTCGATCGCCGGCGGCAGCAGGCTCATCACCATGCCTTCGGTCACGCCGGTCATCGCTCGTTGCGCGAGCATGCCTTCCTCGATGGTCGACGCGCCGCCGCGGTCTTTCCAGTCCTTCATCACGGACCAGTTGATCGCCGCGTTCGAACCTTGCCCGGAGAAGCCGTAACCGATCACGGAAATGCTCGACTGGATTGCCGGACGCGAAGCAAGATGCTTCTCCAGCGTTTCGACCACGTCATGCGTACGCTCGGCGGTAGCGTCTGCGGGCAGCAGAAAGCTGGTGATGAAGTAGCCCTGGTCCTCGTCCGGCAGAAACGACGACGGCAGGCTGCGGAAGCCGAACACCAGTGCGCCGGAGATCGCGACGAACACCAGCATCACGCGGCCCGTGCGGCCGACCAGGCGGCCGACGCGCGCTTCGTACCACGCCGTCAGGTGCTCGAAGCGGCGGTTGAACCAGCCGAAGAAGCCGCGCTTTTCGTGGTGGCCCGGTTCGAGCGGCTTGAGCATCGTCGCGCACAGGGCCGGCGTGAGCGTCAGCGCCAGCAGCGCCGAGAACAGGATCGACACGGCCATCGACAGCGTGAACTGCTTGTAGATCACGCCGACCGAGCCGCTCGCCATCGCCATCGGGATGAATACTGCGGTGAGCACCAGCGTGATGCCGATGATCGCGCCGGTGATTTCCTTCATCGCCTTCGACGTGGCCGCCTTCGGCGACAGGCCTTCCTCGGCCATCAGGCGCTCGACGTTCTCGACCACGACAATCGCATCGTCGACGATGATGCCGATCGCGAGCACCATCCCGAACATCGTCAGCACGTTGATCGAGAAGCCGGTCAGCAGCATCACCGAAAACGTGCCGAGCATCGCGACCGGCGCGACGATGGCCGGGATCAGCGTATAGCGCACGTTCTGCAGGAACAGGTACATCACGAGGAACACGAGCACCATCGCCTCGAACAGCGTGGCGATCACCTTCTCGATCGAGATCTTCACGAACGGCGACGTGTCGAGCGGAATCGAGTAGGTCATGCCCGACGGCATCGACTTGCTCAGCTCGGCCATGCGCGCGCGGATCGCGTCCGCGGTCTTCACCGCGTTGGCGCCCGGCGCGAGCTGCACGCCGGCGAGGGTGGCCGCCTTGTTGTTCTCGCGGCTCACGAACATGTAGTTCTGCGAGCCGAGTTCGACGCGCGCGACGTCGCCGAGCACGACCTTCGAGCCGTCCGCGTTCGCGCGCAGCACGACCTTCGCGAACGCTTCCGGCGTCGTGAGCTGGCCCTGCGCGGTGAGCGGCACGGTCACGCGCTGGCCCGGCAGCGCAGGCAGCGCGCCGAGGCTGCCCGGCGCGATCTGCACGTTCTGCTGGCCGATCGCGGTCGTCAGGTCGCTCATCGACAGACCGAAATCGATCAGCTTCTGCGGATCGACCCAGATGCGCATCGCGCGTTCGGAGCCGAACTGCAGTACACGCCCAACGCCGTCGATTCGCCGCAACTCCTCGGCAACGCTGCGCGCCATGTAATCGGCGAGCGCCCCTTCGTCGAAGCGGCCGTTGTCGGAGCGCAGGCCGATCAGCATCAGGAAGCCGGACGACGCGGATTCGACGATCAGCCCGTTCTGGCGCACGGCCGCGGGCAGGCGCGGCTCGACAGACTTGATCTTGTTCTGCACGTCGACCTGCGCCATCTCCGGATGGGTGCCGGGCTTGAACGTCACGGCGATCTGCGCGGAGCCGGACGTATCGGCCGACGATTCGAAGTACAGCAGGTTCTTGACGCCGGACAGTTCGCGCTCGATCAGGCTCAGTACGCCGTCGTTCATCGTCTGCGGCGTGGCGCCCGGGTAGCTCGCGGTGATCGTGACGGACGGCGGCGCGACCGACGGGTAGCGCGCGACCGGCAGTTGCGGGATCGCGATCAGCCCCATCAGGATGATGAAGAGGGCGATCACCCACGCAAAGACCGGGCGGCGGATAAAGAATTCAGCCATGACTGGAGGCTCCTCGTGACTCAGAGCGCGGACGCGGTGGCGGCCGCGTCAGGCGACTTCCAGTCGGTGGCGGCGGCCGACGCGCCGTCGACCAGGCGTTCCATCCCTTCGACGACGATCTTCTGGCCGGCCTGCAGGCCCGACTTGATGCGGTAGCTGCGGTTCGTCAGCTCGCCGACCTCGACGGCCTTCAGATGCGCGGTGCCCTTCGCATCGAGCACCCACACCTGCGGCTTGCCGCCGGCGCGGACGACGGCCTGCTGCGGCACCGTCACCGCGTTCGCGTAGTGCGCGCGCGGAATGCGGGCGCGCACGTACATGCCCGGCAGCAGCTGGCGTTTCGGGTTGTCGACCAGCACGCGCAGCAGCACGTCGCCGGTGCCCGGATCGACGTTGACGCCGGAGAACAGCATGCGGCCCTTCACGTCGTAGCGCGTGTCGTCGTCGCGCAGCACGTCGACCGGCAGGCCGTTGCTGTCCGACGCATGCGGCTGGCCCGCGAGCGCGCCGCGCAGCGCGTCGAGCGACGCGGCCGGCTGGCGTACGTCGACGTAGACCTGGTCGATCTGCTGGATGCGCGCCATCGGCTGGCTGTCGGTGCTCGACACCAGCGCGCCTTCGGTCACGAGCGCCTGGTCGATGCGGCCGGCGATCGGCGCTTCGACGGTCGCGAATTTCAGGTCGAGCCGGCGTCGCGCGAGCGTCGCGCGGGCCTGCGCGACGTCGGCGGCGGCCTGGTCGCGTTGCGACACCGCGTCGTCGTACACCTGGCGGCTGATCGCGTCGGCCTCGACGAGCGGCTTGAAGCGCGCCGTCTGCACCTTCGCGCGTTCGAGCGCGGTCTGCGCGCGCTGCAGCGATGCGGCGGCCGTGTCCATGTCGGCCTTGAACGGCGCGGGATTGATCTGGAACAGCGGCTGGCCGGCGCGCACTTCGGTGCCTTGCTCGAACAGACGGCGTTGGACGATGCCGCTGACCTGCGGCCGGATTTCAGCGATCCGCACGGCCGCGACGCGGCCCGGCAGATCCTCGGTCACGTCGAGGCGTGTGGCGGTCAGCGTCATCGCCGCGACCGCGGTGGCCGGCGCGGCGGCCTGCTGCTCCGCGGGTCCGCAACCCGCCAGCAGGGCCGCCGTCAGCGCGCAGACGGCGCCGTAGCGGCATCGTTGTTGATTCTTCATTACGACTCCAGGAAGCGCAGGCAGCCCACTGCCTGCTTTGACGGGCTGGAGTTTGCGGCGCTTGGTTGGCGTCTTTTATGCGGAAAGATGGAGATTCGATGGAGACGGCGAAATAACCGGGAAGGCGGATGGAGTGCGGAGGGAGGCGAAGGGGGATGTGGCAGGCGGGTTTTGTCTGACGAACCGGTTCGATGGCGCGAGCCATCGCGCCGGGTTCGTTGTTCGACCCCGTACGCGGTGGTCTGCGCCGCGGCGTCGGGGTGGGTGGTCAGCCCGCTTGGTCGGGACGCAGGATCGGCACCGGGGCGCCGTCTACCCCCGGCCGTGCATCAACCCGCGTTCGTCTGCCATCCGAGCCCGAGGCTCTTCTGCAGCGACACGTAATCCTTGATCAGCTCGGCTTGCCCGGCGATCACGTTCGGTTGCGCCGCGAGCGCTTCGCGCTGCGTATCGAGCAGGTCGATCATCGATGCGACGCCGGCGCGATAGCGCTGATCCATCAGCGTCGCGCTGAGCCCGTATCAGTTCGTTGCCGGCCTGCGTGCCGGATTGCCCGGCGTTGGCGGCCCGGCGGCCGTATCGGCGCCATCGTCGCTGGCGCTATCGATGCCGTCACCGCGTTGCCCGCGTGGCAAACCTTGGTCATATGCGACGAGGCTGCGCTGCGGATTCGCGATCCGGATCCCGCGTTCGTGGAACAGCACCGCGATCCGCCGGTTGAATTCGCGCTGCACGCCCCAGCGCGCCGAGTCCTTGCACTGGATCTGTCCTGCCAGCGCGATCGCCGCGCCGTCGACCTGGTCGATGCCCCAGTAGCTGAAATCCGAGAGGATGCCGTCCTGGTAATTCGGGTCGTCGCGCAACGCGGCGCCGATCTCCTTCAGCGTCGCGATCGCGCGATCGATGTCCTGGCCGTAGGCGATGCTGACCTTGACGGCCGCGTTGCCGAGCCCGCGATTCGTGTTGTTGACGGTCGTCACCGAGCTGAACGGGATCGTGTACAGCGATCCGTCGCCCGCACGCAGCCGCACGGTGCGGATCGACAGGTATTCGACCGTGCCGGATACGCCGGCGAGCGTGACCCAGTCGCCCACCTGCATCGCGTTCTCCATCAGCAGGAAGATCCCGGTGATGAAGTCCTGCACGAGCTTCTGCGAGCCGAAGCCGAGCGCGACGCCGAAGATGCTGGCGCCGGCGAGCAGCGGACCGATGTTCACGCCGATTTCGCTGAGGCCGGTCAGCACGACAACGAGCGCGATCATGATGAACAGCAGCGAGCGCAGCATCGGCAGCAGCGTGCGCAACCGCGCCGCGCGCACGAGGTTGCCTTCGCGTGTCCACTGCTGCAGGCGGCGCTCTATCGAGATATTTGCGGCTTCCCAGACGATCAGCGCGACGACTGCTGCAATCGCGATCGTGATCAGCGCCGACGCGAGCCGATGGCCGATCGTGCCGGTCTCGAACGCGTGGAAGATCGGCACGCCCCAGGTCTGCAGCAGCAGCACGATGGTCACGACGGCGATCACCGCCGACACGATCTGGCGCACCAGCGGGTAGTAGCGGTATGCGTGGAGGTGGACGAGCGTGCGATCGTCGTCGCGGCGCTGGAACACCCGCGCGAGCGCGCCGAACACGACGATCGACACGATCCGCATGCCGATCATCACGGCGATCGAGCGGCCGCCGAGCGTGATCAGCACGCGGTAGCCGTTGTGGACGTCGAGCGCCCATACGAACCACAACGCCATCACGACGAACACCGACACGGGTGCCCACGCGTCGGCGAGCGCATTGCCGATCATCGCGAAGGCAGGCCGATCGTCGCCGGCCGCGCGGATGCGCGCGGCGACCGGCTGGCGGCACCGCAGGATCAGCGCCGAGATCATCAAGTGGCCGACGAGCGCGACGGCCTTCAGCAGCGCGACGTGGCCGGCGTCGCTGAGGCCGAAGCTCGCGGCGATCTCGATCGCGGCCGTGCACGCGCCGACGACGATCACGATCCGCGCGATCGAGCGCTGCGCGAACGCGGCCCATGCGTCGCTGATGTGCAGCAGCCGCAGTTGCCGCGCATCGGGCTGGAAGAACAGCCGGCTGACGATCGTCACGAGGCGGCAGATCACGTAGATGTCGATCAGCGATTCGAGTGCGGTTTCGGTCGGCGTGCCGGCGCCGTCGAGCACCGACATCGTCAGGCTCGCGACGCCGACGAACACCAGCAGCGGTGCGACCCGCAGTGCGAGGCTGACCAGCGCGCGCGGCATGCGGCGCAGCAGCGTGGTATGGCGCCGTGCGTGGCCGCGGCCTTGCGATGACGTATCGGGCGTCTCGGTACCGTCGGCCCTCGCAGCGGAGGCGGCCGGCTCCTGCATGGAAGCGGTGTCGTCGGGCCCGGGCGGCTCGGGGTCCGGCGCGTCGGCTTCGGCCCGGCGCGACGATTCGGCGCGGCGCGCGCTCAGGGCGGCCAGCGCGCGCCGCAGCAGCCGCTTCGCGACCCATTCGACGACGAACGCGGGTACGAGCACGGCGAGGATGATCAGGAACGCGCGCGTGAGATCGGCACGTTCGTCGGCGCGCACGAGCCGCTCGTGCCACCAGTTGCCGACCGAGCCGACGTCGAGCAGCGAGCGCAGCGATTCGTTCAGCGCGCCGCCGATTTCACCGGCCCAGCGTGATCCCTGCCGGACGAGCATCGACGCCAGCCCGTTCGTCGTGAGCGCGGCGGGGGCGGCGGCAACCGATGCCGCGCTGGCCGGCGCCGCGGCGCTCGCCGGGAGCACGGGCGTGCTGAGCACGCCGACGGCCGCGATCGCGCGCAACGTCGTTTCGACCTGGTCGCGCTCGCGCGGGTTTTGCAGAACGGAGAGGGCCTGCTGCGCCTGTTGCGGCGTCAGCGCGGGCACTGCGCCCGAGGCGGCCGATGCGGCCGATGCGGCGGCCGGGGCGGGGACGGCCGCGTGGGCGGCCGATACGAGGGCGGCGAGCAGCCAGCCGAGCAGGAAATGTCGCATGGGTAGGCATGCGGGCGCGCATCGCAACGCGGCCCGTCGGTCTGGACGATGGACGGAAGTTAACATGATCGCCATAGGAACCGAATAGTTCCGTCGACGACGATTCGAATCGGGCATGCGGCAAGCGGTACGGGCGGTTGCGGCCCATCGGGCGGTGCCTTCCGTGTGGCGCCGGTGTCCGCCGCGGGCCGTTGACGATCCGTCGTGCGGGCAGGTCAACAGGCGTGCACATGCGCGGCCAGGGTCGGGCAGCCGCAAGCGGATCGTCGGCATCGAACGGGCGCAACGCCCCGCCGGCGCACGCGTCACACTCCTGCAACACGGGCGTCGCACGCGATCGCCGTCGGTCGGGGGTCGTTTCACTTTCGAAACGTTCACGCCCATCTGTTGCCGTGCGATTTGCATCGGGGCTATTTCACGGGCCGCGGGGCCTTACGCCGCGAAGCATGGTGCGCTCCTTGCATGTCTGTATGCGCCGTGAGCGCGATCGCCGGCGAAGTCGGGCCCGGCCATCGCTTCAGTAGGTCGGATACATACAAGACGGGGACAAGAGAATGAGAACAGACCGAATCGCAACGTGTCATGTTGCAAACATGAATCGCCGACCTGCCCGTGAATTCGCTTCGCCGTTGAGTGCGGCGACATGAGCGTGCGGCTTTTCGTTCCATCCGAACAAATCGGGTTCGTTCCGAACGACGACGTGCAGGCGTGACGCACGAGGCCGACCAGTGCCGGTCGGCCGTCGGGGATGAACCGCCGGTGCACGCAGATGGACGACCATGACTTCCGGATCGTCATGCCGACGCGCGAAACGCAGGCGCGCCGCATGCGTGTGCGTGCCGCACGCCGTGCCGCGCGGCGATCCGCGCAAACATCAAGGCAACGTCAGGAAATCGAAGATGTAGTTCAGGGGAACGGTCCGCCGGCCGCACTGCGACGGATCTGACGACATTGTGCTGTCAGTTGATCCACTACCCCGATGGATCAATTGTTGAAGCGCCCATCGCCATGTGGTCGATGGGCGTCTTTTTTTGCCCGCCGGTGCCGCGCGCGGACCGCCGGCCGGATCGCGCGGCGTTCTGTATCATGTGCTGGCGCGCTGGCCGCACGGCCAGTCACCGCGCCCGATCACGCGCCGCCAACATGAACGACATCGCCTTGCCCGACCCTTCATCCGCCAGCATCGATCCGGCCGCGCTCGATGCGCTGCACACGTTCATCGAGCGCCATCCGCGGCTGCTCGTGCTGACCGGTGCGGGCATCAGCACGGATTCCGGCATTCCCGGCTATCGCGACCGCAACGGTCAATGGATGCGCTCGCCGCCGATCCAGCTCCACGAATTCCTCGGGTCCGACGCGGCGCGCCGGCGCTACTGGGCGCGCAGCATGATCGGCTGGCCCGTGGTCGGCCGTGCGCAGCCGAACCGCTCGCACGTCGCGCTCGCGCGGCTCGGCGGCACCGGCCGGATCGAGCGCCTCGTCACGCAGAACGTCGACGGCCTGCACCAGCGTGCAGGCAGCGGCGACGTGATCGAACTGCATGGCGGCATCAACGGCGTCACGTGCCTCGATTGCGGCGCGCATCACGCGCGCGCGACGATCCAGACCGTGCTCGAAACGGACAACCCCGAACTGCTGGGCGCGCACGCGGAACCCGCCGCCGACGGCGACGCGCACCTCGAATGGGCCGCGCTCGACACGTTCCGTATTCCGGCCTGTCCGGCCTGCGGCGGGCTGCTGAAGCCGGCGGTGGTGTTCTTCGGCGAGAACGTGCCGCGCGAACGCGTCGCGCTGGCGTCGCAGGCGCTCGATGCGGCGGATGCGCTGCTCGTCGTCGGCTCGTCGCTGATGGTGTATTCCGGCTACCGGTTCTGCGTGTGGGCCCAGGCGCAGAACAAGCCCGTCGCCGCATTGAACCTCGGCCACACCCGAGCCGATCCGATGCTGACGCTGAAGGTCGAGGCGCGTTGTGCGCCCGCGCTCGACGCGCTGAACGCGCGGCTGGGCGTTTCCGGCAACGCACCGGAGCATGCCTCGTGACCGGGCCGACGTCTTCGCCCGATCCGTCCGCGCGGCTGTCGGCGCCGGCGGCCGAGCGCAATCGCGGGCCGATCCTCGACGTGTTGCGCCGCGTGCTGCCGGCCAGTGGCAGCGTGCTCGAGATCGCGAGCGGCACCGGGCAGCATGCGGTCCATTTCGCGCAGGCGCTGCCGGGGCTGCGCTGGCAGCCGAGCGATCCCGACGCGCACGCGCGGCGCTCGATTGCCGCATGGGTCGCGCATGCCGGCCTCGCGAACCTGGCCGAGCCGCTGGCGTTCGACGTGCGCGACGCGTCGTGGCCGGCCGCGGCGTTCGACGCGATCGTCTGCATCAACATGATTCACATCTCGCCGTGGGCCTGCACCGACGCGCTGTTCGCCGGCGCGTCGCGCGCGCTGCGCCCGGGCGGCGTGCTGTTCCTGTACGGCCCGTATCGCCGCGAGGGCCGGCACACGGCGCCGTCCAACGAAGCGTTCGACCGGCAGTTGCGCAGCCGCGACCCGTCGTGGGGCGTGCGCGATCTCGAGACGGTCGTCGCGCTCGGCCTCGACCGCGGCCTCGACTGCATCGAGGTCGTCGAGATGCCGGCGAACAACCTGAGCGTCGTGTTCCGGCGCCTGCCGCACGCGGAGCAATGACACGCCAGCGCGCATCGCGGCCGGGTTTCCACTATCCTTTCGCCTGTGCGCGCGGCCCGGTTCGGGTCGCGCCCTGTTTTTTCCGGAGAATTGACTAATGGGCAAACAAGCAATCGGTGTGATCGGGCTCGCGGTGATGGGCCGCAATCTCGCACTCAATATCGAGAGCCGCGGTTACGCGGTGTCGGTGTACAACCGCAGCCGCGAGAAAACCGACGAACTGATCGCCGAATTCCCCGGCCGCAATCTGGTGCCGACCCATACCCTCGAGGAATTCGTCGCGTCGCTCGAAACGCCGCGCCGGATCCTGATGATGGTGAAGGCCGGCGAAGCGACCGATGCGACGATCGCATCGCTCAAGCCGCTGCTCGAGAAGGGCGACGTGCTGATCGACGGCGGCAATACGCACTTCACCGACACGATCCGCCGCAACCAGGAACTCGCGCAATCGGGCCTGCACTTCATCGGCACCGGCGTGTCGGGCGGCGAAGAGGGCGCGCTGCGCGGCCCGTCGATCATGCCCGGCGGCCAGCGCGACGCGTACGACCTGGTCGAGCCGATCCTCAAGCAGATCGCCGCGAAGGCCCCGTCGGACGGCGAGCCGTGCGTCGCGTACATGGGGCCGGACGGTGCGGGCCACTACGTGAAGATGGTCCACAACGGCATCGAATACGGCGACATGCAGCTGATCGCCGAAAGCTATGCGGTGCTGAAGGACGTCGCGGGCCTGACCAACGACGAACTCGGCGCGGTGTACACCGAGTGGAACCAGGGCGAGCTCGACAGCTACCTGATCGAGATCACGTCGAAGATCTTCGGCAAGAAGGATGACGAAACAGGCAAGCACCTCGTCGACGTGATCCTCGATCGCGCCGCGCAGAAGGGCACCGGCAAGTGGACGAGCCAGAACGCGCTGGATCTCGGCGTGCCGCTGCCGCTGATCACCGAGTCGGTGTTCGCGCGCGTGCTGTCGTCGCTGAAGACCGAGCGCATCGCGGCCAGCAAGATCCTGTCGGGCCCGGCCGCCGCGCCGTTCGACGGCGACCGTGCGGCGTTTATCGAAGCGGTGCGCCGCGCGCTGTACCTGAGCAAGGTGATCTCGTACGCGCAGGGCTTCGCGCAACTGCGCACGGCGTCCGAGGAGTACGGCTGGAACCTCGATCTCGGGACGATCGCGAAGATCTTCCGCGCGGGCTGCATCATCCGCGCGCGCTTCCTGCAGAAGATCACGGACGCGTACGCAAAGGATCCGGCGCTCGCGAATCTGCTGCTCGACCCGTATTTCAAGGATATCGCCGCGAACTATCAGGCGTCGCTGCGCGACGTCGTGGTGGCCGCGGTGAAGGCAGGCGTGCCGGTGCCGGCGTTCGCATCGGCGGTCGCGTACTTCGACAGCTACCGCTCCGAGCGGCTGCCGGCGAACCTTGTGCAGGCGCAGCGCGACTTCTTCGGCGCGCACACGTTCGAGCGTACCGACAAGCCGGGCAGTTTCCACGCGAACTGGTCGTAACCGGCAGGCGAGGACGGTATTGTTGCGAAAATCTATGCTTTGAGTAGGGTTTTCCGTTCCCGGATTCCGGAATTGTTGGCTCCGAGGAAACAGTGTTTTCGTTCTTTCATGGTTTTCCCTAAGTGATCTCGGGACTAAACTTTGTTCAATCGCTGCAGACATGGTGTGTGCGGCGAAGCAAAAAAATCCCGGAGGTAATCATGAAATCGCTGATCGCAACGTTCGCTGCAGCTGCCGTCCTCGCCGTTCCCGCCGTGTCGTTTGCCCAACAGAGCGCGCCCGTCACCCGTGCGCAGGTGAAGGCCGAACTGGCCGAGCTGCAACAGGCCGGCTACAAGCTGGGCAGCGACCGTACCGACTACCCGGCAAGCATCCAGGCCGCTGAAGCCCGCGTGAACCCGCAACAGAACGTCGCCGCCGCCGATACGAGCGGCTACGGCGCGCAACCGGCCGCCCAGCAAGAGTCGGGTGCGCCGGCAGTCGCCAAGACCGGCTGGCAAGTGAAGCGCGTGTCGGATGGCGCACCGGTCTACAAGGGTCGTTAATCGTCATTGATGGTCGGCCGCCAACACGGCCTGATCCGACCCTGCGCAGTACACGCAGCCCGTCGTTCCGCGTCACGGAACGACGGGCTGTTTTCATTGGCGGCGCCTGTCTCGTCAGTGCAGCGGCCGCGGGCCGCGGCCGATGTCCCGGAACAGCGCGTCGGCGGGCTCCAGCGCCTGCAGCCATGCTTCGTCGTAGCCGCTCAGCGTGTCGAGCGCGTCGCGCAGCCGCTCGATCGCGAGGACCGGCAGCTCGACGCTGTGCCGGGTGTGGCTCAGGTGCGCGACGCTCGCCAGCTGGACGAGGGCGTCCGCGGCTTCGGCGACGTCCGTCGCGAACAGCAGGTGCCGGTTGAGCAATTCGACGAGGCCGCTGGAACCGGCGAAATCCTCGGCGTTGAGCTGCACGGACAGAAACGTCGCATTGTTCATGGTTTTCTCCTCGTTATCGCTGGATCGTGCGGTGCACCTCCGAGTATAGGAGGCGGCCGGCAGCGGGGCGGCGGTCGTTGATGCGACACGGCCGGCTGCCGCGTTATCGCCGGCCGGACGCCCCGCGCGGTGCGGCTTGCGGGCCGCCGGCATCCGCCCGCGGCATCGCAAGATTGTTGCCGGCGCGGGCGCCTGTCGCGGTCCGGACCACGACAAATGGTATCTTTGACGATCGGGACGACGCGAAAAAGGGGCCGGTGAGCCCGTTCGCGTCGACGTTCCGCTGTGGAAACTGACGGCCGCGAGAGCGGTCGGATACTGGTTGGTCCGGCCGTCCGGCCGGACATCGTGCGTCGCACGCCGGAGGGCGGTGGGCGGCGCAACGACGCAAATCCGGGAGGACCCTTGAGAAAAACGATTCCGATCCACGATGCGCTGGCGCGCTGGTTGCCGCAAGCGGCGTTCGTCGCCGGGGCTGCCGCGCTGACGGGCTGTACGATGACGCCGTGGACCGACAGCTGGCAGCCGGTGCGACCGTCGACGCCGGCGTCGGTCGCCACGCCGGGCGTGATCGCCGGCTATTACCGCGTGAATCCGGGCGACACGCTCGCCGGCGTTGCAGCCGCGTACGGGCAGCGCGTGCAGGACGTGGCCAGCTGGAACCACATGTCGCCAAATGACACCTTGTCGCCCGGCCAGGTGCTGCGCGTCGCGCCGCCGCCGGCCGCGACTTCGCTCGGGCAGCCGTCCGCGGCGGCCACGCAACCCGGCTCGCTGGCATGGCCGGCCACGGGCATCGTCGCGACGCCGTTCTCCGCCGGCAAGACGCGCGGCATCGTGATCGCCGCGTCGGGGCCCGACCGTTCGGTGCGGGCCGCGGCCAACGGGCGCGTGGTCTACGCCGGATCCGGCGTGAAGGCGTACGGCCCGCTCGTGATCCTGAAGCACGACAACGGGCTCATCACCGCCTACGGGCACAACGGCAGGCTGCTCGTCAACGAAGGCGACGCGGTGCGCGCGGGCCAGCCGGTCGCCGAGATGGGCACCGACGCGAGCGGCCGCGCGACGTTCGAGTTCGAAGTCCGGCAGAACGGCAAGGTCGTCGATCCGATGTACTTCCTGCCGCGCAACGGCGGCTGACGCGCCGCGTCACGACGTGTGCGCCGCGCGGCGCACACGTTCCCGCCGTCACCCTTCCTTGAGCGTCGCGGCGCCGGACTGCCTCGCATGATTGCCGAGCCAGCGGATGCCGAGTGCGAGTCCCGCCGCACCGAGCGCGATCAGCGAGCACTGCATCGCGACCGGCAGGTAGCCGTGCGGCCGCGGATCGACGAACGGATAGGGATACCAGTTCTCCAGCGCGCCGCGCACGAGCGTATAGCCGAGATAGACGACCGGAAAGCCGAGCCACGCGAACGCGCTGCGCCACGGGATCGGCGAGCGCGGCTCCACGTACAGCCAGTCGCACAGCACCACGAGCGGCACGATCCGGTGCAGGACCCAGTTGTTGAGGGCCGGTGTGATGTGGCGCAGCGCATCGAGCCGTGCGAGCAGCAGTTCGTAGACGATCGCGGTGATCAGCACGTAGAGCACGGCGGCGCCGCGCATCGATTCGTAGCGGGCCGAGCCCGGGCGCGTGACGCGCGAGAGCCCCGCGATCAGCATGGCCGCTGCATACAGGCTGCTCAGTTGCGTGAAGTAGCTGAGGTAGTTGCCGAGATGAAAGGCCGGCATGCCCCAGTAGTCGGCGACGCTGTGCAGCGTGGTGGACACCGCGAGCAACGCGGCGATCAGCCGGTAGGCCGCAACGAAGAACGCTTTGCTCATGATGCCCGCGCAACGTCGCACCAAAGCCTCATCGTGCCACAGCCGCGGATGCGCGCGATGCGGATTTTCCATATGGTAGGCCGCGGGGCGGGGCCGTGCGGATTCTTCCGATATTTGATCCGGTCGTGCAACGCCCGCCGCACGTGAGGCTACAATCGGGGCAGCCGCCGGGCACCGGCCAGCCGCGGCACGTGCCCGCCCCGCATACCGACGAGAAATACGAGACACAGCATGAAAAACATCCTCGCGAAACAGACGCGCTACAGCTCACCTGCGATCTTCTTCCACTGGGCTGTCTTCCTGCTGGTGGCGCTGGCCTACCTGGCCGTCGAGATTCGTGGACCGAAAGGCAGCGACAGTCGCGTGTTCTGGATGAACGTGCACTATCTGGCAGGCACTTTCGTGCTTGTGCTCTCGGTGCTGCGCGTGTTGTGGCGGGCGGTCAGCCGCGTGCCGGAGCCCATTCCGCAGGCGACGCTGCTGAAGTGGCTGTCGAAGCTCGCTCATCTCGCGCTGTACGTATTCATCATCGCGCAGCCGTTGCTCGGCATCATGTTGGTCAACATGGGCGGCAAGCCCGTGTCGCTCGACTGGATCGGCGTGTCGTTCACGCTGTTCGGCCCCGACAAGGCGCTGCGGCCCACGGTCAAGGATGCGCACGAACTGATCGGCAACGCGTTCTACTTCGTGATCGGCCTGCATGCGCTGGCCGCGCTCTACCACCACTTCGTCCGGCGCGACGACGTGCTGCGACGCATGGCGCCGTGATCGCCGCGCGCTGAAGCCGCGCAGCAGCCGGGGGCGCATGGTTGTATTGCCAACCATGCGCCCCCGGTTCGTTTACCGCGATGCGCGACTGGCCATCGCGGCGAACATTCGGTAACATCTCTGCTGCTTTTACATTCCGCTTACGCATTGCCGCGCATGCTGCACCGACATCGTCACCTGACCGCCTGGCTCGGCGTGTTCGCGATCTGGCTCGCGATCGCGGCGCCGCTGGTGTCGCAGTGGCGCATCGCACCGGCGGCCACTCCCGATGCAATCGTCTGCAGTGCAGAGCATGGCGCGCACCGTGCGCCCGCTGCGAGCCACGCACACGATCATGCGCGGCATCTCGATGCGTGCGGCTATTGCGGCTTCTTCGCGCACAGTCCCGCGATCGGCGGCGCGGTCGCCGCATCGTTCACCTTTGTCCCGGCCCACGCCGTTTCCGCCGCCGCGCCGCATTCCGTCGCGGCGCGCGACGACCGCTATCCGCGCGCGTATCCACGCGCACCGCCCGAGCGCGCCTGACGCGCTGTCTTCCGTTTCTTTCATCGCCGATATCCGTGCGGTCCGTCGAGGCCGCGTGGAGGGCGTTACTCGGGCTTTCGATCATGACCATTCTTTCCTTGCGCGCGCCGAGGGCGCCGCGCCATTCCCGTGTGCGGCACGTGCCGCGCATGCTGAAACTTACCGTTCCCGCGCTGGCCGTCGGCGCGATGACCGCGGCCGCGACCGAATCCGCGCGTGCGGCCGGCACGCCGACGGACGACGCGGCCGCGCTGCTGCCTCCCGTCGAGGTCGTCGCGTCGCCGCTGACGACACCGCTCGTCGTCGTCACGAATCCGAAGACGCCGCGCCAGCCGCTGCCGGCGAGCGACGGTGCGGACTACCTGAAGACGATTCCCGGCTTCACGTCGATCCGCAGCGGCGGGACGAACGGCGACCCCGTGCTGCGCGGGATGTTCGGGTCGCGGCTGAACATTCTCGCGAACGGGATGCCGACGCTCGGCGCGTGCCCGAACCGGATGGATGCGCCGACCTCGTATATCGCGCCGGAAAGCTATGACAAGGTCACGGTCGTGAAGGGTCCGCAGACCGTGCTGTACGGCCCCGGTGCATCGGCCGGCACCGTACTGTTCGAACGCGTGACGCCGCGTTTCGAGCGCCCCGGCATGCGTTTCGACGGCAGCGTGGTCGGCGGGTCGTTCGGCCGCGACGACCAGAACGTCGACGTGACGGCCGGCACGCCGGACGTCTACGGCCGCGTGACCGCGAATCATGCGCATGCGCAGGACTACAAGGACGGCAACGGCAACACCGTGCCGTCGCAATGGGACAAGTGGAACGCGGACGCGGCGCTCGGCTGGACGCCCGACGATCACACGCGCGTCGAACTGACGGCGGGCACCGGTGACGGTTATGCGCGCTATGCAGGGCGCGGAATGGACGGCGCGCATTTCCGTCGCGAGACGTTCGGCCTGTCGTTCGACAAGCGGCATCTCGGCGACGTGCTCGACCGGATCGAGGCGCGCGTGTACTACAACGAAGCCGACCACGTGATGGACAACTATACGTTGCGGCAGCCCGACCCGACCAGCAGCATGCCGATGCGGATGGCGTCCGAGGTTCGGCGCCGCACGCTCGGCGCGCGGGCCGCGGCGACCTTCCGCTTCGGCGACGACTTCACGCTCGTCACCGGCGTCGACGCGCAGTCGAACCGGCTCGACGCACGCTCTGCGATGGGGCGGCAGAACTACGGCGATCAGCCGTGGGATGCACGGGCGACGATGTGGAACGCGGGCGCGTTCGGCGAGCTGACGTGGTATGCGAGCGATGCGTCGCGCGTGATCGGCGGCGCGCGGGTCGACTACGCGAGCGCGCGCGACAAGCGTGCGACGACGCGCGGGATGATGGCGAGCAAGCCGAATCCGACCTTCGACGACGATCGCGCACGCGTGCTGCCGAGCGGCTTCGTACGCTACGAACGCGACCTCGCGTCGCTGCCGGTCACGTGGTACGCGGGGATCGGCCACGCGCAACGCTATCCCGACTACTGGGAGCTGTTCTCCGCGAAGCGCGGCCCGGCCGGCTCGATCAACGCGTTCTCGGCGGTGCAGCCGGAAAAGACCACGCAGCTCGACATCGGCGCGCAGTACAAGAGCGACCGGTTCGATGCGTGGGTGTCGGCCTACGCGGGTTATGTGCAGGACTACATCCTGTTCAACTATGCGGCCGGGATGATGGGTCCGACCACGCAGGCGACCAACGTCAACGCGCAGATCATGGGCGGCGAAGCCGGCGTGTCGTGGCGGCCGGTCGCACCGCTGCGCGTCGAGACATCGCTCGCCTATGCGTGGGGGCGCAACGCGACGAGCGGCGATCCGCTGCCGCAGATGCCGCCGCTCGAGGCGCGCTTCGGGCTCGAGTACTCGCGCGGCGCATGGTCGGCCGGCGGGTTGTGGCGGGTCGTTGCGCCGCAGCATCGTCATGCACTGAACGAGGGCAACGTGGTCGGCAAGGACTTCGGCCCGAGCGCGGGGTTCGGCGTGCTGTCGCTGCATGCGCAGTACAACGTCAGCAAGAAGGTGCAGATCTCGGTCGGCGTCGACAACGTGCTGGACAAGGCCTACACCGAGCACCTCAACCTCGCCGGCAACGCGGGCTTCGGCTATCCGGCGAACGCGCCGGTGATGGAGCCGGGGCGCACGGCATGGGTGCGCGTGAGCGCGAAGCTGTAACGCGCGGCGCGCGTGTGCGATGCAGCATGCGCGCGCGTGAATGCTGCCCCGCCCGAACGGGCGGGGTACGTCAACCGATTAGAGAACCGTATCTAGTCAGGGCGCAAACGTTCGCGACTCGTGATTCACTCCCCCATTCGACGCACACGGTCGCCCGCGACCGTTCGCGACTGGCCGTGCGCGTCGATCCGATCTCATTCGCACCGGCAGCACAATAATCAGGAGAACATGCATGGCCAGATCGATGCGTTCCAGGGTGGTGGCAGGGACAGTGGCATGCGCGATGAGCGTCGCGCCGTTCGCGGGGACGACCGCGGTGATGACGCTCGCGACGACGCACGCGGCGATGGCGGCAACCGCGCCGGCGGACAACTACGCGGCGACGCGTTATCCGATCATTCTCGTGCACGGGCTCACCGGTACCGACAAGTACGCGGGCGTGCTCGAGTACTGGTACGGCATCCAGGAGGACCTGCAGCAGCACGGTGCGACCGTCTACGTCGCGAACCTGTCGGGGTTCCAGAGCGACGACGGCCCGAACGGGCGCGGCGAACAGCTGCTCGCTTACGTGAAGACCGTGCTTGCCGCGACCGGTGCGACCAAGGTGAACCTGGTCGGTCACAGCCAGGGCGGCCTCACGTCGCGCTATGTCGCGGCCGTCGCGCCCGATCTCGTCGCGTCGGTGACGACGATCGGCACGCCGCATCGCGGCTCCGAGTTCGCCGACTTCGTGCAAAGCGTGCTCGCCTACGATCCGACCGGACTGTCGTCGTCGGTGATCGCCGCGTTCGTCAATGTGTTCGGCGTCCTGACGAGCAGCAACAACAACACGAACCAGGACGCACTCGCCGCACTGAAGACGCTGACGACTTCCCGGGCCGCCACGTACAACCAGAATTATCCGAGTGCGGGCCTCGGCGCGCCGGGCAGTTGCCAGACGGGCGCGCCGACGGAGACCGTCGGCGGCAACACGCACCTGCTGTATTCGTGGGCCGGCACGGCGATCCAGCCGACCGTTTCCGCGTTCGGCGTCACGGGCGCGGCGGACACCAGCACGCTTCCGCTGATCGACCCGGCGAACGCGCTCGACCTGTCGACGCTTGCGTTGCTTGGTACCGGCACGGTGATGATCAATCGCGGCTCCGGCCAGAACGACGGGCTCGTGTCGAAGTGCAGCGCGCTGTACGGGCAGGTGCTGGGCACGAGCTACAAGTGGAACCATCTCGACGAGATCAACCAGTTGCTCGGCGTGCGCGGTGCGTATGCGGAAGATCCGGTCGCGGTGATCCGCACGCACGCGAACCGGCTGCGGCTCGCGGGCGTGTGATCGATGACGGCACGTGAAGGACGCGCGCCGCTCGCGCGGCGCGTTGCGATCTACGGTGCGGCGGGGCTGGCGGCAATCGCCGGTGTCGCGATCTGGAGCGGCGCGGCATCGCATCGCGATGCGGACGTTGCCCACGCGTCGGCCGGTGCGGCGGCACTCGGCGGTGTGACTGCCGCGCCGCCGCAGTCCGCACTGCCGGCGAGCACGGGCCTGCCGCCGCCGCTCGCCGGATCCAGTGCGCCGCGGCTACCGCTCGATGCCGGCGGCCATCTCGCGAGGTCGCGTGCGGTGCGCGATTTCTTCGACTACTGCCTGACCGCGCGGAGCGACTTGAGCGCGATCGCGCTCGATGCGCTCGTCGTGCGCGAGATCGCCGCACAGCTCGACGGCACGGCGGCGCAGCCCGAGGCGCTCGATGTCTGGCATCGATACCGCGCGTATCTCGACGCGCTCGCGAAGCTGCCGGAGGCGGGCGCGGTCGACAAGGCCGATCTCGGTGCGCTGCAGCTCGCGCTCGACCAGCGCGCGTCGATCGCATATCGGACGCTCGGTGACTGGAGCCAGCCGTTCTTCGGCGCCGAGCAGTGGCGGCAGCGCTACGATCTCGCGCGGCTGAAGATTGCGCAGGACCGCACGCTGACGGATGCGCAGAAGGCGGAGCGGCTCGCGGCGCTCGCACAGCAGATGCCGGCCGATGAACGCGCGGCACGGCAGAAGGCCGACCGGCAGCAGGCCGCGATCGCCCAGATCGCGCAGTTGCAGAAGAGCGGGACGACGCCTGATGCGATGCGCGCGCAACTGACGCAGACGCTCGGCCCCGAAGCCGCCGCACGCGTCGCGCAGATGCAGCAGGACGACGCGTCGTGGCAGAGCCGCTATGCCGACTATGCGGCGCAGCGTGCGCAGATCGACGCGGCCGGGTTGTCGCCGCAGGATCGCGATGCGCAGATCGCCGCGCTGCGGCAGCGCATGTTCACGAAGCCCGGCGAAGCGGTGCGCGCGGCGTCGCTCGACCGCGGCGCGGCTGCCGCGCCATGACGCACGTGGTCATGCCGCGCGCGTGAAGTGCCGCGGCAGGTGCTGTTCGATGGTTGCCGCGAGCGTGTCGAACGCGGGGCCGATGCGTTCGTGCGCGACGCACGCATAGCCGAGCAGCAGCCCGCGCCGCGCGGTGTCCAGATTGCTGTAGTAGCTGGTCAGCGGACGCACGATCACGCCTGCGTCGAATGCGCTTTGCGTGACCGCGCGATCGTCGCACGTGTCGGGCAGGCCGAGCACCAGATGCAGGCCGGCCTCGTCGCCCATCACGGGCAGCGCGTCGCCGAAGCGCGCATGGATCGCATCGATCAGCAATTGCCGGCGCTCGCCGTACAGCGTGCGCATCCGCCTGACGTGAGAAGTCAGGTGCCCGTCCATGATGAATTCGGCGAGCACGGCCTGCTGCATCAGCTGGCCCTCGCGATACAGCTCCGACAGCCCGGTGCGGAATGTGTCGACCAGATGCTCCGGCACGACCATGTAGCCCATCCGCAGGCCCGGGAACAGCATCTTGCCGAGGCTGCCGACGTAGATCACGCGGCCGCCGTCATCGAGCCCCTGCAACGACGCGAGCGGCCGGCTGCCGTAGCGGAATTCGCTGTCGTAGTCGTCCTCGATGATCCAGCACCGGTGCTGGCGCGCGTACTCGAGCAGCATCCGGCGCCGCGCGAGGCTCATCACCATCCCGAGCGGATACTGGTGCGACGGCGTGACGAGCACGAGCCGCGGCGGATGCTGCATGTCGCTCGCGCCCGGATCGATGCCTTCCTGGTCGACCGGCACCGGCGTGAGCGCGAGGCCGGTCGCCTGCAGCACGCTGCGCACGCCCCAGTAGCACGGCTCCTCGACCCACGCGCGATCGCCGATGTCGGACAGCAGCCGCACCGCGAGGTCGATCGACTGGTGGATGCCGGTCGTGATGATCACCTGGTCCGGCGAGCATTTGACCGAGCGCGCGACGCGCAGGTAGTCGGCGAGCGCGCGGCGCAGCGGCCGGTAGCCGCCGCCGGGCGCATAGGTCAGCAACTCGGGATTCGCTTGCTTCCACAATCGCGCCTGCAGGCGGCTCCAGGTGCGGCTCGGGAATTCCGCCACGTCCGGCACGCCCGGCATGAACGCTCCCCACTGGCGCCGCGACACGCCCGCGTGCTCGATCAACTGACGGCCGCGCATCGACAGGCCGCCCTGTGCATCCTGCTGCGACGCCGCATCGACATCGGACGGCGGCGGCGCGGCGCCCGGCACGCGAATCGCGGCGGCATCCGGGCGCGTGTCGGCCACGTAGGTGCCGCTGCCGGTCGTCGTCAGCACGTAGCCTTCGGCCGTCAGCTGGTCGTACACGTGCAGCACGGTATTGCGCGCGATCGACAGGTCGGCCGCCAGCGTGCGCGAACTCGGCAGCTTTGTACCTGGCCCCAATTCTCCGGTGAGGATGGCTTGCTGCATCTGTTGCAGCAGTTGCCGGTACATCGGCTCGGACGAACTGCGGTCGAGACGGGCGGAGAGCCAGTCGGCGAGGATCACGGTATCCAAAGTGGTTCTACTTGGAATATTGAAATGGTTCCCTAGTATAGAACCGTGGGCGCCGTATAGTGGGTCCATCTCGCAAGAAAACGCCGGGCCGCCCCAAGTTTTCTTGACCCCCTCGGGGGGCCTGGCGCGCAGCGACAGGTTTGGGGGCATTCATAAACGTTTGTCGCGCAGCAAGGGGACAGCCACGATGAAGTCCGATGATGTGATCGTCAGCTTTCGCGGCGTGCGGAAGACCTACGACGGCGAGACGCTGGTCGTCAAATCGCTCGACCTCGACATCCATCGAGGGGAATTCCTGACGCTGCTCGGGCCGTCCGGCTCGGGCAAGACCACCTGCCTGATGATGCTGGCGGGCTTCGAGTTTCCGACGGGCGGCGAGATCCGCCTCGACGGCGAACTGCTGAATACCGTGCCGCCGCACAAGCGCAACATCGGCATGGTGTTCCAGAACTACGCGCTGTTTCCGCACCTGACGGTCGAGCAGAACGTCGCGTATCCGCTGACGGTGCGCAAGCTGTCGGCAGGCGAGCGCGCGGAGCGTGTCGCGCATGCGCTGAAGATGGTGCAGATGGAGCGCTTCGCGAAGCGCTATCCGGCGCAGTTGTCGGGCGGCCAGCAGCAGCGCATCGCGCTCGCGCGTGCACTCGTGTTCGAGCCGAAGCTCGTGCTGATGGACGAGCCGCTCGGCGCGCTCGACAAGCAGTTGCGCGAACACATGCAGTACGAGCTGAAGGCGCTCCACGAAAAGCTCGGCGTGACCTTCGTGTACGTGACGCACGACCAGGGCGAGGCGCTGACGATGTCCGATCGGGTCGCCGTGTTCGACAAGGGCATCGTGCAGCAGCTCGATACCGTCGACCGCCTGTACGAATCGCCGTGCAACGAATTCGTCGCGAACTTCATCGGCGACAGCAACCGACTGCGCGGCACCATCGCGCGCGTCGACGGCGAGTTCTGCGAATTCCGGCTCGACGACGGCACGCAGCTCGTGGGCCGTCGTATCGGTGACGTGGCTGAAGGCGCGCCGGCCGTCGCCTGCATCCGCCCCGAACGCATGAGCCTCGCGAACGGTCACGCGAACGGCACCGCCAATCGCGTGACCGGCGAGGCGCGCAGCCTCATCTATTTCGGCGATCACGTGCGCATGCGCTGCGCGCTGCCGGGCCAGGACGAATGTTTCGTGAAGGTGCCGCTCGGCACCGGCGCGCTCGATGCGTTCTCGCCCGGCGCGCCGGTGTCGCTCGCGTTCGCGCCCGAGCACCTGCGCGTGTTCGCCTGATACCTGTTTTCCGCGATTTTCCGCAGCACGTCGTCAACAACAAAGCCCACTTCCACCACGAGAGGAGAGGAACCACCATGAACGGAGCAAGCATTACCGCGCGTCGCACCGCGCTCGCACTGGCGCTCGCCGTCGTCGGCGCATCGGCCACGGCGGCCGAACTCACGGTCGTCAACTTCGGCGGCGCGAACGGCGACGCGCAGAAGGCCGCGTTCAACCAGCCGTTCGAGAAAGCGACCGGCAACAAGGTCACGGCCGTCGAATACAACGGCGAGCAGGCCAAAGTGAAGGCGATGGTCGAGGCGAAGCACGTCAACTGGGACGTGGTCGAGGTCGAATCGGGCGACCTGAACCGCGGCTGCGACGAAGGGCTGTACGAGAAGCTCGACTGGTCGAAGATCGCGAAGAAGTCCGACCTGATTCCGGAGTCGCCGCAGGTGTGCGGCGTCGGCTTCTTCGTGTGGTCGACCGCGCTGTCGTACAACGCGGACAAGCTGAAGACCGCGCCGACCGGCTGGGCCGATTTCTGGAACGTGAAGAAATTCCCCGGCAAGCGCGGGATGCGCAAGGGCGCGCGCTACAACCTCGAATTCGCGCTGATGGCCGACGGCGTCCCGACGAAGGACGTGTACAAGGTGCTCGGCACGAAGGCTGGGCAGGATCGCGCGTTCAAGAAGCTCGACGAGCTGAAGCCGTACATCCAGTGGTGGGAAGCGGGTGCGCAGCCGCCGCAGTTCCTGGTGGCCGGCGACGTCGTGATGTCGACTGCGTACAACGGGCGCATCGACGCCGCGCAGAAGGAGGGCAAGAACCTGAAGGTCGTGTGGAACGGCAGCATCTACGACCTCGACTACTGGGCGATTCCGAAGGGCTCGCCGAACAAGGCGCTCGCCGAGCAGTACATCGCGTACACGCTGACGCCGAAGCCGCAGCAGGCGTATGCGCAGCACATCGCGTACGGCCCGGCGAACGTCGCGGCGATCAAGTCGCTCGACGCGAAGACGCTCGCGAACCTGCCGAACTCGCCGGCCAACGGCAAGAACGCGGTGCTGGAGGACATCGGTTTCTGGACCGATCACAGCGACGAGCTTGAGCAGCGCTTCGCCGCGTGGGCGACGAAGTAACAGCCGTTCAGGTGTCCTGATGCAACCGGCCGCGCGACGCTGAACGCGTCGCGCGGCATTCCGCCGGATCGAGCCCGGCCGGAGAGAACCGTTGAACACGATGACGATCGCCCCTTCCTCGCAGTCGACCGCTGCGCTCAAGCGCGAGCTGAAGGCCGCCGAGGCCCGCAAGCGCACGATGGCGTTGCTGCTGATCGCGCCGCTCGCGATCTTCCTGCTGCTCATCTTCGTCGTGCCGATCGGCACGCTGCTCACGCGCGCGGTGCAGAACCCCGAGATCGCGACCGCGTTGCCGAACACGATCGCCGCGCTGTCAGGCTGGGACCGCAAGGCGCCGCCGGCGGACGCTGCGTATGTCGCGCTCGCGGCCGACATGGCGAAGGTCGCCGACAGCGAGGCGATGGGCGCGCTCGCACGGCGACTGAACACCGAGATTCCCGGCTACCGCTCGCTCGTCGCGAAGACGGCGCGTGCGATGCCGCTGAAGGGCGAGGGCGACGCGGCACTGACGCCCGCGCAAACGCGCACGAAGCTGATCGACCTCGATTCGCGCTGGGGCGACGTGGCGTACTGGCAGTCGATCGCGAAGAACGGCAGCCAGGTGTCGCCGTTCTACCTGCTCGCCGCGCTCGACCACAAGCAGGATGGCTTCGGCCAGATCGTGCAGGCCGATCCCGACCAGTCGATCTATCTCTCGATTTTCGGCCGCACGTTCGTGATCGGCGTCGCGGTCACGCTGTTCGCGCTGCTGCTCGGCTATCCGCTCGCGTACTGGATCTCGACGCTGTCGGAGCGTCGCGCGAACCTCGTGATGATCCTGGTGCTGATTCCGTTCTGGACGTCGGTGCTGGTGCGCGTGGCCGCGTGGATCGTGCTGCTGCAAAGCGAGGGGCTGATCAACACGGCACTGATCGGCAGCGGGCTGATCTCGCATCCGCTGACGCTGCTGTTCAATCGTGTCGGCGTGTACATCTCGATGACGCACATCCTGCTGCCGTTCATGATCCTGCCGCTCTACAGCGTGATGAAGTCGATCCCGCCGACCTACCAGCGCGCGGCCGTGTCGCTCGGCAGCCATCCGTTCGCCGCGTTCTGGCGCGTGTACGTGCCGCAGACCTATCCGGGCGTCGGCGCGGGTGCGCTCCTCGTGTTCATCCTCGCGATCGGCTACTACATCACGCCCGCGCTGCTCGGCGGGCCGAACGACCAGATGGTCAGCTACTACGTCGCGTACTTCACGAACGTGACGATCAACTGGGGCATGGCGTGCGCGCTCGGCGGGCTGCTGCTCGCGGCGACGCTGGTGCTGTATGCGGTGTACGGGCGCTTCACGCGCACGAACGTGAGCCTCGGCTGAGCGCCGGGCACAGGGAAACGGGAAGGGGATTCGGACCATGAAACTCGCCAGGCCGCTGTTCGCGCCGCACATGTCGTTCGTCGAGCGCGCGTGGTACATCGCGTTGCGCGTGCTCGTCGTGCTGACTCTGCTGTACCTGATCCTGCCGGTGCTCGCGATCGTGCCGCTGTCGTTTTCGTCGAGCACGTTCCTCGTCTATCCGATTCCGGGCTTCTCGACGCGCTGGTACGAGAACCTGATCGCGTCGGACGAATGGCGGATGGCCGCGAAGAACAGCTTCATCGTCGCGCCGTCGGCGACCGTCGTCGCGACCGTGCTCGGCACGCTCGCCGCGATCGGCCTCACGAAGGCGGACTTCCGCGGCAAGGGGCTCCTGATGGCCGTGCTGCTGTCGCCGATGATCGTGCCTGTCGTCGTGGTCGGCGTCGGCATGTACCTGTTCTTCGCGCCGCTCGGGCTCGCGAACACCTACACGGGGCTGATCGCCGCGCACGCGGCGCTCGGCGTGCCGTTCGTCGTGACGACGGTGGCCGCGACGCTGCAGGGCTTCAACCAGAACCTGGTGCGTGCGAGCCTGTCGCTCGGCGCGAACCCCGTCACGACGTTCTTCCGCGTCACGCTGCCGGTGATCGCGCCGGGTGTGATGTCGGGCGCGCTGTTTGCGTTCGCGACGTCGTTCGACGAAGTCGTCGTCACGCTGTTCCTCGCGGGCGCGGACCAGACGACGCTGCCGCGCCAGATGTTCACCGGGATCCGCGAGAACATCAGCCCGACGATCGCCGCGCTCGCGACGATCCTGATCATCTTCTCGACGAGCCTGCTGCTCGCGCTCGAATGGCTGCGCGGACGTAACGCGCGACGTGCGGTGTCGTAACGGCGCCAGGACGCGCGCCGTCCGACAGGCGCCCGGGCCACCGATCGTTGCGTCCTCAACGATGCCGTGCACCCGTCGCGGCACGCTCGACCTTTCATTTGTCTGACTGACGACGCAGTTGCCTGCACGTTCGATGCGGCTCTGCAACAATACGGCACGCGGTGCCGCGCGTTCCGTTGCTGTTGCACGGAGCCTCCGACGCCGCGCCGCTCAATCCGCGACGCCGCGCGTCGCTCGTCAGTCGAGCCTCATCTTGTCCGAATTCGCATCCCCCGCCGGCACCCGGGAGCCGGCCGTCAACTGGCGCGCGATGTCCGCCGTGCTGCTGGCCGTCGCGCTCGCGACGCTCGATACGGCAATCGCGAACACCGCGCTGCCCGCGATCGCCGCCGACCTGCACGCGTCGCCGGCCGCGTCGGTGTGGATCATCAATGCCTACCAGCTTGCGATGGTCGCGACGCTGCTGCCGTTCGCGTCGCTCGGCGACATCGTCGGTCACAAGCGCGTGTATGTCGCGGGCCTCGCGGTATTCACGCTCGCGTCGCTTGGCTGCTCGCTCGCGGCGACGCTGCCGCAGTTGACGGCGGCGCGGATCGTGCAGGGCTTCGGCGCGAGCGCGATCATGAGCGTGAACGTCGCGCTGATCCGCAACCTGTTTCCCGCGCACCGGCTCGGGCGCGGCGTCGGCTTCAACGCGCTCGTCGTCGGCGTGTCGTTCGCGGTGGGGCCGACGATCGCGTCGCTGATCCTGTCGGTGGCCGCATGGCCGTGGCTGTTCGCGGTGAACGTCCCGCTCGGCGTGCTCGCGCTTGCCGTGGCGATTCCGTCGCTGCCGCAGACGGCGCGCGGCAAGCATGCGTTCGATCCGCTCGCCGCACTGTTCAACGTGATCACGTTCGCATCGCTGATCTTCGCGCTCGGCGAATTCGCGCAGCGCGGGCCGCTGTCCATCGTGTTCGCGGCCGCCGCGGTCGCGCTCGCGTTCGGCTGGCTGCTGATCCGTCGCCAGGCCGGGCACCCGGCGCCGATGCTGCCGGTCGACCTGTTCCGCCGGCCGGTGTTCACGCTGTCCGCGCTGACGGCCGTGTGCGCGTTTGCCGCGCAGGGGCTCGCGTTCGTGTCGCTGCCGTTCTACTTCGAAACGGTCCTGCATCGCAGTGCGGTGGAGACCGGCTTCCTGATGACGCCGTGGTCGGCAATCGTCGCGCTCGCCGCGCCGATCGCGGGCCGATTGTCCGACCGTTATCCGCCCGGATTGCTGGGTGCGATCGGGCTTGCGCTGCTGAGCGCGGGGATGGTGTCGCTCGCCGCGTTGCCGGCAGCGCCGAACGTCTTCGACATCGGCTGGCGGATGATGCTGTGCGGGGCGGGCTTCGGTTTCTTCCAGTCGCCGAACCTGAAGGCGCTGATGTCGAGCGCGCCGCCCGAGCGCAGCGGCGGCGCGAGCGGGATCATCGCGACCGCGCGGCTGATCGGACAGGCGACCGGCGCGGCGCTCGTCGCGCTGTCGTTCGGGATCGCCGGACGTCACGGGCCGACGCTCGCGTTGATGCTCGGTGCGGGTTTTGCCGGCGCCGCGAGCGTCGCGAGCGGGCTGCGGCTCTTCGCGCCGTCGCATCGGGCCGGCGCGCCGGTGGTGTCGACGCCGACGAAGGAGCGGGCGACGGAATAGGGTTCCGTGCGCGCCCGCTGCCCGGGAATTTCCCGGCCGGCGCGTGGCGAACGGCTGCCGCGCGCCGGCCAGCGCATCGCACTCTCAAGAAAACGCCGGGCGGCCCCAAGTTTTCCACCCGGAACGAAGTCCCCTTGGAGGGTCGACCCCCTCGGGTGCCCGGCGCGAAGCGACGGGTTTGAGGGTGCTCAGAAGCCGCCCGTCTGGATCAGCTTGTTGAGGTTCGCGATGTTCAGGCTGCCGAAGCCGGTCGTCAGATCCCAGCCGGTGCCCGCGTTGTAGCCATACCCCTGATAGCCGTTGTTCCCCGACACGACGTCATAGCGCACGAGCGACGGGTTCGACGGAACGTCCGCATAGAACTTGCCGGCCGGGAAACCGAGGCCGGTGCCGTTCGCCGCGAGCAGGCGCGCCCAGAAGCCGGTGAAGATCGGCGCGGCGAGGCTCGTGCCGCCGATCTGCTGCAGCTGGCCGTAGTTGTAGATGTACGCGCCCGTGCTTTGCGCGGCATCGAACGACACGTCGGGTAGCTGGCGATTGCTGCCCGACTGCCACGCCGGTGCCGGCAGGACCGTGCTGACGCCGCCGCCCGTCGCCCACAGCTTGCCGTTCGCGTCGAGGCCTTCGTTCCACACCGTCTCGTTCGAGAAGGCGCCCGCCGACGTGGTGTACAGCGTCGTGCCGCCGATCGCGAGCACGTGCGGCGACGCGGCCGGCCACGACACCGTGTAGTTCGCGCCGTCCGGATAGCCGCGGTTGTTGCACTCGTATATGCCTTCGTCTCCCGACGATACCGAGAACGTCTGGCCCTGCGCGGCGGCCGTCGTGAAGATCTGCTCCTCGGCGTCGATCGTGCCGTCCGCGTTCGCGTCGGTCTCGCACCAGCCGAGCGACACGTTGATCACCTTCGCGGTGTTGTCCGACACCGCGCGGTTGAACGCCTGCGTGAGCCCCGTGTTGCCGGCGGCGTTCAGGTCCGCCATGTAGAACGTGAGCTTGCCGACCTGGCCGCCGGCCGAGCCGACGATCGACTGGCTGTCGAGATCCCATTCGCCCTGGCCGTCCTGGTCGTCGCTGTAGCTGCCGGTCGTGCCGGTGCCGTTGGTCTTGACGGTCTGGGTCGTGACCGTGCCGTAACCGTTGCTCGACGTGAACTGCTTCAGGTCCTGCAGCGTCTGCGACACGCCGCCGATCGTGATGATGCCGACGGTCACGCCGGCCGCGGTCGGCACGCCGGTCGCGTTGTAGAGGCCCGGGAATTCCTTCGGATAGTGGCCGGTGGCCGTGCCGGCCGCGAGCGCCTGCGGCTTCGCGACGTTGCCGATGCGCAGCATCGGCCGTGCGCGCGCGACGCTCTGCAACCCGAGCACCGAGCCGACGACGTCGCCGAGCGCATGCGGCACCTGCGCGGTCGACGCGTTCGCGAAGCCCGAGCGGCCGGCGTACTGGAAGTGCACGAGCGACGTGTTGAACGCGGTCTTCACCGTGCCGGCCGTGCCGCGCGCGGACACCAGCAGCCGGTTCGGCGCGACCTCGATGTTCACGAAGCCGCTCTTGCGCAGATAGTCGACGACCGACTTCACTTGGGCTTCGGTGGGCGCGTAGCTGGCGAGGAACTGCTCGTGCGTCAGGTACTGGCGGTAATGCGCGTTGCCGGGCCGGTTCACGTCGTGCGCGAGCTGCTTGAGCTGCGCGGCGTTGCGCAGCTTCAGGCTGACGACGACGTCGGTCGTCTCGCCGGCCGCGAGTTCGAGCGACGGCGCCGCGCTGCGCGCCATCAATTGCGGGCTGGTCAGAAAGGCCTTCGTGTGGGTATCGACCCAGTCCGTCGTCGCATGCGCCGCGCCGGCGGCGAGCACGAGCGGCCACGCACACGCGAGGCGGCGGGGCGACGGAAGGGAAAGTGAAAACCAGGCGTTCCTTTTCATCGGGAGTCCTTTTTAGGAGAGACGACGTTGCTGGAACCCCCGGCCCTTGTGGGGCCGCGAGCGGTGACGAGCGTAGGGCGTCGGTGCCGTTCAGGTAGCTGCCAGTTTCCATAGCTGTCAGTTTTGACATCGGCGTGCTCGCGCGCATGGGCCACGTCGTTCGTGCATGCAACCGCGTGCCCCGGCGAAGGGAACCGGTTCGCCGCGCGACTGCGCGATGGTCGACGACGTTTGCACGCACGACGCGTTCGTTGCGGTATCGGAATGCGCGCGATGGCGGAGTGAATTGTCGTGCGGGCGCATCGCCCGCGATCGGGCGTGGACGCTTCGCGCGTTGCACTATGTGGTCAGGCGCCGCCGCGGCGCCGGCGCGACGACGTCCGGATGCGCGGCTGCACAAAAACGGGGCCAGTCGATCGCGGGCGTTTCCCGAACTGTGGAACAGCGCGTTGCCGAGTCTTGCAGCGTGCTTTCGGTTCGAGGGTCGGGCGAGCGAATTAGAGGAAATGCTCGAATTCGGGCGGGGGCGCCGACCCGACGCGCGCTCGATGTCCGTCGCAAGCCGGGTCGCCGCCGTTCAGCCCGTTCCGGCGAACGGGCCATGCTGAAGGTTCGAACGACGTCGCCCGCGAAATTCCTCCTTGACGCGCGTGGATCCGGCGATATTCTTTAATTCATAACCATCGGGTTATGAATTAAAACATGCAAAACGCTCACGACATGCTGTTCAGGACGCTTGCCGATCCGACACGCCGCGCGCTCTTCGAGCGGCTGTGCGAGGAGGGCGAGCTGACGGTGGCCGCGCTGACGGCCCATGCGGGCGTGTCGCAGCCGGCGGTATCGAAGCATCTGGGCGTACTGAAGCAGGCCGGGCTCGTGAGCGACCGTCACGAAGGCCGGCAGACGCACTACAGCGCGCAGCCGCAGGCGCTGACTCCGCTGATCGACTGGACCAGCCAGATGGCCGGCTTCTGGCAGAACCGGTTCGACGCGCTCGAAGATCTGCTCAAGAGGATGGATCAATGAACCAGGCCACTACCGAAACGCGCACCGTCGTCGTCGAACGGGAACTGTCGCATCCGCCGGAGAAGATCTGGCGCGCGCTCACGCAACCGCACTTGATCGAGGCGTGGCTGATGAAGAGCGACTTCGAGCCCGTCGCGGGCCGCGCGTTCAGCTTCCGGGCGGACTGGGGTTCGGTCGACTGCACGGTGCTGACGATCGAGCCGCAGCGTGCGTTGTCCTATACGTGGGCCGCTTATGGCCTGGAAAGCGTCGTCACGTGGACGCTCACGCCGACGCCGCGCGGCACGCTGCTGCGGATGGAGCAGGCCGGTTTCCGCACGGATCAGGAACAGGCGTACCGCGGTGCGCAGCATGGGTGGGCGCGGTTCTTCGAGTCGCTCGAACAGGTGCTGACGCGCCCCGATGAAGACCAGGAGGCCCGGGCATGAGCACATCGGACCTCGAACCGTCGGCTCGCATCGACGCACTGATCGCGGGAATCGCCGACTGGCGCGGCAAGACGTTCGCCGAGCTGCGCGAGACGATCCTCGCCGCCGACGACGGCATCGTCGAGGAATGGAAATGGATGGGCAGCCCGGTGTGGGAGTGCGACGGGATGATCGCGGTCGCGAACGCGCACAAGGGCAAGGTGAAGCTGACCTTCATGCACGGCGCGAAGCTGCCCGATCCCGACCAGCTGTTCAACGACGGTCTCGACGGCAACGCGCGGCGTGCGATCGATTTTTTCGAAGGCGACCGGATCGACAAGCGCGCGTTGAAGACGCTCGTGCGTGCGGCGATCGAATACAACCGCACGCATCTGAAGAAGAACGCGCGATCGGGTTCCGGTGCCGGCGCGAAGGCGCGCAGCAGCAAGGCGGCGTGACGCGCGAAACCGGCGGGTGACGTCCCGCGAAAGCGGGGCGCCACCGTACGCTCGGCGTTATTGCGCCCGCGAGGCCCGCACGCGAAAAAAAGCCCGACACGAGGTCGGGCATTCAAATCGGCCGCAACCGCCGCGAGGCGGCTGCGACACCTGCAAAAGCAGGACGCTTACGCTGCCAGCAGCGAGCGCAGCACGAACGGCAGGATACCGCCGTGCTTGTAGTAGTCGACTTCGATCGGCGTATCGATGCGCAGCAGCACCGGCACGCGCTGCGTTTCGCCGTTCTTGCGGTGGATCACGAGCGTGACGTCCTGCTGCGGCTTGAAGTCGTCGCCGAGGCCTTCGATGTCGTAGGTCTCTTCGCCGGTGATGCCGAGCGACTGGATGCTGTCCGCGCCCTTGAACTGCAGCGGCAGCACGCCCATGCCGACCAGGTTCGAGCGGTGGATCCGCTCGAAGCTGCGTGCGATCACGGCCTTCACGCCGAGCAGTTGCGTGCCCTTCGCGGCCCAGTCGCGCGACGAGCCCGTGCCGTACTCTTCACCCGCGAACACGACGGTCGGCGTGTCGGCCGAGATGTACTGCATGGCGGCATCGTAGATCGACTGCTGTTCGCCGCTCGGCTGGTGAATCGTCAGGCCGCCTTCGACGCGCGTGCCGTCTGCCTTCGCCGGGATCATCAGGTTCTTGATCCGCACGTTCGCGAACGTGCCGCGCATCATCACGTCGTGGTTGCCGCGGCGCGAGCCGTAGCTGTTGAAGTCGGCCTTCTGCACGCCGTTCTCCTTCAGCCACTTGCCTGCCGGCGAGTCTTCCTTGATCGAGCCTGCCGGGCTGATGTGGTCGGTCGTGACCGAGTCACCGAAGATGCCCAGTGCGCGCGCGCCCTTGACGGTCGGGATCGAGGCGGCCGGCTCCATCGAGAAGTCGTTGCCGAAGAACGGCGGCTCCGCGATGTAGGTCGACTTCGGCCAGTCGTAGACTTGGCCCGTCTCGCCCTCGATCTTGCTCCAGAGGTCGCCCTTCTTGGTCAGCTTCGCGTAGTTGTCCTCGAACTTCTTCGGGTCGAGCGCGAACTTGAGCAGCGCGTGGATTTCCTCGCTCGTCGGCCAGATGTCGCCGAGGTAGATGTCGTAACCATCCTTGCCCTTGCCGACCGGCTCGGTCATCAGGTCGCGCGTGATGTTGCCGGCGATCGCGTAGGCGACGACCAGCGGCGGCGACGCGAGGAAGTTCGCGCGGATGTTCGGGTGGATACGCGCTTCGAAGTTACGGTTGCCCGACAGCACGGCTGCCGCGACGATGTCGTTCTTCGTGATCGCTTCGTTCAGTTCCGGCGTCAGGTCGCCCGCGTTGCCGATACAGGTCGTGCAGCCGTAGGCGGCGACTTCGAAGCCGAGCTTCGCGAGGTAGGGCAAGAGGCCCGTCTTCGTCAGGTATTCGGTGACGATGCGCGATCCCGGCGCGAGCGACGTCTTGATGTGCGGCGCGACGGTCAGGCCGGCTTCGACGGCCTTCTTCGCGAGCAGGCCGGCGGCCAGCAGCACGCTCGGGTTCGACGTGTTCGTGCACGACGTGATCGCGGCGATCAGCACGTCGCCGTTCTTCACGTCGACGCCGTTGGTCGTCGTGTACTGCGCGTTCAGGTCGTCCGCTTTCTTCGCGAAGCCGTTTTCCGCGACCGGCTTCGAGAACAGGTCGGTGAACGTCGACTTGACGTTGCCGATCTCGATGCGGTCCTGCGGGCGCTTCGGGCCGGCCAGCGACGGAGCGACCGTGGCCAGGTCGAGCGTCACCGTCTTCGTGTAGTCGATGTCGCCGGCCTTCGGAATGCCGAACAGCTTCTGGGCCTTGAAGTAGTTCTCGAACGCGGCGATCTCCGCCTTCGTGCGGCCCGTGCCCTCGAAGTAGTCGATCGTCTTTTCGTCGACCGGGAAGAAGCCCATCGTCGCGCCGTATTCCGGTGCCATGTTGCCGATCGTCGCGCGGTCCGGCAGCGACAGCGACTTCGTGCCTTCGCCGAAGAACTCGACGAACTTGCCGACGACCTTTTCCTTGCGCAGCATTTCGGTGATCGTCAGCACCAGGTCGGTGGCGGTCACGCCTTCGCGCAGCTTGCCCTTCAGCTCGACGCCGACGACGTCCGGCGTCAGGAAGTACACCGGCTGGCCGAGCATGCCGGCTTCAGCCTCGATGCCGCCCACGCCCCAGCCGACCACGCCGATGCCGTTGATCATCGTCGTGTGGCTGTCCGTGCCGACGAGGGTATCCGGGTAGTACACGGTGTCGCCGCCGTCCGCCTTCTTGTGGACGCCGCGCGCGAGATACTCGAGGTTCACCTGGTGGACGATGCCGACGCCCGGCGGCACGACCTTGAACGTGTCGAACGCCTGCATGCCCCACTTCATGAACTGGTAGCGCTCGTTGTTGCGCTGGAATTCCAGCTTCATGTTCAGGTCGAGTGCATCTTTCTGGCGGAAGTAGTCGATCTGGACCGAGTGGTCGACGACGAGATCGACCGGGACCAGCGGCTCGATCTTCTTCGGATTCTTGCCCGAACGCTCCGCGACGCCGCGCATGGCCGCGATGTCGGCGAGCAGCGGCACGCCCGTGAAGTCCTGCAGCACGACGCGCGACACCACGAACGGAATCTCGTCGACGCGTTTCGCGGTCGGCTTCCAGTTCGCGAGCTGCTCGATGTGTTCTTCGGTGATCTTCTTGCCGTCGTAGTTGCGCAGCACGGACTCGAGCACGATACGGATCGACACCGGGAGGCGCTCGATCTTCGTCTTCAGTTCCTTGCCGAGCTGCGGCAGCGAGTAGAACTTGCCTTTGCCGGAACCGCTGTCGAATTCCTTGAGGGTCTTGTGGAGATTGTGGGCCATGGTGATTTTCCTGGGTTTAAGGCTAGGAAACAAAGAGTCCTGTATCTGACGGCTATATCACATACAAGTCGACGTACTCATCGACCGGCATCGCTTCGAGCTTTGCCTGGTCCAGCGACACGTCGAGAATCGCTTGTTGCTGCTTTGCCGGGAAACGGCGGGCAAGGTTGGTCCGGAACTTGTCGACCAGGAGCGGGATGCCATCAGCACGGCGTCGCTGATGGCCGATCGGGTATTCGACCGCCACTTCGGCAAGCGTCGATCCGTCCGCGAATTCGATCGTCAGCGCATTCGCGATCGATCGCTTGGCCGGGTCATGGTAATCCTTCGTGAACTGCGGATCCTCGACGCACACGGTTTTCGCGCGCAGCGCGTCGATGCGCGGATCGGCGGCGACCGCGTCTTCGTAGTCGGCCGCGGTCAGCCGGCCGAACAGCAGCGGCACGGCGACCATGTACTGGATGCAGTGGTCGCGGTCGGCCGGATTGGCGAGCGGCCCCTGCTTGTCGATGATGCGGATCGCGGCCGCATGCGTGCGGATCGTGATCCGGCTGATCTCGTCGGTCGTACGGCCCGCCGCGGCGAGCTGCGCGTGCAGCTGCAGCGCGGCCTCGGCGGCCGTCTGCGCATGGAATTCGGCGGGGAACGCGATCTTGAACAGCACGTTCTCCATCACGTACGTGCCGTACGGGCGCTGGAAGCGGAACGGCTGTCCGTCGAACAGCACGTCGTAGAAGCCCCAGGTTTTCGCGGTGAGCGCCGACGGGTAGCCCATTTCACCCGTTTTCGCGATCAGCGCGAGGCGCACCGCGCGGGACGTCGCGTCGCCGGCCGCCCAGGACTTGCGCGAACCGGTGTTCGGCGCATGGCGGTAGGTGCGCAGCGGGTGGCCGTCGACGAATGCGTTGGATACCGCGTTGATCAGCTCGTCGCGCGTGAGCCCGAGCAGGCGGCCGACGACGGCCGTCGACGCGACCTTCACGAGCAGCACGTGGTCGAGCCCGACCGCATTGAACGAATTCTCGAGTGCGAGGCAGCCCTGGATCTCGTGGGCCTGGATCATCGCGATGAGCACGTCGCGCATGGCAAGCGGCTTCCTGCCGGCCGCGACGGCCGTGCGGGACAGCCAGTCGGCCGTCGCCAGGATCCCGCCGAGGTTGTCGGACGGATGACCCCATTCGGCGGCGAGCCAGGTGTCGTTGAAGTCCAGCCAGCGGATCATCGCGCCGATGTCGAAAGCGGCCTGGACGGGATCGAGCTGGAAGGACGTGCCGGGCACCTTCGCGCCGTCCGGCACGATCGTGCCGGGCACGACGGGGCCGAGCAGCTTGGTGCAGGCAGGGTAGGACAGCGCCTCGAGTCCGCATCCTAGCGTGTCGATCAGGCAATGACGCGCCGTCTCCAGCGCGAGCGCGCTGTCGATGCCGGGGTTCAGCACGTAGTCGACGATATCGACGAGTACGGAATCCGGAGCGGGGCGGACGTTGGAGACCGAGGCGGACATCGAGGGGCCTGGGAGAACGCGCTTAGTTCGTTGCCGGCTTCAGTTCGTTCGATTGCGTCGGCGCTGCGCCGCCTTGCGCCATTTCCGGCGTCACGCATTCGTCGGCGAGACGCTCGCCGCCGTTCGCATCGCTGAACAGCATCGCCTTGCTCGGGATCACGACCAGCTTGAAGCCCGCGGCCGGATCGTAGAACGTGTCGGCACCCGTCGTCGTGGCCTGACGCGGCAGCTTGTAGTTCTTCTTCGCCCAGTGAACCGTGACGACCTGGTCACGCTTCATGTCGCCGGCGAGGTCGAACGACAGGCCTTCCTTGCACGACCACTTGGTTGCGCCTTCCGGCACCGGATCGACCTTGGCCGCGGCACGCGCCTGCGCCTTCTTGCTGCGCGGAACGATGCGCTTGGCCGGCGCCGGGCGCTTGGCCGTCTTCTTCGCCGTCGCCGTATCCTGGGCGAACGCGCTCGGAGCCGACACCAGCATCGTGGCGGACAACGCGCCGATGGCGGTAGCGATCAGGAGTTTCTTCATGGAGTCAGAACCTTTCGATAATCAGTTGACAAGGGCCGGCAGCTGACACTGCCGGCCGGTTTGAAACTGCACGCGCCCCGGAAGCGCGCAGCGGCCGCTATTTTCACCTATTTGGCCGCGCATATTTCAGGTTTTCGGGCTCCGTTACGTTTTTTGTCGTTTTGCAAACCTGTCGCAGGTTCACGCACCGGTGATTCGATGAAATTCGTGTGTCGGCGCGCGCTCACCGCGCATCTCCGGTGGCGTCCGGGCCGAACAGCGGCGCGGTCTCGGCCGGCACCGGCTGGCCGGTCGCCCGCGCGCGGCGCAGCACCGACCAGTAATAGCGGTAGCTCGCGCGGTCGTGCAGCGTATCGCCGTGGCGCGTCGGGCCCCAGTCGGCGGCCTGCGCGGCCAGCAGGATTTCGGCGGCCAGTGCGACTTCATCGGTGCGCGGCGCGAATGCGTCGACGATCGGGCGGATCTGCGCGGGATGGATGCTCCACATCCGCGTGAACGCGAACTCGTCGCGCGCGCGGCGCGCGTCGCCGGCGACGACGGCCATGTCGCGCACTTCCGTCGTCACGTTGTGCGACGGTGTCTTGCCGTGCGCGTGGCAGGCTGCGGCGATTTCCAGCTTCGCGCGCCGCACGAGCGGGTGGTCGAACTGGCCGGGCGAGCGCATCGCCGCATCGGGGATCGCGCCGTGATGCGCGGACACGAAGTCCATCAGCCCGAAGCTCAGCGTGCCGACCAGCGGCAGCGCGGCGAGGGCGGCCGCCTGCGCGAGCGCGCCGTGCGTCTCGACCAGCACGTCGACCGGGATCGGCTGCGCGAGGCCGAGCTCGCGCCGCGTGCCTTCGATGAACGCGACCATCTCGGCCGCGTCGGCGGCGCTCGCGATCTTCGGCAGCGTGACGTAGGCCGGTGCGCGCGCGGCGCGCAGCACGATGCGCACGTCGTCGCGCCAGTGGGGATGGGAAAAGTCGTGGATGCGGACGCCGACCCGCCCGAAGCGGTTCTCGGCGCTGCCGAGGAATTCGGCGACGCACTGTGCGTGCGCGGCTTCCTGGCCGACGGCCGCGCCGTCCTCGCAGTCGAGCGTGATGTCGAACACGGGACCGAGTTCGGCCTGGAGCGCGAGCGACTTGCGCATCAGCTTCTCGCTGCCCGCGTAGTGATCGCAGCAGGGCAGGATCGCGGGCGGGGACGCCCCGTCGTACAGCACTTGTGCAGGAGTGAGCGCGGACATCTCTTCTACGTCAAGGAAGCGGGCAACGTGGAGAAAATCGGATTCGGGCGCGTTCTGAGCCGGCGCGTGGGGCGCCTGGCGCGGCAAAACGTGCGCGGATCGGATCGGGCGGCGGGGCCGGCTGCAGCCCCGCCGCCCGTGCCGTGACCGGACCGCCCGGAGGCGGCCCGGCGATGCAGCCTGCTTAGTTCTTCAGCAGGTGGGCGACGCCGTCGCGCTCTTCGAGCAGCTCGGCCAGCGTGCCGTCCATCTTCTCGCGCGAGAACGCGTCGATTTCGAGGCCTTCGACACGCTTGTACTCGCCGTTTTCGCAGACGACCGGCACGCCGTAGATGATGTCTTCGGGGATGCCGTACGAGCCGTCCGACGGGATGCCCATCGTGACCCACTTGCCGTTCGTGCCCAGGACCCAGTCACGCACGTGGTCGATCGCCGCGTTGGCTGCCGACGCCGCCGACGACAGGCCGCGCGCTTCGATGATCGCCGCGCCGCGCTTGCCGACGGTCGGGATGAACGTGTCGCGGTTCCACACGTCGTCGTTGATCAGCTTCAGCAGCGACTCGCCTTCGACGGTCGCGAAGCGGAAGTCGGGGTACATCGTCGGCGAGTGGTTGCCCCACACGGCGAGCTTCTCGATCGATGCGACCGGCTTGCCCGACTTGGCGGCGAGTTGCGACAGCGCGCGGTTGTGGTCGAGGCGCAGCATCGCCGTGAAGTTCTTCTTCGGCAGATCCGGTGCCGACTTCATCGCGATGTACGCGTTGGTGTTCGCCGGGTTGCCGACGACCAGCACCTTCACGTCGCGGCTCGCGACTTCGTTCAGCGCGGCGCCCTGGACCGTGAAGATCTCGGCGTTCGCCGACAGCAGGTCCTTGCGCTCCATGCCCTTCGAGCGCGGACGCGCACCGACCAGCAGCGCGACGTCTGCATCCTTGAATGCAACCTTCGGATCGTCGGTGATCACGACGCCCGCGAGCAGCGGGAACGCGCAATCGTCGAGTTCCATCACGACGCCTTTGACGGCGGCTTGGGCTTGCGGGAGGTCGAGCAGTTGCAGGATGACCGGCTGGTCCTTGCCGAGCAGGTCGCCGTTCGCGATGCGGAACAGCAGGGAGTAAGCGATTTGACCTGCGGCGCCGGTGACGGCAACGCGCTTTGCGGGCTTAGCCATTGAAAATCTCCAGGACGTGTGAAGCGGTGGACGCTAGGCAAAACGCCATTCTATGCGCGTTATGCGTAGCGTTGCATTGAAGCAGGGCGGAGGACTCGCGAAAGGCAGACGCGGTGAACCTGGAGACGGCCGTGGCACGTAGCCCGGGACGCGTTTTGCACCCGCGAACCCTTGCTCGCCCCGGAGTGTAGGAGCCGGCGGGTCCAAAGTCAAACGGTATCATATGTCTTATATAAGACAGATGTTTTGCGGAATTTGAGTGGACGGAAAAGCGCGGTTTGTGATGAAATGCGCGCCATGACATCGAACCAGGCGAACAACGCGAATCCGACCGGCGCAGGCGGCCCAGGGCAGCCGGGCGCGGGCGATTCCGTGCCGGCGCCTGTCGCTTCGCCGTCGCCGACCTTCAGTCCGTTATACCAGCAGATCAAGTCATTGATCACGCAAAGTCTCGAATCCGGTGAATGGAAGCCGGGCGAGATCATCCCCAGCGAAGTGGAGCTCGCGGCCCGTTACAAGGTCAGCCAGGGCACCGTTCGCAAGGCGATCGACGAACTGGCCGCGGAAAATCTCGTGGTCCGGCGGCAGGGCAAGGGTACGTTTGTTGCGACGCACAACGAGGATCGCGCGCAGTTCCGCTTCCTGCGTCTGCTGGCCGACGACGGTGCCGAGCATCCGCACGTGAGCCGCCTGCTCGAATGCCGGCGCCTGCGCGCGCCGGCCGAGATCGCGCGGCAGCTCGACCTGAAGCCGGCCGATCCGGTCGTGCAGGTGCGCCGCCTGCTGGAGTTCGAGAACGAAGCGACGGTGCTCGACGAGATCTGGCTACCGGGCGCGATGTTCCGCGGGCTCACGTTCGAGCGGCTGAGCGAGTACAAGGGCCCGCTCTACGCGATGTTCGAGACGGAGTTCGGCACGCGGATGATCCGCGCGACCGAGAAGATCCGCGCGGTGGCGGCAGAGCCGGCGGTGGCCGACCTGCTGCACGTGCCGGTGGGTTTCCCGTTGCTGTCGGTCGAGCGCGTGTCCTATACATACGGAGACCGGCCGGTGGAAGTGCGGCGCGGCTGGTATGTCACAACCGGGTACTACTATCAGAATGACTTGAGCTGACGACGTATCGGCACAGGCAGCGTGCACGCGCACTTCCCGTGTTCGCGTAGCACGTTTCGGGCCGCCTTTATTCCCGTTCGCGTAACGATCCAGAGCAGACTTTCGCTGCAGCGCGATATAAAAAGGCGCTAAAATCGCGGATTAGTGTGACAACATAGTAGGGGTCTAGCATGACTGACGCAGTAAGAAAGCCGAGGCCGGAATACCGGAACATCGGAATCGGCGACATCACGTTGAAATATCGCATGCCGCTGGCGGCGATATTGTCGATTCTCCACCGAGTCAGCGGCGCGCTGCTGTTCCTGTTCCTGCCGTTCCTGCTGTTCCTCCTGGACCAGAGCCTGACGTCCGAACTCAGCTTCGAAGTCTTCAAGCAATTCCTCTCCAACATCGTCGTCAAGCTGATCGTCCTCGCGCTGTCCTGGGCGTTCCTTCACCATTTCTGCGCCGGCATTCGCCACCTGCTGATGGACGTCAACCACGACGCCGTCTCGAAGGAAGGCGGCAAGCGGACGGCCGTCGTCGTCTTTGTCGTCTCGATCGCCCTGACGATCGCCATGGCACTCAAACTGTTCGGAGCATTCTAAGAAAATGGCAGCCAATAACCGAATCGGCTCGAAGCGCCTCGTCGTCGGCGCTCACTACGGCCTGCGCGACTGGCTCGCGCAGCGCGTCACCGCCACGATCATGGCGGTCTACACGGTCATTCTGCTCGTCCTGTTCTTCGGCGCGCATGATTTCTCGTACGAAGGCTGGGCATCGATCTTCTCCGCGCAATGGATGAAGCTCGCGACCTTCGTGACGCTGCTTTCCCTCTTCTACCACGCATGGGTCGGCGTGCGCGACATCTGGATGGACTACGTGAAGCCCGTCGGTGTGCGCCTGCTGCTGCAATCGCTGACCATCGTCTGGCTGCTCGCATGTGCGGGCTACGCCGCGCAGATTCTCTGGAGAGTGTAAAGAATGGCTGCAATCAAAACTTCCCTGCCGCGCCGCAAGTTCGACGTGGTGATCGTCGGCGCGGGCGGCTCGGGCTTGCGCGCAGCGCTGCAACTGTCGCGCGCGGGCCTGTCGGTCGGCGTGCTGTCGAAGGTGTTCCCGACCCGTTCGCACACGGTGGCCGCACAGGGCGGCATCGGCGCGTCGCTCGGCAACATGAGCGAAGACAACTGGCACTTCCACTTCTACGACACGATCAAGGGTTCCGACTGGCTCGGCGACCAGGACGCGATCGAGTTCATGTGCCGCGAAGCACCGAACGTCGTGTACGAACTGGAACACTTCGGCATGCCGTTCGACCGTAACGCGGACGGCACGATCTACCAGCGTCCGTTCGGCGGCCACACCGCGAACTACGGCGAGAAGCCGGTCCAGCGCGCTTGCGCGGCCGCCGACCGTACCGGTCACGCGCTGCTGCACACGCTGTACCAGCAGAACGTCGAAGCGAAGACGCAGTTCTTCGTCGAATGGATGGCGCTCGACCTGATCCGCGACGCGGAAGGCGACGTGCTCGGCGTGACGGCCCTCGAGATGGAGACGGGCGACGTCTACATCATGGAAGGCAAGACCACGCTGTTCGCGACGGGCGGCGCCGGCCGGATCTTCGCGGCATCGACCAACGCGTTCATCAACACCGGCGACGGCCTCGGCATGGCCGCGCGTTCGGGCATCGCGCTGCAGGACATGGAGTTCTGGCAGTTCCACCCGACCGGCGTGGCCGGCGCGGGCGTGCTGATCACCGAAGGCGTGCGCGGCGAAGGCGGTATCCTGCGCAACGCGAACGGCGAGCGCTTCATGGAACGCTACGCACCGACGCTGAAGGATCTGGCGCCGCGTGACTTCGTGTCGCGTTCGATGGACCAGGAAATCAAGGAAGGCCGTGGCGTGGGTCCGAACAAGGACCACGTGCTGCTCGACCTGTCGCACATCGGCGCCGAGACGATCATGAAGCGTCTGCCGTCGATCCGCGAAATCGCGCTGAAGTTCGCGAACGTCGATGCGATCAAGGAACCGATCCCGGTCGTCCCGACGATCCACTACCAGATGGGCGGCATCCCGACCAACATCCACGGTCAGGTCGTCGGCACGTCGCGCGGCCACAAGGATCCGGTCAACGGCTTCTACGCAGTGGGCGAGTGCTCGTGCGTGTCCGTGCATGGCGCGAACCGCCTCGGCACGAACTCGCTGCTGGACCTCGTGGTGTTCGGCCGTGCGGCCGGCAACCACATCGTCGAGCACGTGAAGAACCAGAAGGAACACAAGCCGCTGCCGGCCGACGCAGGCGAATTCTCGCTGGCGCGCCTGGCGAAGCTCGACAAGTCGACCTCGGGCGAGTACACGCAGGACGTCGCGAACGACATCCGCGCGACGATGCAGAAGCACGCAGGCGTGTTCCGCACGTCGGCACTGCTGAAGGAAGGCGTCGACCAGATGGCCGGCCTGAAGGCCCGCGTGGAAAGCATCCACCTGAAGGACAAGTCGAAGGTGTTCAACACCGCGCGCGTCGAAGCGCTCGAGCTGGAGAACCTGATCGAAGTCGCCCGCGCGACGATGGTGTCGGCGGAAGCGCGCAAGGAAAGCCGTGGCGCGCACGCCCACAGCGACTACGAACACCGCGACGACGACAACTGGCTGCGCCACACGCTGTGGTACAGCGAAGGCGATCGCCTCGACTACAAGCCGGTTCAAATGAAGCCGCTGACGGTCGACTCCGTGCCGCCGAAGCCGCGCACGTTCTAAGCCGAGTCAAAGGAATCCGAAATGGCAAAACGCATTTTTGAAGTCTACCGCTACGATCCGGACAAGGACGCGGCGCCGCGCATGCAGACGTACGAGCTCGAGATCCAGCATGAGCGCATGCTGCTCGACGCACTGGTCAAGCTGAAGGCCGTGGACGAGACGCTGTCGTTCCGTCGTTCGTGCCGCGAAGGCGTGTGCGGTTCCGACGCGATGAACATCAACGGCAAGAACGGTCTCGCGTGCCTGACGAACCTGAACGACCTGCCGCAGAAGATCGTGCTGCGTCCGCTGCCGGGCCTGCCCGTCGTGCGCGACCTGATCGTCGACATGACGCACTTCTTCAACCAGTATCACTCGATCAAGCCGTACCTGATCAACGACGCGCCGCCGCCGGAGAAGGAACGTCTCCAGTCGCCGGAAGAACGCGACGAGCTCGACGGCGTGTACGAGTGCATTCTGTGCGCGAGCTGCTCGACGTCGTGCCCGAGCTTCTGGTGGAACCCGGACAAGTTCGTCGGCCCGGCCGGCCTGCTGCAGGCTTACCGCTTCATCGCGGATAGCCGTGACACGGCCACCGGCGAGCGCCTCGACAACCTGGAAGACCCGTACCGTCTGTTCCGTTGCCACACGATCATGAACTGCGTCGACGTTTGCCCGAAGGGCCTGAACCCGACGAAGGCGATCGGCAAGATCAAGGAACTGATGGTTCGCCGCGCGGTTTAATATGATGACCCCCAAGCTCACTGCGTTCGCTGCCCCCCGAGGGGGCGTCGACTCCCTTGGGGCGGCCCTGCGGGAGTCCGAGTTGTGATGAGCGACGATTCGCATCAATCCGACCCGCACCGTCGCGCGCGCCTCCGCTGGCGCGCGCGGCGGGGTCTGCTGGAGAACGACATCATCTTCGAGCGTTTCTTCAGCAGATACGAGCATGACCTCACCGATGCAGACGTAGGCGCGTTGTCGCGCCTGCTCGATCTGAGCGACAACGACCTGATGGACTTGCTCCTCGCGCGCAAGGAACCAGAGGGCGACCTAGACGGCCCGGATATTCACCGGCTGTTGGAGATGCTGCGCAACGTGTAACGCCAAGGTGTAACGCGTTGTGCCCGTTATCGAATCCCGTTTCTTTATTTCGATTGAGGATGTGCCATGACTCCGTCTGATGTTAAAGCCACGCTATCGTTCAGCGACAATTCGCCGAGCGTCGAAATGCCGATCTACAAGGGCACGATGGGCCCGGACGTGATCGACATCCGCAAGCTGTACGGCCAGACCGGCAAGTTCACTTACGACCCGGGCTTCATGTCGACGGCAGCTTGTAATTCGGCGATCACGTACATCGACGGCGACAAGGGCGAACTGCTGTACCGCGGCTACCCGATCGACAACCTCGCGCAGAACGCCGACTTCCTCGAGTCCTGCTACCTGCTGCTGAAGGGCGAGCTGCCGAACGCGGCGCAAAAGAAGGAATTCGTCGACACCGTCACGAAGCACACGATGGTGCACGAGCAGATGCACTTCTTCTTCCGTGGCTTCCGCCGCGACGCGCACCCGATGGCGATCCTGGTCGCCGCAGTCGGCGCGCTGTCCGCGTTCTACCACGACTCGCTCGACATCAACGACCCGCGTCACCGCGAAGTGTCGGCGATCCGCATGATCGCGAAGCTGCCGACGCTCGTCGCGATGGCGTACAAGTACAGCATCGGCCAGCCGTTCGTGTATCCGAAGAACTCGCTGTCGTACAGCGCGAACTTCATGCACATGATGTTCTCGAACCCGTGCGAAGAGTACAAGGTCAACGACGTGCTCGTCCGCGCACTCGACCGTATCCTGATCCTGCACGCCGATCACGAGCAGAACGCATCGACGTCGACGGTCCGCCTGGCCGGTTCGTCGGGCGCGAACCCGTTCGCGTGTATCGCGGCCGGTATCGCATGTCTGTGGGGCCCGGCGCACGGCGGTGCGAACGAAGCCGCGCTGAACATGCTCGAGCAGATCGGTTCGCCGGACAACATCCCCGAATTCATCAAGCAGGTGAAGGACAAGAATTCGGGCGTGAAGCTGATGGGCTTCGGTCACCGCGTGTACAAGAACTACGACCCGCGTGCGAAGCTGATGCGCGAAACGTGCTACGAAGTGCTGAACGAACTCGGCCTGCACGACGACCCGCTGTTCAAGCTCGCGATGCAGCTCGAGAAAATCGCGCTGGAAGACGAATACTTCGTGTCGCGCAAGCTGTACCCGAACGTCGACTTCTACTCGGGTATCGTCCAGCGCGCGCTGGGCATCCCGACGTCGATGTTCACGTGTATCTTCGCGATGGCACGTACGGTCGGCTGGATCGCACAGTGGAACGAAATGATCGCGGATCCGGAACAGAAGATCGGCCGTCCGCGTCAGCTGTTCATCGGCGACACGCCGCGCGAAGCGAAGCCGCTCAACGCACGTTAAGTCGTGCGCGGCGCGAACGGCCGTCAGGCCGCTCGCGTCCGGCAATCGCAACGCCCCGACACCCCGGTGGGTCATCCCGCCGGGGTGTTTTCATTTGTGCGGCCGGCGTTGGCCACGGCCCGATCCGGTCCCGCGTTCCAGCGACGGCGGTCGCGTATCGAGCGGCGGCGCGTCGGCATCGGGCGCGTGGCCGTGCTGCGCGAAGAACTGCCGGTACGCGCCGGGCGTCATCCCGCGTGCGGCGAGGAACTGGCGGTTGAAGTTTGCGGCGTTCGGAATGCCGCAGCGCGCGGCAACCGTCGCGATCGGCCAGTCGGTGCCGACCAGGTGACGGCACGCATGCGCGAGCCGCAGCCGCTGCACGTAGCGGCCGACGCTTTCGCCGAGGTGCCGCACGAACAGCCGCTGCAGCGTGCGTTCGGACATGTGCGCGACGGCTGCGAGCGCATCGATGCGCATCGGCTCGTGGAAGTGCCGGTCGATCGCGTCGAGCACACGGTCGAGGCGTTCGGCTTCGGGCGCGGCCGAGTCGGCCGATGGCGTGGCTGCGTCGGGCCGGCCATAGGCCTGCGCGGTGGCGAGCGGTTCGCCGCCGGCTTCCGCGAGATCGGCGAGCGTGTCGAGTGCGGCCGCGAGGCGTACGCGTGGCGATGAGTCGAGCAACGGCGGCAACCGCGCACGCATCGTGCGGGCCGTATCCGCATCGAAGTGCAGGCCCGGTGCCGCGCGCCTCAGCAGCGAGCGCAGCGGCGCGTACTCGGGGCAGCAGTCGGCCACGCGCCGTGCCCAGTCGCCGTCGAACCAGACGACGAGCGCGACTTCCGGCGCCTCGCGATCGATGCGCGCATTCGACGACCATGTGTGCGGCAGGTTGGGCGGCACGAGCACCAGGTCGTCGTCCGCGTAGCGGGCGACATGATCGCCGATGAAGCGCCGGCCGCGGCTGTTCAGCGTCAGCGTCAGTTCGTACTCGGGATGGCGATGCCATTCGAACGGAATGCGCGCGAGCTGGCGGTGGTACACGCGGATCGAACAGCCGGGGGCGAACGTCACGTGCTCGTACTGCGGTTTCATCGCGGCCTCCGGTCGAGCGCGGCACCGCGCCGTGGCATGATCGTGATCGATCGTCACGACGGAGCGATGCCATGTTTTCACATGTTTGCGTGGGCGTCAGCGATACGGCGCGCGCGTACGACTTCTACGCGCCACTGTTCGCTGAACTCGGGCTGCGTCTCAAATTCAGTGGGCCGGATGGCTGGTCGGGCTGGATGCCGGCCGACACCGACCGGCCGCTGTTCTTCTTCGGCCGGCCGCTCGACGGTCGTGCGCCCGAACCGGGCAACGGCCACACGATCGCATTCATTGCGCCGACGCGCGCGCAGGTCGACCGCTGCCATGCGCTCGCGCTGCAGCACGGCGGCACCTGCGACGGGCCGCCGGGCCTGCGGCCGCACTATCACCCCGACTACTACGGCGCGTATTTCCGCGACCCGGACGGCAACAAGCTGTGCGTGGTCTGCCATCGTCCAGAGTAGCGAGCGATTGTCAGGATTGTATCGATTGTTGGCCGGATAGTGTCGATAGCGGCGACGCGTCGGCCGTACGCTGAATGCCCATCACGACACGATTCAGCGAGGAGACGACGATGCATCTGACGATTGACGATCTGCCGGCCGCGATCCGCACGGCGAAAAGGGCGCTGCGCGCCGACCTGCCCGGTTACGCGGCCACGTTCCGCGAGCTGGAGGGCGATATCGCGCGGCAGGTCGACGCGATCCGCCGCGCACACGCGCACGGCCACGACGTGATTCCGGTTCTGCGCTGCGCGGATATCGCGAACGGCTCCGTCGATCCGCGGGCGCTCGCCGGCATCCGCACGCACGGCGCGGCGGTGATCCGCGGTGTGTTCGATGTGCAGCAGGCGCGCGACTGGAACGACGAGATCGGCGCCTATCTGGATGCGAACCGTTTCGCCGAGCGGCTGCATGCGCGCGCCGAGGACCGCTACTTCGGCAACCTCGCGTCGGGCAAGCCGCGGATCTACGGCGTCTACTGGTCGAAGCCGCAGGTGGCCGCGCGCCAGTCGCCGGCCCTCACGCAGGCCCGTGTGTTCCTGAACCGCCTGTGGCGCCATGCGGAGGGTGCGCGCAGGCATTTCGATCCTGGCCAGGTGCCGGCCTATGCGGACCGGATCCGCCGCCGGCCGCCTGGCTCGACGTCGCTCGGGCTGTCGCCGCATGTCGACGGCGGCTCGGTCGAACGCTGGCTCGGCGCGAATTTCCGCCAGGTCTATCGTCACGTGCTGGCCGGTCGGTGGCGCGATTACGACCCGTTCGACGCGGCATTCCGCCCCGACGTCGAGGAGATTCCGTCGCCGGCCGTGTGCTCGATGTTCCGCACGTTCCAGGGCTGGACCGCGCTGACGCCGCAAGGGCCCGGCGACGGCACGCTGCAGCTGATTCCGGTCGCGAACGCGATGGCGTACGTCGTGCTGCGCGCGCTGCAGGACGACGTCGCCGACGACGACCTGTGCGGCGCGCGCCCGGGCCGTGCACTGTCGATCCTGCCCGATTGGCATGCGCTGCTGCTCGACGCGCTGGTGCCGATCCCGCACATGGAGCCGGGCGATGCGGTGTTCTGGCACGGCGACGTCGTGCATGCGGTCGAGGATGCGCATCGCGGCAGCGGCGACAGCAACGTGATGTATATCGCGGCAGCGCCGGGGTGCGCGAAGAACGACGCCTACCTGCAGCGCCAGCGGCTCGCGTTCCTGCGCGGGGATAGCCCGCCGGACTTTCCGGGCGATCATTTCGAGGTCGACTTCGACGGACGGGGAGGCGAGGGCGATCTCACGGCGCTGGGCCGTGTGCAAATGGGGTTCGAGCTGGGCACTGCGTGACGCATGCGGCGGACGCAGCGGCCGCGCCGGCGGCCGGGAACGGCCGTTTGCGCCGCGCCGGCCGACCGTCCGCCGAATCCGCTGCGCCCCGCCTGCAATTCGACGCGATCGGCTGCGGGCATGCCCGAAATCGACGCGAATTGCGCAATTTGGCTTCCGATAATGGTCCGGACACAACGCAGCTGCCCCGTGCGCCGCACGGGGGCAGCGTGACCATGGAGGAGTCGATGCAATTCACGCAAGCGATCGTTCGCCGTCCCGCGCCGTCCTGTGGCGCGGGTCTCACCACCGCCGCGCTCGGCGCGCCCGACTACGACAAGACGCTCACGCAGTTCCACGCCTACTGCGACGCGCTGCGCGGGCTCGGCGTTGCGCTGATCGAGCTGCCGCCGCTGGACGCGTTCCCCGACTCGCATTTCGTCGAGGACGTCGCCGTCGTCACGCCCGAATTCGCGGTGATCACGCGCCCTGGCGCGCCCGCGCGGCGCGGCGAGACGGTGCATATCGAAGCGGCGCTCGGCGCGCATCGCGACCTGCTGCCGATGCAGGCGGGCCGTCTCGACGGCGGCGACGTGATGCTGGTCGGCAGGCGCTTCACCATCGGCCTGACGGGCCGCACCGACGCCGAAGGCATCGCCGCATTCGAGTCGCTGGTGTCGCGCCATGGCTATTCGGTCGTCGCGGTGCCGGTCAGCGCGGGCCTGCATTTGAAATCGGTGGTCAACGCGCTCGGCGACGACACGCTGCTCGTGACCGAGGCGCTGGCCGGGCATCCGGCGTTCGCCGACTATCGCCGGATCGCGATTTCCGCCGCGGACGAATACGCGGGCAACACGCTGCGCGTGAACGGCACGCTGATCACGCCGGCCGGCTATCCGCGCGTGCACGACGCGATCGGCTCGCTCGGGCTGCCGCTGCACGTGATCGACACCAGCGAGTTCCGCAAGATGGACGGCGGCCTGACGTGCCTGTCGCTGCGGTTCTAGCCGATTGGCGCGCGGCCGCTTCGACCGGATAATGTGGCCCCCGCGCGGAACCGGAGAAGACGCTCCGCGCACCAGCCACGACCCGACCGGAGCGAACAAGGATGACCGACAAGAAGATGCAACTCGACAAGATCGATCTCCGGATCCTCGACATCCTGCGCACCGACGGCCGGATTTCATACCGGAAGCTGTCGGAACTCGTGAACCTCACGCCGCGGCCGTGCCAGGCGCGTGTGGAGCGGCTCGAGGCGCTCGGCGTGATCGAAGGCTACCGCGCGGTGATCAAGGCGCCGCGCGCGACCAAGCCGATCGTCGTGATCGCGCAGATCGTGCTGGCCGACCATGGACGCTCGCAGGCGCCGTTCGAGGACGAGATGCGGACCAATCCGGCCGTGCTCGACTGCTGGCTCGTCAGCGGCACGTTCGATTTTCTCGTGCGGCTCGCGTGCGAGGATCTCGACGAATACCGGCGGATCGCGAACGTGTGGCTGGAAAGCCCGCGGTTCCGGATCGAGAAGATCGTGACGACCGCCGAGCTGCAGGCGATCAAGCGCAGCGTCGTCTGACACGGCAGGGTGCGTCCGGGCCGCCGGCACCGGACGTGCGACCCGGCGGGCAGGACCGGTTTTCGACGCGAATAACCGGGCCGATCGATTGGTATTCCGAATCAATTCGGGCGGCCCGGATCCAACCAGGGTGAACACTATGGATGCTTTGCAAGCGGCAGTGGAGACAGCCGCACCGTCCGGAACGGCGCTGAAGCGCCGGCTGCAGAGCCGCCACATCGCGATGATCGCGATCGGCGGTTCGATCGGCACGGGGCTGTTCGTTGCGTCGGGCGCGTCGGTCGCGCAGGCGGGGCCGGGCGGCGCGATCGCCGCCTACATCGCGATCGGGCTGATGGTCTACTTCGTCGTCACCGGGCTCGGCGAGATGGCCGCGCTGATGCCGGTGTCGGGCTCGTTCGCGATCTACGGCGAGAAGTACGTGGACGAAGGCTTCGGCGTCGCGCTCGGCTGGACCTACTGGTACAGCTGGGCCGTGACGATCGCGATCGAGCTGGTCGCCGGGCAGATCGTGATGCGCTACTGGTTTCCCGCCGTGCCGGGCGTATGGTGGGGCGCCGGGTTCCTGCTGCTGATCTTCCTGCTGAACACGTTGTCGGTACGCGGCTTCGGCGAATCCGAATACTGGTTCTCGCTGATCAAGGTCGTCACCGTGATCGCGTTCATCGCGGCGGGCTTGCTGATCGCGGCCGGCCTGCTCGGCAACGGGCATCCGGTCGGCTGGCGCAACTTCGGGACCGGCGACGCACCGTTCGTCGGCGGCGTGCACGCGATGATGAGCGTCGCATTGATCGCGGGCTTCTCGTTTCTCGGCACCGAGCTGGTCGGGATCACGGCCGGCGAATCGGAAAACCCGCGCAAGACGATCCCGCGCGCGGTGAAGCAGATCTTCTGGCGGATCATGCTGTTCTACGTGCTCGCGATCTTCGTGATCGGCCTGCTGGTGCCGTACACCGATCCGAACCTGCTGAAGAGCGACGTGACCGACATCGGCGTGAGCCCGTTCACGCTCGTGTTCAGCCATGCGGGCTTTCCGCTCGCCGCGGGCGCAATGAACCTCGTGATCCTGACGGCCGTGCTGTCGGCCGGCAACTCCGGCACGTATGCGGCCACCCGGATGCTGTACAACCTCGCGGCGGAAGGCCGTGCGCCCGCGATGTTCGCGACGCTGTCGCCGGGAGGCGTGCCGCGCAACGCGCTGTACGCGACGATGGCGGTGGGCGGGCTGTGCTTCCTCACGTCGCTGACCAACAACCAGCGCATCTATCTGTGGCTGCTCAATACGGTCGGCATCACGGGCTTCATCGCGTGGCTCGGCATCGCGGTCTGCCACTACCGGTTCCGCAAGGGCTTCCTGATGCAGGGCTACCGGCTCGATCAACTGCCGTACCGCGCGAGGTGGTTCCCGTTCGGGCCGCTGCTCGCGATCGCGATCTGCATCGTGATCTCGCTCGGGCAGGATTACCAGGCGTTCTTCGCGGCCCGCATCGACTGGATGGAAGTGCTGTCGATCTATGTGTGGGTCCCGCTGTTCGTCGCGATCTGGTGGGGGTATCGCCGCGTGCGCAAGAGCCGGCTCGTGCGGTACGAGGAGATGGAGATCGGGCCGTGGCTGACGCGCCCGGTCGAGGCCGTCGACGCGGCGGTCACGCAGCACGGGCGGCCGCGCTGAAGCGGGCGCGAGCCGCGCGAGGCCACGCGGCCCGACGGCGTGGCGGTCACCTGTCGCGAGACCCGGACCAACGACGCAGGGCGGCGCTCGACGGCCGTGTTCCGTCGCGAGGCGGATGGCCTGATCGTATGGCGTTACCTGCACGAGACGCCGGTCGGCGCCTGAGCCGACACTACTTGTCCAGCTCCGGATAGTGCCGGAAGATGCCCATGTCGTTGAACGGGATGCGGCGCGCCGATTCGAGATAGCGCGCGACGGGCGGATGCTGCGCGACGCGGTCGTGCAGGCCGACGAGCGCGTCGACCTTGCGTTCCGCGCGCTTCATCGCCTTCGGGAATGCGTAGCGCAGGCCTTCGATCAACTGGAACATCGACAGGTCCGCGCAGCTGAGCGCACTGCCGGCGATATAGCCGCTCTTGTGCGGATTCTGCGCGAGCACGCGATCGAAATAGCCGAGGAATTTCGGCAGCCGGCGCGCGAGGAAATCGGCCGCGCGCTCGGCCGCCTCGGCCTTCTGGTCCTCGTAGTACAGCCCGCTGCCGATCGGATGGTGCGTGTCGTGGATCTCGGTGACGAAATCGGCGACGGTCAGCTGGAGTTGATGCACCCATAGCCGCCCGGCTTCGTGGTCGGGCGCGAGCCCGAGCCGCGCGCCGAGAAACAGCAGGATGTTCGCGGTCTGCCCGACGACCACGTCGCCGGCCTTCAGGAACGGCGGCGCGAACGGCACGCACTCGGCTTGCGTGCTGTCCATCAACCGCATCATCGCCGGCACGCCCATGCCGCGCCCCGATTCGCGCGCGACGTCGACATAGTCGGCCTCGGCCGCTTCGAGCGCGAGCCGCACGTATTCGCCGCGGCCCTGGATCTCGGGCCAGTAATAGAGTTCATATCGCATGCATTTCTCCTGTCCGGCGATGCGTCGGCGTTGCCCGCACCGCGATGGCGGGAGGCGGCCGTGCGCCGCCCGTTGCGAATAGACAGTCTAGGAGATCGGGCGGGAAGTGCCGCGCGCGTCGCGCGTCATCCGCCGCGCTCGTCGCGCTCGCCGCCTTCGGGACCGTAGAAGAACACCCAGGTCGAGAAGTCGTCGGAAAAGCCGACGAAGCGGTGCGACGCGAACGCGGGGACGAACAGCACGTCGCCGGCCGCGACGCCGCATTCGCGCCCGTCGACGACGAACCGCGACGTGCCGGCGGCGATCACGTAGACCTCGTCGCGCGTATGCGGCGTCTGCAGGTCCTCGCCGCGCGGCCGGTACAGCTCGATGTCGAGCGTGCCGTGGCGAAACAGCGTCGTGAACAGCGTGCCTTCATCGTCGAGGCGGGCGAGCGATTCGTTGATGCCGAGCTTCATCGTCGTGGGCTCCGGGTCCGGATCGTGGGGACGTTCAGGTGTGCGTCGTCCCATCGTATGCCGGAATCCGGCGCGGCGTGAACCTCGCGATCGCGGGCCGCGCCGGCGCCCGGTGCGTCCCGTTTGCCGGGTAATGCCGATACAGGTATTGGCACTACCAGCCAAACCACTGTTTTTAATGGGTTTTTTCGCGTCGAGCCTGCGCCGTGGCGCATTCTGCGTGGCATAATCGTTCGCATCCGCAAGGCTTGTAGTCACAACGACCCCGCATACCCATGGCACAGACTCTCTACGACAAACTGTGGAATACCCACGTCGTCCACACCGAGGACGACGGCACGGCATTGCTCTATATCGACCGTCAGCTGCTGCATGAAGTCACGAGCCCGCAGGCATTCGAAGGGCTGAACGTCGCGCACCGCCCGGTGTGGCGCATCAGCGCGAACCTGGCCGTGTCGGACCACAACGTCCCGACCACCGATCGCAGCCACGGCATCGCCGATCCGGTCTCGAAGCTGCAGGTCGACACGCTCGACGCGAACTGCGACGCGTTCGGCATCACGCAGTTCAAGATGAACGACGTGCGCCAGGGCATCGTGCACATCATCGGGCCGGAGCAGGGCGCGACGCTGCCGGGCATGACGATCGTCTGCGGCGATTCGCACACGTCGACGCACGGCGCGTTCGGCGCGCTCGCGCACGGCATCGGCACTTCGGAAGTCGAGCACGTGCTCGCGACGCAAACCTTGCTGCAGAAGAAGAGCAAGAACATGCTCGTGAAGGTCGAGGGCACCCTGCCGCGCGGCTGTACCGCGAAGGACATCGTGCTCGCGATCATCGGCAAGATCGGCACGGCCGGCGGCACGGGCTACGCGATCGAATTCGGCGGCTCGACGATCCGCGCGCTGACGATGGAAGGCCGGATGACCGTCTGCAACATGGCGATCGAAGCCGGCGCGCGCGCAGGCATGGTCGCCGTCGACGACACGACGATCGACTACCTGAAGGGCCGTCCGTTCGTGCCGACCGGCGCGGAATGGGACCAGGCCGTCGAGTACTGGCGCGAATTCAAGTCCGACGAAGGCGCGCAGTTCGACCGCGTCGTCGAGCTGAACGCGGCCGAGATCGTCCCGCAGGTCACGTGGGGCACGTCGCCGGAAATGGTCACGTCGATCGACGGTCGCGTGCCCGATCCCGAGCGCGAGAAGGATCCGGTCAAGCGCGACGCGATGGAGCGCGCGCTGGCCTACATGGCGCTCGAGCCGAACACGCCGATCGAGTCGATCAAGGTCGACAAGATCTTCATCGGTTCGTGCACGAACGCACGCATCGAGGACATCCGCGCGGCCGCGTACGTCGTGAAGAAGCTGAACCGCCGCATTGCGTCGAACGTGCGGCTCGCGATGGTCGTGCCGGGCTCGGGCCTCGTGAAGGCGCAGGCCGAGCGCGAAGGCCTCGACAAGGTATTCACGGATGCAGGCTTCGAATGGCGCGAGCCGGGCTGCTCGATGTGCCTCGCGATGAACGCCGACCGGCTCGATCCGGGCGAGCGTTGCGCATCGACGTCGAACCGCAACTTCGAAGGCCGGCAGGGCGCGGGCGGCCGCACGCACCTGGTGAGCCCCGCGATGGCGGCGGCGGCGGCGATCGAAGGCCATTTCGTCGACATTCGCAAGCTGGGGTAACGCGTGACGGCATCGAAGCTCATCGCGCGGCTGGTTGCCGCGCTGGCGCTCGCGGGGCTGGGCTTCGGCCTGGCGGGCTGCAATACCGTCCGAGGCTTCGGCCAGGACGTCAATGCCGCCGGCAACGCGCTGCAGCGCGCCGCGGACTGACGCCCGCCGAGAATTTGTCGATGTGCGCCGGCTGACTGCCGGCCCTTCAACCGGATAGACGGATCATGGAAAAATTCACTGTGCATACCGGCGTCGTGGCGCCGCTCGATCGCGAGAACGTCGACACCGACGCGATCATCCCGAAGCAGTTCCTGAAGTCGATCAAGCGCACGGGCTTCGGTCCGAACGCGTTCGACGAATGGCGTTACCTCGACCATGGCGAGCCGGGCCAGGACAACTCGAAGCGCCCGCTGAACCCGGACTTCGTGCTGAACCAGCCGCGCTACCAGGGCGCATCGGTGCTGCTCGCACGCAAGAACTTCGGCTGCGGCAGCTCGCGCGAGCACGCGCCGTGGGCGCTGCAGCAGTACGGCTTCCGCGCGATCATCGCGCCGAGCTTCGCCGACATCTTCTTCAACAACTGCTACAAGAACGGGCTGCTGCCGATCGTGCTGACCGAGCAGCAGGTCGATCACCTGTTCAATGAAACGGTCGCGTTCAATGGCTTCGAGGTGACGATCGATCTCGAAACGCAGGTCGTGCGCACGGGCGACGGCCGCGAGTATCCGTTCGACATCACCGCGTTCCGCAAGTACTGCCTGCTCAACGGTTTCGACGACATCGGCCTGACGCTGCGTCACGCGGACAAGATCCGCCAGTTCGAAGCCGAGCGGCTCGCGAAGCAGCCGTGGCTCGACAACAAGCTGGTCGGCTGAGATTGCCTCCGGGCGGGCGCGCATGACGTGCGCTCGCCGGCCTGCCACCCACACCTACCCAGTCAGGAATAACGCATGAAGATTGCAGTGCTGCCCGGCGACGGCATCGGTCCGGAAATCGTCAACGAAGCGGTCAAGGTGCTGAACGCCCTCGACGAGAAGTTCGAACTCGAGCAGGCGCCGGTTGGCGGCGCGGGCTACGAGGCGAGCGGTCATCCGCTGCCGGACGCGACGCTTGCGCTCGCGAAGGAAGCCGACGCGATCCTGTTCGGCGCGGTCGGCGACTGGAAGTACGACTCGCTCGAGCGCGCGCTGCGCCCCGAGCAGGCGATCCTCGGGCTGCGCAAGCATCTCGAGCTGTTCGCGAACTTCCGCCCGGCGATCTGCTATCCGCAGCTCGTCGATGCGTCGCCGCTTAAAGCCGAACTCGTCGCGGGCCTCGACATCCTGATCGTGCGCGAACTGAACGGCGACATCTATTTCGGCCAGCCGCGCGGCGTGCGTGCCGCACCGGACGGCCTGTTCGCCGGCGAGCGCGAAGGCTTCGACACGATGCGGTACTCGGAACCGGAAGTGCGCCGCATCGCGCACGTCGCGTTCCAGGCCGCGCAAAAGCGCGCGAAGAAGCTGCTGTCGGTCGACAAGGCGAACGTGCTGGAAACGTCGCAGTTCTGGCGCGACATCATGATCGACGTGTCGAAGGAATACGCGGACGTCGAGCTGTCGCACATGTACGTCGACAACGCGGCAATGCAGCTCGCGAAGGCGCCGAAGCAGTTCGACGTGATCGTGACCGGCAACATGTTCGGCGACATCCTGTCGGATGAAGCGTCGATGCTGACGGGCTCGATCGGCATGCTGCCGTCGGCGTCGCTCGACAAGAACAACAAGGGCCTGTACGAACCGTCGCACGGTTCGGCGCCGGACATCGCGGGCAAGGGTATCGCGAACCCGCTCGCGACGATCCTGTCGGCCGCGATGATGTTGCGCTACTCGCTGAATCGCGCGGAGCAGGCCGATCGCATCGAGCGCGCGGTGAAAACGGTGCTCGAACAGGGCTACCGCACGGGCGACATCGCGACGCCGGGCTGCAAGCAGGTCGGCACGGCGGCGATGGGCGACGCGGTGGTCGCCGCGCTGTAATGCTCGCGGCAATGCAGTCATGCAGTGAATTGTAGAAAGGGCGCGAACGGGCCGCGAAATCGGCCGGTTCGCGCGCGGTTGGCCGTTGTGCGGGCAACCGGCTTTGTGTAGACTCGAACGATGGCGCTGATTTCCCTGATCTCCCCGGTCCTGAAACTCCACGGCAACATTGCCCGTGCGGGTACGCGCGCTATCGTCATCACGAAAACCATTACCACGAAAACGATCATTAAACGCTGATCGTCCGTCGTGCCCGCCTGTTTCCCCGCGCGGTCACGCCGGGGACGGAAATGGCGGGGAAGCTCCATTCAAAGGGTTAGTCATGAACGTAGGTCTCGTAGGTTGGCGCGGCATGGTCGGCAGCGTGCTGATGCAGCGCATGCAGGAAGAAGGTGATTTCGACCTGATCGAACCGGTGTTTTTCAGCACCAGCAACACGGGCGGCAAGGCGCCGTCGTTCGCGAAAAACGAGACTACGCTCAAGGATGCGACCAACGTCGACGAGCTGAAGAAGTGCGACGTGATCATCACGTGCCAGGGCGGCGACTACACGAACGACGTGTTCCCGAAGCTGCGCGCGGCCGGCTGGAACGGCTACTGGATCGATGCGGCCTCGTCGCTGCGGATGCAGGACGACGCGGTCATCATCCTCGATCCGGTCAACCTCGACGTGATCAAGGACGCGCTCGTCAAGGGCACGAAGAACTTCGTCGGCGGCAACTGCACGGTCAGCCTGATGCTGATGGCGCTCGGCGGCCTGTTCCGCGAGAACCTCGTCGACTGGATGACGGCGATGACCTACCAGGCCGCATCGGGCGCGGGCGCGCAGAACATGCGTGAACTGCTGTCGCAGATGGGCGCGCTGCACGGTTCGGTGCAGGAACAGCTCGCCGATCCGGCTTCCGCGATTCTCGACATCGACCGCCGCGTGCTCGCGACGATGAACAGCGATGCGATGCCGACCAGCCAATTCGGCGTGCCGCTCGCCGGTTCGCTGATTCCGTGGATCGACAAGGATCTCGGCAACGGGATGTCGAAGGAAGAGTGGAAGGGCGGCGCGGAAACCAACAAGATCCTCGGCAAGCCGGCCATGGGCGAACCGGGTTCGATCCCGGTCGACGGCCTGTGCGTGCGGATCGGCGCGATGCGCTGCCACTCGCAGGCGCTGACGATCAAGCTGAAGAAGGATGTCCCGCTCGACGAAATCAACGGCATCCTCGCGTCGGCGAACGACTGGGTGAAGGTCGTGCCGAACGAGCGTGAAGCGTCGATGCGCGACCTGTCGCCGGCGAAGATCACCGGCACGCTGACGGTGCCGGTCGGTCGCCTGCGCAAGCTCGCGATGGGCGGCGAATACCTGTCCGCGTTCACGGTCGGCGACCAGCTGCTGTGGGGCGCGGCCGAGCCGCTGCGCCGCATGCTGCGCATCCTGCTCGACAAGTAAGGATCGGGCCGCACTGCGCGCCCCATCGGTGCGCGACGCGAAACGCCTGCCAGCCCTTCGCGGGGCGGCAGGCGTTTTTTATTGGTTGGCGCGGGCCCGCGTGCGAGAACCCCGGGACGCTTGCGAAGGGATGAAGCAATGCGCACGATAGGGGACCGAATTCGTTCCGGATAGCGATGCTGTCGCCCCAATTTTCATCGATTGACGATCTTTTCTTGATAAAACTGCCGCGCACGATTCATTGTGGCAGTCGCGCGTTTCACGCGCCGGCGGCCCGGCGCGGGCAGCGGTCGCTCCGCCGCACGGGGATGAACGGCCGTATCTGCCGCCGACGAATTCGGCCGGAACCCGATCGTGTGAAGTAAACTATGCGGTTACGACGCGCAGAGCCGCCGAAAGCGTCGCGTTCTGCGCGACGCTTTTGCATTTCTGCGGCGACTTTATTGACGCTTCCCTACGCGAATCCGAGCCGCGCCCGCGCGCGGCGATAGAGCCTACGATGTCCCGAATTTCCTTGTTTCCGCGTCAGTCCCGTCTGTCGCGCGCCGTGCGTGGCGCGCTGGCGACCTTGGCACTCGGCGCGGCCGCGTCGGCCTGGGCGGCCGGCACTGGCGAACTGCCGGCTTCCGCCGCAGGCGGCCCCGCGCCGCTCACCGTGACGGTCCAGCCGGGCCAGTCGTTGAACGATCTCGCGAAGGCGGCCACGCAGTCGCACGACCCGGGCGTGCTCGCGCGCGCCGGCCGCGCACTGTTCGACGCCAACCCGCAGGCGTTCATGAAGCGCGACCCGAGCCGCCTGAAAGTCGGCGCGACGCTGACGGTGCCGGCGCTCGACGCGACGGGCGCGGCACTCGTGCCGGCCGGTGCGTCCGGTGCATCGGCAGCGTCCGCGGCGGCTGCCGCGTCGGGCGCGGCCGCGGTCGCGCAGCATGGCGCGTCCGCACCGCATCCGGGGTCGGCCGTGCAAACGGCGCCGGCCGCACCGGCAGCACATGCGGCGCCGGTCAGCGGCGCGAGCGTCGCGGTGGCGGCAGCCGCGGCAGGGGCGTCGGCTTCGATCGGCGCTTCCGCCGCGCATGGCGCGTCGACGGTCGAACCCGTTCAGCCGGCGGCGCCTGCGGCCGGCGCAAGCGGGCCACACGTGTGGAGCGGCGCGATCCAGTCCGCCCCGTCGTCCGCGAGCGAAGCCGCCGCCCAGCCTGCGCAGGGCGGCCCGGCTCAAGGCATGCACGAACCGTCCGCGGCGGCACCCGTCGCGGGTGCGTCGCAGCCGCGGCCGTCGAGCCTGCAGCAACTGCTCGCGCTGAAGAACCGCGTACTGATGGAACTGCAGAAACACGGGATCGGCAAGCCGGCCGCGACGAACAACGTTGCGCCCGTGCCGGCGCCGGCCCCCGCCGCGCCGCGCCCGGCCACGAATGACGCAGACGCATCCGCTGCCGCGTCGTCGGCCGCCGCGAGCGAGGCGGCGTCCGGCGTGGCTGCCAGCGCGGTGCAGCCGGCATCGACGCCCGCGCAGCCGGCCGTACCGGTGACGGCGACGCCGCCCGCGCGTGGTTCCGAACAGATCGACTGGCGCCCGGCCGCAGCGGCCGGCGCGGCCGTGATCGCCCTCGCTGCGGGGTTCGCGTGGCGCAAGCGCCGTAAGGCGCGGCCTGCCGACGCGGTTGCGATCGAGTCAGCCGGCGCAGCTGCTGCCGATGCCGGCGCCGCGTCGTCATCCGTCGAACCGTTGCCGCCGATCTTGCCCGAGACGCCGGTTGCCCGCGACGCGGCCACCGACATGAATCTCGTTTCGGCCGCCGCGGCAGCGGCAGAGGTGGCCGATACGCGCGATGCCGATGTGTCGTCGTCGCAGGAAGCGGTGAAGCCCCATGACGACCAACAGGACATGCCGTCCGCGCACGCCGCGTTGGAGCACGACGCAGCGCCGGCTTCGCACGACGTAAAGCCGGTCCTGGAAGCGGAAACGGCTGCCGACGCGCCGATCGAGGCGCCCGCCGCGCCCGCGACGAACGACGCCCAGCACGCGGCGCTGATGCAGAACGCGATCAGCGCGCTCAACAGCCTCGACATGCCGTTGCCGCCGCGGAAGGCGGAAGAGCCGACCGCACAGGAAGGGCATGCTGAAAGCGAGCAAATCGCAACTAACGGTCAATCCGTGACGCGCCCGCCGGTTGGCGCGAACGATCTGTCCCCTGAACATCCAGCCGACCAGGACGACGAGTTCGACTGGGATCCGGATGCGGCCACGCCCGCGCCTCACGCGGGCGGCATGTCCGCACCGTCGTCGCTGCCGCCGCTGGGCGGCGCGCAGTTCGGTGCGTTGAAGCTGGATTTCGATCTCGACCTGCCGTCCGCGCCGGGTGCCGTGCTGCCCGCGCTGACGCCGGAAGAGCTCGCGCGCATTGCCCGCAACAAGCTGGATCTCGCATCCGAGTACGTCGAGCTGGGCGACCTGTCCGGCGCGCGCACGCTGCTGCAGGAAGTGGTCGATGCGAACGACGCCGCGACACGCGACGATGCGCGCGCGCTACTCGCGAAACTCGCGGAAGAGGCGTGATGCGGATCGCGCTCGGGATTCAGTACGACGGCGCCGCGTTCTGCGGCTGGCAAGCGCAGCCGCACGGCAAGACCGTGCAGGACGTGCTCGAGCGCGCGCTCGGCGCATTCGCGTGCGTGCCGCTGCACACGACGGTCGCGGGGCGGACCGACACGGGCGTGCATGGACTCGGGCAGGTCGTGCACTTCGACACGGAACTCGACCGCGCGGATTTCTCGTGGGTGCGCGGCACCAACGCGTTCCTGCCGCCGACCGTTTCGGTACAGTGGGCGAAACCGATGCCGGATACGTTCCACGCACGTTTCTCGGCGTTCGAACGCACCTACTATTACGCGCTGTACGTGCATCCCGTGCGCTCGCCGATGCTGGCCGGCCGTGCGGGCTGGATCCACACGCCGCTCGACGACGACGCAATGCGCGCCGCCGCCGCGCACCTGATCGGCGAACACGACTTCTCGTCGTTCCGGTCGTCGGAATGCCAGTCGAAGACGCCGGTCAAACACCTGTACCAGATCGACGTGCGGCGCGCGGGCCACTTCATTCATTTCCGTTTCCGAGCGAATGCGTTCCTGCACCACATGGTGCGCAACCTGATGGGCTGCCTCGTCGCGGTCGGGCGCGGCCGCTACCCGGTGGACTGGTTGGCCGACGTGCTGGCCGGGCGCGACCGCAGTCTCGCCGCGCCCACGTTCATGGCCGACGGGCTGTATCTCGCCCATGTCGGCTACCCGGCGGAATTCGCCGTCCCGCCCGCGCAGCTCGGCAGCGTGCCGTGGAGCAGCGTCTGGGCCGACCTGGACCCACAACCATGATGGATCACGCCGTGTCTCCTTCGACTCCCGCCGCTGGCCTCGCGCCGCGCACGCGCATCAAGCTGTGCGGCCTGTCGCGCCCCGAGGACGTGCTGCATGCCGCCGCGCTCGGCGCCGATGCGATCGGCCTCGTGTTCTATCCGAAGAGCCCGCGCGCGGTGTCGATCGCGCAGGCGGCCGAGCTCGCACGCCTCGCGCCGCCGTTCGTATCGGTGGTCGGGCTGTTCGTGAACGCGACCGAAGCCGAGATCGAGGCGGTCGTGCGCGACGTGCCGCTCACGGTGCTGCAATTCCACGGCGACGAGACGCCCGAGCAGTGCGACGCGCTCGGCCGCGCGGCGCGCCTGCCATGGTTGCGCGCGGTGCGCGTCGGCCCCTCGACGCAGCCGGCCGATTTGGTAGAATCGGCTCTTCATTATTCGAAAGCGCGCGGCCTCCTGTTCGACACCCTGGTGCCGGACTACGGCGGTAGCGGCAAGGTCTTCGATTGGTCTCTTATTCCCGCAGAGCTCGCGCATCGGGCCGTTTTGAGTGGTGGCTTGAGCGCGCAAAACGTCGGTGATGCGATTCGCCAGTTGCGCCCGTTTGCTGTCGATGTCTCGAGTGGCATCGAAGTGGAGGGTGCGAAGGGCGTGAAGGATCACGCCCGGATGGCGGCGTTCGTGCGCGCGGTGCGCGAAGCGGACGCCGGGTGATGCAAGCCGGTGCGGCCCCGAAGGCGGGGCGCACCGACCGATCGAGAGAGACACCATGTACAACCTTCCTGATGATCGTGGCCACTTCGGCCCGTATGGCGGCGTGTTCGTCGCCGAAACGCTGATTCACGCGCTGGACGAGCTGCGCACGGCGTATGAGAAATTCCGGAACGACCCCGATTTCGTCGCCGAATATGAGCGCGAACTGAAGTATTTCGTCGGCCGTCCGTCGCCGATCTATCACGCGCAGCGCTGGAGCGAGACGCTCGGCGGCGCGCAGATCTACCTGAAGCGCGAGGACCTGAACCACACCGGCGCGCACAAGATCAACAACGTGATCGGCCAGGCGCTGCTCGCGAAGCGGATGGGCAAGAAGCGCGTGATCGCCGAGACGGGCGCCGGCCAGCACGGCGTCGCGACGGCGACGATCTGTGCGCGCTTCGGGATGGAATGCATCGTCTACATGGGCGCCGAGGACGTGCGCCGGCAAGCCGCGAACGTGTACCGGATGAAGCTGCTCGGCGCGACGGTCGTGCCGGTCGAATCGGGTTCGCGCACGCTGAAGGACGCGCTGAACGAAGCGATGCGCGACTGGGTCACGAACATCGAAAGCACGTTCTACATCATCGGCACGGTCGCGGGCCCGCACCCGTACCCGGCGATGGTGCGCGACTTCCAGCGCGTGATCGGCGACGAGTGCAAGGTGCAGATGCCCGAACTCGCCGGCCGCCAGCCGGACGCGGTGATTGCGTGCGTCGGCGGCGGCTCGAACGCGATGGGCATCTTCTATCCGTACATCGACGATACCTCGGTGCAGCTGATCGGCGTCGAAGCGGCCGGCGACGGCCTCGACACCGGCCGTCACGCGGCCTCGCTGATCGCCGGCAGCCCCGGCGTGCTGCACGGCAACCGCACGTACCTGCTGCAGGACGACAATGGCCAGATCATCGAGACGCATTCGGTGTCGGCGGGTCTCGACTATCCGGGCGTCGGCCCCGAGCACGCATGGCTGAAGGACAGCGGCCGTGCGCAGTACGTGCCGATCACCGACGACGAGGCGCTGAAGGCATTCCACGACTGCTGCCGGATCGAGGGGATCATCCCCGCGCTCGAGTCGAGCCACGCGATCGCGTATGGCGTGAAGCTCGCGCCGACGTTGCCGAAGGACAAGATCCTGCTCGTCAACCTGTCGGGCCGCGGCGACAAGGACATGCACACGGTCGCCGAGCGATCGGGCATCGCGCTCTGACCCCGACCGATGCGTGACCTGATCGAACAACCGGGCGGCGGCGCCGCGAGCGAAGCGGAGGCGGTGCAGCCCGCCGTTGCCATGCCGTGCGCACTGCCGTCCGGGATCGAGCTGCACAACCGCGATTTCATGACCGAAGCCGCGCGCCTGCCGGATGCGTCGATCGACCTGATCGTCGCCGATCCGCCGTATGGGCTCGGCAAGGACTACGGCAACGACTCGGACAAGCGTTCGGGCGACGATTTCCTCGCGTGGACGCGCGAGTGGCTCGAGCTCGCGATTCCGAAGCTGAAGCCGAGCGGGTCGATGTACATCTTCTGCACGTGGCAGTACGCGCCGGAAATCTTCAGTTTCCTGAAGACGAAGCTCACGATGGTCAACGAGATCATCTGGGACCGGCGCGTGCCGAGCATGGGCGGCACGACGCGCCGTTTCACGTCGGTGCACGACAACATCGGCTTTTTCGCGGTTTCCAGGGCGTATTACTTCGATCTCGATCCGGTCCGCATCCCGTACGACGCCGACACGAAGAAGGCCCGCTCGCGCAAGCTGTTCGAAGGCAGCAAGTGGCTGGAGATGGGCTACAACCCGAAGGACGTCTGGTCGGTCTCGCGCCTGCATCGGCAGCACGCGGAGCGCGTCGATCATCCGACCCAGAAGCCGCTGGAAATCATCGAGCGGATGGTGCTCGCAAGCTGCCCGCCGGGCGGCCGCGTGCTCGATCCGTTCATGGGCAGCGGCACGACCGCGGTGGCCTGCGCACGGCAGGGGCGCGACTTCGTCGGCTACGAGATCAACGAAAGTTATTGCGCGATCGCGCGCGAGCGCGTGAGCGTGCTCGCCGCGCCGGCGTGCGCGTGAATCGCGCCGCCGAGTCGCCGATCGCTGCTTTGCATGGGACCGGAGTAAACGCTAAAGCGCTAACTCCGGTCGACCGCTTATGCATGGGACCGGAGTAAGCGCTAAAGCGCTAACTCCTGTCGACAAAGGAAAATTGCCATGAATCGTATCCAGCAGACCTTCGCCGCACTCGCCGAACAAGGCCGCAAGGGCCTGATCCCGTTCATCACGGCCGGCGACCCCGACCCCGCGAAGACCGTCGAATTCATGCACGCCCTCGCCGAAGGCGGCGCCGACGTGATCGAGCTCGGCGTGCCGTTCTCGGACCCGATGGCCGACGGCCCGGTGATCCAGCGCTCGTCGGAACGCGCGCTCGCGCGCGGCGTCACGCTGAAGAGCGTGCTCGCCGATGTGAAGCGCTTCCGCGAGACCGATCGGAAAACCCCCGTCGTGCTGATGGGCTATGCGAACCCGATCGAGCGGATGGGCGTCGACACGTTCGCGACCGAAGCGCAGGCGGCCGGCGTCGACGGCGTGCTCGTCGTCGACTATCCGCCCGAGGAAGCGGGCGTGTTCGCCGAGAAAATGCGTGCCGCGCAGATCGATCCGATCTTCCTGCTCGCGCCGACGTCGACTGACGATCGCATCGCCGACGTGGGCAAGATCGCGAGCGGCTACGTGTACTACGTGTCGCTCAAGGGCGTGACCGGCGCCGGAAATCTGGATGTTTCGAGCATTGCGGGTAAAATCCCGGCCATCAAGTCGCGCGTGCCGGTTCCGGTGGGCGTCGGCTTCGGCATCCGCGACGCCGAAACGGCGCGCGCGGTGGCCGAAGTGTCGGACGCCGTCGTGATCGGCAGCCGCCTGGTGCAGCTGCTCGAGAGCGCCGCGCCGGAAGGTGCCGCCGCCGCGCTGAAGGCATTCGTCGCCGAGCTGCGCGCCGCGCTGGACGGCGCCGGCAAGACGGCGCGATAAACACAACACAGGAAGCGGGAACGGGCCGGAAGGCCCGTCCCGCCACGGAACAGGAAACCATACGATGAGCTGGCTCGACAAACTGTTGCCGCCGAAGATCAAGCAGACCGACCCGAAAAGCCGCAAGGGCATTCCGGAAGGCCTGTGGGTCAAGTGCCCGTCCTGCGAGGCCGTGCTGTACCGCAACGACGTGGATGCGAACCTGCACGTGTGTCCGAAGTGCGATCACCACATGCGCATCGGTGCACGCGAGCGTCTCGACGGGCTGCTCGATCCGGAAGGCCGCTATGAAATCGGCCAGGAAATCGTGCCGGTCGACTCGCTGAAGTTCAAGGACAGCCGCAAGTACCCCGATCGTCTGAAGGAAGCGATGGACGAAACGGGCGAGACCGACGCGATGGTGGTGATGGGTGGCGCGATCCACACGCTGCCGGTGGTCGCGGCCTGCTTCGAGTTCTCGTTCATGGGCGGCTCGATGGGTTCGGTCGTCGGCGAGCGCTTCGCGCGCGGCGCGCAGAATGCGCTCGAGCAGCAGGTGCCGTTCATCTGCTTCACCGCCTCGGGCGGCGCGCGGATGCAGGAAAGCCTGCTGTCGCTGATGCAGATGGCCAAGACCACCGCGATGCTGACCAAGCTGGCCGAAGCCAAGCTGCCGTTCATCTCGGTGCTGACCGACCCGACGATGGGCGGCGTGTCGGCGAGCTTCGCGTTCCTCGGCGACGTCGTGATCGCCGAGCCGAAGGCGCTGATCGGCTTCGCCGGCCCGCGCGTGATCGAGCAGACGGTGCGCGAGAAGCTGCCGGAAGGCTTCCAGCGCGCGGAATTCCTGCTGAAGACGGGCGCGATCGACATGATCGTCGACCGTCGCAAGATGCGCGACGAGATCGCGCAACTGCTCGCGCTGCTGCAGCGACAGCCGGCCGACGCGCTGGCCTGATTGGCGCGGCGTTGTGAACTGCGCGCGTCGCCCGGCTGGACCGCCGGGCGACGCGTTTCGTTTTTTGGCGTAGTGGCGGTACCGATTCAGATTTGATCCGATGAGCACTTTCCCCACTCTCGACGCGTGGCTTTCGCATCTCGAACGCGCGCACCCGGTCGGCATCGACATGGGCCTCACCCGCATCGGGCAGGTCAAGGCGGCGCTGCAGCTCGAATTCGCGTGCCCCGTGATCACGGTCGGCGGCACGAACGGCAAGGGCTCGACCTGCGCGTTCCTCGAGGCGATCCTCGTTCACGCGGGCTACAAGGTCGGTTGCCACACGTCGCCGCACCTGCTCGAATTCGGCGAGCGCGCGCGCGTGAACGGGCAGCAGGTCAGCGACGCCGAGCTGCTGCCGCACTTCGAGGCCGTCGAGGCGGCGCGCACGTCGCTGCCCGAGCCGGTGTCGCTCACGTACTTCGAATTCACGACGCTCGCGATCCTGCACCTGTTCGCGTCGCGCGGGCTCGATGCGGTGATCCTCGAAGTCGGCCTGGGCGGCCGGCTCGACGCGGTCAACATCATCGATACCGATTGCGCGATCGTCACGAGCATCGACATCGACCACACCGAATATCTCGGCGACACGCGCGAGAAGATCGCGTTCGAGAAGGCGGGAATCTTCCGCGCGGGCAAGCCGGCGATCTGCGGCGATCCCGCGGCGCCGAGCACGCTGATCGACCATGCCGCTGCGATCGGCGCCGACCTGTGGCTGGTCGGCCGCGATTTCCGCTACGAAGCGCAGCCGGGCGCGGAGCGCCAGCAATGGAGCTACCTCGGCCGCGAGAAGCGCTATCCGGCGCTCGCGTACCCGTCGCTGCGCGGCGCGAACCAGCTGATCAATGCGTCGGCCGCGCTGGCCGCGCTCGAGGCGCTGCGACCGCTGCTGCCGGTGTCCGCGCAGGACATCCGGCTCGGGCTCGCGAACGTCGAGCTGCCGGGGCGCTTCCAGGTGCTGCCCGGCAAGCCGGCGATCGTGCTGGACGTCGCGCACAATCCGCATGCGGCGGCCGTGCTCGAGCAGAATCTCGGCAACATGGGCTTCTTCCCGTACACGTACGCGGTGTTCGGCGCGATGCACGACAAGGACATCGACGGCGTGCTGCGGCGCCTGTTGGGCGAGATCGACCACTGGTGCGTGACCGACCTGCCGCTGCCGCGCGCGGCGAGCGCGGAGCAGCTCGAAGCCGCGCTGCGCAAGGCCGGCGTGGAGGAGGGGGCCGATTCGAGCGTGACGCGGTTCGCGTCGCCCGCCGAAGCGTTTCGCGATGCACTAAAAAGAGCATCCGAGAATGATAGAATCGTGGTTTTCGGCAGTTTCCATACGGTGGCAGGTGTGATGGCCTACCGGAAATCGCAGCAACACTGACTGACGGGCAGTTTCGGACTCAGCCATTCATGGGAATTTTCTCGTTCGGCAAGAAAGACGACGACGCGCCCCCGCGGCGCGGCGGTCGTACCGGGGCCTCCCGGAACGTGCGCACGGAGCGCACTGAACGCGTCGAGCGACGCACGCGCCGCACCGAGCGTCCGGAATCGGACGCACTGCTCCTCGATCCGACCCTTCCTGAAAAGCAACGCGCCCGCCGGCGTCTCGTCGGCGCGATCGCGCTCGTCGTCGCCGCGGTGATCGTGCTGCCGATGGTGCTCGATTCGCACCCGAAGCCGGTGACGGACGACATCGCGATCGACATCCCGAACCGGCCCGCGCATCAGGCGGTCGCGCCGCGTGACGACGACGCGTCCGACGTGCAGGCGGGCGTCGCGCACGACGAGCCGCCGGCCTCCGATGTCGCGGTGGCGGCCGTTCCGGCGCCCGTGGCGAAGGATGCGGCCAAGCCGGCCGCCAGGCCCGATACCTCGACCTCGACGACCACGGCGAGCGTGACGCCGCCGAAGCCAGCTGCCATGCCGGCCACGGCCGCTCCTGCTCCCGCTCCCGCGGCGAAGCCGGTCGCGCCGAAGCCGGCACCCGCGACGGTCGCGAACGCCGATGCCGCGGCCGACAGCGGCGACGCATCGTCGCCGGCATCGCCGGCCGGTGCGCGCTTCGCGGTGCAGCTCGGTTCGTTCAAGGACGCCGCGACGGCCCGTTCGTGGGCCACCAAGTTGAAATCGGCGGGCGTGCCCGCATATGTCGAGCACAGCAAGCAGGCGGACGGCAGCACGGCTACACTGCTGCGTGCCGGCCCATTCGCGGATCGCGCGGCGGCGTCCGCCGCGATCGCGAAGGTGCGCGAAGCCGGACTGACGCAGTAGCGTGCGATGCTGACGGCTTTCGACTACGCTGTATTGGCGGTAATCGCGTTGTCTGCGCTGCGTGGCGCGTGGCGCGGTTTCGTCTCGGAGATTTTCGGGCTGATCGGCTGGATCGCGGCGGTCGTGATCGCGGCCCGCTATGTCGGACTGGTGGTGCCGTATATTCCGGCGAACTGGCCGGGCGGCGCGCTGACACAGTGGGTGATCGCGTTCGCGCTGATCGTGATCGGCGTGGTGTTCGTCGCGGGTGTCGCGAACGCGCTGTTGTCGCGGATCGCGCAGGCGACGGGCCTCGGCGGAGTCGATCGCTCGCTGGGCATGATGTTCGGGCTCGTCCGCGGCTGCGTGCTGGTGGTGCTGCTGGTCGCGGCGGCCGGGCTGACCGAATTGCCCAAACAGGATTTCTGGCGCAATGCGCTATTGCGTCCTTTCGCCGAACAGGGCGTGCACGAGCTGAAGCAGCTCCTGCCCGACGGCATGGCCCAGTACGTGCGCGTATGACGACGCGTACCGGGCAGGACCGAACCGATTTTGTCATCTTGAAGGACATGCCATGTGCGGCATCGTAGGTGTTATCTCCCAATCCCCGGTCAATCAGCTGATCTATGACAGCCTGCTGCTGCTGCAGCATCGCGGTCAGGACGCAGCGGGCATCGCGACGGCGGACGGCAGCAATTTCCACATGTACAAGGCGAACGGCATGGTGCGCGACGTGTTCCGCACGCGCAACATGCGCAGCCTGCCCGGCACCTTCGGCATCGGCCAGGTCCGCTACCCGACGGCCGGCTCGGCGTCGAGCGAAGCCGAGGCGCAACCGTTCTACGTGAACGCGCCGTTCGGGATCATCCTCGCGCACAACGGCAACCTGACGAATTGGGAACAGCTGAAGGACGAGATGTTCCGGATCGACCGCCGGCACATCAACACCAATTCCGATAGCGAAGTGCTGCTCAACGTGTTCGCACACGAGCTGCAACTGGCGACGACGGGCCTCGAGCTCGATCCGGCCGCGGTGTTCAAGGCCGTCGCGGGCGTGCATCGCCGCCTGCAGGGTTCGTACGCGATCGTGTCGCTGATCGCCGGCTACGGCCTGCTCGCGTTCCGCGATCCGTTCGGCATCCGCCCGCTCTGCATCGGCAAGCTCGAGACCGAACACGGCACCGAGTGGATGGTCGCGTCGGAGTCGGTGGCGGTCGAAGGCATCGGGTTCGAATTCGTGCGCGACGTGCAGCCGGGCGAAGCGATCTTCATCGACAAGGCCGGCAACTTCCACAGCCAGCAGTGCGCGGAGCACCCGACGCTGAATCCGTGCATGTTCGAATACGTGTACCTCGCGCGTCCGGATTCGTGCCTCGACGGCGTGCCGGTCTACAACGTGCGCCTGCGCATGGGCGACTATCTCGCCGAGAAGATCAGGCGCGAGCTGCCGAACGTGCCGATCGACGTCGTGATGCCGATTCCCGATTCGTCGCGCCCGGCCGCGATGCAGGTCGCCGCGAAGCTCGGCGTCGAGTATCGCGAAGGCTTCTTCAAGAACCGTTACGTCGGCCGTACTTTCATCATGCCGGGCCAGGCCGTGCGCAAGAAGTCGGTGCGCCAGAAGCTCAATGCGATGAGCATCGAGTTCAAGGACAAGAACGTGCTGATCGTCGACGATTCGATCGTGCGCGGCACGACCTCGCATGAAATCGTTCAGATGGCGCGCGATGCGGGCGCGAAGTCGGTGATCTTTGCGTCGGCTGCGCCGCCCGTGAAGTTCCCGAACGTGTACGGCATCGACATGCCGACGCGCGGCGAGCTGGTCGCACACGGCCGCACCGACGAGGAAGTCGCGAAGATCATCGGCGCCGACCACCTGATCTATCAGGACGTCGACGACCTGCGCCGCGCGGTGCGCGACATCAACCCGAAGCTCGAGCGCTTCGAGGCGTCGTGCTTCGACGGCAACTACATCACCGGCGCCGTGACGCCCGAGTATCTCGATGCGATCGAGCGTGCCCGTCTCGCACCGGCGTCGCAGGCCGATCGCGACACGGCCGGCGATACCGCGCGTTCGCAGATGAACCTGCAGTTGTCGGTCGAGTGATGCCGGCGCACGCTTCCGACGAGGCGTGATAGGATGTGGCCTTGCGTCGATTTGATTCAGCTTGCGGACGCGGGGCGACTTCCCAAAACAGCTAAAGCGAAGGCCGGCGACAGCCGGCCCGAGTCGATCGCTGTCGTACCGCACCGAAGCCCGCTGATGCCGACGCATAGCGGGCTTTTTGTTTTGGCCTGATTTTGTGGATGGGCTCGCGCCTGATGCATGACCGTCGGCACGACCCTCGAATACGGAAAACGGAACATGGACGACTCCCTCAACTTCGACACGCTCGCCGTGCGCGCGGGCACGCTGCGCAGCAGCGACTTCAACGAGCACTCGGAAGCGCTGTTCCTCACGTCGAGCTTCTGCTTCACGAGCGCGGCCGAGGCGGCCGAGCGCTTTGCGAATTCCGAAGACTACTTCACCTATTCGCGCTTCACGAACCCGACCGTCACCATGTTCCAGGATCGTCTCGCCGCGCTCGAAGGCGGCGAGGCCTGCATCGCGACGGCGTCGGGCATGGCCGCGATCATGTCGGTCGTGATGTCCGCGCTGCAGGCGGGCGATCACCTCGTGAGCTCGCGCAGCCTGTTCGGCTCGACGCTCGGGATGTTCTCGCAGATCTTCAGCAAGTTCGGCATCACGACGACCTTCGTCGACCCGACCGACCTGAATGCATGGCAGGAAGCGGTGCGGCCCGAGACGAAGATGTTCTTCCTCGAAACGCCGTCGAACCCGCTGACCGAACTCGCCGACATCGAGGCGATCGGCAAGATCGCGAAGGCCGCGAACGCGCTGTTCGTGGTCGACAACTGTTTCTGCAGCCCGGTGCTGCAGCAACCGCTGAAGCTCGGCGCGGACGTCGTGATGCACTCGGCGACGAAGTTCCTCGACGGGCAGGGTCGCGTGCTCGGCGGCGCGCTGGTCGGCTCGAAGGCATTCATCATGGGCAAGGTGTTCCCGTTCGTGCGCAGCGCCGGCCCGACGCTGTCGGCGTTCAACGCGTGGGTGCTGCTGAAGGGGATGGAGACGCTGTCGCTGCGCGTCGAGAAGCAGTCGGCGAACGCGCTGGAAATCGCGCGCTGGCTCGATTCGCATCCGGCCGTCGCGCGCGTGTTCTACCCGGGGCTCGAATCGCATCCGCAGCACGAGCTTGCGAAGCGCCAGCAGAAGGCAGGCGGCGCGATCGTATCGTTCGAGCTGAAGGGCGACACGCCGGAGCAGCAGCGCGCGAACGCATGGCGCGTGATCGACAGCACGAAGCTGATCTCGATCACCGGCAACCTCGGCGACACGCGCACGACGATCACGCATCCGGCGACGACGACGCACGCGCGCATCACGCCGGAAGCGCGTGCGGCCGCGGGGATCACCGAAGGGCTGATCCGCCTCGCGGTCGGCCTGGAAAACGCGGGCGACCTGCGCAACGATCTCGCGCGCGGCCTCGAGGGCTGAGCGCGGCGCCACCGATTTCAGGGCCGACATGACGACGGGCCGCTCGACAGAGCGGCCCGTTTTCTTTTGGCTGGCGACGAACGCGTTGTGTTGCCGGAATCAGCCGGCCTGCCCAACCTGCTCGGTATGCGACACGTCGCGCATCGCTTCCATCATCCAGCGCAGCGTGTCGTCGAACGGTGTCACGGGCAGCTCGCCCACCGCGCGTCGCAGCTTGTCGCGCGACCCGCTCAGGCGCTTCACCTCGTTGTGCCGCACGAAACGCGGATCGATCGTCACGTCGATCACGTAGCCGGCGATCCGCGACAGCATCGCCAGCACTTCCTTCAGCGAATACGCGCGCTCCGAGCAGACGTTGAACGTCTCGCCGGCCGGCGCGGCTTCGAGCAGCTTCACGTAGGCGGCCGTCACGTCGCGCACGTCGGAGAAATCGCGGCTCACGTCGAGATTGCCGAGCGAGATGCGCGGCGCGTGGCGCGCATAGTGCGACACGAGCTTCGGCAGCAGATACGCATCGCCCTGGCCGACACCCGTGTAGTTGAACGGCCGCGCGATCACGATCGGCAGCCGGTCGGCCCACAGCTTCGCCGCGTATTCCATCGCGAGCTTGCTGACCGCGTAGTCGTTCGCGGGCGCGGGTGCGACGGTCTCGTCGAGCACGCCGGCCGTCGAATTGCCGTAGATGTTCGCGCTGCTGGCGAGCAGCACCGCCGACGGGCGGCGGTCGAGGCCCGCGAGCGCGGCCAGCAGGTTGCGCGTGCCGACGATGTTGACCGTGTAGGTCTGCGACGGCTCGTCCTGCGCAACGTGCGCACGCGCGGCGAGATGCACGACCGCATCGGGCCGCGCGTCGGCGGCTGCCGCGCGCATTGCGGTCGCGTCGAGCAGGTCGACCGGCAGCAGCGTGCAGTTCGCGAACGCCGGATCGTCGGGCCCCGCCGCGCCGGGCGCCACGGTGCCCCACACGTCGTAGCCGGCCGCCTCGAGGCGCTGCGCCATGTAGCGGCCGGTGAAGCCCGTCAGGCCCGTGACGAATGCACGGCGCGACGGGCGTCTGGCGTCAGTACGTGTCATGGTGACGATTCCGCGTCAGATCCGCTTCGACCATCATCTGGCAAAGCTGTTCGAGCGTCGTCTCCGGGGCCCAGTCCAGCTTGCTCTTGGCCTTTTCCGCGCAGCCGATCAGCAGGTCGACTTCGGCAGGGCGGTAGAACTTCGGATTCACTTCGACGAGCACGTTGCCGTTCGACGCGTCGAGGCCGCGTTCCTGCTCGCCCTTGCCGGTCCATTCGATCTGGTAGCCGGCGGCCGCGAACGCCATCTGCACGAAGTCGCGCACGGTCTCGGTGCGGTTGGTCGCGAGCACATAGGTGTCGGGCTCGTCGACCTGCAGCATCCGCCACATCCCTTCGACGTATTCGAGCGCGAAGCCCCAGTCGCGCTTCGCGTCGAGGTTGCCGAGCTCGAGCCTGGTCGCCTTGCCGAGCTTGATCTTCGCGACGGTGTCGGTGATCTTGCGCGTGACGAACTCGCGACCGCGCAGCGGCGATTCGTGGTTGAACAGGATGCCGCTGCAGCCGAACAGGCCGTAGGACTCGCGGTAGTTCACGGTCATCCAGTGCGCGTACAGCTTCGCGACGCCATACGGGCTGCGCGGGTAGAACGCGGTCGTTTCCGTCTGCGGGATCGCCTGCACCTTGCCGAACATCTCGGACGTCGACGCCTGGTAGAAACGCGTCTTCGGGCTCACCACGCGGATCGCCTCGAGCAGATTCAACGGGCCGACGCCCGTGACCTCGGCGGTCGTCGCCGGCTGGTCGAACGACACGCCGACGAAACTCTGCGCGGCCAGGTTGTACAGCTCGTCGGGCTGCGTGCGTTCGAGCAGCCGCAGGCTGGAGCCGGCGTCCGTCAGGTCGTGCTCGACGAGCGACAGGTTCGGGTGCGTGTCGACGCCGAGCTCGGCGATGCGCCAGAAGTTGACCGAGCTGGTGCGGCGGTAAGTGCCCGTGACCTCGTAGCCCTTGTCGAGCAGCAGCTTGGTCAGGTAGGCGCCGTCCTGCCCCGTGATCCCCGTGATGATGGCCTTCTTGCGGTTTTGGCTCATGGCAATGTCCTGGTCGAAACGATGGATTGAGAAATTCAGGCGGTCGTGCGCGCGGCGGCGGGCACCATGCTGCGGGCGGGTCCGCGCGTCAGGCGCCGCTCGAAGCCGTACCAGCTCAGGGTGGCGTACACGAGCGTGATGGCGAGGGCGAGCGCGGCCGTGACGAAGCGGTTCAGGTGCAGCGGCCACAGTGCGTACAGCACGCTCAGGTGAATCAGGTAGACGGTGTAGCTGACGGTGCCGACGTACACGAGCAGCGGGTTCGTCAGCACGCGCTGCACGAGGCCACGTCCGCGCAGCGCGATCACGACGATCGACGTGCACAGCAGCAGCGAGATGCTGTAGAGCGCGGCATTCGACAGCGGCGTGTTTGCCGCGCGGAACCGCGGGAACGACAGGTGCAGCCAGCCGAGGATCGCGAGCGACACGAGCGCGCCGACGATCGCGAGCGGATAGAACGGTTCCAGCGCGCGCCGGTCGCGGCGCAGCACGATCGCGAGCAGCGCGCCCGCGGCGAGCAGGTCCATCCGGAACGGCGTCAGGTAGTAGATCGGCCAGAACGAATCGAACCACGGCGTCGCGATCGCGCGCAGCACGGGCGCGGCGACGATCAGCGCGGCGGCGATCCACAGCAGCGCGCGCTCCGAGCACCACAGCACGACGAACGGCCAGAAGATGTAGAACTGCTCCTCGACGGCGAGCGACCACAGCACGTTCAGGCTGTCGTGACCGATGCTGCCGAGCGACAGCCCGATGTTGGTCGAGAAGAACGCGAACCACGGCCAGTGCGGCAGCCAGCTCGCGCCGAACAGCAGCGTCGATACGACCAGCAGCAGCACGTACGGCGGCAGGATCCGGCGCACGCGGCGCGCGTAGAAGTGGCTGAAGTACGACTGCCCGCGTGCCTTGCGGTCGAGCAGGATGCCGGTGATCAGCAGGCCGCTCAGCACGAAGAACAGGTCGACGCCCATCCACAGCGGCGCCTTCAGCGCGTGTTGCAGGAACACGGCGCCGACGGCGATCGCGCGCAGCCCGTCGAGCTGCGCGATGCGGCCGTGTTGCGGCGGGGCGAGGTCGGCGGTGCGCGAGATGCCCGTCATCGCGCCGCTCCTTCGCGACGCGCGGCCGATGCCGTGGCGCGCCGCGCATCCGATGCGTGAACGTAATGCATGCGTTTAAATGAAATATTGAGTCGAAATCGATTCTAGGGAAAAGAAATCGGCAAAAAAACGCATGTCATTTATCCGGCTGAAAACATTCAAATTCCGGTTGTTTTAATCGCGACATGAAAGGTTTGCAGGCTGCACGCCCCGTCGGACGGGCGAGAGCGGCATTTTCTACGGATCGTCGCGTGAAAGGCGGTCGTTATTTCCGCATCGTCAGGTCTATTCAAGGTTGTTCCGGTTCGATATTTCAGGCAGAAACATCCCCAAATATTTCCAAATTTCTTGTGATTATTTTTGCTTGTAACCTGCATCGCGACGTTTGAAACCCACACGCGACAGGTCATCCGGGCAGCCAGCACGCCACGGCGCCGGTCGCTTCCGCATCGAGTCTGGAGAGCGCATTGCGACGTCTGATTCTGGTTGGCATGACGGTATGCGCGGCGCTGTCCGCGAGCGCCGCACCGGCTGAAACCGTGTTGCCCGCGACCACGTCGTGGATCGGCAACACGTTCGGCTATGGCGACGGCAGCTGGACGCAGATCGACATTCGCGCGATCGCGGTGACGGCCGACGGCAAGGTGTATACGAACGCGCCGTGGGACGAGAGCGGCGCCGAGGCGAGCGTCTACCAGGACGGCAAGATGCTCGGCTTCGCCGGCGGCACGCACGGCTGGGGCAACCTCGGCGGCAACGCGGTCGCGGTCAACAGCAAGTATGCGTACGTCGCGATCGGCGTCGGCAACGAGCGCGGCCATCTGCAGTCGCCCGGCATCTGGCCGGACAAGGGCAAGCAGTGGTACGGCATTTCGCGGCGCACGATCGGCGACATGAAGCAGCCCGCGCCGTTCCGCGCGGCACCGCAGGTGGCGCCCGGCGGGCGTGCCGATGCGGGCCGCGCGCGGATGGCCGCGAGCTTCATGGTGATGAACGAGGTGACGGCTCCCGCGCGCTCGGAGGTGGGCGAACTGAAGGCGGAAGTGGGCGGCCTCGCCGCCGACGACAAGACGCTGTTCGCGACGAATCCGGCGCATGACGAAGTCGACGTGTACGACGCCGAGACGATGCAGAAGAAGGGCACGTGGAGTGCGCACGAGCCGGGCCGCATCGCGCTCGCCGGCGACGGCACGCTATGGCTGCTCACCGATACGATCGACGGGCCCGCGCATCTCGTGCACGTGCGCGCGGACGGCCGCAAGCTCGACGACGCGCCCGCGCTACCCGAAGGCACCGAAGCTGTGGACGTGGCGGTCGATGCGAAAGGACGCGTGCTGGTGGCGGACAACGGTCCGCGCCAGCAGGTGCTGATCTTCTCGAAAGGCGGCAAGGGCTATGCGCCGTCCGGCACGCTCGGCGAGCGCGGCGGCATTTTCGCGGGCCCGGTGCCGGGCCGCCCCGGGCCGCAGCGTTTCAACGGGCTGACCGGCGTGGGCGTCGATCGCGCGGGCAACGTGTACGTGTCGATGAACGGCATCGGGCCGCGTCACGACACGATCGGCGCGGGGCTCGGCGCGGTGCTCGAAAGCTACGCGCCGGACGGCAAGCTGCGCTGGCAGGTGCAGGGGCTGCTGTTCGTCGACGGCGCGTGGCTCGATCCGGCACGGCCGAACAGCGTGTACACCGGCAACAAGCGCTTCGAGCTCGACCTGTCGAAGCCGCCGGGCCAGGACTGGAAATACGCCGGCTTCCTGTCGAACCGCTTCAAGTATCCGGACGATCCGGTGTTCCACACGGATCAGTATCCCGGCATGCCGTTCGCGCGGCGCGTCGACGGCCGCACGTTCCTGTACCTGACCGACATGTACGCCGATCACCTGAAGATCTACCGCTTCGACGCGAAGCGCGACGGCGAGGTCGCGATTCCGTCGGGCCTGATCGCGGGCCGCGCGCGGCCGGTCGACAAGGTGCCGAACAAGCCGCCGGGCGGCGACTGGATCTGGCGCGACGCGAACGGCAACGGCCGGCTCGACGAGGACGAATTCACGACCAACACGACGGGCAAGGCAAAGGCGGGCGGTTGGGGATGGTGGGTCGACACGAAGGGTGACATCTGGCGCACGGGCGACGTGCGCGGCATCCATCGCTTCAGCTACGGCGGCATCGACAAGGCCGGCAACCCGATCTACTCGTACGACAAGGTCACGACCTATCCGATGCCGCAGCCGTTCACGCAGTTGCGCCGCGCGATCTACGAGCCGCAGACGGACACGCTGTACGTGACGGGCTACACGGCCGACGCGTTGCCGCAGCCGGGCATCAACAAGGAAGTCGGCCGCGTGCTGGTGCGCTTCGACAAGTGGTCGACCGGCTCGCCGGTGGCGCGCTACACGGTCGCGCTGCCGTGGCAGCTCGACGCGAAGCCGATCCTCGACCTGATCGGGATCACGGTCGAAGGCCGCTACATCTTCACGGTGGAGCCGGTCGGCAAGATCCACGTGTACGACAAGGAAACCGGCAAGGAAGTCGGCGTGATGAGCCCGGGCGCCGAGGTCGGCAAGGCGTCGGGCTGGGTCGACGTGCCGTTCGGCATCAGCGCGTTCCGGCGCGAGAACGGCGAATACCTGGTGTTCGTCGAGGAAGACGCACGCGGCAAGGTGCTCATGTACCGCTGGAAACCGTAACAGGCCCATGGGCAAAAGCATGGACAAAGGCATACTCAAGAACGTTTCGATCAACTTCGTCGGGCTGATCCTGCCGACCTTCGTGTCGCTGGTGACGGTACCCGCGTATATCCACGCGCTGGGCGTCGAACGCTACGGGGTCGTCAGCCTCGTATGGACGCTGATCGGTTATTTCGGGATCCTCGATCTCGGGATGAGCATGGCCGCGCAGAACCACATCTCGAAGGCGCTCGCGAGCGGCGACGCGGACGAAAGCGCGCGCGTGTTCTGGAGCGCGTTCTGGCTGAACCTCGGCACCGGCATCGTTGGCGGCCTGCTGATCTATTTCGGCGCGTTCGTCTACACCGCGTATTTCACGAAGGTGTCGGCGGCGATGCAGCACGAGGTGTATCTCGCGCTGCCGTGGCTCGCGCTCGCGATTCCGCTCGCGAACGTGTCGTGGGTGTTCGCCGGCGCGATCAACGGTGCCGAACGGTTCGGCGTGTTCAACACGAACCAGACGATCGGCACGTTCCTGTTCCAGCTGCTGCCGCTCGGCGCCGCGTGGTGGATCGCGCCGAACCTGCAGACGGTGCTGGCGGCCGCGGTCGTCGCGCGGCTGATCGCGGCGGTGATGCTCGGTCACGCGAGCATCAAGGTGCTCGGGATCCGGCGCATCGACCCGCCGCAGTGGGGCACCGCGAAAGGGCTGTTCAACTTCGGCGGCTGGATGCTGATCGCGAGCACGGCGAGCATGATCGCCGACACGCTCGATCGCGTGATGCTCGGCGCCGGCATGGGCGCGAAGTTCGTCACCTACTACACGGTCCCGCAGAACCTCGTCACGCGGCTGAACATGCTGCCGAACGCGCTGGTGCGCACGCTGTTCCCGCGCCTGTCGGCGGTCGGCCGCGATCACGCCGACACGCTCGCGCGCCAGTCGCTCGAATTCCTGAACGGCGTGTTCACGCCGGTCGGCATCGTCGCGATCTTCGCGCTCGCGCCGTTCCTCACGCTGTGGGTCGGCGCCGATCTCGCCGCGCATTCCGCGCCGGTCGGGCGCGTGCTGGTGATCAGCGTGTGGCTCGTCGGCCAGGCGAGCGTCACGCGGATCCTGATCCAGTCGCAGGTCAACCCGGCTCGCGCCGCATTCGCCGGCCTCGTCGAGATGCCGTTCTTCGTCGGTGGCCTGTGGTTCGGCATTCATCACTTCGGGCTGGTCGGCGCGGCGGTGGTCGTCGCGACCCGTGCGCTGGTCGACTACGGCGTGCTGCTTTATCTGTCGGCGATCCGGATGCGCGCGATCGTGCTCGACATGCTCGCCCATCTCGCCTTCCTGCTCGCGAGCCTGTTTCTCGCGCAAGCATGGTCGGGGCTCGGCGAGTCGATCGGCCTCTGCGCGGTCGTGCTGGTGCTGAACCTTGCGTGGTCGTTCACGATGACGCCGGGGCTGCGCGCGCTCGTGCGGGACCTGTTCGTCCGTCTCAATGCGAGGAAAACAATATGAATCGCGATCTGGCGGAACACGCCATCCTGAACATCGCCACGGCCGACGGTGCCGTGGCCGAAGCCGGCGCCGCCGCGCGGCGCCGCGCCGAATCGGCCGGGCAGGCGGGCGCACGCGATGCGTCCCGCCCGCTGCGCGTGGCGATCGTCCACGACTGGCTCGTCACGTACGCCGGCGCCGAGCGCGTGCTCGAACAGATCGTCGCGTGCTTTCCCGACGCGGACCTGTTCAGCCTCGTCGATTTTCTCGACGATCGCGCTTTCGTGCGCGGCAAGCGGGTGACGACCTCGTTCATCCAGAAGCTGCCGTTCGCGCGCACCAAGTACCGCAGCTACCTGCCGCTGATGCCGCTCGCGATCGAGCAGCTCGACGTGTCGGACTACGACCTCGTGATCTCCAGCAGCCATGCGGTCGCGAAGGGCGTGCTGACGGGGCCGGACCAGATGCACATCAGCTACGTGCATTCGCCGATCCGCTATGCGTGGGACCTGCAGCACCAGTATCTGGAACAGTCGAACCTGACGCACGGGCCGAAGTCGCTGCTCGCGCGGATGATCCTGCACTACATCCGCAACTGGGACACGCGCACCGCGAATGCGGTGGACGGCTTCGTCGCGAACTCCGCGTTCATCGCGCGACGCATCCGCAAGGTGTATCACCGCGACGCGGCGGTGATCTTCCCGCCGGTCGACGTGGACGGCTTCTCGCTGAACGAGGTGAAGGACGATTTCTACCTGACCGCGTCGCGGATGGTGCCGTACAAGAAGATCGACCTGATCGTCGAAGCCTTTTCGCGCACGCCGGAGCGCAAGCTCGTCGTGATCGGCGACGGCCCGGAGATGCAGAAGATCCGCGCGAAGGCCGGCCCGAACGTCGAGATCATGGGCTACCAGCCGTTCGCGGTGCTGCACGACCGGATGCGGCGCGCGAAGGCGTTCGTGTTCGCGGCCGAGGAGGATTTCGGGATTTCGGTGGTCGAGGCGCAGGCGTGCGGCACGCCCGTGATCGCGTATGGCAAGGGCGGCGCGCTCGAGACCGTGCTCGAGCCGCGCTCGAACGCGAATCCGACCGGGCTGTTCTTCGATGAACAGACGCCGCACGCGATCGTCGCGGCGGTCGACAATTTCGAGCGTGCGCCGCAACGCTTCACACCGCACGCATGCCGCGCGAATGCGGAGCGATTCTCCGCCGACACGTTCCGGCAGCGCTTTCTCGACTATGTGGAGGCGGCGCTGCCCGGCTCGACCGCGCAGCGCGGCACGGCCGTCACGCCAATGCCGGCCGCGCGCGGCCCGGCGACGCTCGTGCTGGACCAGAGCGGCGTGCTCGGCGGCGCGGAGCTGTCGCTGCTGGAGATCATGAAGCACATGCGCGCGAACGCCGACGTGCTGCTGTTCGACGACGGCCCGTTCCGCGCGGCGCTCGACGAGATCGGCGCACGCGTCGACGTGCTCGACCAGGGCGCGCTCGCCGGGGTGCGCAAGCAGGGTGGCGTGTCGGCCGGTGCGGTGAAGCGGCTGGTCGGCATGGTGCGCGACGTTGCACGGCGCGCACGCCGCGCCGAGGTGATCTACGCGAACACGCAGCGCGCGATGGTGGTCGCGGCGCTGGCCGGGCGGCTCGCGCGCAAGCCGGTGGTCTGGCACCTGCGCGACATCGTCAGCGGCGACCATTTCGGCAGCAAGCAGCTGACGGCGATCAAGTACTGCGCGCGGTTCGGCGTCACGCGCGTGATCGCGAACTCGGATGCATCGGCGCAGGCATTCCGCGCGCTGACGGGCTTCACGCCGCAGCACGTCGACGTCGTGTTCAACGGCATTTCGGCCGAACCGTTCGACGCGCTCGACAATGCCAGCCAGGCCGCGCTGCGGGCGCGCTTCGGGCTGCCCGGGCACGCATGGCTGGTCGGCTCGTTCAGCCGCCTCGCGCACTGGAAAGGACAGCATCTGCTGCTGGAGGCCGCGGCACGCCATCCCGACATGCACGTGGTGCTGGTCGGCGCGCCGTTGTTCGGCGAGGACGAATACGCGGCGCAGCTGCACGAGATCGTCGCGCGTCACGGGATGGACGGCCGCGTGCATTTCCTCGGCTTCCAGCGCGACGTGGCCGCGTGCATGAAGGCGGTCGACGTGGTCGCGCATACGTCGATCACGCCGGAGCCGTTCGGGCGCGTGATCGTGGAGGGCATGCTCGCGCGGCGGCCGGTGGTCGCGGCCCGCGCGGGCGGGGTCGTCGAGATCATCGAGGACGGCGAAAACGGGCTGCTCTGCGAGCCGGGCGACGCAGCCGCGCTGGCCGGTGCGCTGGGCAGGCTGCAGCATGACGCCGTGCTGCGCGAGCGGCTCGTCGTGAGCGGGCGGGCGACCGCGGTGCGCCGGTTCGGCACCGAAACCTATGTGGCGCGGGTCGAGAAGATCCTCGCGGATACGGCGAAGGCCGCGAAGGCGAAGAAGCGCTAGGCAGTGGCAGGCGGCGGCACGCGAAGCGTGGCGTCGCGAACCGTCGAAAACCGGCCCTCATGCGGCGTTGCGCTGCATGAGGGCGTTGCGTTTTGGCGCGGGCTCGGGCCTGTCGCGCGCCAGGCGCACTGCACGTTACGAATCGGTCACCCGCGCGAAGGCGAGCGATCGCGTGAGCGTGAATGGCGGAACCCGGGGCGGGCCCGAGTCGCAGGCAGGGGTTTGCAACGACGATGCGGTCGGGAGGCGGAGCGGACCGATGCGTTGCAGCGCGCGCGAACCCGGCCGCCGCCTGGATCGGAATCGCTTCGCGGGGCCCCAGGAGCGGCGCCGTATGGCCATGCCATGGCTCGAATGAGGGGAAGGCGGCGCGGCGGTCGCGCAGCCGCCCAGGCGGTCGTTACGCGGGCCTTGCGTCCGTCGGTGCGTCGTACCCGCCAGGCGCGGCCACGCACATGCATTCTCGCGTCCGTCCCGCTCAAGAGAAACCCCCGCGCAGCCTGACGCTGCACCGGGGGCCGGGAGTGCCGAAGCGGCGCGCTCAGGCAGCCCGTTCGGGTGCCGGTGCGACGACGCGGGCGGCGCGGGTCGGCTTCAGGCTGGCCGACCACATCATCGCGGGGCGTTCGAACAGCCGGTAGAACACGTAGGCGACCGGAATCGCGGCGGCCATGAACGCGATCGACGGCCAGATCGACAGTTGCAGTTCGGAGTGGAACAGCACCGAGCCGAGACAGACGAACAGCGGCAGGTGGATCAGGTACAGCGAGTAGCTGAAGTCGCCGAACCAGCCGAGCACGCGCAGCAGCGGCGTCGGGCGCGGCGGGCAGGCGAGCGCGCGGTACAGGAAGCACGCGAAGCCGGCCGCCCACAGCTGGAACGCGCTGTACTGGCCGAAATGGAACGCGCCGCAACCCGCGGCCAGCAGCGCGGCGGCCGCGAGGTACCACGCGCGCGACGGCACGGCGGCCGTGCCGCGCGCCGGCTGCGCGCGCACGTCGGCGATCCACGCGCCGACCGTCCAGGACAGCCAGTACGACGTGAAGAACTGCAGGTCGTGCCGTTCGAGCAGCCATGCCGACGCGACGTTGATGAGCGCGACGGCCGCCACGATGGCCGGCATGCCGATGCGCCGGCGCAGCGCGAACAGCAGCGGGTAGATCGCGTAGAACTGCACTTCGAGCGACAGCGTCCACAGCGCGCCGTTCGACCCGTACGTGTAGCCGGCGACGCCTTGCAGCGAGAACAGGTTCACGAGGAACGCGGTGAGGCCGACGTCGCGGATCTTGTGGCTGACCGGCGCGATCTGCAGGCTGACCGCGTCCATCGCGAACGTGAACAGCAGCGCGGCGAGCAGCACCGGGTAGATGCGCGCGAAGCGGCGCGCCCAGAAGTTCGGCGCATCGAGCCGGTACGCAGGGTTGGCCGCGAGCTTGAGCGCCGCGTTGCGGTGGATGCAGTAGCCGCTGATCACGAAGAAGATCGGCACGCCGGCGGATCCCCATGCGAACGGGAAGGTCAGGTAGCCGGCGATCACGCTCGGGTTCAGGGCATGGCCGTAAGCGTGATGGAAGGTCTGCATGCCGACCCAGACGACCTGGCGGCAATGGAAATAGGCGACGAGCAGCGCCGCGAACCCGCGCATCGCGTCGATCACGTGTTCCTTGTGGTCGGCGACGGGCGGCGCAGTCAAAGACGATCCGCTGAAAGCTTGCATGCGATTCGATTCCTTGCGACGGATGAAGGGGATGGTCCAATCGTAATGCGCAAGAATTCGAGCGAATGAATAAAAAAATCTCGCCGCGAAATCACGGTATTTCAGATCGTGGTTTTATTCCGGTCTGAAAGCGGTTTCGCAGGCGCCACAATTATTTGCCGATTTTTTTCTGATAGCTTGAAGCTTCCAGTTGATTGATGCAAGGAGCGGCAAGATGGACATGCATTGGATCGCGAGCGCGGCAGTACTGCTGGTCATGGCCGTGCTGTCGGCGTACCGCGAGGCGCTGAAAAACGAGCCGATTCGCCCCGGTCTCGAACGGGGCGGCGTCCCGTATATCGAAGAATTCGAATCGTAAGAATTTGTATCCGGAAAATCGGTAATTTGTTTCTGCTTCGACAATCGGTTCGGCAATATCGACCGAATACGTCGATTATCTTTTTTTCCGGAAGCATGGGCAATCAGTCCATATCGAAAATGAGCGGAGTTGGAATTGGCCGTGCCGCCGGTTCTCGATATGCCGTTCGGAAAACAATCGCGCCGGGTCGCAGGGCGACGCGGCGCAGTCAACGCAATCAGGATGCGAACATGTTGAAAGTCACCAAGGCCGTGTTCCCCGTTGCCGGTCTCGGCACGCGGTTCCTCCCGGCAACGAAGGCGAGCCCGAAGGAAATGCTGCCCGTCGTCGACAAGCCACTGATCCAGTACGCGGTCGAGGAAGCGATCAACGCCGGTATCACCGAGATGATCTTCGTGACCGGGCGCAGCAAGCGCGCGATCGAGGATCACTTCGACAAGTCGTACGAGATCGAGGCCGAACTCGAGGCGCGCGGCAAGGAAAAGCTGCTCGAACTCGTGCGCGGCATCAAGCCGAGCCACGTGAACTGCTTCTACGTGCGCCAGCCGGAAGCGCTCGGCCTCGGCCATGCGGTGCTGTGCGCGGAGAAGCTCGTGCACGGCGAGCCGTTCGCGGTGATTCTCGCCGACGACCTGCTGCACGGCGAACAGCCGGTGCTCAAGCAGCTCGTCGACGTGTTCGACCACTATCACAGCTCGGTGATCGGGGTCGAGACGATTCCGCGCGAGGACAGCCGCTCGTACGGCGTCATCGAGGGCCGCGAGTGGGAAGAGGACATCATCAAGCTGTCGGGCATCATCGAGAAGCCGGCGCCGGAGGACGCGCCGTCGAACCTCGGCGTGGTCGGCCGCTACGTGTTCATGCCGACGATCTTCGATCACCTGCGCAAGCTCAAGCCGGGTGCCGGCGGCGAGCTGCAGCTCACCGACGCCGTCCAGTCGCTGCTCGCGAACGAACAGGTGCTCGCGTATCGCTACTACGGCACGCGTTTCGATTGCGGCAGCAAGATCGGCTATCTCAAGGCGACCGTCGAGCTCGCGCTCCAGCACCCGGAAGTGAGCCGCGAATTCGAGGCGTACCTGCGTACCTGTCTGCCCGCGCTGGCTGCTGTCGCATAAGCAGCTGCGCTGCTCCGTTGTTTCAGGTGGTGGTTGTTCCGTTGGCCCCGGCTGCCTTGTGCGCCGGGGCTTTTTTGCGTGCGGGCGACGCGCAAGCGTTGAGCGGCGGGTGATCGGCGGTGCCGAATCCGGGCGGATTCGACCGGGTGCGTGCGCGCCGATTCCGGTGTGCCGTCAGGTGGCGATGCCGGGTCGAGTGCGCGTCGCGCGGTGCGTGGGATGCAGGACGCCGCGGCGGCACGCGTCGCGTCCGTCCCGGCGCCCTGCTCAGTGCGGCGATGTGCTCGGCCGCGCGACGAAGTACCGGGCCAGCATCGCGGCGATCGGCTTCTTGAACTCGAGCAGACGCCTTTCCAGATAGCGCCACGACAGATGCGCGAGCAGCACGGCGAGCGCGAACTGCAGCAGTTCCGGCAGCACTGCCCGGACGATGCCGGGCATCGGCGCGTGCGCGAACAGCGCGGGCATCTCGCCGAAACGTGCCGGAATCAGGTTGTGGAACAGGTAGAAGCCGTAGCTGATCGTGCCGAGATAGACGAGCGGCGCCCAGTCGAGCAGTGCCACGGCCGGATGGTCGGGTTCGGTGACGATCCACAGCATCAGCGAGCCGAGCGATGCGGCCAGGCCGAGATCCGCGAGCCCCGTTGCGATGTCCGGCAGCGTCGTGAACGCGGGCAGCGCGAGGAAGAACACGACACCGGCGGCGCCGAGCCAGCCGGGCGGAATGCGGCGGACGACGTCCGGGCCGCGATCGGCGAGCGCCATCGCACCGACGCCGCCGAGTGCGATCAGCGCGAAATTCCAAGGGGAAAACGCGTAGATCAGCACCGGCGATGCGCCGACCGCGTAGAGCGCGAGATGCGCGAGCGCGCACAGCGCGACGGCTGCAACGCCGAGCGCGATGTGGCGCGCGGCCGGCACCGCGAGCAGCGTGAGTGGCGCAATCAGATAGAACTGCTGCTCAACCGCGAGGCTCCAGAAGTGCGACGTGGAGCCCGGCCAGCCGTCCTTGACGACGCCGATCCAGTAATTCGACAGGAACGTGGCGTGCCACGCGAGCCCGAGATTGACGCCGCGCTGGTAGAACAGCGCGTGCGCGATCGCGAGCGAGGCGAGCAGCAGGTAGTAGACGGGAAAGATCCGCAGCGCGCGCTTCGCGAGGAACAGCGCCAGCGCATGGCGGCGCGTCATGGTGCTGCACTCGATCGCCTGACGATTGCGATGCAGTTCGCCGACGATCAGGAATCCGCTGATGAGGAAAAACGTCCACACACCGAGCTTGCCCACGTCGACAGCGAGGACGTGGCCCTTGTGGGACAGGAAAACGAGGATGACGGCGAGGGCTCGCAGGCCGTCGAGTCCTTTGACGTATCTGACTTCGCGCATGAAGGCATCCGGGGCACTGAGCGAGGTCAGTATAGGTGCGCAAATATCGAACGTAATTCGTGTGCGGACGCGTTTCGACGTATACGTGAAGGCGCTTTTCGATGCGAGGGTCTGTTTTCGCATGTACGTTCCATGCGAAAACAGACCCTCGAGCGTCGACGAAGTCGGTCGCGCGCAACAAAACCTGCGGGAAACCCCGCGAAAACGCATAAAAGTACTGCACGAAGCGTCACGGCGCTTGTAGAATCCGGCGTTGAAGCGCGCGCGTTGCACGCTTCGTGTATCCAACGACCACACCTGGTAGGAGAAACATGGCGACTTCCGCAAAAAAGGTGGCCAAGAAGGCTGCCGCACCGGCCACCAAGAAAGTGGCTGCCAAAAAGGCTGCGCCCGCGAAGAAAGTAGTGGCCAAGAAGGCTGTCGCAAAGGCAGCACCGGCCGCTCCGACGCCGCTGAAGGACAAGTTCACGAAGGCATCGCTCGCAACGCACATCGCTGAGCGCGCAGCTGTCGAAGTGAAGGCGGTCAAGGCAGTGCTCGTCGCACTCGAGAACGTCGTGCTGGGCTCGGTTCACAAGAAGGGCGCAGGCGAGTTCACGCTGCCGGGTCTGCTGAAGATCACGGCGCAAGTCGTGCCGGCGAAGAAGAAGCGCTTCGGCAAGGATCCGTTCACGGGCGAAGAGCGCTGGTTCCCGGCAAAGCCGGCCAGCGTGCGCGTGAAGGCACGTGCGCTGAAGAAGCTGAAGGACGCGGCTGCGTAATGCCGCCTAACGGCCGCCGAATGCATGTCGGTGGCCGTTGCGATGTCCGACGATCCCCGTACGCGAAAGCGTGCGGGGATTTTTATTGCGCTGCGCAAATCGCGCGGCGGTGTCGGTGTCGCCCGTCATGAATGCGGCGATCGCTCGATGTGTTCGCGCCGCCGGGAAGCGTGGCACCCATGCGCGCGCTGGAAGTGACCATCGTCGTGCGTGGTGACGTGGCGTCGTCCGGCCCGGCGCGCGCTGCGGTTCGGCGAGTGGCTGCGCCGCGATCTGCACGCGGGCATCGTCGAGCCGGCGTGCGTCGATCACGATCTGGCGATGTTGTTGATGAAGGTGCGAACGGTCGTTGTCCGCGATTGCGTCGCGGCGCGATGCAATCCCGTCGATGAACGCGGTCATGCGCCGACTGCGCGTCACGCAATGCGCCGATGCCCGGCGAAGGGCGTGTGGCGCCCGTCGCTTCGTCAGCCCGCCGTGCCTGCGTATGCGGCTTCCAGCGCGGCGACGTCGAACTTCGTCATCTGCATCATGGCCGCGGCCACACGCGCCGCCTTGACCGCGTCGCGGTCGGCCATCATCGGGATCAGTGCGTCGGGCACGATCTGCCACGAGACACCGAAGCGGTCCCGCAGCCAGCCGCAGCCGTCAGCCGTGCCACCGTTGTCGAGCAGCGCGCTCCAGTAGCGGTCGAGTTCCGCCTGGTCGACGCAACTGATCATCAGCGAGATCGCGTGGTTGAACGTCTCGGTGCGCGGGTGGCTCATCGCGATGAACGGTTGCCCGAACAGCTCGAACTCGACCATCCGGGTGCCGCTGGTGCCGGACACCGCCGTGACGCGCACGACGCGCGAGTTCGGGAAAATGCCCGCATAGAAGGCCGCGGCTTCTTCGGCTTCCGTCGAGTACCAGAGGAACGGCGTGATCTTCTGAATCGTCATGGAGCGTCTCCTGTCGGGTGTCGGTGAGGAACGGGGCAATCCGTGTGCCGCCATCGATACGACGAACGAAGGTCGTCGAAATCGACACGTCGAAGCATAGTGCTTCGCGGCACGGTATCGAAATCGGCAGGGTGGACGGACATGTGTCCGTGGCGATGCCGATCCCGTTGTCGCGCGTCAGGGGGACACGAGGTGGTCAGCGCGGTGGCGACCGGGGCGGCGTGCGCCTGAGCGACCGTATGCGGCCGTCGGATGGCGAGGGCTGTCCGGATGCCTCCGGATAGGCTTCCAGCGCGCGACAGGCGGTCCAGGAGCCGCTCCCGGCCGGCTGCCGTACCCAAGTTCCGGCCACGGTCGCGGCCCGCCACGGCAGCGCCGGCAACGGACGAAAAAAAACCAGCCACGGCCGAAACCGGTGACTGGTTTTGCAGTTCGGCGACATGGCGTCGAAGACGCCATGCACACCGGAAACGTACTTCTTAGAACTTGTGGCGAATGCCGAGTGCGACCAGTTCGGCCGAGCTCTTGCCGGCGTAGCCGTACGAAGCGATCGACGCTTGCGCGGCTTGCGTCGTGGTGGCGTCGACGCGTTGGGTGCCGCTCGCGTGCTGGTATGCGCCAACCAGGTAGATGTCCGTGCGCTTCGACAGCGAGTAGTCCGCACCGATACCGATCTGGTGGTACTTCGCGTCCGTGTCGCCACTTGCCTTCGTGTACGAGTAGCCGAGGCCCAGCAGCAGCGGCGGCGTGACCTGGTACGTCACGAACGCGCGGCCCGTGTTGTACTTTTCGGTCGAACCGAAGCCCGAGAATGCATCCGGCTTGTACTGTGCGTTGCTGTAGCCGAGGCCGAACGTCACCGGGCCGAGCGCGTACTGGCCTGCGACTTGCGCGATCGCGATCGATTTCGCCGTTGCGTAACCCGAGTTGATCGGGCCGTCGATGATGTTATCCGAGGTCGTCGAACCCCAGCCTGCACGGCCCACCGCCGTCGTCGGCGACGGGTTGGCTGCGTAGAAGTAGCCTGCTGCAACGCCGACCGGGCCGTTGTTGTATGCAGCTGCGACCGACCACGTCTGGCCTGCGCCCGTCTTGCCTGCGACGCCGCCGAGTGCGTACATGCCTTCGACCTGGAAGCCTGCCCAGACCGGCGACGTGTACTTGATTGCGTTGCTGACGCGCAGCGAGTTGTCGTTGTTGTCGACGTCGCCCGGCGTTGCCATCACGCTGCCGAAGTAGTTGTCAGCCGTGACTGCCTGGACCAGGTCGACCAGCGGGTCGTACTGGCGGCCGAGCGTCAGCGTGCCGTACTGGCTGCTTTCGAGGCCGACGTATGCCTGGCGACCGAACATGCGACCGCCCTGGTTCAGGTGGCCCGTGCCCGGATCAAAACCGTTTTCCAACTGGAAGATCGCCTTCAGGCCGCCGCCGAGGTCTTCAGCGCCTTTCAGGCCCCAACGGCTGCCTTGCAGGTTGCCCGACAGCATTTGCCACGAGTTGTTGGCCTGGCCGTTATTGCCGTGAACCCATGCAATCGACGTGTCGATCACACCGTACAGCGTCACGCTCGACTGAGCGTGAGCAGCGCCAGCGGCGCCCAGCAGGGCGAGCGAGAGGGTCGAGAGAGCGAGTTTCTTCATCGTTGAGTATCTCCACGCAAGTGATTCGTCATTCGTTATTTGTTGCGGATTGGAGAATAGCTCAGTGCCATACATGCAAGAAAGCTTAAAAAATAAAGTGTCTCGAAAAGGTAACAGCGAGAAAAAGTTCATATATATCAAGCACATCAAGAACTGTTCCTCTTTTTGAAATAGTTGACAATTGCTGCGCTGCGATTGTTGCAACAGGCGGTGCGTCCGGCACCGGAGGGGCGAGTTTGGCCGGTTGGCGCACGGAAATCGGGGTGTGCAAACGTTTGCCATTGCGGCTTGCCTCGCGCGCCGATGCAACGAGCGCATCAACGCGCGGCGGGCGGGGTGGTTGCGAAAAGGAAGGCAGTCGCGTAGGGCGACGATGCGGCGTGTGCGATGCGGCCGCGCGGGAAGCAATGCGTGAGGAATCAGTGAGGAATCAGTCGTCGCTTGCACGGTCGGCGGCGCGATCCGTCGGCGCGGACACGGCCGCACCGTTGCCGGTGCGGCGATGCGCATCGCCGCGCGCGGCCGCGAATTCCGCCCCGAGCAGCAGCACGGCCGCCGAGAAGTACAGCCACATCAGCAGGACCGCGAACGATCCGGCCGCGCCGAACGCACTTGCCGTGCCCGCACGCGCGAGATACAGCGCGAACAGCTTCTTGCCGCCGGAGAACAGGATCGCGGACACGATCCCGCCTATCATCGCGTCGTGCCATGCGACGCGCGCATCGGGCAGGAACTTCATCAGCGCGGCGAACGCGCCCGCGAGCACCGCGATGCCGACGAAGAACTGCAGCAGGTTGGTGACCACGACGTACGGTGAATCGCCGAGCAGCCAGGTGCCGACGAACGTGATCACGGTATCGAGCACGAGCGACACGATCAGCAGGAACGCGACGCCGAGCACGAGCCCGAACGAGATCAGCCGCACGCGCACGAGCCCGAGCATGCTCGACCAGCGGCTTTCCGTGCTCGGCCAGATCACGCTCAGCGCGGTGTTCAGCGACGCGAACGTCGCCGACGCGCCGAGCGCGAGCGCCGCGAACGAGATCAGCGTCGCGATGCCGCCGCGCTCGCCCGCGCGATGCGCGTTCTGCACGATCGTCTGGATGCTGGCCGCCGCATCGTCGCCGATCAACTGGTGTGCCTGCTCGAACACCTGGCCGCGCGCGGCGTCGTCGCCGTAGAACCAGCCGGCCACGGCGATCACCATCACGAGCGTCGGCGCGAGCGAGAACGCGGAGAAGAATGCGATGCTCGCGGCCATCGCCGAGCAGCGGTCGGAGGAGAAGCGCTTGAACGCGTTGAGTGCCCAGTTGGCCTGTTGTTGCGCGAGACGGGTGGCTTCGGACGTGATCGGTCGTTTCATGACGGTTCGGTTGTGCGTTGAACGCGGGACGTCGGTGGATCAGACAAATCGGTATTGATCCGAGGATTCGATCATAGTTGCCTGAACTGTCTATAATTCCTTTCAGTTTCACCTCACCCCACAAAAACGCCGAGACCATCATGCTACAAATGTCCCGGCGCCAGTTCCTGAAGGTGACGGCCACGTCGCTTGCCGGATCGAGTCTTGCCCTGATGGGCTTTTCTCCGACGGAAGCGCTTGCCGAGGTCCGACAGTACAAGCTGGCGCGCACCGTCGAAACGCGCAACACCTGTCCTTATTGCTCAGTGGGTTGCGGCATCCTGATGTACAGCCTCGGTGACGGCGCGAAGAACGCGCAGCCGAGCATCATCCATATCGAAGGCGATCCCGACCATCCCGTCAATCGCGGCACGCTGTGCCCGAAGGGCGCGAGCCTGATCGACTTCATCCACAGCCCGAGCCGCCTGACGCATCCCGAATACCGGGCGCCGGGCTCGGACAAGTGGGAACGGATCTCGTGGGGCGACGCGCTCGACCGGATCGCGAAGCTGATGAAGGCCGACCGCGACGCCAACTTCGTCGAGACGGCGGAAGACGGCGCGAAGGTCAACCGCTGGCTGACCACCGGCATGCTGGCCGCGTCGGCGGGCAGCAACGAAGTCGGCTACCTCACGCACAAGACTGTCCGCAGTCTGGGAATGCTCGCATTCGACAATCAGGCGCGTGTCTGACATGGCCCGACGGTGGCAGGTCTTGCCCCGACGTTTGGCCGTGGAGCGATGACGAACCATTGGGTCGACATCAAGAACGCGGACGTGATTCTCGTGATGGGCGGCAATGCAGCCGAGGCCCATCCGTGCGGTTTCAAGTGGGTAACGGAGGCGAAGGCGCACCGCAAGGCGCGGCTGATCGTCGTCGACCCGCGCTTCACGCGTACGGCCTCGGTGGCCGACTACTACGCGCCGATCCGCACCGGCACCGACATCGTCTTCCTGGGCGGCGTCATCAACTATCTGCTGACGAACGACAAGATCCAGCATGAGTACGTGAAGAACTACACGGACTTCTCGTTCATCGTGCGCGAGGATTTCGCGTTCAACGACGGCATCTATTCCGGCTACGACGCCGAGAAGCACGCGTATCCGGACAAATCGAGCTGGGACTACGAGCGCGGCGACGACGGCTTCGTGAAGGTCGACCCGACGCTGCAGCATCCGCGCTGCGTGGTCAACCTGCTGAAGCAGCACTACGCGCGCTATACGCCGGACATGGTCCAGCAAACGTGCGGCACGCCGAAGGAGAAATTCCTGAAGGTGTGCGAGATGCTCGCGACGACGGCCGTTCCCGGCCGCGCCGGCACGGTGCTGTACGCGCTCGGCTGGACCCACCATTCGATCGGCGCGCAGATGATCCGCACCGGCGCGATGGTGCAGCTGCTGCTCGGCAACATCGGCATCGCCGGCGGCGGGATGAACGCGCTGCGCGGCCACTCGAACATCCAGGGCTTGACCGACCTCGGGCTGATGTCGAACCTGCTGCCGGGCTACATGACGCTGCCGATGCAGGCCGAGCAGGATTTCGACGGCTACATCAAGAAGCGCGTGCAATTGCCGCTGCGGCCGAACCAGCTGAGCTACTGGAAGAACTACAAGGCCTTCCACGTCAGCTTCATGAAGTCGTGGTGGGGCGATGCGGCGACCGCCGAGAACAACTGGGGCTACGACTACCTGCCGAAGCTGGACAAGCAGTACGACCTGCTGCAGGCGATCGAGCTGATGAATGCCGGCAAGATGAACGGCTACATCTGCCAGGGCTTCAACCCGCTCGCGGCGGCGCCGTCGAAAGTGAAGACGGCGGCAGGCCTCGCGAAGCTGAAGTGGCTCGTGATCATGGATCCGCTCGCCACCGAGACGTCCGAGTTCTGGAAGCATCACGGCGACTACAACGACGTCGATGCGTCGAAGATCCAGACCGAGGTGTTCCGTCTGCCGACCACCTGCTTCGCGGAGGAAAACGGCTCGCTCGTCAGTTCGAGCCGCGTGCTGCAATGGCACTGGAAGGGCGCGGAGCCGCCGGGCGAGGCGAAGAGCGACCTCGAGATCATGTCGGGGCTGTTCCTGCGCATGCGCAAGATGTACCAGACGGACGGCGGCAAGTATCCGGATCCGATCGTCAACCTGACCTGGCCGTACGCGAACCCGGAAAGCCCGACGCCCGAAGAACTCGCGATGGAGTACAACGGTCGCGCGCTCGCCGATCTGCCCGATCCCAAGGATCCGACCAAGACCGTTGTGAAGAAGGGCGAGCAGCTCGCCGCGTTCGCCCAGCTGAAGGACGACGGCACGACCGCGAGCGGCTGCTGGATCTTCTGCGGCGCGTGGACGCAGGCCGGCAACCAGATGGGGCGGCGTGACAACTCGGACCCGACCGGCATCGGCCAGACGCTGAACTGGGCGTGGGCCTGGCCGGCCAACCGGCGGATCCTGTACAACCGCGCCTCGTGCGACACGAGCGGCAAGCCGTTCGACCCGACCCGCAAGCTGATCGGCTGGAACGGCAGCGCGTGGAAGGGGGCCGACATTCCCGACTTCAAGGCGGACGAATCGCCCGAAAACGGGATGGGGCCGTTCATCATGAACCCGGAAGGTGTCGCGCGTTTCTTCGCCCGCGCGGGCATGAACGAAGGGCCGTTTCCCGAGCACTACGAGCCGTTCGAGACGCCGCTCGCGGCGAACCCGCTGCACCCTGACAACCCGCAGGCGCTGAACAACCCGGCCGCCCGCGTGTTCCCGGACGACCGCGCGTCGTTCGGCAAGGTGTCGGAGTTCCCGCACGTCGCGACGACGTACCGGCTGACCGAGCATTTCCACTACTGGACCAAGCATGCGCGGCTGAACTCGATCATCCAGCCCGAGCAATTCGTCGAGATCGGCGAAGACCTCGCGAAGGAAGTCGGCGTCGCGCACGGCGATCGCGTGAAGGTGTCGTCCAAGCGCGGCCACATCGTCGCGGTCGCGCTCGTCACGAAGCGGATCAAGCCGCTGACGATCGAAGGCAAGAAGGTCCAGACCGTCGGCATCCCGTTGCACTGGGGCTTCAAGGGACTGACGAAGCCCGGCTATCTCGCCAATACCCTGACTCCGTCCGTGGGCGACGGCAACTCGTACACACCGGAATTCAAGTCGTTCCTGGTGAAGGTCGAAAAGGCGTAAGGGGGAAGAGATGGCATTGCAATCGCTGGATATCAAGCGCGTCTCGGCCACCACGACGCCGCCGCCCACGGCGCGCGAACCGGTGACCGGGAGCGTCGCGAAGCTGATCGACGTCTCGAAGTGCATCGGCTGCAAGGCATGCCAGACGGCGTGCATGGAGTGGAACGACCTGCGCGACGAGGTCGGCACCAACGTCGGCGTCTACGACAACCCGGCCGACCTGTCCGAGCACTCGTGGACGGTGATGCGGTTCGCCGAATACGAGAACCCGGCAGGCGACCTCGAGTGGCTGATCCGCAAGGACGGCTGCATGCACTGCGAGGATCCGGGCTGCCTGAAGGCGTGCCCGTCGCCGGGCGCGATCGTGCAGTACAACAACGGGATCGTCGATTTCCACGAGGAGAACTGCATCGGTTGCGGCTATTGCGTGACCGGCTGCCCGTTCAACGTTCCGCGGATCTCGAAGAAGGATCATCGCGCATACAAGTGCACGCTCTGTTCCGACCGCGTCGCGGTCGGCCAGGAACCGGCCTGCGTGAAGACCTGCCCGACCGGCGCGATCGTGTTCGGCACCAAGGAGGACATGAAGCAGCACGCGGCCGAGCGGATCGAGGACCTGAAGGAGCGCGGCTTCGAGCATGCGGGGCTGTACGACCCGCAGGGCGTCGGCGGCACGCACGTGATGTACGTGCTGCACCACGCGGACAAGCCGTCGCTGTACCACGGGCTGCCCGACAATCCGTCGATCAGCCCGATGGTGAAGCTGTGGAAGGGGATCGCGAAGCCGCTCGCGGTCGCCGGCCTTGCGCTGACCGCGCTGGCCGGGTTCTTCCACTACACCCGGGTCGGTCCGAACGAGGTCAGCGACGCGGAAGAAGCCGCCGCCCGCGACGAAGCGCGACGCATCAAGGAGGACGCAAAATGAAGCACGACGACCCCAACCTGATCGTCCGCTACACGCCGAACGAGCGCACGAACCACTGGATCACCGCGATCACGTTCGTGTTGCTCGCGCTGTCCGGGCTCGCGCTGTTCCATCCGTCGATGTTCTGGCTCACCGCGCTGTTCGGCGGCGGCCAGTGGACGCGGATCCTGCATCCGTTCGTCGGTCTCGTGATGTTCGTGTCGTTCGCGATTCTCGTGGTGCGCTTCTGGCACCACAACGCGCTCGACGCGGACGACCGTCAATGGCTGAAGCAGATCGGCGACGTGCTGACCAACCAGGAAGACAAGCTGCCGCCCGTCGGGCGCTATAACGCCGGACAGAAGCTGCTATTCTTTACGTTGGTGGCCTGCCTGCTGCTGCTCCTGCTGTCGGGGATCGTGATCTGGCGGCGCTACTTCTCGTTCTACTTCCCGATCGGGGTGATTCGCGCGGCGGCCGTCGTGCATGCCGTGGCGGCCTTCGTGCTGATCGCGAGCATCATCGTGCACATTTACGCGGCGTTGTGGGTGAAGGGCTCGATCGGGGCGATGGTGCGCGGCACCGTCACGCTGGGCTGGGCCCGCAAGCATCACCCGAAGTGGTTCCGTGAAAGCGTGAAGTAACGCACCGGAGCGGGGCGGTTAGCCGATCGCGGCGAAATCGCTCCGTTCCTTCGCCGGAATCGCCCGAAAGCGCCGACTCGTCGGCGCTTGTTTCTTTGGATGACATATTTGTGACACAACGCATTCTCGAACCGACCGAGATCTCGGCGCTCGATCATTCGGCCATTCCGCGCTTTCGCCTGCCGGAGCGCGGCACCGTGTTCGCGGCGCGCGCCGCCCGGCTGCGCAAGCTCGCCGACCTGAACCCGATCAGCGGTTACCTGCGGCTGATGGCGACCGTTGCCGATGCGCAGCACGCGACACTGCAGGCGCTGAACCTGCCGATGCCGTCGCCTGAAGCGATCGCGCGGGCACAGCAGCATTCGATGCCGCTCGTGCCGGCGCTCGACGGCGAGCGCAACCCGCAGTGGCGGGCCGTGCTGTATGAGCTGCTCGACCGCGTCGAAAGCGCAGGGCTCGTCAATCCGTCGCTCGCGAAGCTGCTCGACCGGCTGCGCCTGATCGCGCCCGCCGAACTCGACGCGCAGGCCGACGCGATCCTCGCGCTGCGCTTCGCCGAAGTCGACCCGGCCACCGCGCCGTTCCTGATGGCCGCGCTGCAGGTCGTCTGGACCGATCTCGCGAGCCGCGTTGCACCGGCCGACGTTCCGTATCTCGACCAGCCGGGGTTGTGCCCCGTGTGCGGCACGCATCCGGTCGCGAGCGTCGTGCGCGTCGGCGGCCAGTACCAGGGCTACCGTTTCCTGCAATGCGGGCTGTGCACGACCGAGTGGCACATGGTGCGCACGAAATGTTCGCACTGCGACTCGACCAAGGGCATCGCGTACCACGGGATCGAGGGCGGCAGCGAAGCCGTCAAGGCCGAATCGTGCGATGAATGCAAGAGCTATCGCAAGATCGGCTACCAGGAGAAGGACTACGAGTTCGAGCCGCTGGCGGACGATCTCGCGAGCCTCACGCTCGACCTGCTGATGAACGAAGCCGGCTACCAGCGCAGTTCGCCGAACCCGCTGCTGTGGCCGGACATGTCGCACGAAGCGGAGTGACGGTACGGAGCCGGGGCGGGCGCGCGAGCGTCGGTGCCGGCTGCCTGCCGCGCATGGAACTGGAGCCACCATTACGTGACCGAACCGGGTTTGAATGAACTGAATGCCGTGCTGGCGCGCGTGCCGTCGGTGGAGCGCGTGCTGTCGTCGGCGCCGCTGCAGCCGCTGCTCGCCGACTATGGCCGCACGCGCGTGCTGAACGCGGTGCGCGCCGAACTCGAACGCTGGCGCTCCGCCGCGCAGCAGGATCCGTCGGCGGCCGAACCGCTCGACGAGCCGCGCATCGCGGCTGTCATCGCCCGTACGCTGGCCGCGCAGAGCACGGGCACCGTGCGCCCGGTGTTCAACCTGACGGGCACCGTGCTGCACACCAATCTCGGGCGCGCGCTGTTGCCCGACGACGCAGTGCGCGCGGTGGTCGACGCGCTCACGCAACCCGTCAACCTCGAATTCGATCTCGGCACCGGCCGCCGCGGCGACCGCGACGACCTGATCGACGATCTGCTGTGCGAACTGACCGGCGCGGAAGCCGCGACCGTCGTCAACAACAATGCCGCGGCCGTGTTGCTGGCGTTGTCCGCGCTCGCGCCGAAACGCGAAGTGATCGTGTCGCGCGGCGAGCTGGTCGAGATCGGCGGCGCATTCCGCATTCCCGACATCATGAGCCGTGCCGGTGCGAAACTGCGCGAGGTCGGCACCACCAACCGCACCCATCTGCGCGACTACGCGGACGCGATCGGTCCGCGCACGGCGATACTGATGAAGGTGCACTGCAGCAACTACGCGATCAGCGGCTTCACCAAGGAGGTGACGCTGGCCGAACTCGCGCCGCTCGCGCGCGAGCACGGGCTGCCGGTCGCGGTCGATCTCGGCAGCGGCACGCTCGCCGATCTGTCGCAATGGGGCTTGCCGCACGAGACGACCGTGCAGGAAACCGTCGCGGCCGGCGCGAACCTCGTCACGTTCAGCGGCGACAAGCTGCTCGGCGGGCCGCAGGCCGGCCTGATCGTCGGCGATCGCGCGCTCGTCGCGAAAATCAAGAAACATCCGCTCAAGCGCGCGCTGCGTGTCGGCAAGCTGACGCTCGCCGCGCTCGAACCCGTGCTGAGGCTCTACCTGGCGCCGGAATTCCTGCGCGAGCGGCTCACGACGCTGCGTCTGCTGACGCGGCCGCAGCGCGAGATCGCGGAGGCCGCCGAGCGTGTGCGCCCGGCGTTGCAGGCCGCGCTCGGCAGCGGCTTCGACGTGCAGGTCGAGCCGATGTTCAGCCAGATCGGCAGCGGTGCGCTGCCGGTCGACCAGTTGCCGAGCGCCGGGCTCGTCGTGCGCACACCGGACGGCAAGCGCGGCGGCCGTGCGCTCGCGCAGCTCGAGAAGCGGCTGCGCGACTGGCCGCGTCCGGTGATCGGCCGCATCGCCGACAATGCGCTGCGGCTCGACCTGCGCTGCCTCGAAGCGGCCGATGAAGCGGCATTCGTCGCGCAATGCGTGCGGATCGCGGGGCCGGCTGCATGATCGTCGGTACCGCGGGACACATCGATCACGGCAAGACGACGCTCGTGCGGGCGCTGACGGGCGTCGACACCGACCGGTTGAAGGAAGAGAAGGCGCGCGGCATCTCGATCGAGCTCGGCTATGCGTATACGCCGCTCGAGAACGGCGACGTGCTCGGCCTGATCGACGTGCCGGGCCACGAGAAGCTGATTCATACCATGGCGGCCGGGGCGTGCGGAATCGACTTCGCGCTGCTCGTGATCGCCGCCGACGACGGCGTGATGACGCAGACCCGCGAGCATCTCGCGATCCTGCAACTGCTTGGCGTCGCGCATGGCGCGGTCGCGCTGACGAAGTGCGATCGCGTCGATGCCGCACGCCTGTCGGCGGTGCGCGACGAGATCGCCGCGTGGCTGCATGGCACGACGCTCGATGGCGCGCCGATCTTCGAAACCTGCGCGACGCGCGAGGACGATCCGGGCGTCGCCGCATTGAAGCGTCATCTCGCCGATGCCGCGCTTGCGTGGCGTGCGCGCCGCGACGACGGCCTGTTCCGGCTCGCGGTCGATCGCGTGTTTACGCTTGCCGGGCAGGGGACCATCGTGACGGGCACCGCGTTCGCGGGCCGCGTGGCGACCGGCGACACGCTCGCGGTCGTGCGCACCGGCGGCGCGGCGCGCGTGCGCAGCATCCATGCGCAGAACCGGCCGGTCGATATGGGCCGTGCGGGCGAGCGCTGCGCGCTGAACCTGGCCGGCGTCGACCGTGCGGACGTCGAGCGCGGCGATACCGTCGCGGATGCGCGGCTCGTCGCGACGTCGCCGCGTCTCGACGTCGAACTGACGCTGCTGGCCGATGCGGGGCTCATGCTGACGCACTGGGCGCCGCTGCACGTGCATCTCGGCACGCTGCATCGCGTCGCGCACGTCGCGCTGCTCGACGGCGATACGCTCGCGGCCGGCCAGACGATGCGCGTGCAACTGGTGTTCGACGAACCCGTGTTCGCGCTGCCGGGCGATCGCTTCATCGTCCGCAATCCGCAGGCGACGCGCACCGTCGGCGGCGGTCGCGTGCTCGACCCGTTCGGTCCCGCGCGCAAGCGTCGCACGCCCGCGCGCCGGGCATGGCTCGACGCGCTGGCGGCGCGGCTCGACGAAGGGCGGCTCGATGCGCTGCTCGCGCAGGCGCCGCTCGGTATCGCACGCGCGATGCTCACGCATCTGACGGGCTTCGCGCCCGACGCGCTGGCGTTGCCGGACGACGCACTGGCGATCGGCCAGCGCGAGCGTGCGTCGAACGACGGCACGGTGATCGCGCGGGTGCACTGGGATGCGCTGCAGGCGCGGGCGATCGACACGCTGCGCGCGTATCACGAGCGCGTGCCGGACGAGCAGGGGCTCGATGCGGCGCGCCTGCGGCGGATGGCGGCGCCGCTCGTCGGCGATGCGCTGTGGCGCGCGCTGGTCGATGCGCTGGTGGATGGCGAAGAGGTGGCGCGAAGCGGGCCGTGGCTGCATCTGCCGTCGCATTCGGTGAGTTTCGATGCGCGCGAGGAAGCGCTGGCGCAGCAACTGCTGCCGCTGATTCACGCGGGGCGCTTCGATCCGCCGTGGGTCCGCGATCTGGCGCGCGACACGGGCGCGGCCGAGGAGGCCGTACGCATGCTGCTGCGCAAGCTCGCGCGGCGCGGCGACGTGCACCAGGTCGTGCGCGACCTGTTCTATCACGCGGATGTCGTGCGCGAGCTGGCCGGGCTGGTGGCGCATCTCGCGCCGACGCGCGGCGGCGGGCTCGATGCGGCGACGTTTCGCGATGCGACCGGGCTCGGCCGCAAGCGTGCGATCCAGATTCTCGAGTTCTTCGATCGGGTTGGGTATACTCGCTTCCACCGCGATCTTCACTTCCTGCGGCCTGACAGCGGTTGGGTGGGTGTACAGGCGTAGGCGCTCGTTGTTCTTCTCGCTCTTTTGAGTCTTTTTCCCACGGAAGGCATTCGTATCCGGTGGTACGGCCGGGCTTCAAACCCGGTTGGGGGTGTCAGACACTCCCGGGTAGGTTCGACTCCTGCTGCCTTCCGCCCGGAGCTTCCGAGGCGTTCCTTGGATGGCCTGCAACGTCCGCAAGTTATTGATTCGGCATGTTTCTTGACGCCGACGTCTCTCCGCGTTTCAGCTATTCACATATGGGTTCTGCGTGAATTCGTGGGTAGAGGCATGGGTAGGGCTGCTCCGGGAACGCAGAGGCACACTGGATACGCTACCGGACAAGGAAAAGCACGATCTCTCTTCGCGGTTTCGAGTTCCGCGAAGGAAGTCGAGCAGGGTGTGCTCAAATGGCTGAGCACGCTGATGGTCCTGCCGGATGCGTTGTCGAACGGAAAACTGGAACCGACGCAGACGCTGGCGGCGTCGATCGTACTCGGTTGCTATCGGTTCTGTATGAGTCCGTGGATCATCTGCGTATTCGACGACGATGCAGGCAATCGCTTCGTCTTGCAGTTGGCCGCAGCATTGGCCATGCAGACGCCGCATCGGATGCTGACGGGCAGGTTTTCGCCTGCGTACGACGCTAGCATCGAGCGTCTTGCGGGTCATCCGGACACGTTATCGTTGATCTCGCAGCCGTCGACCGGAGCGGGCCCCGCGCCGCGGCTCTTCGAGGTTCGCGCCGACGCGCTCATCGGTGATTCGGCTTTGCATGAGAGGTATTCGGCCCAGCAGTCGTCGTCGTGCGGGTTCAGTCGATCGCGCAGGGCACCTGACGGTCACGCTGTGGGGCGCGGCCGCGGACACGACGGACAATCGCGCGCTGTACGCGCAGCCGAGCGGATCGGTGGGCGCATCCTTTTCGCCGGTGTGCCGATCGGAGTGGTCGTCGCGCACGCTCAGCGTCACGGTGGTCCGTGGCCGACATCGGTCTGCCTGCGGACGACCTCGGTTGGTTATGCGGCGATTGAATGCTTCTTGCGGCCGGTCGCGATGCAGGGCGCCCCGGCCTACGCGATTGCAGCGCGAGACGGGAAGGCCGCATCGTGATGAAGCATATTGTGACGTTTCGAAAGCTCGCCGACGTGCGGCGGCAAGCCGAACTGGAGCAGGAACTGGTTGCGCGAATGAGCGCATTAAACGCCGAGATCCCATTCGTGCGCGAGTGGCGCATGTCGGCCAACGAACTGGATCGGCCGATCTGCAGGGACTATGTGCTGGAGTCGTCTTTAGATAGCCAAGCCGACTTGGAGCGCTATCTGCGACATCCGTCGCACGTGTCGCTGATTCAGGCGCTCAAGCAGGCCCCTGCGTCGCCGAAGGGACGGCGGTGTCCATTCCATCTCGGTCGTTCAGAGTCGTTTGCGTCGCTGCAGAACCGCCATTCGCTGTCGCGTGCAGTTCCTGGCGTCGGGATCGACGCGACAGCGGGATAGGGAACCTTACCACTACGCCACGATCGTCCGTTCAAACGGAGGTTCCGCGCAACGCGTGGCCGGCGGCTGTCACCGCTCCAGGGGGATTGACATTGGTCTTCGCGAAGCCGGGCTCGGTTAGAACTTTAGTTCGCGGCTGCGATCCCTTGATTCACAAGGGTTTCGCATCTTTCGGTCGACCGAGACTGGCGAAGTGACATCTTTACTTCATAAACGGTGACGACTTTATTTTGGCCTACGGTTGCCCGAACTGTCGCAGCAACTCGAAGCCTGTCCCTCCGTGCCAAGGGCTATCAAAGTCGAAACCAGCGGCAAACCTTCTCACGTGTGTCAGGCGTGCGTGACTTGCATAAATGAACTAATTGGCGTACTGTGGAAGGGCCGTGGAGGGAAACTGCGTTGGATAGCATGGATCGAGACGTACTGGAAACTGCCGTCATGTGGCATCGCGCCGGGCGCGCGGTGATGCTCGGCACGGTTCTGAAGACGTGGGGCTCGGCGCCTCGCCCGATCGGCGCGATGGTCGCGCTGCGTGACGACGGTGCAGTGAAGGGTTCCGTATCGGGCGGGTGTCTCGAGGACGATCTGATCGAGCGCGTGTGGCGCGTCGGATTTTCGGGCTCGACGCCGACTGTCGTAACCTACGGCCTCTCGGCGGACGACGCCCATCACTTCGGCCTTCCGTGCGGCGGCACGCTGATGATTCTCGTGGAACCGGTCCGGGTATCGTCGCGCCTTGACGAGGCGCTGGAATGGGTCAGGCGTGGCCGGGTAGTGATCCGCAACGTGAATGCCAATACCGGCGAAGCCGACGTGAGGCCGACCGATTCGGCGGCCCCGACCTCGTTCGACGGCGTGTCGTTGCGCGCATGTTACGGACCGAGCCATCGCCTGCTGATCATCGGTGCAGGGCAACTGTCCGAATATGTTGCGCGGATGGCGGTGGCGCTGGGCTATCGCGTCATCGTTTGCGACCCGCGTGAAGAGTACCTCGGGGAATGGTCTGTGGCTCATACCGAAGTATTTCGCGAAATGCCCGACGACCTGATCGAGCGAGTCGGCCTGGATCCGAACACGGCCGTGGTTGCGCTGACGCATGATCCGAAGATCGACGACCTGGCGTTGATAGAGGCGCTCAAATCCCCGGCATTCTATGTGGGAGCGGTCGGCTCGCGTGCGAATAACGCGAAGCGTCGGGAACGGCTCAAGCTGTTTGACTTGACCGACACACAGGTTGCAGCGCTTCATGGTCCGATCGGGCTTCACGTCGGTGCCAGAACGCCGCCGGAGATCGCGGTGGCTATCATGGCGGAGATGACTTCGCACCGGTACGGTGTGCCGGTCGTGCAGTCGCACGCGCTGCGCGATGCGCCGTCGGTGCCGCAACGGAGCGAATAGGCACGCGCGTACCTGTGTGGCGTTGTGTGAATGGCAGATAATATTTTTCGATGAACTTATGGCTAAACCCACCATGCTCGAATCGTCGAGCCACAGTGCGTCGGATGCACGTTTTGCATCGATCGAGCGCTATTCATCAGTTGCGAGAACAGTCGAGATACTGTCGGATGCGTGGGGATTTTTGGTGCTGCGAGAGTGCTTTTTTGGCGTCCGGCGATTCGAGCAGTTCCAGAGCATCCTGCAGGTGCCGCGTACCACGCTGGTGGAGCGGCTCAAGAAATTCACGACTCTGGGCATACTGAGGAAACAGCTTCCGTCGACGGGCGGTGCCCGCTACGAGTACCGTTTCACGGAGCAGGGTCGCGACTTATACGCGACGATGATTGCGTTGCTCGCCTTTGGCGACCGTTGGCTTGCGGGCGGCGCGCAGCCTCCGTTGAAACTGATTCACAAGACCTGCAAATGCGATTGCACGCCCCGCGTCGCATGCTCACACTGTCACGCCGGCATTGACCCGAGGTCCGTCCACTATCGCGACGGGCCGGGGGCGGGCAGTGAGGAGCGTATCGCTGAACGCAAGCGTTCGCGCCGGAATTCAGACGTGAGCGTTCTCGAGCGCATTCGCCCATGCTCGGTCGCGCGAACGTTGCAGATCATCGGTGACCGCTGGAGTTTCCTCGTGATCCGGGAATTCTTTTACGGTGTTCGACGCTTCGACGAGTTTCAGTCGCGCCTGGGTATCGCTACCAACATCCTGTCGGACCGACTGCAGCGACTCGTCGAGCAGGGTATCGCGGAGAAGCGGCTGTATCAGGAGAAGCCGAAGCGTTACGAGTACCGGCTGACCGAAATGGGCCGCGACTTGTATGGGCCGCTGCTGGTGATGATGGCCTGGGGTGACAAGTGGCTGTCTGGGGGAAAAGCACCGTTGAAACTCCGGCACCGAGAGTGTGACCACGATTTTCATGCAATCGTCGTATGCGACAAATGCGGCACCGAACTCGATCCGCGTGAAATGTCATACGTGCTGCGGTATGCGTTGCCGGTAGAGCTCGACGTCGCCTGACTCGCGCTTCTTGGTGCCGCGTGGCGCCCGAGCGCGCGTACGGCGGCAGATCGATTCATCAGGATGGCGGCGGCTGTCTTCTCGCCCGGTGGGCCTGGCGGCCGGCTGGGCGTCTCGTTCAAATCGCGCCGGCGGACCGCGCGCGTGGCGATTTGCCTCGTCATCTCCTTTTTCCCCTTCCTCATGGTTTGGTGCGCCGGATCGACTGCACGTGTCGCCACGTGCATCAAGTCGCCCGCGCGGACTTGCCGCGTCCCGATTCGACCTCGCAGCGGACGTTAACCGTGTAGGCATGTCCGGTACACAACAACCAGGAACGTATCGGAAATGCAAGCGATCTCTACGTTCGCGATTTCATATTGGAACGGCTGCGCTCCCCACGAAAGCGACGGCCGCATCCGCGCGGAATGCTTCAATAAATCGGTAAATCGCGGCTGGATAGCCGCGCGGCGTCATACATGACAAGTTGTCGAACAAGGGACTTGCAAATCAGAATTCCGCTCACTATAGTCCACTTATGCAAGTTAGTTTGTCGTCACGACATTGACGTCGATTCCGTGATTCCGTGATCGGGTGGAGGAGCAAAATTGAACGCATTTGAGTTTCAGTCGAACAGGTCTACGATCGTCGAGGCCGGTGCCTCGGCCCGCCTTGGGGAAATCGTCGGCCGGCTGGGCTGTCGCGCGGTCTTTCTCGTGACCGATCGCGGTATCGTCGATAACGGTCTGCTGAAACCGGCTCTTGATAGCCTCGAGGCAGCCGGCACGGCCGTTACGGTGTATGCGGACGTGCAGGCCGATCCGCCGGCTCACGTTGTGAATAGTGCGGCCGATGCGGCGGTGTCCGCCCGGGCCGACTGCGTGGTCGGTATCGGCGGCGGCAGCTCACTCGACGTCGCGAAACTGGTGGCGCTTCTCGCGCACCGGACGGAAAAGCTCGACGCCGTCTACGGCGTGGGCGTCGCGAAGGGGCCGCGGCTCCCGCTGGTATTGCTGCCCACGACTGCGGGAACGGGATCCGAGGTCACGCCGATTTCTATCGTGACGACCGGAGACGGAGAAAAGAAGGGCGTTGTCTCGCCCGTTCTGCTGCCGGACATCGCCGTGCTCGATGCGGATCTGACGTTGAGCCTGCCGCCCGCCGTCACGGCGGCGACGGGCATCGACGCGATGGTTCATGCGATCGAGGCGTACACCAGCAAGCGCCTGAAGAATCCGGTCTCCGATTGCCTCGCGAAGGAAGCGCTTCGCTTGCTCGGCGCCAACATCGGCGAGGCTTGTGCCAACGGCATCAATCGCGACGCACGCCAGGCAATGCTGCTCGGCGCAATGCTGGCCGGCCTGGCGTTCGCCAATGCGCCCGTAGCAGGGGTGCACGCGCTGGCCTATCCGGTGGGCGCACGTTTTCATGTTCCGCACGGGCTGTCGAACTCGCTCGTTCTGCCGGCGATCATGCGTTTCAATCTCGATGCTGCGGCCGACCGGTATGCGGAGCTTTCCGCCGTTCTGATGCCCGACGTCACGGGAAATACCGGTGCGCGTGCGAACGCACTGGTCGAGCGACTGACTGCACTGCCGAAGGCGCTCGGCTTGCCGACGCGGCTGTCGGACGTCGGTATCAGCCGCGGCGATATCGCGACACTGGCGGAAGACGCGATGCGTCAAACCCGTCTGCTCGTGAACAACCCGCGCGAGATTTCCCTTCAGGATGCGGCTGCGCTCTACGAGGAGGTTCTGTGACCCAGAAAAAAATGCCGTCGCGTCGCGCCCAATATCCGCACTTCAGCGCTATCCAGACGCGCTGGTCCGACAACGATTCCTACGGGCACGTGAACAACGTCGTCTATTACGCGTACTTCGATACGGCGGTCAATCGGCATTTGATCGAACGTGGCGTGCTCGATATTGCAACCAGTCCCGTCATCGGGCTCGTGGTCGACACGCGTTGCACGTACTTCTCGTCGATCGGCTTTCCCGACGTCGTCCACGTCGGCATGAAGGTCGTGCATCTCGGCAACAGTAGCGTGCGCTACGAGGTCGCGCTGTTTCGCAACGATGCTGATACGGCTTCGGCGATCGGCGAGTTCGTACACGTCTATGTCGATCGGGCAACGAACGGTCCGGTGCCGATTCCGAACGATGTCCGGCAAGTCTTGCGGTCGTTGATGGCCTGACGCGCCGGTCATCACAGGTGTCCTGGAGGAGAGAACAAATGGAAATGGCAGGAGAGGCACGGTTGCAGGCATCCCGCGAGACCGTGTGGAACGCGCTCAACGATCCGGCGGTGCTGCAGGCCAGCATCCCGGGGTGCGAAGTGCTCGAGAAGAGTGCCGACAACGAATTTTCCGCGACGGTGGTGTCGAAGGTCGGGCCGATCAAGGCGCGGTTCGCCGGCAAGGTGACTTTGTCTAATATCGCCGCCCCCGTCAGTTACACGCTGACGGGTGAAGGGTCCGGCGGCGCGGCAGGCTTCGCGCGTGCTGACATCGACGTGGCGCTCGAAGCGCTGGAGCAGGATGTCACGCTGCTTCGATACGGCGTCAAGGCGAACGTCGGCGGCAAGCTGGCGCAGTTGGGCTCGCGAATGATCGATGCGGCGGCGCGCAAGTCGGCCGATGATTTCTTCGACCTGTTCGCGAGGCAGGTCGGCACGAAAGTGGCCAATGGCGAACAGGAGACGTTGTCATCGACGATGGGCGTCGATGCACTGATGGCGGCTGTGTCGATCGAGCGTCCGCTCGTTGCGCCGGCTCACGCGGAATTGGCCATCGCCGCCGAACCCGCGGCGCCGCGGCAACGCGTGGAATCCGTCGGCAGCGCTGCGCCGCAGGCTCGCTCCTCCGGGGCGGACGGCGCACCCGCGGTCCCGTTGACCGATCTTCAGGCGGAGGTGACGGATGCGTTGATGACCGAGAAGATCAAGGTGTGGATCTCCGATCAGATTGCGGTCGTCACCTTGAACCGGCCGCGCAGTCGCAACGCGATGACATACGGGATGTGGCTTGCGATGCCGTCGATCATGACCGCTCTCGAACGAAATCCCGAGGTGCGGGCCGTGTTGCTGACAGGCGCGGGCGACGACTTCTGTGCCGGCGCCGACATCTCCGAGTTCGAGAAAGTGCGCGCCGACGCTGGCCAGGCGAACGCGTACGAGATTGCGGTGGATGCGTGCTGCGATGCGATCGCGAACATCTCGAAGCCGACCATTGCCGTATTGCGGGGCTACTGCCTGGGCGGAGGCGCGCATCTGGCGATGTCGTGCGACTTCCGCTTCGCGGCTCCCGACGCCACGTTCGGCATTCCTGCGGCGCGCCTGTCCATCATCTACGGCGTGCGTGGGACGCGCAAGCTGTTGTCGCTGGTGGGGGTGTCGCAAGCAAAGAAGATTCTCTACGGCGCAGAGCGATTTGATGCGCGTGCGGCACGCGACATCGGATTCGTGGACCGGATTGCCGGAGACGACGCGCAGGTCGCGCCGCTCTCGTGGTGGCAGCGTGTGACCGGCGGCAAGTCGCGCGCAAGGACGAGCGATCCGATGGCCGATGCGCGCGCGTTCGCGAGAACGATGGCGGCCAACGCGCCGCTGAGCCTGGCGGGAGCGAAATACCAGCTGAACGGGATGGCAATGGGCACCGGCGCGCTGGATCTCGATAGAGCCGAAGCAATGATCGCGGCGGCAGCCAGCAGCGACGACTATCGGGAAGGCCGGGCCGCGTTCGCGGAAAAGCGCTCGGCGAAATTCCAGGGACGTTGACGGAGGAAACGATGAAACCGGCACCGTTTGACTATTGTTGCCCGGACTCCGTCGACGAGGCGATCGCCGTGCTGGTGGCCTGCCGCGGCGATGCGAAATTGATGGCCGGCGGCCAAAGCCTGATGCCGATGCTGAATTTTCGGGTCGTTCGTCCCGCGATGATCGTCGACATCCGCAAACTGGTTGAACTCGACTACGTGCGCGAGCGTGATGACGGCGGACTCGCGGTGGGTGCGCTGACGCGTCACCGCGTGCTCGAGACGTCGCGCCAGGTCGCCCGACGTTTTCCGATCATTCCTGACACGATGCGCCATGTCGCCCACCTCGCGATCCGGAATCGCGGCACGATCGGCGGAAGCTTGTCGCATGCCGATCCGGCTGCGGAGTTGCCGATGCTGGCGCGATTGCTGGATGCGACGATCGTCACGCGTTCGCCCCGCGGCGAGCGCAGGATTGCGGCGGCCGATTTCTTCATCGCGCCACTCACGACGAGGCTCGACGATGACGAGATGGTCGTTCGCGTCGATTTTCCGGGCGTGAAGCCCGGGACCGGCTGGTGTTTCGAGGAATTCTCGCGTCGCGCAGGCGACTTTGCGCTGGCCGCCGTGGGTGTGCTGCTAGATGTCCGCGACGGCGTCATTCACGATGCGCGCGTCGCGATGATGGGAGTAGGCGACACGCCGTTGCGGCGCAGTGACTCGGAAGCGATCCTGCGCGGCAAGCCGTTGTCCGACGCGCTCGTGGAGGAGGCGGCGGAAATCGCGTGTGACGGACTGTCTCCCGCCATGGATCTGCATGCTTCGCCGGCGTACCGCCGCCATCTCGCGGGCGTGCTGGCGCGGCGCGCGATACGCAGCGCATGGTGCCGTGCTTCAGGAGTCGCGCAATGACCGAACGTGACAGTGCCCGCAAGCCCGTCTGGATGATCGTCAATGGCACGGTCGTCGAGTGCAGCGTCGAACCGCGCCTGCTTCTGTCCGATTTCTTGCGACACGACCTGTCGCTGACCGGCACGCACGTCGGTTGCGAGCACGGCGTATGCGGGGCTTGCACGGTGATCGTCGACGGCGATAGCGTGCGGTCCTGCCTGATGCTGGCGATCTCGGCCGACGGTTGCGACGTGCGTACCGTGGAGAGCATGGGCACGCCCGATTCGCTGAGCCCGCTGCAGGAGGCGTTCCGTGAACATCATGGCCTTCAGTGCGGGTTCTGTACGCCCGGCATGCTGGCGACCTGCACCGATGCGTTGCAGAAATACCCGCTCGACAGCGATGACGAGATTCGCGACGCGCTGTCCGGAAATCTTTGCCGCTGTACCGGCTACCAGGGCATCGTCGAAGCCGTCCGTATTTGCGTAACGGCGCGCGACGCATTGCGGCAGGCCGCCGGATCCGAGCCAACCGAGGATAACCAACGATGAAAATGCATGTTCTGAATGGCGGCCGGCTCCGGATGCGCAAGAGTGTCTATCTGCCGGAAGCCGAGCGAAGCGAAACGATCGATCTGCCGGTGGCATGCATGCTGTTTCGGCATGGTCAGGGAAACGTATTGTTCGACACCGGATGCCATCCGCAGGTCGTCGACGCTGCCGCCGCTCGCTGGGGGGCGATGGCGAAGGCCATGACGCCGATCGCCGGACCGGAAGACAACGTCATCTCGGAGTTGAAAACGCTCGGGCTCGGGCCGGACGATGTCGATGTAGTCGTCAACTCCCATCTGCACTCCGATCATTGCGGCTGCAATGCGTTCTTCAAGAGAGCGACGTTCTTCTGTCATGCAAAGGAGCTGGCTGCCGCCCAGGGAGAGGAGGCACTGCAACGCGGCTACATTCCCGCCGACTGGCAGCATCCGATGCCGACCGAACTCATCGACGGGGAGCGCGACGTCTTCGGCGATGGAAAGATGCTGCTGGTCCCGTTGCCGGGGCATACGCCAGGGAGCATGGGCATGCTCGCGACGCTGGAGCGTGACGGCGCCTTCCTGCTTGCTGCCGACGCCGTTGCGCTGCGCGAGAATCTGACGCGCGAAGTGATGCCGCGCAACACGTGGGACTCGGATGCCGCGTTGTCATCTCTCAACGAAGTCCGGAGGCTCGAACGAGATGGCGCGAGCGTGATCTTCGGCCACGATCCGCAACAGTGGGAGACGCTTCGCAAGGGGGCTCACGCGTATGAGTAAGCCGCGTCGTGATCCTGGCGCGCCGCCGGACGCCGATGTCGGCATCGACGAACAGCCGCGCGGCGGTTTTGTCGGGCGGCCGGTGCGCCGATTCGAGGACGCGAGACTGCTCACCGGACTCGGACGTTATGTCGACGATCGGCCGGCCGGAAATGCACTTCATCTCGCGATCGTGCGCAGCGACCAGGCGCATGCGCGCATCCGCGCCGTGCGTGCCGACGCTGCACGCGGCATGGAAGGTGTATTCGGCATCTATGCGTGGGCCGATCTGGCTGGCCTCGTCAAGCCGGCTGTCGCGGTATCGCGCATGGCGGATTATCAGCCCACGCCGATTCATGCGCTGGCGGACGGTGTCGTGCACTTCGTTGGCGAACCGGTCACCGCGGTGCTCGCCGATAGCCGCTATCTGGCCGAGGATGCGCGGGATGCGATCGAGATCGAATACGAACCGCTGCCGGTCGAGACCGATGCCGAGGCGGCGGCACAGCCTGGCGCGCCACTGCTGCACGACGGGTTGACGAGCAACGTGCTGGTCGAACGACGGTTCGTGCGCGGTGAGATCGACGAAGCATTCGCGAACGCGCCCGTCACCGTTGGCGGCCGGTTCCGGTTTCACCGGAAGATGCCGACCGCGATGGAGCCGCGCACCTATATCGCGGAAGTGGATCCGGGCCGGGACGCCCTGACGCTCTACACGTCGAGCCAGATACCGGGCATCGTGCGCGACGCGATGGCGGATCTGCTCGACATGCCGGGCAACCGGCTGACGGTCATCGCGCCCGATGTCGGGGGCGGATTCGGCGGCAAGACCTCGGTCTATCAGGAGGAGATGCTCGTATGCGTGCTCGCGCGAAAGGTCGGGCGCCCGGTGCGCTGGAGCGGTGATCGGCTCGAGGACATGCTGTCGACGAGCCAGGCCTTCGACGAACGGGTCGATGCCGAACTCGCACTGGATAGCGATGGCCGGATTCTGGGGCTGCGTGCCGAAGTGATCGGCGATGTGGGCGCGTATTCGATCTATCCATGGACCGCCGGCATCGAGCCGGTACAGGTCATCAGTTTTCTGCCCGGGCCGTACCGGGTCCCCGCGTATCAAGGACACGTTCGCGGGGTGACGACACCCAAGGCGCCGACCGGACCCTATCGCGGCGTCGGACGCCCGACTTCGACATTCGCGATGGAGCGCCTGATGGATCTGGCGGCAAAGCGTCTCGGAGTGGACCCGACGGAGTTGCGGTTGCGCAACCTTGTGCGTCCCGAGGAGTTCCCGTATCGGACGCCGGTCGGCATCGTGTGGGATCAATCGGCGTTCATCGAAGGACTCGAGGCAGCCAAGGAGCGATTCGACTACTCCGCCGCGAGGCAGGCACAGGCGCAGGCGCGTGCCGAAGGGCGCTGGGTCGGTATCGGCGTCGCCTGCTATGCGGAACTGTCCGGCATCGGCTCGCGCATTTCGGCATCGCCAGGCATGCCGATCAACACCGGCACCGATACGTGCGTGATCCAGCTCGATTCGACCGGAGCGGTCACGGCATCGTTCGGCTGCGCATCGCATGGTCAGGGGCACGAGACGACACTCGCTCAGGTGCTGGCCGACGAACTCGGCGCGCGCATCGAAGATCTGCGCGTGATCACCGGCAATAGTGCCGCCGTACCGCACGGTACCGGCAGTTATGCCAGCCGGACGGCCGTCATCAGCAGCGGGGCGGGAATGCTGGCAGCGCGCGAGCTGCGTGCACGGATGCTGCGCGTCGCAGGCCACCTGCTCGACGTGTCGCCGGAGGATCTCGACGTGGTCGAGAGCGTCATTCGCGTGCGCTGGCGCGACGCCCGTCTCACGTTCGCTGAGCTGGCAAAGGCGCTCTATTCGCAAATGGGACGCGTGCCGCTGGAGTTCCGGGAGAACCTTTGCGTCAGTCGGGTGTACGACCCGGTGGTAGGCACGACCAGTTCGTCGACGCATCTCGTTCAGGTGGAAATCGATCCCGACACGTATGGCGTTCATGTTCAGCGATACGTGATCGCGGAGGACTGCGGACGGGTGATCAATCCGTTGATCGTCGCGGGGCAGACGCGTGGCGCCGTGGCGCAGGGCATCGGTGCGGCACTGCTCGAAGAAGTCGTGTACGACGCCGACGGCCAACTGCTGACCGCGAGCCTGGTCGATTACCTGCTGCCCTCGGCACCGGAAGTCCCGACGTTGGATCTCGTGCACCTCGAGAAACTGGCACCGAATACGCTGGGCGGCTTTCGCGGCATGGGCGAGGGCGGGACGATCGGCTCGCCCGCGGCCATTGCGAATGCGATCGCCGATGCGCTGTCGCCGCTGAACGTCGACATATCGGAATTGCCGGTGACGCCCGAGCGCCTGTATCGCCTCATTCATTCATCCCCCATTGAATCAATCAAGGAGCAACAAGATGGAATTCAGACTTGACGGAAAGGTCGCGCTCGTCACCGGCGGCGCCCGGGACGTGGGCCGTGAAATCGCACTGGGCCTGGCTGCCGAGGGTGCGAGTGTCGTCGTCAACTATCACGGATCGAAGGCCGCGGCGGAAGCGGTCGTGGACGAGATCCGCGCGCAAGGTGGGCGAGGGCGGGCGATCGGCTGCGACATCTCGGACTGTCGGGCCGTGGATCAGATGATCGACGAGACCGTCGAGGTCTTCGGCGGTCTCAACATCCTTGTCAACAATGCCGGGCTCGTCATCCGCAAGCGCTTTCTCGATTCCCACCCGGACGAATGGCGCAAGCAGATCGACGTCTGCCTGTACGGCACGCTGAACTGCACGCATGCGGCGTTGCCTCATCTGGAGCGTCAGAAAGGCAGCGGCCGAATCATCACGATCACGGGCGATTCGTCGCGGGTCGGCGAATCCGGCCTGGCGATCGGCGCGGCCGCGCGCGCGGCCAATATCGCACTGATGAAGTCGATCGCACGAGAAACGCGCTCGGGCACGACAGCCAATGCGCTGGCGCTCGGGTTGATCGAGACCGCACACGATCCGGAATTTCTCGAGGCGAATCTGGAACGGCTGGTCAAGCTCTATCCGCTTCGACGTCTCGGTCAGCCGCACGACGTCGCGCCCATGGCAGTTCTGCTTGCATCGGAAAAGGGGAGCTGGATTACCGGTCAGGTGATCAGCATCAGCGGCGGCTTCAGCATGGTCTGACGGCGCAAAACCCCGATTCTTTACGCCATCCGACACATCAGCGCCGCCAATCGAATCCGAAGGTGACGATCGAGGAGACAAACATGATTCACACCGAGCTTATTGTGCCTGTCAACGAATTGCTCAAACGCCATAAAGAGCGCAATCCGGACAAGGCCGCATTCGAGGACGCACGCACGTCCGTCACTTATGCGGAACTGGACGCGATGACCGCACGCCTAGCGACGCACTTCCAGCGGGCGGGCGTGCAGGCCGGCGATCGTGTCGCCGTCGTGCTGCCGAACTCGGTCGAATGGGTGGTGAGCTGCCTCGCCTGCGTTCGTGCCGGTGCGATCGCCGTGCCAATCAACCACGAGGCCACTTCGCCGGAGATCGAGTATCGGCTGGATGATGCAAGCTGCACGGCACTCGTGACGAGCGACGTGCGCGAGCGGGAATTGCGCGCGGTCGGTGCTTCTGTCGGTACGGTCAGGGAATACGTGACCGTGTCGTGGTCGTCGCAGCCCGTCGTCGGTACGCCATTTGCAGTCGCGACGGCGCGCGGCACCCCGAGTGAGCCGTTGGATCCGGACACGATCGACGATCCCGCATTCGTGATCTATACGTCGGGAACGACGGGCAAGCCCAAAGGCGTGCTGCTGTCGACGCGCGGCATGCTGTGGGTCGCCGCCGCATGCTGGGCGCCGATTGCCGGCCTGACGGGCAGCGATCGCATATTGAGCGCGCTTCCGCTGTATCACTCGTATGCGCTGAACTTCTCCGTGCTGAGCGTGCTCGCAGTCGGTGCGACCGCGTATCTGATGGAGAAGTATTCGTCGAGCGAAATCCCGCGGCTGCTGTCGGACGGGCGCTTCACGGTCATGCCGGGCGTGCCGACGATGTTCCACTACCTGCTCGAATCCGCGCGGGCGAACGGGCGCGGCTCGCTGCCCGGGCTGCGATTATGTGTGTCGGCCGGCGCGATACTGCCGGGCACGACGAATCGCGAATTCGAAAACATGTTCGGCCTGAAGCTGCTCGATGGCTACGGCATTACCGAAACCTCGACGATGGTCACGATGAACTGGCCGACCGGTGCGCGCGTATTCGGCTCGTGCGGCCTGCCGCTGCCGGGCGTAGCGACGCGCGTCGTCGATCCTGTTGCGTTGCGCGATGTCCGTGTCGGGGAAGAAGGCGAGTTACTCGTCCGCGGTCCCAATGTGATGAAGGGATACCTGAACAAGCCAACGGAAACCGATGCGGCATTGAGCAACGGCTGGTATCGCACGGGCGACTTGGCACGCTTTGATGCGAACGGCTATATCACCATCACGGGGCGCCTCAAGGAAGTAATCATTCGGGGCGGCCAGAACATCTCACCGGCCGAGATCGAAGAGGTGGTCTGCGAGTACGACGGCGTTCACGATTGCGCGGTCGTCGGCATGCCACATGCGCATCTCGGCGAGGTGCCGGTGGTGTTCGTCGTCGAGCGAGCCGAGGGCGCTGTGGATGTCGCGGCGCTGCTTGCGCACTGCAGTCTCCATCTGTCGGCTTACAAGGTGCCGTCCGCGATTCATGTGACGACGGAAATTCCGCGGACCGGATCGGGGAAGGTCATGCGGTTCAAATTGCGCGAAGCCGTACAACCGGCCGAGCACGGTGACGTCTGACACGTTACGCCTATCCTCTGACTGGAGAAGTATTGATGTCGACAATTTCATTGAGCGGACAAGTAACACTTCGAAATCCTGAACTGATAAGGAATGTGTGCCTGATCGCAGGTGAATGGGTTCACGCTGACCAAGGCGGCACGATCGACGTGCGCAATCCGTCGACGGGGCAGTCGCTCGGGACGGTGCCGCGCATGGGGAGAGATGAGACATTGCGCGCGATCGACGGCGCCAATGCCGTGCTGGCCGAATGGCGCTCGCGTACGGGCAAGGAGCGTGCGGCAGTTTTGCGTCGCTGGTATGAGCTGATGATCGAGAATCAGGATGATTTGGCTGCGATCATGACGGCTGAGCAGGGCAAGCCGCTTTCGGAAAGTCGTGGGGAAATCGCCTATGCCGCGTCGTTTCTGGAATGGTTCGGCGAGGAGGCCAAGCGTGCCTATGGCGATACGATACCAGGGCATGCGCGCGACAAGCGCATCGTCGTGCTGAAGCAACCCATCGGCGTGTGCGCTGCGATCACGCCGTGGAATTTCCCGGCGGCGATGCTGACGCGCAAGATCGGGCCGGCACTCGCCGCTGGTTGCACGATGGTATTGAAACCGGCGAGCCAGACGCCATTCTCCGCGCTTGCGCTCTGCGTGCTGGCGGAGCGTGCCGGCGTACCAAAGGGGGTGATCTCGTGCGTGACTGGCGCGGCGGCGGAGATCGGCGAAACGTTGACGGCCAGCCCGATCGTCCGCAAGGTCTCGTTCACCGGATCGACGGAAATCGGCAAGATTCTGCTGACGCAATGCGCGTCGACCGTCAAGAAGGCATCGATGGAACTGGGCGGCAACGCGCCGTTCATCGTATTCGACGATGCCGATCTCGACGCGGCAGTGAAAGGTGCAATCGCATCGAAGTATCGCAATGCGGGGCAGACCTGCGTATGCGCGAACCGTCTGCTGGTTCAGGACGGTGTGTATGACGCGTTCATCGAAAAACTGTCGGTGGCCGTGCAATCCATGCGTGTCGGCGACGGATTCGAGGAAGGTGTCGCGATCGGTCCTTTGATCGACGAGCATGCCGTCGCGAAGGTTGTGGAGCACGTCGACGACGCGATATCGAAGGGCGCGCGTGTCGTAGTCGGCGGAAGGCCGCACCAGAAGGGCGGCAACTACTACGAGCCGACGATTCTTGCCGATGTGACGCCGTCGATGCGGATCTTTCGCGAGGAGACGTTCGGTCCCGTCGCCCCCATTTTCCGGTTCAGTACCGACGACGAGGCGATCGCGCTCGCGAACGACACCGAATTCGGTCTTGCTTCCTATTTCTACAGCCGGGATATCGGCCGCGTGCTGAAAGTGGCCGAAGCGCTCGAGTACGGCATCGTAGGCATCAACGAAGGGCTGATTTCGACCGAAGTCGCACCGTTCGGCGGTGTCAAGGAGAGCGGGCTCGGACGCGAGGGATCGAAGTACGGCATCGAGGACTACCTCGAGCTCAAGTATCTGTGCGTGGGCGGAATCGCCTGACGCTCGGGGCGGCACCTGGGTGCATCGACGCTTCGGTGCCGGTTCATCGCGAATGCTTCGATGGAGGTATCTCGCACAATAAAGTCCAGTAATGAAAGTTAAACAACAAAGATGAATCCATTGGTTTGGAGGAGCTAGACATGTCAACGGTCAATGTGGCAGTGCCTGCGTCGCGGATGTCCCGTGACGAAAAACGGGTAGTTTTCGCGTCTTCGTTAGGTACGGTATTCGAGTGGTACGACTTCTTTCTGGCGGGCTCGCTGGCGACGTTCATTGGCAAGCATATTTTCTCCGGTGTCAACCCGACCGCGGGATTCATCTTTACGCTGCTGAGCTTTGCTGCGGGTTTCGCGGTGCGACCTCTCGGGGCGATCGTATTTGGACGTCTGGGCGACCTGGTAGGCCGCAAATACACGTTTCTCGTGACGATCGTCCTGATGGGCGGCTCGACGTTTCTCATCGGGTTGCTGCCGGGCTTTGCCACTATCGGGATCGCTTCGCCGATCCTGTTTGTCGCGATGCGGATGATTCAAGGGCTCGCGCTTGGCGGCGAATATGGCGGCGCGGCGACCTATGTCGCGGAGCATGCGCCGAATGACCGGCGCGGTGCATGGACCGCCTGGATTCAGATGACCGCGACGCTCGGGCTGTTCCTGTCGCTGGTGGTCATTCTGGGTGTGCGAACCACGACAGGCGAAGGTCCGTTCGCATCGTGGGGATGGCGAGTGCCATTCCTGATGTCCATCGTCCTGCTCGGGATATCGGTGTGGATCCGTCTTCAGTTGCACGAGTCGCCGGCATTCGAGCGCATGAAGGCGGAGGGCAGTCGCTCGAAGGCACCCGTAGCCGAGGCATTTGGGCAATGGAAGAACCTCAAACTGGTGTTGGTCGTGTTGTTCGGGCTGACGGCGGGGCAGGCAGTCGTCTGGTATACGGGGCAGTTCTACACGCTGTTCTTTCTGACGCAGACGCTCAAGCTCGAGGGTTCGACGTCGAATGTGATCCTTGCCATCGCACTCGTGATCTCGGCGCCGTTCTATGTCGTGTTCGGTTCATTGTCCGACCGAATCGGACGCAAGCCGATCATCCTGATCGGTTTCGCGCTGGCGGCCGCCACGTATTTTCCGCTGTTCAAGGGGCTCACACACTTTATCAATCCCGCGCTGGAGACGGCACAACGGAATGCGCCGATTGTGGTGAAGGCATTTCCTCGCGAGTGTTCGTTCCAGTTTAATCCGGTCGGTACGGCGACCTTTACCAGTTCATGCGATATCGCCAAGAGTGCGCTCTCGAAAGCTGGGCTGAGCTACCGTAACGATCCGGCGGCGCCGGGCGAGAGGGCAGCGATCGTCGTCGGCGGCAGCGTCATTTCGTCATACGATGGAAAATCCGCCGACGCAGCCATGCAAGGGCGTGATTTCGACCGGGCGCTGCAGCGTGCGCTGCATGATAACGGCTATCCGGCGAAGGCCGATCCGGGCAAGATCAATTGGCCGATGGCGATCCTTCTGCTGGCGATCCTGATGATCTACGGCACGATGGTCTACGGGCCGATCGCGGCCATGCTCGTCGAGTATTTTCCGACACGGATCCGCTACACGTCGATGTCGTTGCCATATCACATCGGCAACGGATGGTTCGGTGGATTCCTGCCGGCTTCCGCATTCGCGATCGTCGCGGCAAACGGGAACATCTATTCCGGCCTCTGGTATCCGATCGTCATTGCGACCGCTTCGCTGATCGTCGGGATCTTGTGCGTGCGCGAGACGCGCGGCACCGATATCTGCGCAAACTGACCAGACAACATATCGATACGGAGTCGAGCGGATCATGGCGTTATACGAATATCGAGGCGTGGCCCCGCGCGTTCATGCGTCCGCTTACGTACACCCGAGTGCGAGCATCATCGGTGACGTGATCGTCGGCGCCGGTTGCTATATTGGGCCCGGAGCCTCGCTACGTGGGGATTTTGGCGCCATTCGTGTCGGCGAGGACAGCAACGTACAGGACAACTGTACGTTGCATGTCGGGCACGGAATGACATGTTTGCTTGGCGAACGGTCTCATGTCGGCCACGGCGCCGTGGTACACGGCGCACGTCTGGAGCGCAATGCGCTGATCGGGATGAACGCCATCGTGATGGACGACGCTATAGTCGGAGGTTCCGCCATCGTGGCGGCGTGCGCTTTCGTCAAGTCTGGGATGCAGGTGCCGGCACAAACCCTGGTCATGGGCGTGCCGGCCCGTATCGTCCGCGTACTGACCGACGCAGAACTGCGTGAGAAGGTCGAAGCGACGAACCGATACTGCGAACTCGCGGCAGCGAGTTTGGCAACGATACGCCGGATCGATATGTCGATCGGTGGCTGAGCCGAGTGATATTGCCGGAATTCGACAGCCCCCGACCGTCGCGATCGGCTTTTGCGGCGGAGCGCCGCAATCGTTCGTTGTCGGCACTACCGAACGTAGCCGTGCAGTGCGCCGTAGACGTGCGCGCACTGCACGATTCACATACGAATCAATCGATCCCTGCGGTGCGGTGACCAGCATAGTATGGGGTGCGCCAGTTTGGCGTTATGCCCATGAAGTCGTCGAAATATGCAATGGCCACCATCGGCTCTTCGAGCAAATTCTCGCGATACGATTGCCAGATTTTGACCTGTCCGATTTTTTCGGACGGTTCGACGACTTTTCCACACTCCTGCCGTGATACTTTTTTGACGAGCTCAACGCAAAAATGAGTCAGTGCGAATCCGGTGGGCCACCAGTTTGCAATTTCGCTGCTCGATTTTTTATGTGGAATGACGGTCACCGATGTGTCTCGGACGGCTTTGAATTTCAATAGTTCGGCGAGCAGTGCGCCGATGCAGAACTGAAAATAGTCAGCCGCGTTCTTGCGTAGGTAAAACTCGCTGTCTTCAAGGATTTGAGTCCACGCGACGAACGCTTGTGTGAACTGTCGATCATCGAGCTCGAGCAACACGCCGGAATTTTTTGAGTAGTCGTCGCAATACTGCTGAAGAAGCAGTCTGCAAGATGACAGTTTGGCGAGAGCCGGCCATACGCGATGTATGGACCTTGCGATCGGTTCGTGTTCGTCTACCAAGATGCTTCTCCGGTGCATTCACTTCACAGGTAGCTGACAATTCTGGAAAACTCGCGCTGCATCGCGTCGTCCGGATTTTTCGATCGCAATGCCGCTCGAATTCGCGACTCGGACGCGCCTACGAGATCGGCCGCGAAGCGAAGCAGCGTGTCGGGATTGGACGGAAGCGCTGCAGGCTGAACAATTCTTGCGCACCCGGTGATACCGAGTAATAGAAAAACATATACGTTCGGCTCGGATACCAGCCACCACGGCGCGACGACATCAGGCAATTCATCGAATCGTGCGCTTCGAATCGGATGGCGGTCGATGAGCGATAACGTGAGCCGGGAATACGCGCGACAGATATCGTCGGAAAATTCATCCAGCGACGCCTCGGCCTGGTTTTCCGCTATGCCTTTTAACACGTTGTGCGCGCCGCGCAGGCTGCTGAATGCGTCATTGATGCGGTGTTCAAATATAAGGACGTCCGTCGCACCCGCGTGCAGGATGAATCGCTTCGCGGCTGCGTAATAAAGTGCCGAGCAGTGGCGGATCAGCTTTGTATCCGCGGATTCGCGAATGATGCGTTCCAGGCCGCCGTCGAAGCTGACAGGCGCTTTCCAATGATCCTGCAGTGGGGGAATCGCATGACCTGCATACGTTTCGGCCGTTTCGAGCAGTGTGTCCGCGATATGGCCGACGGAGCCAAGAAATTGCGGCAACGGCGGCAAGTTCGCGCGGCGGGCAGCGGTTCGCTGAGAATCGGACCCAGAGCCGGGGACGTTTCGCGCCGCGTATCGAAGTTGCCGCGCACAATCCATCAATGCAAGGCGAACCTGACTGAGATCCTGGACGATGTGCGATGGCGTCAATGACTTGGGTTCCATGGCTGCCTCGAGGCTGAAACATTTGAAGTTAAGATAGCACATTTGTTCAGTGTCATTGATCACGTTAATTTAGGGGAGGAAGCGTGCCGAGAGCCCGAACCAAGCACCGAGAAGAGGCCATCGACGAACAAAGCCCAGCGCGCAGACTGCGGCTGCGCGCGGCGTGGATGTACTTCGTGGAGGAGATGACGCAACACGAGATCGCACAGAAACTCGGCATCGGTCGGGTGACGGTCGTGCGCCTGCTGGCCGCTGCGCGCGAGAGAAACGAGGTAAAAATTTCGATTGGGGATCGCCTGGTCGAATGCGTGGATCTCGAACGGCAACTCGAGGAGCGATTCGGGATCGCGGAAGCGATCGTCGTACCGCTGTCAGCGCGAGACGCGGATGCCACCGCGCCAGTGAGCGCGGCTGCTGGCGAATATGTGTCATCGATGGTGCGGTCGAACATGAAAATCGGCGTCGGTTGGGGGCGCACCCTTGTCAGTTCGCTGTCGTACATGGGTGAGCGTCCCGTCGAAAACGTCTCGGTGGTTTCACTGCTGGGCGGCATCATGAAAGCCCGACATTTCAACCCGGCGGAGTTCGCTTGGCGTTTCGCGACGTTGTATCAGGCGGACTGCTACCTGATGACCGCGCCGTTGGTGGTCGACAGCCCGGAGACCCGGCGCACGCTCATCGAGCGCTGCGGCCTCCGGGATATTTTCGATCTGGCGAGATCCCTGGATGCGGTCGTGCTCGGCGCTGCGGGCACTGGCCCGGAGGCAACGGCGCACCGATCGCGGTTCATCAGCGATGCTGATCGCGAATCAGTGATCAAGGCGGGTGCCGTGGGCGATCTGCTCTTCAACTTTTTCGACGCCAACGGACAACTGGTTGACCATCCCATCAACGAGCGTGTGATGTCCGTGCCGCTCGACATCGTCAAGCAAGTACCGGTGCGAGTGCTTGCAGCGGGCGGCGTTAGCAAGGTGCCGGCGCTTGGGGGCGCTCTGAGGTTATTGCGACCGTCCGTATTGATCACCGATCAATACGCCGCAGCGGACTTGCTGAAACTAGCGGACTGACCTTCGCGCGGAAAGGTCCCCGTCACCTTTCCGTACTCCGCGCTCGTCCCCACTGCCGAGAGAAGCGCGCTCTCGCACCTCCCCCCCATTCGCAGCGACGGCAGTGATGCTGCGCCGCATCAATTTCTGTATCAGTGCCCGCCGCTGGGTTGTCGCTCGCGTCAACGAGCCCTTGGCGCGGCTCCTCCTTTTTCCGTCCCCAAATTTCCATGCGCTAGGAATAACCCTAGATGCGCTCTTTTTGCCGCTCGGTTGCTTGTACCTTTAGTGAACAAAGTGATATTGTAAAAAACAAATGTGCACTGAACGTCGCGGCGATCCAGGTTGCAGACGCGGGTTAAGGGCACATGCCTGCGCAAGCGCGCGTCACTACCCAGGAGACATCGTCGATGCTCAACATCATTCCCAGCGGCCTGGCGGCCGACCTCAAAGCCCGCGCCCAATCGGGCAGACCTATCCGAATCGGCTTGATCGGCTCCGGCGAAATGGGCACGGACATCGTGACCCAGGTCCGGCAAATGGAAGGTCTCGAGATCGGCGCGATCGCGGACCTCCGTGTCGACGCCGCATGCGAAGCGGTTCGAGTCGCCAATCAGGCGGACGACGGCTATCGCGTCGTCGAGACTGGCTCGGGGATTTCGCAGGCGATCGAGGCCGGATCGATCGCCATCACGCAAGACTCGAATGCGATCTGTACCAACGATCAAATCGACGTGGTTATCGATGCGACCGGCAAACCGGCGGTGGGCGCGCAGATCGGGCTGCTTGCCATGGAGCATGGCAAGCATCTCGTGATGATGAACGTCGAAGCCGATGTGACCATCGGCGCATACCTGCGTCGTGAAGCGGAGCGGCTGGGCGTGGTGTACACGCTCGGCGCCGGCGACGAGCCGAGCTCGACGATCGAGTTGATCGATTTCGTCAGCGCGCTCGGTTATCCGATCGTCGCCGCGGGTAAGGGCAAGAACAACCCGCTGAATATCGACGCGACACCGGACGACTACATGGCGGAAGCCAAGGCGCGCAACATGAATCCGCGCATGCTGGTGGAGTTTGTCGACGGTTCGAAGACCGCGGTCGAAATGGCGGCGATCGGAAATGCGACCGGGCTGATTCCGGATGTGGCAGGCATGCACGGTCCCGCGGCCACGCTCGACCAACTGCATGAGGTGCTTTGTCCGGTGGCGGACGGCGGGATCCTCACCCAAAAGGGCGTAGTCGATTACACCATCGGAAAGGGCGTCGCGCCCGGGGTGTTCGTCGTTGCCGAACTTGCACATCCTCGCCTGCGCGAGCGCATGGCAGACCTCAAGCTCGGCAAGGGGCCGTATTACACGTTCTATCGCCCGTATCACCTGACGAGCCTCGAAGTACCGCTCAGCTGCGCGCGCGCTGTCCTGTACGGCAAAGCCGACATGCGGCCGCTCCCCGTTCCGGTGGTCGAGGTTTGCGCGGTGGCGAAGCGAGACCTGAAAGTCGGTGACCGCCTCGACGCGATCGGCGAATTCACGTACCGCGCGTGGGCCATCGCGGCGGACGACGCGCTTGCGGAGCGCGCGGTTCCATGCGGCTTGCTGGAAGGCGGCATCGTCACCCAAGCAATCCGAAAGGGCGAATTGCTGACGTACCAGAACGCCGCGGTCGACGCGAACGCACCGATTGTCAAACTGCGCCAGCGTCAGGACGAGATGGTCCGTGGCGCGCGTGCCGCCGCTTGAGGAGAGGATGATGGGATTCGTTGCAGAGAAGATCGAAGGAATGCCCGAAGTCTATCGGCACGTCTCCGCGCAAGCGTTGCGTGACGCGCTGAAAAAGATGCAACTCGTGCGTCGATTCGAGGAGAGTGCGGAACAGGCGTACATGCGCGGCCTGATTCACGGCACGATGCACCTGTCCATCGGGCAGGAAGCCTCCGCGATCGCGATGACGATGCTCCTCACCGATGAGGACTACATCACGTCGACGCATCGGGGACACGGCCACTGTATCGGCAAAGGTGCGGATCCGAAACGCATGTTCGCCGAATTCTTCGGTAAGGAGACGGGGTATTGCCGGGGGCGGGGCGGTTCGATGCACATCGCGGATGTGAGCCGCGGAAATCTCGGCGCCAACGGTATCGTGGGCGGGGGCTTGCCTATCGCGGTCGGCGCGGCGCTGTCGATCAAGAAGCGGCGCAAGGACTCGGTTGTCGTGTGTTTTTTCGGCGATGGAGCGAACAATGAAGGTGCGTTCCATGAATCGCTGAATTTCGCCGCGATCTGGAAGCTGCCGGTGATTTTCGTCTGTGAAAATAACCGGTACGGCATGTCGATGTCGGTCGAACGTTCGACGGCCGTCAGTCGGATCTCGCAGCGCGCGGCTGCGTATGACATGCCCGGCGTAACTGTCGACGGCAACAGCTTCGGCGACGTGCTGACGGCGGCTGAAGGCGCGATCGAGCGTGCGCGAAAAGGCGAGGGGCCGACACTCATCGAGTGCGAGACATACCGCATTCGCGGCCACTCCAAGAGCGACCGGAACCGCTATCGCACCCGCGAAGAGATCGAGTCCTGGGGCGCAAGGGATCCCATTGCGAAATTCGAGCGGCAGTTGGTGGAGCTTGGACTGATCGACGCCGCAGCGGTGCAAGCAATCCACGCGGAAGTCGAGGAAGAAATCAAGGCGGGGCTGGACTACGCGCAGAACAGCCCGGCACCGGACATCGCCGAGTTGACGCGCTATGTATATACGGAGAACGGGGGGAATGACCATGAGTGACCAGCGCGAACTGACTTATGCTCAGGCGATTCATGAGGCAATGGGCATCGCAATGGAGCGAGACGAGCGCGTGTTCCTGATGGGCGAGGATATCGGAGTCTACGGCGGTGCGTTCCAGGTGACCGGTGACCTGTTTCAGCGCTTTGGTGCGGAACGTGTCATGGACACGCCCATCGCGGAGCTGGCAGGCGCCGGCATTGCGGTCGGCGCGGCCATGACCGGCTGCCGGCCGATCTACGAATTCCAGTTTTCGGACTTCGCAACGCTTGCGATGGAACAAATCGTGAACCAGGCCGCGAAGATGCGTTACATGCTGGGCGGAGAAGTCTCGGTGCCGGTTGTTATGCGCTTTCCGGCCGGTTCGGGGACAGGTGCTGCAGCCCAGCACAGCCAGAGCCTCGAGGCTTGGTTCGCGCACGTTCCTGGGTTGAAGGTGGTGCAACCCAGTACGCCCCATGACGCGAAGGGATTACTGCTTGCTGCGCTCGAGGATCCCGATCCGGTGATGATCTTCGAACACAAGCTCCTGTACAAGAGCAAGGGCATCGTGCCGGAGGGATACTATGTCGAGCCGATCGGCAAGGCCGTCGTTCGCCGCGAGGGGCGGGATGTCACGATCGTCGCGACTTCGATCATGACCGTGCGTTCGCTGGAAGCGGCAGACGCGCTGCAGCAGGAAGGCATCGACGTGGAAGTGATCGATCTGCGCAGCATCCGGCCAATCGACCGCGAGGCGATCATCGCCAGCGTACGCAAGACTTCGCGTCTGGTATGTGTGTACGAAGGTGTTCAGCAACTGGGCATAGGCGCCGAGATCGCGTCGATCGTATGCGAAAGCGACGCCTTCGATTATCTGGACGCACCGATCGTCCGGCTGGGCGGCTCGGATTGTCCGCTGCCTTACAACCCGCAGCTCGAGAAGGCTGCCGTGCCGCAGGTGCCCGACATCGTCGAGGCGGTTCGGCATATTGTCGGTCGGAGGGGCTGAGATGGCGACCGAAGTGATCCTTCCCCGCGTCGACATGGACATGACCGAGGGCACGATTACCGCCTGGTATGTCAAGGATGGCGACACGATCAGGCAGGGCGAGCCGATCTTCGACATCGAGACCAGCAAGGCCACGATGGAAGTGGAGGCCCCGGCGAGTGGCACGGTCCGGCAGATTACCGCCAGCGTCGGCGATACGGTCCCCGTCGGAACCGTGATCGCATGGATCTATGCCAATGGCGAGACCGTCATCGAGCAGGACGCCGGCACAACCGCATCAGGCGTTGCCGAGCTTGACGCCGAGGCTGCACCCTCGGTCCATCGTCGCGCGGACGTCGCAGCCGCGGCATCGTCGGGCCATATCGGCGATAGCCGGATTCGTGCAACGCCCGCCGCTCGTCGGGCTGCTCGCGAAAGCGAAATCGACCTGGGCAGCCTGCAAGGATCCGGTCCGCATGGCCGGATCGTCGAGAATGACGTGCGCGCCGTCGCCGTCGGCAACGGTGGTTCACGTGAAGTGCCGGCCGGCGCGAGCCGGCAAGGCGCGCTCAATCGGGTCTGGCTGCAGCGCGGCGGTCCGGCGACGCTGGTGCTTCTGCATGGATTCGGGGCCGAGGCGAACAGCTGGCGCCCGTTCTTCAATGCATTGCGCGACGCCGGCCTTGCCAAGAATCTCGGTGTCCTGTCGATCGATTTGCCCGGACATGGAAAATCGCCGGCTGACGCTGCCGCATCACTGGAGAAAATCGTCGACGCGATCGGCGCTACGCTGGCGGCCGAAGATGTCGCAAACTGCCATCTCGTCGGGCATTCTTTCGGCGCGGCTGTCGCGATCGCATTGAGCGCGTCGCGCCAGGTGCGTGTGTCGTCGTTGACGCTGGCCGCACCGGCCGGGCTGGGTACCGAATGCAACGGTGCGTTCTTGCGCGGGCTGACGCAAGCTGCTGATCGAACCAGTCTTACGCCATGGCTGCGGGAATTGGTCGCGCGTCCCGGTGTGATCGACGAAGCGTTCATCGCGACGGCGGAGCAGCAATTGTCGAGTGAGGCAAAACGTGTGACGCTTGCGTCAATCGCGGAGACGTTCTTTCCGGGCGGCCGGCAGAAGATCGATCTGCGAGAAGCCATCGCGTCGCTGACGATGCCTGTTCGCGTCGTCTGGGGGGCGTCGGATAAGATCATTCCGATTACGCACGCGAACGGCCTGCCTGGCCGGATTGCGCAGCACCGCTTCGCAGACGTCGGTCATTTGCCGCACGTCGAAGCGCTGGCTGATGTGGTCGGTATCGTCGGCGAGCAACTGTCACGGTAGGCGGAGCCATTCATGAACCTGGAGCTTGACGGCAAGATCGCGCTGGTTACGGGGCTATCGTCCCCCGTCGGCGACGAGGTGGTCCGTGCGTTGCGTACCGCCGGCGCAACGGTGCTTACGCAGCGGGCACGCGTTCTCGAACTGGTGGGTGAAACGGGAGACGGTCAAGCCAATGTCGACAGTACGCCGGCGGAAATCTTCACGGCGCGACGTGCGGTTGAACTGGTTGAACGGACCGTGCTTGAATTCGGGAGACTCGATATCGTCGTCCATAACGGCTGCGCGCGCCTGGATGCGGGAAACGATCTCGAGATTCACGAACGAGAGATCGATCACGCGTACGCCGAGTGCGTCAAGGCTGCGTTTTACATCGCCCATGCCGCAGCTTTGCAGTATCGGCGAGTCAAGCGAGGCGTGATCGTCAATATCGCGCCAACTGCCGAAGCGGATTCCTGGTGCGTGCCGTGGCAGAGCGCCTGTGCCGCGGCGCTCTGTCAGCTGTCCCAAGCAATGGGGCAACGATTGAAAGGTGACGGGATCCGTGTCAATGCCGTCTGTCCAACGGTACCCTCATATGACGAGTTTCGCCGCGCCTCACATGGTGTGACGCTGCAGCCGACCCCGCTGCCGTCGATCCCGAGGCGAGATGACGGCATGTCCGCCGCAGTGCGTGCCGCTCTATTCCTGGCTTCGGAGGCGTCACACTACATTTCGGGTCTCGTGTTCCCGATTGAGGTCAATTCGGGTTTTTGTTAGAAGAATCGTTGCTGCGGGCTTCGTGTCGCGTTTTCCCGTATTTACCTGAAAATGAACAATTGTATTATTGCGATAAACATTTGTTCAAAATGGCGGCGCGAAATAACCGCCGGATTCGTCTCGTTTGTTAAAGCAGTTCGTGCGAGGCAGGAGACATGCAATGGAACTCGTTCGGTTCGGTTTACTGGCATTGGCTGTTACGTGGGCGCTGCAGCTCATCGCCGGGTGGGCCCATATGCGCTACTACCGGGACACGCTCAGAAAGACTGCGCGAACGTGGGGCGACGGCTTTCTCGGCGTGGGGACGTTCAAGCCGCGGATCGGGCGCGGCGCAGTTGCGATCGTCGTCATCGGTGACGATTGCATTGTCAGACAAGTATTGGCCATGTCTGGACTGACGGTGTTCGCTCGTTTCGAGGCGCTTTCCGGATTCAATGGCGGGTCGATCGGCGAGTTTCAACACAATTTGGAGTCCTTGGCGCTTGCACCTCGTCTTAGGCACGCGCTTCACAACGCACTCGACATGGCTTGCAGAACCGCGAACGCTAACCGTCCTATCGGTGTCGTGATTGAGTAGACGAACACCGTACGGCACGCAGGTCGCAGCACTGTTTTGATTGACGCATCTGTCGCACATCACAACTTCATCAGGAGACAACCATGAATCCGCTGGATTTTCTTACTCATGCCGCCGAGGCATTTATCGGTGTATTCAACGCAGGCGGAAAGACGTTCGTCGGCTTTGTTACAGGTATTTTGCCGACACTGATCGTGCTGCTCACCGCGGTCTACACGATCATCGCGCTGGTGGGCGAGCAGCGGATTCAGGGATTGGCTCGTTTCCTTTCGAAGAACATCGTGACGCGATATTCGCTGTTGCCGTTGCTCGCGATGTTCTTTCTGACCAATCCGATGGCCTACACGTTCGGCGTCTTCCTTGAAGAGCGTCACAAACCCGCGTTCTACGATTCCGCAGTGTCCTTGTGTCACCCGATTACGGGCTTGTTTCCGCACTGCAATCCGGGCGAGCTTTTCGTCTGGCTTGGTGTGGCAGCAGGTATCACGAAGCTCGCTGAAACCCATGCCGCACCGTTTTCATTGCCGAAACTCGCGCTCTTCTACCTGGGCGTCGGCCTTTTCGTCAATCTCCTGAAAGGGGTGCTGACCGAAGCGATCACCCGCATGATCGCGAAGCGCGAAGGTCTGACGCTCTGAACTCGACACGATAAAACACGAGAAATCATCTGGAGGAGAAGGAAATGGATGCGCGTACGTACAAGGCGGTTGAGGTTCGAAAGGGGGCCAACGGCTGGGGCGGTCCACTCGTCATCGCACCGACGGTGGAGCGCAACAAGATCGTAGCCGTGACCGGGGGAGATATTCCGAAGGTGGCACAGCGGTTGGCCGATCTGACCGGAGCAACGGTTGTGGACGGCTTTCGCAATCCGCCGCTCGAATCGGAAATCGCGGCTGTCGTCATCGATTGTGGGGGAACCGCACGGTGCGGCGTATATCCGCGAAAGCGCATCCCGACCATCAATCTGAGTCCGGTCGGGCAGTCGGGCCCGCTTGCGCAGTTCATTACCGAGGATATCTACGTGTCCGGCGTCGAATTGAACAGCTTGCGGTCCGTCGACGACGACGCGTCGAACGTCGACGCGCATCGCGCCGCCTTGACGAACGGCGACACATCACCCGCCGCAACGCCGTCGCCGGCGCAACCGCGAACCGGGGCAAGCCACGGCGGCTTCGTTGGGATGATCACGTCGGTTGGCCGCGGCATGGGCGGCGTCGTGAATGTGCTGTTCACGAGTGGGCGCAAGTCGATCGATACTGTCATTCGCAACGTGCTGCCTTTCATGGCGTTCGTGACGATGCTGATCGGCGTGATCAATTCGACCGGGGTGGGGACCGGGCTCGCTCATCTGCTTTCGCCGCTGGCCGGTAATATTGTCGGGCTCGTGATCCTGTCGGCGATCTGCGGTCTTCCGTTCCTGTCGCCCGTACTCGGACCGGGTGCCGTGATCGCGCAGGTCATCGGCGCGGCAATCATCGGGCCGGCCATCGGCAATGGCACGATTCCGCCGCATATGGCGCTGCCGGCGCTGTTCGCGTATGACACCCAGGTCGGTTGTGATTTCGTGCCAGTCGGGATGGCACTCGGCGAAGCGAAACCGGAGACGATTCGCGTCGGCGTGCCGGCCGTACTGATCAGTCGACAGATCATGGGGCCGATCTCGGTGTTGATCGCCTGGGTGGTCAGTTTTGCTCTATAAAAACATCTTGAGGTCACGCATGCATTACTACAAGACAATCATTTCCAGTATCGGCGAAGAGGTGGAGTCCCTTCTCGAAGGTGGCGTGCTGATTTTGTATTCGGATGGAGCGCCTCCCGAACTGGCAGAGGTATCGGTCCTTCACCGCGTAGAGCAGGCGCACAGCCACGCGCCGCGTATCGGTTCCGTGCTGCGCATCGGCGAAATTTCCGCGGTCGTGACCGCCGTGGGACCGACGGCCTGGAACAAGGTGAGCGAACTGGGCCATGTCGTCATCACGTTCAATGGAGCCCATTCGGCAGAGCGCCCCGGCGAGATCTGCGCATCGACGGTCGATTGTGAACGGCTCTTCAAGAGCATGCAGAAAGGGACCGTCATCGAGATCGTTGACGCCTGAATCGCGCCGACGTCAATCGTCGTCACCCACGGAATACGAAAAGGCATCGTCATGTTGGAAACTCAGGTTGTTGTCAAGGTACACGAGGGTCTGCACGCACGCCCCGCGACTCAATTCGCCAAGCTTGCGAAGGAGTTCAATAGCGCGCTGAAAATCGGGAGAGGTGATGCATGGGCGGACGCGAAGAGCGCTGTGAAGCTCATGTTGCTAGGTGTGAAGCAGGACGAGCAGATACTTCTCCGAGCGGACGGCGAAGATGAATGCGAGGCGCTCGACAGGTTGACGCAATTTCTGTCGAATGTCAGCGCAATCGTGCAGGGCGCCACCGCGCCGGACGGCCATCAAGGGTCCGACGGCTCAGCGACGGCTCCGCGAGCGTTCGAGCACACGGGCGCGGCGCGATCCGCTGACGATGCCGATTCTTCGGGCGCATTGATAGGTGTTCCGGCGAGTGAAGGCCTGGCGTTCGGCAGTGCGCTCGCGTATGTTCGTGACGAGCTCGTGGTCGATCGCCAGTTCGTGTCGGAACACGAGGTAACAGACGAGGCCGCGCGATTCACCGCGACGCTCGAGTCCACTTTGGCTGCGATGCTCGAGCCGGGCGACGGGACGATGGGAAACGAGATCATCGAGGCGATCGCCGATGTCGCAAGGAGCGACGACTATGCGGGCACGATTCGCGAGCTCATCGCAACGCGGTGGAGCGCGGCGGCGGCTACGCTGAAATGCGGGCAGGATCTGGCGTTCGCGTTCGAATCGATGACGGACGAGTATCTTCGCAGCCGCGCCGACGACATTCGCGGCCTGACACGCGAGATCGTGGCCGTGCTTCTTGGCAAGCAGCAGAAGTCGCTGCGGGAACTGGACGTACCGAGCATTATCCTTGCCGAAGAACTGTCCGCGCCGGATCTCGCGCGCGCGAACCTCGCCAATATCCTCGGAATCGTCTGCACATCCGGCAGCGCGACGTCTCATGTTGCGATCATCGCACGCTCGCATGGCATTCCGGCAGTTCTGGGTCTGCCGATCGACAAGGACAGACTGCGATCGGTCGCACGTGTATCGATTGACGGTACGACCGGGGAGGTCTGGCTCGACTATTCCGACGCGCATGAAAAGGAACTGTCGCGCCGTATCGACGCGCAGCGCGAACAGCAATCGGCGCTCCTTGCTTACCGGGACGTCGAGCCCTCCACGCGCGACGGACGCAAGATACTGATCGCCGCGAACATGGGTTCTCTGTCGGAACTCGACTCGGCCCTGCAAGCCGGCGCGATGGGCGTGGGACTATTCCGTACCGAGCTTTTGTTCATGGACCATCAGCGCGTGCCTACGGAGGACGAGCAATACGAAGTTTATGCCACGCTCGCACAGCGCTTTCACCCGTGGCCTGTCATCATTCGGACGCTCGATGCTGGCGGCGACAAGCCGCTGCCGGGCATTCGCTTCCCGAAGGAGGAGAATCCATTTCTGGGGTGGCGAGGCATCCGGATGTGTCTCGACTGCCCCGAAGTGTTCGAGCCGCAACTGCGGGCGCTACTGCGTGCCGCTGCCCACGGAAACATCTGCGTGATGCTGCCAATGGTCGACGATGTCGACGAGGTTCGCCGCACGAAGGCGATCATCGAGCGCATCGCTGTGGAACTGACCGAAGCGGGGGTGCCGTTTGCGGTTCCGAAGCTCGGCATCATGATCGAGACGCCGGCTGCGGTTCTCACTGCCGATTTACTGGCGCAGGAGGTCGAGTTCTTCTCGATCGGTACCAACGACCTTACGCAATACATCATGGCCGTCGATCGCATGAATCCCAGCCTTGCCTCGCTCTACAAGACCGAGCACCCGGCTGTCATTCAGGCGATCAAGATGGTATGCGACGCGGCGAAGCGGGCGCACATCAGTGTCGGCGTGTGTGGGGAAGCTGCGTCTCGGCCAAACATGATTCCGGTGCTCGTGAACCTCGGAGTCGACGAACTCAGTATGAGTCCCAACTCGGTACTGCGCGCAAAGAAACTCGTGACGGAAATCTGATTTCCGATCGGGAAACGACAGGGGCGTGGCATCGACGATCCACAAGATTCGTATTTGCCACTGCTTCGCGGGGCCGGCTTGATACACGGAGGGGCGGGCGACCTGTCTCGCCGCGCAGGTATCCGGTCTTGTCGGGCTATTTCACTATGCCTCCCGAGCTGCTTACCGGCCGACGCGGCGCGATTCGAGGAGGCGATTTTGCCGGATGGAACTGCCGTCCGGTCTTCTCGAACACGCGCAGCCTTCACACCCGAAAGCCGTTCGAGCTTTCCCCAAAATTGCCTGGTTTCCTTCCACGGCTCGTCCAGTCGGGCGTCTGCATCAAGAACGCGTGATGAACCGCGAGGTGAAACGTCAGGCCGCACCCACCTGCAGCGAGGCTGCTCGTCGCGCTGAATCGGTTTTCCAGCGTCCGGCGCGTGCGGTCTCACCCCAGCTGCGTTTCACCCAGGCATACCGGGCGATGTCCGCGTGATCCCTGATCATCATTTGCCTTGTATTACCTGCCGGACGGTTGCCATCGCTACAGCCCTGTCTGACAGCGGGTGACGGCATGCGCAACAGATTCGCGGCGATTGCGACGAACGGCGTGGCCAAGTTTCGGACGCAGGGCAGGCCTACTGTCGCACTGATAAATTTTGGCGATCAGTGCAAATCGCGAATCGCAATTGGACCGCTTCAATTTGGAGGTGGACGATCGTTTCACTTGTCGTGAACAAAAAGCTTCTTGAAGCGAAATCGTGAGACAAATGTAGCGAAATAAACCGACAAATACCAGTCGTTGCTGCATTTCCAGGTGTTTTCGTACGGCGAAGATTCACATAATGACGGAGGTGGGACGGAGATGGAGATGAACATGCAAGAGATTCGCATAAGCGAATCTGCACCCAAAAAGTTGTCCGGAAACATGGGGCCGATCGGCCTGGCGCTGATGGTGCTCGCGTTCTCGGCACCTTTGACAACGGTATCCGGTTACATCCCGTTCGCGCTGATGTTCGGAGGCGTCAGCAGTCCGATCCTGTTCGTCGTCGTCACGATCGTTCTGCTGTTCTTTTCCGTCGGCTACGTGACGCTCAACAACATCGTCAAGCGCCCGGGCGACTTCTACGCATTCGTCAGTTTCGGCATCGGGAAGTCGACAGGCCTCGGCTCGGGCATCCTCGCGGCGGTGTCGTATTTTCTGCTGCTCGCCGGGGTGACGTCGTTCTTCGGCGTGTCCTGTTCCGATCTCCTTCATGAAACGACCGGCGCCGTGCTCCCGTGGTACATCCCGACGATCGCATGCTGGATGGCGTGCGGGATCCTCAGCTACCTGCATGTCGAGTTGTCGGCGAAGGTGCTGACGTGGATCATGCTGCTCGAGATCGCGGTATGTCTCATCTTCTCGTTCTTCGTGCTGGCGAAGGGCGGGGCGGCAGACATCTCGGCAACCGCGCCGTTTGCGCCGAGCCAGTTGTCGAAGAGCGCGAGCGTGCCGTTCTCGGTACTGTTCATCGTCGGTTTCTTCATGGGATTCGAGGCGACCGCGCTGTTCCGGGATGAAGTCCGGATGCCCGACCGGACGATTCCGGTAGCCACGTATGGTGCGGTCATCTTCATCGGCGTCGTCTATACCATTTGTGCGTATGCGCTGATCATGGCCTATGGGTCGCATGTCCAGGACATCGCTACCAAGACCCCTGCCGCAATGTTTCCCGACGCATTCTCGAAGTTCGTCAGCGGCCGTCTCCATGTCGTGATCTCGCTGCTGGTGCTGACGTCGGCGTTCGCATCGGCGCTGTCCACGCAGAACGTGCTGGCCCGCTACATGCACAACCTCGGCACCGACGGCGCGCTGCCGCGATTCCTCGGCAAGGTTCATCCGAAGCACGAGTCGCCCTATCTCGCGTCGATCACGGTGTCGGTGATGGTGCTCTGTGTGCTGATCCCCTTCATCGCGATGGGCGCCAAGCCCGATCTGCTGTACGGGCAACTCTCCGGAGTTGGTACGTCGGGGATCGTCGTTCTGATGGCCATCGTCAGCATCTCGTCGCTGGTATGGTACGGCCGGAGCGGCAGACACCAGGGCGTCAGCTTCTTCAAGTCGGCGGTCGCGCCCGCCATTTCCTCGGTGTTCTTCATCGCGCTCGTCGTGCTGATCGCGCAGCACTTCGATGTTCTGGCAGGTGGCGATCCGGGGCAGTACGTGTGGATGTTCTACTGCCTGATTGGTGTGCTGCTCGTCGGCATCGCACTGGCACAATACTTCAAGTACCTGCGCCCGGAAATTTTCGAAAGACTCGGCCGCAGCCACAAGGACTGAATCGTTGAGCGACCGGGGCGGACACGTTCAGCCTCATCCCGGGTCGTTTCTCCTTTGATCCCGAGCACTTTCGGGATCTTTTTTTATTTTCCGGCTCGTTGCATCAGATGCGCCCGGCTGCCAGTCACGGCCGGTGCGGACACGTCACGACCGGATCATCCGTTCATCCAGAAGATGTCCGAGTTGTCGGACACATCCCAAACCATGGTCGTCGAGACTGCAAGCGAAAGCAACAAGCGGGCTGCAACACGCGCATCATTCTTTCTCGCCGGAATCAGCGTCGCGACGTGGGCGCCGCTGGTGCCGTATGCGAAGGCGCGGCTTGACGTCGACGAAGCGAAATTCGGCTTCCTGCTGCTGTTCCTGGGAATCGGCGCCGTCGGATGCATGCCGCTCTGTCAGCGCGCGGTTGAGCGATTCGGTTGCCGCAAGGTCATCGGCGCGGGCGCCGCGATGATCTGCGCATCGCTTCCGCTCCTGGCGACGCTGTCCGGCATGCCCGCGATGGCGATCACGCTGTTGATCTTCGGCGCCGGCCTGGGATTCGTCGACGTCGCGATGAACATCCAGGCCACGCTCATCGAGCGGCAAAGCGGCGAGCAACTCATGTCCGGCTTCCACGGCCTGTTCAGCGTCGGCGGAATCGCGGGCTCGCTGGTCGGCGGATCGCTGCTGTCGGCCGGCGCGAATCCGCTTGGGGTAGCGGGTGCGATGGTCGCCGTCATCGCCGTGCTCATGTTTCGTTACGCGCGATACCTGGAGTCGGCGGGGCCCGGCGAGCGCACGGCGTCGGCGTTGATCTTGCCGCAGGGGATCGTGGTCATGATGGGCGCCATTGCGATCGGATGCTTTCTCGTCGAAGGCGCGATGCTCGACTGGAGCGCGCTGTTCCTGACATCGGTGAAGAATTATGCGCAGGACCGCGCGGGCTTCGGATACACCGCGTTCGCGATGACGATGGCGATCGGTCGACTCTTCGGCGACATGTTGATTACCCGATTCGGTTCGCGCGCAATGATTGTATCGGGCGGGAGCCTCGGCGCGGTCGGGATGTGCATCGCGATCGTTTCGCCATCGGGCACGGGCGCGATCGTCGGGTTTGCTGTATGCGGGGCCGGGTGCGCGAACATCGTACCCATCCTGTTTGCCGCTGCCGGGCGGCAAACGGCCATGGATCCATCCGCCGCGATTTCATCGATCACGACATTGGGCTATGGCGGCAATCTGGTCGGACCGGCGATTGTCGGCTTCTTCGCGCATGCGATCGGTCTGCATCTAGCATTTGCGTTGCTCGCCGGGTTGCTGCTGCTCGCCGCGTTCGGCGGCCGGAAGATCGAGTCGTGACGTATGCGCGCCGCGAATGAGTCGCGGCACGCGATCGAACGTCAGGCATGCGTTGTCGATTGATTACGAATTTCGATCAGCGAGCATTTTTGTTCTTCATTGGATTGAATCGGTCCAGGTTGATGTAATGCGCTGACGTCTTTCATCGTGAGCGAATGCCATGACCGATCTCTCATCCGGCGATTTCTCGGTCGCCGACATCGAAGCCGCCTCCGTGCGCATCCTGCCGTTCGTCGTGCGAACGCCTCTGCTCGAGAGCGAGGCGCTCAACCGTGCGGCGGGCGCCCGTGTACTCGTCAAGGCGGAAAGCCTTCAGAAGACGGGGTCCTTCAAGTTCCGGGGCGCATGCAATCGCGTGCTGCAAATTCCGGCAGCCCTGCGGCCGCGCGGCGTTGTCGCCTTCTCGTCGGGAAATCACGCGCTGGCGATCTCGGCGGTTTGCGCGCGGTTCGGCATGCCGGTCACGATCATCATGCCGGCGGACGCACCAAAGGCAAAAATCGAAGGCGCGCGGGCCTACGGTGCGACCGTGCGTCTCTATGACCGACAAACGGACGACCGGGAAGCAATCGGCCGGGATATCGCGGAGCGCACCGGCGCGGTGACCGTTCCCCCCTACGACGATCGTCAGGTGATGGCCGGCCAGGGCACCGTCGGTCTCGAGATCGTGCAGCAGACGCAAGCCATCTCCGTGGTCCCGGATGTGGTGCTTGCGGCAGCCAGCGGCGGCGGGCTGGTCGCCGGGGTCGCGACAGCGATCAACGCGTACTGCCGGCAAGCGCGCATCTACGCTGTCGAGCCGAAGGGGTTCGACGATCACGCACGATCGCTGGCGAAGGGCGAGCAGGTCGCCAATGCCGCGGGCACCAGATCCATCTGTGATTCGCTGCAGGTGGCGTCTCCCGGCAAGCTGACGTTTCCGGTCAACAAGCGGCTGCTGGCCGGGAGTCTCGTCGTCGACGATGACGAGGTGCGTCGGGCGATGCGAGCGGCGTTCGAGACGCTGAAGCTCGTCGTGGAACCCGGTGGCGCGGTGCCGCTCGCGGCGGTCCTTGCCGGCAAGCTCGACGTAGCCGGAAAGACCGTCGTGCTGGTGCTGAGCGGCGGTAACGTGGACCACGACGTGTTCGTCAGTGCGCTGGTTTGATCATCCCGCACGTCTACCCAGAGCGCATTCCTGCCAGGAGGCAATTGCCATGCTGCAGCCAGACAGCAAACAGTATCAACGCGTCGCGCACACGATCGACGCATTCATGACGCTCGACTACACGGGCGTCGGACTGATCGGCAACATCTACGCGGCGCTGCAGAAGCGGCAACCCGGCTTCGCATGCATGGGCGCGGCCGAACGAATCGTCGAGGCGGTAAGGCGACAAGGGGGGCCGGTGCTCATCGCCACGGGATTCCCGGAGGGCGGTGGTGCGCCTGAAACCGATGGACCGGTGGGCGCCGCGCTGATGGCACGCGCATTCTTCCTGGGCCTGGGGGTGCCGACCGTCATCGTGATCGACGAGGACTGGGAGGAGATGATGGTGCAGACCTGCCGAGGCGCGGGGCTGGCGCCGATGCCGTTCCCGGACAATGGCGTGGTCAAAGGAATCGAGTACCTGCGGCCCGTCTACATCCGGACCGTCCCCAAGGACAAGGAAGACAGTCATCGCGTGTCGGACGACCTGCTCGAGCGCACCCGGCCCAGCGTGATGATTTCGATTGAGCGCCCCGGTTGCAATGCGCTGGGGCTCTACCACGGCTTGGGCGGTCGTCCGCTCGACGGGCTCGTCGCCGATCTCGACTACCTGTTTTATCAGGGCAAGGCACGCGGCATCCTGCATATCGGCGTGGGCGACGGCGGGAACGAACTCGGCATGGGTGTCATTGCGGCCGATCTGCCCGCGTTTTCGCCGAAGGCTGCGTCGACCGGCGTTGCGGGGCGTGGCGGCGTGGCGGCGGTCAATGCGGCCGATCACCTGGTCGTCGCGAACGTATCGAACTGGGGCGCGACGGGCATCATCGCGGCGCTTTCGGCGCTGCTGGAGAACCCTGTCGTGTTTCACGATCCCGAACTCGAGATCCGCTGCATCGAATGCTGTGTCAATTCGGGAGGCGTGGACGGCATGTTCATGGCGCCCGAGCCTGCCGTGGACGGCATCAGTGCGCTCGAATGGGAGGGATTGCTTCGTACACTTCGCGCAAGTGTTCGACGCACGCTTGGGGACTCGATCAACTGGCAGGGCGAACGCGGCGACTGGAGGCAACTGAAATGACGGAGAAAACCACGATCGATGCGCGCCTCGCCGAACTGGGCCTCGAACTGCCGCCGGCGAGCGTGCCGCGCGGCAGTTATCTGCCCGCAGTGCGGTCGGGGAACTACCTTCAGATAGCCGGGCAGGGCCCGCGTCTGGGCGGTGAGCTGCTGTATGCGGGAAAGGTCGGCACCGACCTCAGCGTGGAAGACGGGCAGCGTGCCGCTCGGCTCTGTGCACTGAATATCCTGAGCCACATCGGGCGCATGCTGGGCGGCGATTTTTCACGCGTCGTCCGCATCGTTCGCGTGGCCGGCGTCGTGCAGTGCGATGCCGACTTTACCGAGCATGCGCAGGTGCTGAATGGCGCTTCCGATCTGTTCTACGCCGTGCTGGGCGAAGCGGGGCGGCATGCCCGCATCGCGACCGGCGCCAATTCCCTGCCGTCCGGCATGGCGGTGGAGGTGGAGGCGACCGTCGAAGTCGCTTGATGCCCGCATGCGCGGATTGCCGGGCGCGACGGAATCACCGCGGCACGAAACCTGAAGGAATCGATGATCAATCTGAGAAGCCTGGAAACCTTCTACTGGGTCGCAACGCTCAACAGCTTTCACAAGGCGGCGACCAAGCTGCACACGACGCAGTCCGCGGTGTCGCACCGGATTTCCGGCCTGGAGGACGATCTGGGCGTGCTGCTGTTCGAGCGCGCGGCGCGTACCATCCGATTGACGCCGCGTGGCCGGACGCTGCTGGAGTACGCAGAACGGTTCCTCGCGCTCGAGTCCGAACTGATCGCGGCGATCGCGAGCCCTCGGACGCTGTGCGGCGTGGTTCGGCTGGGTGTCGCCGAAACGATCGTCCATATGTGGCTCACCGAGTTCATCGAGCGTGCGCATCGCGAACATCCGGGGATCGTCATCGACATCGTGGTCGACATCACGCCGGCGCTTCGCGACGCGCTCAAGTCCGGCGAGATCGACATGGCGTTTCTGCTGGCCGGGCCTGTGGCGGATCCCGATTTCGTCGAAGTGCCGCTGTGCCGATATCCGGTCGACTTCCTCGTTTCCCCCTCTCTCGATGTCGGCGACAGCCCGTTGACGCCGGACACCCTGGCGCGCTTCCCGATCATCACGCTGCCGAAGCGGACCCATCCGTACGTCACGCTGAGGGACGCCGTTGCGACGCGGGACAAGCCTTCTCCGCGCATCTTCTCGAACGGGTCGCTGTCGACGGTCGTGAAGATGGCGATCGACAGGATCGGCATCGCCGTGATGCCGGGTGCGGTCGCGCGGCGCGAAATCGAGACGGGGGTACTCGTCGTCAAGGAATCGACGCTCGCGCTGGACGATTTCGTATTCAGCGCGGCGTACGCACGCGGGCTCGACGTACGCATCCACGAAATCCTGACCGGATTGGCCCACGACGCGGCCGCGTCGACGCGTCGCTAGACGCATGTTCCGACGTGCGACAGCGCGTCGCGATTAATGGGGTTGTATCAACGCGCAACCCGTTGCCTGACGAGGTTTGGAGATTTTTATCATCCTTTGGGTGGACGAGGGATGCACGCGTCATTTCTAGAATGAAATCAATTGCCGGCACACGCGATATCACCGTCCGGCTTGACGCGATGCGCACGTTGTGCGCCTTTCGACAGGGCTTCAGGGAAGCGCGGCATGGCGATCATATCGACCGACAAACAGGCTGTTGACCACCGGTTTTCGCAAGAGCGCCGGACAGGAGGGCGCAAATGACCGATGCGAGCGAGAAGCGGGTGGCCTCGACAAACCCGGCGGTGCGCTACGACGCATCGGAAAAGCAGAAGGCGTACGCGAAGACGGCGCGCATTCCGATCAAGATCGTCCCGATCGAGCCGCTTAGCAAGCCACGATGGATCCGCGCCAAAGTCGCGACGCCCAACACGCGCTTTTTCGAGATCGAGACGATCCTGCGCGAGCACAACCTTCACACGGTGTGCGAGGAAGCGAGCTGCCCGAACATCGGCGAATGCTTCGGCAAGGGCACCGCGACGTTTATGATCATGGGCGACAAGTGCACGCGCCGCTGCCCGTTCTGCGACGTGGGCCACGGCCGTCCCGATCCGCTCGACGCGAACGAACCGAAGAACCTCGCGCGCACGATTGCCGCGCTCAAGCTCAAGTACGTGGTGATCACGAGCGTGGACCGCGACGACCTGCGCGACGGCGGCGCGGCCCACTTCGTCGAGTGCATCCGCGAAGTGCGCGAGCAGTCGCCGGAAACGCGCATCGAGATCCTGACGCCGGACTTCCGCGGCCGTCTCGACCGCGCGATCTCGATCCTGAACGCGGTACCGCCCGACGTGATGAACCACAACCTCGAAACGGTGCCGCGCCTGTACAAGGAAGCGCGCCCGGGTTCGGACTACGCGCACTCGCTGAAGCTGCTGAAGGACTTCAAGGCGCAGCATCCGGACGTCGCGACGAAGTCGGGCCTGATGGTCGGCCTCGGCGAAACCGAAGAGGAAATCCTGCAGGTGATGCGCGACCTGCGCGCGCACGACGTCGACATGCTGACGATCGGCCAGTACCTGCAGCCGTCGGAGCACCACCTGCCGGTGCGAGCGTACGTGCATCCGGATACGTTCAAGATGTACGAGGAAGAGGCGTACAAGATGGGCTTCACGCACGCGGCCGTCGGCGCGATGGTGCGGTCGAGCTATCACGCCGATTTGCAGGCGCATGGGGCCGGCGTTGCGTGAGGGGCGAAGCCGGTGCGCGTGATAAAGCGCGGTTATCGAAAAACATCGCCAACGGCAATTGGACCCGATCAATTTGGCGGCCGACGATGACCACGATACGAACCGGACTGAGTACCGTACCGGCCCGAAACCGATGAAGGGTGCCCGGACACATGAACGATCGCGGCGCGATGCAGCGATCGTTCGATCATGCTGACGATATGTTGGAGGCGTAAGGAGATGGAGATGGATATGAAACTGAATGTGGAAGACGTGCAGATAGAAACGTCTCCGCAGAAGAGGCTGTCGGGCAGCATGGGCGCCGTCGGCCTGGCGCTCACCGTGCTGGCGTTCTCGGCGCCGTTGACGACCGTGTCGGGTTATATCCCGTTCGCGCTGATGTTCGGCGGAGTCGGCAGCCCCGTGATATTCGTACTGACGACGCTGGTATTGCTGCTGTTTTCCGTCGGCTATGTGACGCTCAACAATATCGTGAAGCGCCCGGGCGACTTCTATGCGTTCATCAGCTATGGCATCGGAAAGTCGACCGGCCTCGGCTCCGGCATACTCGCGGCGGTTTCGTACTTCCTACTCCTCGCCGGAGTCACGTCGTTCTTCGGCGTCTCGTGCTCGGATCTCGTGCACGACATGACCGGCATGGCGATTCCGTGGTACTGGCCGACGCTCGCGTGCTGGCTGGTGGTCTCGATGCTGGGATATCTTCATGTCGAGCTGTCCGCGAAGGTGCTGACGTGGGTGATGATTCTCGAGATCGTCGTCTGTCTGGTATTTTCGTTCGGTGTGCTGGCAAAAGGCGGCGTGCCGGGTGTTTCCGCATCCGCTCCGTTCATGCCGAGCCAACTGGCGAACAGTACCAACGTGCCGTTCTGCATGCTGTTCACCGTATCGTTCTTCATGGGATTCGAGGCAACTGCGTTGTTCCGCGACGAAGTGAAAATGCCGGACCGGACGATTCCGCGTGCGACGTATGGTGCGGTCATCTTTATTGGCGTGATTTACACGCTGTGTGCGTACGCAATGATCATGGCCTACGGACCGGAGGTTCAATCGATTGCGGCCAAGACGCCTGCGGCGATGTTCCCTGACGCCTTCGCGAAATTTGTGAGCCCCAGCCTGCACCTGATCGTTTCGGTGCTGGTGATGACGTCGGCGTTTGCGGCGAGTTTGTCCACGCAGAACGTGCTCTCGCGCTATATGCACAATCTGGGCACGGACGGTGCGCTGCCCCGTTTCCTCGGGAAGGTGCACGCGAAGCACGAGTCTCCGTATCTCGCTTCGATGACGGTCTCGGTCATGGTCCTGTGCGTGCTGTTGCCGTTCATTCTGATGGGCGCCAAGCCTGATCTGCTTTACGGGCAACTCTCCGGAGTCGGAACGTCGGGCATCATCATTCTGATGACCATTGTCAACGTCTCGTCGCTGGTCTGGTACGTTCGTCGAGGCAGGCAACAGGGCGTGAGCTTCGCCAAGTCGTTTCTGGCACCGGCGATTTCGTCAGTATTCTTCATCGCGCTGGTTTATCTCGTGGCCGCACACTTCGACGTGCTTGCGGGCGGTGACCCCGGTCAGTACGTGTGGATGTTCTACTGCCTGATCGGCGTGCAGGTCGCGGGCATGGCACTTGCCCAATACTTCAAGCACCGGCGCCCCGAGGTCTTCGAATGCCTGGGACGCAGCCAGAACGGTTGACGATGACGACAAGCCAGGACTCGCCGAGTCCTGGCTTTTTTTGCGCTTGCGCCAAGCAAGCGCGGCGTGGCGCCTAGCGCCCTTCGTAATGCGCGGCGACGTTTTGCGCGAGCCCGGCAACGATCGCACTCAGCGGCATGTCGACGCGGCGGACAAAACTGGCGGTGAACGGCATCACCGGCATCTCGTGGCCGGTGTCGATTCGGCGCAGCCGGCCGCTCGCCAGATGTTCGGCCACGACGTGGTGTGGAATCGCCGCGATGCCGATGCCGTCGAGCGTCATCCGGACGATCGACGACAGCGACGAGTTGCCGAAGATTCTCACGTGATGCAGATGCGACCGATCGAACATCTCCTTTAGCTGCATGTACGGACGTGTCGATCTCGAGAACGTGATGATCGGATGCCGCGCAAGATCGCTCAGCGTGAGGTGGGCCGTGTCGCATTCAAAATCCGACGAGACGATCCAGCTGATCGGATAGCTGCACAACGGCAGATTCTCCGCGTTGCTCGCGTTCACGGGGCCCATCAGGAGCGCGACGTCGATCGTGCCGTCGGCGAGCCCAGCGGTCAGGTTCGGCGTGGCGTCGACATTGACCTCGAGCGTGATCTCCGGGTATTCGATGCTGAGCCGCTTGAGCAGCGCGGACAGCCATGTGTGCACGATCGTGTCGGACGCGCCGAGCTGAACCGTCCCTCCCAGGGCCGTCCGGCCAGCAACTGCCTCGACCATTTCGGCGCTCAGCGAAATCATTTGTTCCGCGTAGACGAGCAGTTGCCTGCCCTTGATGGTCAGGAAGCAACCCCGCTTGTCTCGCTCGAACAGGCGTCCCTTCAGTTGCTGTTCGAGTTGCGCGATGCGCGCGGATACAGCGGGCTGTGTCGTGTGCAACCTTTCCGCGGCACGGTGAAATCCCCCTAGTTGGGCGACGGCGTAAAAGGTCTCCAGGTTTCGAAGATCGATCATGTGGCGAACTCCACCCGCGTGGGGAAAAGCGATTCGATCGCGCATATCCGAATGTCGACCGGCGATCGGACGAGGCGACGCATATCCCCGGTGCGGGGAAGGTTCGATCGATCATAGCGACGAAGGGTGGGGTGCTCAACATAGAACACCCGATTCCCGGGGAGAGCGGACGCGCTGCGATTTCTTTCTCCACCTTTAGGTGGACGAACCTCATCAGGCGCATCACTAGAATTTCAACAACGCTGAAACGAAAAGTGCAATCGTGGCGGTTGAAGCGAGCAGTCGATGATCGATCGCGATCGCACGGTTCGAGTGTCGACGTGAATTCATGATCGGGGTGCGGACTGGCGCTCACGCACTGATAAGAATCGGTGATCGCGCGAAATCGCCAATCACAATTGGACCGGACGAAATTGAACGGTGACGATTGAAATGGCATGTCGGCACTGCTGTCGCGATATTCGTGGGGCGAGCCGGATTTGCAACACGGTCGAGTGTGTCGCGTCGAAGCGCACAGCCACGCACACCATTTAAATTAAGGAGATTGGAATGTCCGCCTTGAAGTTTCCCAGTGAGCGGCTCGTGGACGCTTATCGCGCCATGCGAACGATTCGCCGCTTCGAGGAGCGCGTGATGGACGAGATGGCGACCGGCGACATTCCGGGCAACACCCATCTTTGTGCCGGGCAGGAGGCGAGCGCCGTCGGCGTGTGCCTGCACCTGACGGACAAGGACTACATTTCGTCGACCCATCGCGGGCATGGTCACAGCATTGCCAAGGGATGCGATATCGGCGCAATGATGGCCGAGCTGTTTGGGCGTGCGACGGGAACGTGCGGCGGCAAAGGCGGCTCGCAGCACATCGCCGATCTGCGCAAGGGGATGCTGGGCGCGAACGGCATCGTGGCCGGCGGCGCGCCGATCACGTGCGGCGCCGCGCTCACGGCGAAGTTGCTCGGCACCGGTGGCGTGGCGGTTGCGTTCGCGGGTGACGGTGCGATGAACGAAGGCGTGATGTCGGAGAGCTTCAACCTCGCGAAGATCTGGATGCTTCCGATCGTCTTCGTGATCGAGGACAACGGCTTCGGCGAAGCGACGGCAAATTCGTTCGTCTCGGCCGGCAGCTTCACCCGGCGCGCGCAGAGCTACGACATTCCCGCTGCGGAAGTCGACGGCACCGACTTGTTCGCGGTCTACGAGGCCGCCGGCCAGGCGATCGATCGTGCCCGCAATGGCGGCGGCCCGAGCCTGCTGCAGATTCACGTGCCGCGCTACTACGGTCACTACAGCGGAGACCCCGACAACTATCGCACGCCGGAAGAAAAGAAGGCCATGCGCCAGGAGCGCGATTGCGTCGCCAATTTCCGCAGGCAGGTGCAGGAAGGATCGCAAGTGGCCAGCGGCGAGCTGGACGCGGTCGATGCGCAGATCGAGACCGAGATCGACGCCGCCGTGAGTGCTGCGCGCGCAGCCCCGTTCCCGCCGCTTTCGGCACTGACCGCCGACGTTTACGTGAAGTATCTGTAAGGACCCACAGCAATGGCAAAGAAATCGTTCCGTCAAGCGCTGAATGACGCGCTGCACTCGGAGATGGCGCGTGATCCGCGCGTGATCATGATGGGTGAGGATCTGACCGGCGGCGCGGGCGCCAACGGCGTCAAGGATGCGTGGGGCGGTGCTTTCGGCGTGACGCGCGGGCTGCTCGACGCCTACGGCCCCGAGCGCATTCGCGATACGCCGATCAGCGAGGCCGCATTCGTTGGCGCGGCCGCCGGGGCGGCCCTCACGGGTTTGCGTCCGATCGCCGAACTGATGTTCGTCGACTTCGCCGGCGTATGTCTCGACCAGATCATGAATCAGATCGCGAAGTTCCGGTACATGTTCGGCGGCCGTGCCAAGACGCCGCTCGTGATTCGCGCGACGTACGGGGCCGGCACGCGCTCGGCCGCGCAGCACACGCAGGCGTTCTATCCGATCTTCACGCACATTCCCGGCCTCAAGGTCGTGATCCCGTCGAATCCGTACGACGCGAAAGGCCTGCTGCTCCAGGCGATCCGCGACGACGATCCGGTGATCTTCCTCGAAAACAAGATGCTGTACGACACCGTGGGCGAAGTGCCCGACGGCGCATACACGATTCCGTTCGGCGAGGCGCGGGTGGTGCGGGACGGGAAAGACGTGCTGATCGTTGCGCTCGGCCGCATGGTCGGCGTGGCGGAGACGGCCGCTCGCCTTCTCGCGGCGGACGGCGTGTCGGCATGCATCATCGATCCGCGCACGACGTCGCCGCTCGACGAGGACACGCTGCTCGAGTACACCGAGGACATCGGACGGGTCGTGATCGTCGATGAGGCGAATCCACGCTGCAGCGTCGCGACGGATATCTCCGCGCTGCTGGCCGACAAGTGCTTCGACTCGCTGAAGGGGCCGATCCGGCTCGTGACGGCGCCGCACACGCCGGTGCCGTATGCACCGAACCTGGAAGACGCGTACGTGCCGTCGCCGGAAGCCGTCGTGAATGCCGTCAAGTCGATTCTGAAGGGGTAATCAATCATGTCGTTCATTGAAGCCGTCACCATCCCCAAGTGGGGGATGACGATGACCGAAGGCACCGTGCTCGAATGGCACGCGAAGGAGGGAGACAAGGTCGAACGCGGCCAGGAACTCCTCGAGGTCGAGTCCACGAAGGTCAACAACGTGGTGGAGGCGACCGTGTCCGGGATCCTGCGGCGCATCGTCATCGACGAGGGCGAAATCGCGCCGGTCGGCGCGCTGATCGGCGTCATCGCCGATGAAGCGGCGACCGAGGAGGAAATCGACGCGCTCGTCGCAAGCTACGCGCATCGCCTGAATGCGGACGACGGCGAGGCGGGTGGTGTGGTCGCACCGAAGGCGGTCGCCGTGTCCGGCGGCAGCGTGAACGTGCTGGAGCTCGGCCCCGAAAGCAACGAAACCGTGTTGTTCATTCACGGCTTCGGCGGTGACCTGTCGACCTGGCTGTTCAACCAGGGCACGCTCGCCGAGCAGTTCCGGACGATCGCGGTGGACCTTCCCGGGCACGGCGCGTCGACGCCGATTACCGGTGGTGGCGTGATCAAAAAGATCACTATGGCGGTCGAGGAAGCGGCGAGCGCGATCACGTCCGGGAAACTGCACCTGGTCGGTCACTCGTTCGGCGGCGCGATCGCCGCGGCCTTCGCGGCCGCCAACCCGTCGCGTGTCGCATCGGTGACGCTCATCGCGCCAATCGGTCTGGGCAAGGAGATCAACCGCTCGTTCGTGACCGAATTCGTCGCCGCGGAGCGCCGCCGTCCGCTTCAGGCCGCGCTGGAGAAGCTGTTTGCCGATCCGTCGAAGATCACGAGCGAAATGGTCGAGGGCACGCTTCAGTTCAAGCGGCTGGAAGGCGTCCAGGAGGCGCTGTCCGCGATCGCCGACACCATTGCCGACGAAAACGGCCAGGTTCAGACGATCGGTGCGATGCTGGCTGGACTCACCTGCCCCGTGATGCTGCTCTGGGGCGAGCGCGACGCCATCATTCCGGTCGCGCAGGCCAACGACCTGCCGTCCACGGTGCAGTTGCGCGTGATTCCGGACGTCGGCCATATGCCGCAAATGGAGGCAGCGTCTGTTGTGAACGATGCGCTGCTGGAGAACATCCGTCGCGCCCGATAACCGCTCGTGCCGGGCGGCGGGACGCCGATTCGGCGATGTGAAGCGGTTATCGGCGCAGTGATCTTGAGGAAACAGTCATGTCAGGACGTTTGACAGGCAAGCGGGTACTTCTGACCGGCGGCGTTGCCAATATCGGTCTCGCCATTCTGGAGTCGTTCGTTGCCGAAGGTGCGACCGTATCGGTCGTCGATATCGATGAGGTCAAGGGCCGCGCGCTCGAATCCCGGTTCGGCGATAAGGTGCGTTTTTTTCGAACCGACATCTCGAGCGAAGACGAGATCAAGGCCGTCATCGAGAAGTCGTCGGAATGGATGCGCGGCATCGACACGTTGTGTCTGAATGCCGGCGTCCAGCTCTCCGGGCGGATCGAGCAGTTCAGCACCGAGAGCTGGGACAAGGTCTTCGGGATCAACGTGCGGGCCAACTTCATTTTCGCGCGCGAGTCGCTCCGTCACCTGAGAGCCGCGCAGAAGTCGTCGATCGTGATGATGTCGTCGCTCGCGGGCAAGCGCGGCGGCACCGGCCTCGCATGCTACTCGGCGTCCAAGGCGGCCATCATCGGTCTGACGACCACGCTTGCAATCGAGCTCGCGCCGGACGGCGTGCGTGTCAATGCCGTGTGTCCCGGCTGGATCGATACGCCGTTCAATCAACCGGTGATCGATTTCATGGGTGGCCGCGACAAGCAGGAGTCGGCGGTTCGGACGGCTATCCCCCTTGGCCGACAGGCGACGCCGGACGAGGTCGCGCCGCTGTTTGTCTACCTCGCATCGGACGAGTCGTCTTACGTCACCGCGCAGGCAATCAATGTCGATGGCGGCGCGTACAACTGACTGCCGTGCAGAATCGGGAAGAAACCAATGAGCAAGCAGATCACAAATGAAGCCGCACGGCGGGCGATCGAAGCGGGCGTCGCGAAGGCGAACGAACTGGCGCAGCGCTCGTCGTTGTCGATCGTGGATGCGGGCGGCCACCTTGTTGCGTTCACACGCGTGAACGACGCGGCGTTCGGCACGATCGAAATTGCGCACAACAAGGCGTATACCGCCGCAGCACTGCGGTTCCCTACCGATTACTGGATGAATTTCGTCCAGCCCGGAGCCGAGCTCTACGGGCTCGAGCGCGCGGCGTCCCGCCCGCTGGTCGTGTTCGGCGGCGGCCTGCCGGTGAAGCACGGCGACGAGGTCATCGGTGGGGTAGGCGTGTCGGGTGGTCCGGAGGAAGCGGACGTGGCGATTGCGCGTGCGATGGTTGCTGCGCTCGGCGAGAACTGAACATCTTCCTGCAAGGGTACTTTCAATGGAATCGACTGCAGGTACGCGGACGATGTCGGCCGACCAGGTTCGGCTGCTGATTCGCGACGGCAAGCTGCGTGCGCCGACGACGGGATACGCCGATGGCTTCATGCAGGCAAATCTGGCAATTCTGCCGAAGATGTACTCAGATGATTTTCGCGAGTTTTGCCGAATCAACCCCAAGAGCTGTCCGCTGGTGGGAGTCGGGCAGCCCGGCAACCCGGGGCTGGACGGACTGGGCGTGATCGACATTCGGACCGACGTGCCCCGCTACCGCGTGTACCGGAACGGGGTTCACACCGATACGGTCGACGATCTGGTCGATCTGTGGCGTGACGATCTCGTGACGTTTGCGCTCGGTTGCTCGTTCTCGTTCGAGAGCGCGATTCTGCAGGCGGGGATCGACATTCGCCACATCAGTGCGAACCGGAACGTACCGATGTACGTGACGAACATCCAGACGGCGGCCGCGGGGCCGTTTCATGGCCCGATGGTCGTGTCGATGCGCGCGTTCAAGCCCGCAGATGCAATCCAGGCAATCGTGCTGTCGGAACGGTTTCCGCTCGCGCACGGTGCACCGGTTCATATCGGTGACCCGGCGGTCATCGGGATTCGCGACGTAACCCGGCCGGAGTTCGGCGATCCGCCGGTGATCGAGGACGGTGACATCCTCGGTTTCTGGGCTTGTGGGGTCACGCCGCAGATGGCTCTTCAGGCGGCGAAGCCGGATTTTGCGATCACGCATGAACCGGGATACATGCTCGTCACCGATTTGCCGGCGCACACCGCGGCCGTATGAGCCAGGAGTCGTTGCAATGTTCGATGCAGAAATCGCCGCGAAGCTGCTCAATCGCGGAACGTCGCAGGCGTCGGACGAATGTGGCATGCAACACCTTGACGTGTTGCGCGAAGGGTTGCTCGATTTTTCTCACCGGATCGAGCGTCTGGCCGTGCAGGACGCCGGTTCCGAGGTTCCTCGCGAGATCGAATGGCTGATATTCCGCGACGGCTCCCGTGCGTTGCGCATTCGTGCCGATGATGCACATACGTGCTGGAGCGAATGGGTTTCGATTGCGAAATCCGGTACCGTCAAATCGATAAAGAGTACGAACAAATATATTGTGACGGAATGAAGCGGCAAGGCCGTCGAAGCTTGTCCGCAATGGAAATGACTGATTGGCGAGGAAGCTCGCCGGGAGAAGCCGATGTCCGAGCATGGAGTCCGACTGGAATGGACTGTCGATAAGCACCACGAGCGAGAAGGGACCTATAGCCGGGACCACCGCGCGATCATCAGCCCGACGGTGACGATCCCTGTCTCTGCGGCTCCCGATTATCTCGGGAACGAAAGCCTGGCCGACCCGGAGCAGTTGCTCGTCAACGCGCTCGCGAGCTGCCACATGCTGTACTTCCTTGCGCTCTGCGAGGGAAGCGGGTACGCGGTCGAATCGTACTCCGACAACGCAGTGGGGAAAGTCGAGAAAAGTGCTGACGGATTTCACTGGGTATCCGAGATCGTGCTTCGACCGCGCGTGACGTTCCGGTCCGAAAAGCAGCCGAACCTTGCGCAACTGGAGCGACTGCATCACCGCGCCCACAAGGGGTGCTTCATCGCCAATTCGATCAAGTCGAAAGTGGACATTGAACTCGGCTGAGTTCTGACAGGGAAGTGCCAGCAGCAAATCAACAACCGCAAACAGGAGAGTGAGATGAAGAAGGATGGTCTGGTCGTGGTCGCAACCGTCGTGGCTCGAGCCGGTAACGAAGACGTGCTGCGCGAAGCATTGAAGGAGCTGGTGCCGTATGCGAAGACGGAGCCGGGGTTCATTCAATACGATCTCCACGAATCGACCGAGACGCCGGGGCAGTTCGTTTTCTATGAAGTCTGGGAAGACGAAGCCGCCCTCGAAACCCATTCGAATACCGAGTTCGCGAAGGCGTTCGGCGCACGGGCGGGACAATGGATCGAATCCGTCTCGCTCAGCAAGTTCCGGAAAATCGCGTGAATCCCGCGCGAACACCCGAGCAGCATCGCGTGTTCGCGCACTGAAGGAATCCTGTAGGCAGCGTCATGTTAAGCATTGATTTGAACTGCGATCTCGGTGAGAGCTTCGGCGCGTGGAGCATGGGCGACGATGCGGCGATGCTCGACATCGTGACGAGCGCAAATGTTGCCTGCGGTTTTCACGCCGGCGATCCGGTGGGCATCTATACCGTGCTGCGTGAAGCGGCGCGGCGTGGTGTTGCCGTCGGTGCACACGTCGGCTATCGCGACCTGGTGGGCTTCGGGCGTCGCAACATGCAGCCGTCACGCGAAGAGTTGATGGGCGACGTGATCTACCAGATCGGCGCGCTTCAAGGGCTCGCGAAGGCGGCGGGCACGTCAATTCGCTACGTGAAGCCACACGGCGCGCTGTACAACACGATCGCGCGCGACACCTACCAGGCGGCGGCCGTCATCGACGCGATTCTCGCGATCGATTCCACGCTCGTGTTGATGACGCTGGCCGGTGCGCCGATTGCGGATCAGGCGCGCGAAGCAGGCATCACCGTAGTCAGCGAGGCGTTTGCGGACCGTGCGTACAACGGGGATGGAAGTCTTGTGAGTCGCCGCTTGGAAGGTGCGGTCATTCACGATCCGACTGCCGTTGCGCGTCGCATGTTGCGGTTCGTGCAAGAGGGTGTCTTGACTGCAATCGACGGAACGGACATTACGGTTGATGCGCAGTCGATCTGCATTCACGGAGACAACCCGTCGGCCGTTGCGACCGCTCGTGTGCTGCAGACGCAACTCACCGCGCGCGGCGTTGCGCTTCGGCCATTTGCCAGTGCGTGCGGGGGAGGGAACCGTGCCTGAGCAGATGCGCATCCTTTCGGCTGGTTCTACCGGCGTCCTGGTCGAGCTTGGAAGTCTCGAGACGACGCTGGCGCTCCTCGACAGGCTTCTCGCAAGCGAAGTGGACGGTGTCGACGAGGTCGTCCCGGGCGCGCGTACCGTACTGGTTCGCCTCGATCCGGCTGTCGTCGATCGCGCGGCGCTGATCGAGCGGCTCGGGCGGCTGGACGTGTCCGTTCGCCGGGAGCGCGGCGGGAGCATGTTCGATATCCCGGTTTCCTACGGCGGAGAAGATCTGGGCGAGGTCGCCGAACTGTTGGGATGGTCCGTGGCGGAGCTTGTCCAGCGACATCTGGATGCAGTCCACTCGGTCGCGTTCACCGGATTCGCACCGGGGTTTGCGTATATGACCACCGACGATCCGGGATTCGATGTCCCCAGACGTAGAACCCCCCGTGTGCGTATCCCGGCGGGTTCGGTCGCGATCGCGGGGAAATTCAGCGGGATTTATCCGTCCGACAGCCCTGGAGGCTGGCAGCTTCTCGGCACGACGCAAGTGCCCATGTGGGACGCGACGCGCCCGCGTGCGGCATTGCTCGCGCCCGGTGATCGGGTCCGCTTCCGCGATGCGAGTAAAGGTGCGGTCGTTCCGGTATCGGCACGACTGGAGCCGACGCGGGTGCGCCGGGTTTCGGGCAGCGGCATCGCGGTGACGCGTGCGGATCGCCCAGTGCTGTATCAAGATCTCGGCCGACCCCGTCAGGCTGACCAGGGTGTCTCCGTGTGTGGTGCCGTCGACCGCGCCGCGCTACGACTCGCGAACGCCTGTGTTGGCAATCCCGAGCGTAGCACCGTGCTCGAAGTGACGTTCGGCGGTCTTTCGCTGGTGCCTGATCGTCCGGTGACCCTGGCTGTAACGGGGGCGCCGTGTCCGATTTCGATTCGCGACGCAAATGGCCGCGTGACGGTTGTCCCCCATTCGCGTCCGTTTGCCGTCGATGCGGGCGAGGAAGTCTCGCTCGACATTCCCGGCCGCGGCATGCGGAGCTACGTCGCACTGCGTGGCGGGTTTGTCGTGGAGCGCACGTTGGGGTCCGCGTCGACCGATACGCTTTCGAGGATCGGCCCGTTGCCGATCGCCCGCGGCGATGTTTTGGTTCCGGCCAACGAGGCGGCGACGTTCGTCGAGCCGGAACCTCTGGTCGGACGGATGCTCCCGCGTGCTGGCGACGTCATCGATGTCGACGTCGTCCCGGGGCCTCGCACCGACTGGTTTACCGACGATAGCGTCGCACGTTTTTTCTCGCAGGAATGGCGCGTCACACCCGAGTCGAGCCGGGTCGGCATGCGACTGTCGGGCGACCTGGCGCTGGCGCGGCGCGACGACGCGGAGCTACCGTCGGAAGGCACGTTGTTCGGATCGATTCAGGTGCCGCACAGCGGCCAGCCGGTGGTGTTCCTGACCGATCACCCCGTCACCGGCGGGTACCCGGTGATTGCCGTCGTCGCGGCCCATCATCTCGGCATGCTCGGGCAGATTCCGATCGGCGCCCGTATCCGCTTCAACCCGATATCCGCATTCGATCCGCAAGTGAAGGAACTCGTTCGATGAAGAAGCTGCTCATCGCCAATCGCGGCGAAATCGCCATTCGCGTCATTCGCGCCGCGCGCGACTACAACGTGACATCGGTCGCAATCTACTCGGACGCGGATGCCGGTTCGCTGCATGCCGAATTGGCCGACGAAGCATACGGGCTGGGTGCGGGCCGCCCGGCGGAGACCTATCTCGACATCTCGAAGATTCTGGCGATCGCCCGTCGCGCCGGTGCCGATGCGGTCCACCCGGGCTACGGCTTCCTGTCCGAACGCGCGGAGTTCGCCCAAGCGGTAATCGATGCCGGACTGATCTGGGTCGGCCCGTCGCCGGCGGTCATCACCGCGCTCGGCGACAAGGTGCAGGCCCGGCGTATCGCATCGAAGGTCGGCGCGCCGCTGGTCAGGGGATCCGACGGGCCGTTGAACAGTGCGTCCGACGCGGTCGCCTTTGCGCGGGAAGTTGGCCTGCCGCTGGCGATCAAGGCGGCGTTCGGGGGCGGCGGCCGCGGCATGAAGATCGTCCGACGCATCGAAGACGTCGCGGAGATGTTCGATTCGGCCGTCCGCGAGGCGACGGAGGCGTTCGGCCGGGGCGACTGCTACGCCGAACAGTTTCTCGACCGTCCGCGCCATATCGAGGCGCAGATCATGGCCGACCATCACGGCAACACCGTCGTGCTCGGCACGCGCGACTGTTCGCTGCAGCGCCGAAACCAGAAGCTCGTGGAAGAGGCTCCCGCGCCTTTCATCACCGTCGAGCAGCGCGCGCGCATTCATGACGCGGCGCGAAGGATATGTGCCGAGGCCGGCTATACGGGGGCGGGCACGGTCGAGTTTCTGCTTTCTCAAGACGGGGTCATCTCGTTTCTCGAGGTGAACACGCGGTTGCAGGTCGAGCATCCGGTGACGGAGGAAACCACCGGTGTCGACATCGTGATCGAACAACTGCGCATCGCGGATGGCCTTCCTGTGTCGATTACGGCGACGCCGGAGCCCCGCGGTCATGCGATCGAATTCCGTATTAATGCGGAAGATCCGGGTCGTGGTTTCTTGCCGACACCTGGCGCGATCACGCGCTTTCGTCCGCCCGCAGGTCCCGGTGTGCGGCTCGACTCCGGTGTCGAATCCGGCTCGCAGATTCCGGGACTGTACGACTCGCTGATGGCCAAGCTGATCATTACCGGCGATACGCGCCAACAAGCGCTCGCTCGCGCCCGTCGTGCGCTTGCCGAATTCGATATCGAGGGAGTGGGTTCGGTGCTGCCATTCCATCGGGCGGTACTCGAGGAAAAGAGCTTCAGCGGCGAAGATGGATTCAAGGTTCATACCAACTGGATCGAAACGGAGTTTGGCGGGGTCGAACCTTCCGGACGCGTCACGCCGGCTGAGGGCGGGCTGCTGAAAAGCTTCATCGAGATCGATGGAAAGCGTCACACGATCGGTCTGCCTGCGTCGCTGTTTGCGAATGTCGGCGTCCCGCGAGCATTCGACGATTCGGCGAAGGCGGAAGCGGGCGCCGACATCGTGACGGCGCCGGTTCCTGGAACGCTGCAGAAGTGGCTGGTGGGGGAGGGTGCGACGGTGGCCGAGGGCGATGCCGTCGCCATCATGGAAGCGATGAAGATGGAAATGCGTGTCGTCGCACCGAAAGGTGGTCGAATCCGCATCCATGGGGAAGCCGGACGTCCGGTCACGGCGGGCGAAAAGATCGCGGTTATCGAGTAAGGAGCGAAAGCGACATTGAATCGAGCGTGAATTGTCGAGATGTAAAAGATGCATGCCACATCATTCGGAATCCTGAGTGACTGGCGAGAAACCCAATTGATGCCGGAAGCGTCAAGGAATCGGCTGAGTGCGTCACGAGTACGACAGCCTTATTGGAGGAAAACCGTGAAAAAACTGAATGTCGCTCTGGTGGGCACTGGCTTCATGGGCAAGGCCCACTCCATCGCAACTGCCGTGGTGCCGATCCTGTTCGGCTCGCCGGTGGAAATCGAACGCAAGGTCGTGGTCGACATCGACGACGAACTCGCACGCAATGCAGCTGCGCAATATGGGTTCGCCGAGCACGCGACGGACTGGCGCGAAGTGGTGTCGCGCCCGGATATCGACATCGTCGACATCTGCACGCCGAACGACACGCACGCGGCGATCGCGATCGCCGCCGCGAAGGCGGGCAAGCACGTGATGTGCGAGAAGCCGATGGCCATGACGGTAGCCGATGCGGAAGCCATGCATGCGGCCGCGAAGGAAACGGGCGTGGTCACGATGATTTCGTACAACTATCGCCACACGCCGGCGCTGCAGATGGCCAAGCGGTTGATCGACGAAGGGCGTATTGGCGAGATCCTGACGTTCCGCGGCTACTACCTGCAGGACTGGGGCGCGGATCCCAGCACGCCGCTGTCGTGGCGCTTCAACAAGGAGAAGGCCGGCTCGGGCACGCTTGGCGATATCGGCACGCACGTCATCGATGCGGCGCGCCTGCTCGTCGGCGAGTTCGAATCGGTGAACTCGATCGTCAAGACCTTCATCGCCGAGCGGCCGCTGCCGGCGGGCCGTTTCTTCGGCCCGGCAGGTCAGGCATCGTCGGAGAAGGGCAAGGTCGACGTCGACGACATGGCCATGACGATGATCAAGTTCAGCAATGGCGTGTGCGGAACGATCGAAGTGACGCGCAATGCGTGGGGCCACCACAACCAGCTCGGCTTCGAAATCCACGGTACCCGTGGCTCGATTGCGTTCGACTATCAGCGCCTGAACGAACTGCGTGTGGCGTTCGCGGACGATCCGTCGGACGCGTTCGGCTTCCGCACGATCTACTCGGGCCCGCATCAACCGTTCGGCGACAAGCTGTGGCCGGTTGCCGGGATGGGCCAGGGCTACATCGATATCAAGTCGATCGAGTGGTACAACTTCCTGCAGGCCATCGCCGGGAACCAGCCTGCCGCGCCGAACTTCGAGGACGGCGTCCAGATCGAGCGCATCGCCGACGCGATCCTCGTGTCGGGGCAAAGCGGCGTGTGGGAACACATCCAGCAGCCGGCTCGCGGATAACACGGCCGCCGCCTGAAGTCGTGCGGAGGCGGTGAGCTCCTCGGTGAGTGGCGAATCGGTAACGCGGCTCGTCGGTAATGGATCCGGCGAGCGCCTCCTCATCTGCGGCCAACGTCGAAGCATCACCGTCCCGGCGGCGAACTGCGATAGATCCGGATGCGGCCTCCACTACGGCCGCGTTCGAACGATAGCGTGTCAATAGATCGGAGGCAGGGGATGACCTTGGCAATTGGGGTGATCGGTGTCGGCGTAATGGGATCGGAGCACGCGCGCATTCTGCGTGAGGAGACGTCGGGTGCGGAGTTGGTCGCGGTCTGCGATGCCGATGAAGGGCGCGCGCGGACCGTGGCGGGCGGCGCGAGAGTCTATACGGACCCGCGGCAGCTGATTCGCTCCGAGCATGTCGACGCCGTTCTCGTTGCCGCACCGGACACGCTGCACGGCGACCTCGTACTGCAGTGCATCGAGGCCGACAAGCCGGTTCTGTGCGAGAAGCCGCTGGCCGGTACGGCGGCCGAGGCACTCAAGGTCGTCGACGCGGAAATTGCGAAGAGCCGACGGCTGGTCCAGGTCGGTTATATGCGTCGTTTCGACCAACCGTACATCGAGATGAAGCGTGCTGTCCGGGAGGGCGACATTGGCGCACCGGTTGTCGTGCACAACGTCCACCGAAATCCCATCGCGCCGGACTGGTTCAACGGCCCGATGTCCATCACCAATGCGTTCGTTCACGAAATCGATGCAAGCCGCTGGTTGCTCGATTCCGAACCTGTTGGCGCACGTGTCTACAGTGCTGGAAACGGCGATCCGCTGGTCGTCGTGATGGAAATGGCCGGCGGCGTAATCGTGTCGTCGGAGGTGTTCATGAATTGCCAGTATGGCTATCACGTGCACGTACAGGTCGTCGGGCGAAACGGAACGATCGAGACTGCTCCGCCCGGATGTGTCGGCAGGAATGCCGGCGGCTACGGCATGACGGCCCATGCCGGAAACTGGATCGACCGATTCAGGTCGGCCTATGTGAAGCAGCTCAACGAGTGGGTCCGATCGATCGGCGCCGGCACGTCAAGCGGTGGTGCAAATGCCTGGGATGGCTATGTCACGACGGCAGTCGCAGAGCAGATCGTCGCTGCGATGGGGCGCGGAACATCATTGACGTTCGCGGCCGGGCGTTACCGTCCGACGATGTACGCGTAGTCATGCCAATCCGCGGAAATGCAGAGGTTTGCGCCACTCAGGAGGAAAAATGATCAGAATTGGAATTCTCGGATGTGGGCGCATTGGTCAAGTTCATGCACTCGGTATCAAGCAGATTCCATCGGCAACGCTAGTCGCGGTAGCTGACGTCAACGAGAGCGCCGCAGCGGCCTGTGCTGACCGATTTGGGGTTGACGCACGCGATGCATCGGACATTCTCGAAGGGAATGACATCGATGCGGTGGTGATTGCGACACCGTCATCGACGCATTTCGATCTCGTTCACGCGGCGGTGGTTGCGCGAAAGGCCATCTTTTGCGAGAAGCCCATCGATCTGTCGTCGGAGCGGGTAAGGGCATGCATGGATGCCGTCGAGAATGTGGGCGTGCCCTTCATGACGGCGTTCAACCAGCGGTTCGACCCGCGCTTTGGTGAGTTGGCGCGTCGCGTGCACGAGGGTGAGATCGGAAATGTCGAGACCATCACGATCACATCTCGTGATCCGGCGCCGCCGCCGCTGTCGTATCTGAAGACGTCCGGTGGTCTCTTTCGCGACATGATGATTCACGATTTCGACCTCGCGCGATTCCTGTTGCAGGAAGATCCGGTGCGAGTGTTCGCCACCGGATCGGTGCTGGTTGATCTGTCCATTGCGGAGGTCGGCGACGTGGATACGGCGGCAGTCATCCTGACGACGAAGTCGGGGCAGATCTGCCAGATCTCGAATTCGCGCCGCTCGATCTACGGCTATGACCAGCGACTCGAGGTTCACGGATCGCGCGGCATGCTACGTGTCAAGAACGTTCTCGAGTCTCAGGTGGAGCATGCCACGGAAGTCGGGTTCGCCATGCCGGTCGCGCAACCGTTCTTTCTCGAGCGCTTCGGCGCCTCCTATCTGGCCGAAATGCGCTACTTCGTCGACACCGTGTCGGCAGGAAAAATGCCGCAACCGGATGCCGGCGATGGCCTGAAGGCCCAGTTGATCGCCGATGCGGCCACGCTTTCGTGGCAGCGCGGGCAGCCGGTGGACATCGCTGGCTGATCGACATGACCGGCATGGGCAGGCCAGCCGGTGGGCATTTCACACATATCGGGTGCTCTCATGAAGATCGGTATCATCGGCCTCGGCAACGTAGCAGAGTTGCACGGAACGGCTCTCGCCGAAATGGATCCGCAGTTGTTTTGCGGCGGCTGGAGTCGCACTTACAGGAAGGCGCGGGAATTCGTCGACAGGTTCGGGGGGCGCGCATACGAAACCGTTGACGAACTGCTGGGCGACAACGCGGTCGATGCGGTTGTCGTGTGCACGAATACCGCGTCGCACTTCGACATGGCCAGGCGTGCGCTACTGGCAGGCAAACACGTATTGCTTGAGAAGCCGTTGTGCGCGCACGCGACGCAGATTCGCGAGCTTGCGGAGATTGCACGTTCGCAATCGAGGATCTGCATGCCTTCCCACAATTACGTCTATGCAGACAGCATGCGGCGACTGCGTGCCCATGTTGCTTCCGGGAAACTGGGAAGGATCGTCAGTTTCTGGGCGATCTACAACAAGCGACATGACGCTTCGATCGGCGCGCCGGATCTGACGATGCGCGAACTAATGGTGCATCACGCGTACTGCATGCTGTATTTCGTCCGTCGCCCGTCGTCGGTATTCGCGACCGGTTCCAATGTGCACTTTGACGATCCGAACGCCGACGATCAACTGATGATCACCGCGGAATATCCTAATGGAACGATTGCGAATCTGTGGGGAAGCTTTTCAGCCGACGATCGCAGTCGGGAGCCCTGGTCCGTCTATTTCAAGATCATCGGCTCCGACGGAAGCGGCGTGATCCCGTGGGATGTCACGAAGTTTGGCGACGCGAGACTTCCGTTCTGGGATGACGCGACCTACTGGGACAGCTTTCTTCAGGTCGAAAGCTTCTTCGTGAACGAATGCGTCGCGAAAGGTACGACCCCGTTGTCGACGCTCGACGACGCATATGACGCAGCCGTCGTGCTGGATGCGGCGCGTCGGTCTCTGCGCGAGCGGAGCGCCGTGCCGGTCGTCTACGGTTCCTGAGCAACGCATAGAGGCAAACATGATCAGATATGCTGTTGTAGGTGCTGGATGGATATCGCAAGAGGCGTTCATGCCGGCTGTTGCCCAGACGGGAAATTCGGCGATCGGCGCGTTGGTTTCCGGAAATCCTGACGGCGCGCGGAAGCTCGCGAGATTCCACGGCGTCGATACGATCGTCGGGTACGACGACTACGACCGGATGTTGAACAGCAATGTCGTCGACGCGGTCTATATCGCCGTCCCCAACCCGCTCCACGCCGACTATGCGATTCGCGCAGCGCGAGCCGGAAAGCACGTATTGGTCGAGAAACCGATGGCGACCAACGTCGCGGATGCCGAGGCGATGATTGGGGCGGCAGCCGAGGCCGGCGTGTTGTTGAGCACCTGTTACCGCTTGCATCACGAGGCAGGGACGATCGCGGCACTGGAAGCGATCCGGGAAGGCCGCATCGGTGATCCGAAGTACTTCTGCGGGATGTTCGGATTTCAGTCCGCGACGGGCAACCACCGGCTGGACAGCAAGAACTGGGGCGGCCCGCTTCAAGACATCGGGATTTACTGCGTCAACGCGGCGCGGCATGTCTTCTCCGACGAACCCGTCGATGCGTCGGCGATCACGACGCGCCGGCCCGGAGATTCCCGCTTCTCGGACATCGACGACGCCATTGCTGTCACGTTGCGTTTCCCTCGCGATCGAATCGCGCAGTTCTATTGCAGTTTTGGCACGGCGTCAATCGATATGTACAGGGTGCTGGGAACCGAAGGGGACCTGACCATGGAGCCCGGTTTCAGGTTCGAAACGCCGACGCGAATGGTACTGAACGCGAAGGATGCTTCGGAGACGATGCATTTCCGGCACTGCGATCACTTCGGCGGGTTGATTCAGCAGTTTTCCGAATGCATTCAGAAACGCAGCAAGCCTGCGTCGAGTGTCGAAGAGGGCCTGGCTGACCTGAGGGCCTTGCTGGCGATCGAGGCGTCTGCTCGCACGGGAACGGTGGTGTCCATCGAACCGACGCGTTTCGTCCGCCGAAACCTGACGCTCGATGATGTGCGCGCCGTACCGAGAACGGAAAAGCGGCTGCTGTTGTAGGCGTTCAAGTCGAGAGAACTTGCGCGACACACTATCCGAGGCTCGCTCGGCGTGCCTCGAATTCCTGTCGCGGATGCAGATCCGTGGCGCGAGACTTAGTTGTAGCCGAGGATCGATACCGACCGGAGATCGGGCCGATCGGGAACATTCGCCGCGATGGAAGACATCGGTTCACGCAGAAGGGCGGTGTACGGAGAGACGTTTCGCTGGTCCGTGGCGGGTACGTTTCGATGGTTCGTGCGGGTGACCGAGGCAGCGTTGTGAAGGGCGGTGCCGAGAACTTTCCGTAGCGTCATGGGGCGAGGGTCCAGATATATCCGTCGTTTCGAGATTCGCGGTTTGCCGAATGGCTTTCGCACTCTACGTCATAAAGAAGGAATGCGAATAAATAATAGGATCGGAAATGATCTTGAGCCAACGAGAAATTCCGCACACGGCTGTCAACATTTTCCTGACAAGCAGAGACGAACGTAGCGATGTTCGACGCCAATGTGCTGTCTTCGCCGTGTTGATTCGAGAAGATCGACGGACGCAGGCAGGTGTTCTGTGGCGTATGACGGGACGGAAACCTGCATCCTCGACGGTGAGGCAATGAATACACGCTTTCTGGAGACGTTCGTGACGCTCGCGCAACAAGGCAGCTTCCGGGCTACGGCGCGTCTTCTTCATACTTCGCCCGCGACGATATCGACACGTATCAAGGCGTTGGAAGACGAATTGAGGACCGAGCTCGTCGATCGAACGGCGGCGGATTTTCGTCTCACCCTGTCTGGGCAGAGCTTGTTGACGCTGGCGATGAACGTGGTAGACGCGACTCGTGCGCTCAAGAAGGCAGCCGGTCTCGATCTCGCGTTACGCGGACCGATACGTTTCGGCGTGATAGACACGATCGTTCACAGCTGGCTTTCCTTGTATGTGACGCAGTTGAGGGAGCGCGTCCCGGGCTTGGTGGTCGAGCTGACCGTAGATTCGAGCCCGGCACTGAACAAGAAAATCCTGCAGGGCGAGCTCGACATGGCTGTCTGCGCAGAGGTTGTTGGGAGCGATAAGGTCACGTCGAGCAGGATTGCAAGCTATCCGGTTCGATGGATTGTCAGCCGGGAGCTGCTTTCCGGTTCGGACATGGATCCGGTTCGCCTCGCCCTGGCGCGGCCGATACTGACATTCGGAAGGGGCACCACGTCGCACCTGGCGGTGGAACGCATCGTCCGAACACTGGCCGGTGGAGCCGGCATCCCGGACGAGGCGATACGCATAACCTGTGCCTCTTCGGTCGCTGCGATCGTGCAATTGGTGCGTGATGGATACGGTGTCGGGGCAGTCCCGCACTTGTTCGTGCATGACGAACTGGAGAACGGGCGAATCGCCGAGCTCGCGCTGGAGCCGCAGCCGCCGTCGATCGACGTGTCGTTGTGCATGCCGGTCAATGCATCGCCGGCCGTCGTAGCGGCAGCCGACGCGGCCCGGGATGTGTGCGCTACATACTGCCGAGGAAAACCGGAGACGCTGATTCGGGCCGCGTGACCGATCATCCCGATTGAGGTCGTTCGGGCAGTGGGGGTGTACCGATTGACTTTCGGATTATGGTCGCCGGCGGGTATATGACTTCCCTAGTATGATTCGGCGGCGCGTTGCGGTACCCTGTCCCATTAGGTATCAGATGTTAGTCTGGTGCGAATTTCATGCTCTCCGCTCGTGAGGCTTTCGGTTTCGGTGCTGGCGCACTTGTCGGGCCGCTGATTTCGGGCGATCGGCGCTCGCGCTCATCCCTACCGGCAAAGAGAATTGGCGATGTTAGTCGAAGTCAGCAAATTCAGGGAATCGCAGGAGTTCGCTCTTCAGACCGTTAACTTTGCACGGTCGATGCTCAATTGTTCGGCCGCCGTGTTCACATGGCTCGATTCGCACGACCAGCTATTGCCGCACACCCAGATGGGATGGCCCGAAGAGACCATCAAGGACTATTACACGGTATTCGCCTCGGCCGATCCGCTGAACGTCTATCGTCTGATCAAACAGCGTGCGACCGTAGTGACCCTCAAAGGGGCAAAGCGCGACGACCAGCACTCCAGTTGGTCGGATTACCAGCGGAAGTACGGGCTCGTGGACGAAGTCGGGTTCCTGTTTTGGGCGGGAGATACGCCACTAGCATGCCTCTCCGTCATCAAGAAGCAAGGCGATAGCCCGTTCTCGACTCCCGAACCCTTCGGACAGATGTACGACTATATGCAGCACAGCTTCTCGATGCTTGCGTCCGTCAAGAAGGTCCAGGCAGACCACGCGCTGCGAAACGAGTATTTCCTGACGGAGCGGGAGCTCGCAGTCGCGTCTCTGATGACCGCCGGCCTGTCCAACAAGGATATCGCCGAGACGCTGGGCATCGAGCTTGCCACCGTCAAGTCGCACGTCATTCGAATCCTGGGCAAGCTGGGCATCGAGAGCCGAACCCAGCTTGCGGCATTCTCCGCCGACCTGGGCACACCGACCACGAAATAGCCTGGGTGCACCGGGGCGGTGCGTTCGTCCTCGTCACCGGTTGCATCAATGGAAATTTTTCTCATCCTTTGGATGGACGAGCGGCGTCTTGGCCATACATACAATGGTTTCAAGGCCGCCGGACATCATTCAGACGGTCGTAACGCTCGCATTGGTTCATGCCTGTTGCGTGGCCTGACAGCTCACTTCATCGATCACGATCTTCAACCTTGAGGATGGTGCGCGTTACACATGGCTTGAGCGGCGTCCGGCTGTCAATTCGCATAACGAATTAACTTTCGATGCGTGACGGGTGTTTGCCGAGTGCCGGTTGATGGTGGACCGTCTTCGGTCCAGCTCGCCGAACTGATAGAAATTCGTGATCTGCATGCATCGAGAATCACAATTGGACCTCGTCTAATTGGCGCAAGACGATGCATGCACGCGAATCCTGGAAACAGAAAGCGCACGATTCGCCGGCTCAGTGAGCAGCGCACGTGCTGGTCAAAGTGAAGTCAAGGAGACGTTTCAGTGAATGATTATTCCGGGCGCGTGGTTGTCGTAACCGGTGCTGGTTCCGGCATGGGGCGAGCAATGGTTCGCGAGTTCGTTTCGAGAGGGGCGAACGTAGCCGCACTCGACATCAATCTCAAGAATGCCGTTGCCACCGCCGAAGCGTTGGCGAATCCGTCGATGGCGTACGCACATCAAGTGGACGTCAGCGACCCGCGTAGCGTCGAGGCCGCTGTCAAGGCGGTGATCGAGCGTTGGGGGCACATCGATCTTCTGTGCAATAACGCCGGCATTCTGGATGGACACGCGACGGCTCACGAGGTGAGCGTCGAAGAGTGGGACCGCGTCATTGCCGTTAACCTCACGGGACCGTTCCTGATGGCCCGAGCGGTCATTCCGCAGATGCTGAAGCAAGGCAAAGGGGCGATCGTGAACACGTCGTCCACCTCGGGCTTCAGTGCTGCGGGTGGCGGGACCGCCTACACGGCGTCCAAACACGGTGTGATCGGTCTGACTCGACAACTCACGTTCGAATACGGCGCGCGCGGCATTCGCGTCAATACGATTTGCCCGGGCGCAACCGCAACCCCGCTGGCGATGTCGGAGCACACGACGGCGAATTCGCCCGATATGGAGGCGGCCCTTCAGAAATTCCCGGCCCGCCGCTGGTGTCAGCCGGAAGAAATTGCCAAGCTCGCTGCGTATCTGGGCGGCGACGATGCCGACTTCGTGCATGGCAGCGAGTACGTGATGGACGGCGGCTGGCTTGCTGCTGCCCGGGATCCCTTCTGAGCGGGCGTTTGGCTACACGCGTGGCGCGGCGCAGGTGCCCGCGCCTGCACATGTCGGTGGAACAACAGGAGCTTGTGAATGTTTTCGAATCGTGAATGGCCGGAGACCGGCATCGAAGGTTTCAAGCGGGGCTTTCAGACGGTTGATGGCGTGCGGATGCATTATGTGAGCGGCGGCAAGGCGGACGGCGACGTGCTGGTTCTGATTTGCGGTTTCCCCCAAAGCTGGTATGCGTGGCGCAAGGTTTTGCCGCTGCTTGGGGATCGGTACCGTGTTATTGCTCCGGATCTTCCCGGGCAAGGTGACTCGGACCGTCCCGCGGGTACGCTCGACACGGTCAAGGCCGCCAGGCTCCTTCGTGGCCTGGTCGAGAAACTCGGTGTCGATCGACATGCACTTGTCGTACACGACATCGGTGGATGGGTCGGTTATCCCTATGCGGCGATGAATGGCGACAAGGTCACGGCCCTCGCGATCCTCGACACGGGTATCCCGGGCATCAGTCTTCCGGATACGCTGCCGTGGGCTTCCGACGTTGCGTGGCGGACGTGGCACGTCGCATTCCACAACATCCCGGATCTTCCCGAAGCGCTCTTGGCCGGCCGCGAGCACATCTATCTCGAGTGGTATTTGCAACGGAAGGCGGCAAACCCGCAGGTGTTCTCCCAAGCGGACTTCGAGGAATACCATCGCGTGTTCCTGACGAATGGCCTGAAAGGTGGCCTCGCTTACTACCGTGCTATCTCGGTGTCGGCCGAGCAGAATCGCGAATTGAGCGCGAAGGGCAAGCTCAAGATGCCGGTTCTTGCGGTCCGTGCAGATCAGGGATCAATGCCCGATCTGGTTCCGCAGCTGCAGCAGGTCGCGGCGGACGTTCGCGGCACGATGGTCGCTTCCGGACACTACATCCCGGAAGAGGCGCCCGAGGCGCTTGCAAAGGAACTCGAGAGTTTCTTCGGCTAGTACGAGCGGATAAGCAGGCGCCGCATGCTGCCGAGCGATGTCAGTGCGTCGTGGGCGCTGCACTCCGTTCGACGAGAGATTGTTGATCTTGAGACGGAAACGGCTGGTATCGAAGCAATTCGATAGTTTGTTTGATCAGTATTCCTAGTGAAATTAACTTTGGTGATTTGGGGGGGGAATGAACAAAAAAGTCATTGCAGTCGCCGCACTGAGCATCGTAGCTTACTCGCAAGCAAAGGCTCAAAGTTCCGTGACGCTCTATGGGATCGTCGACACGGGTGTGGGCTATGTGCACAACAGCGGCGGACAGAGTTCGCAAGTAAGGATGTTGCCCAGCAATCTTTCGGCTTCCCTGTGGGGATTGAAGGGAACGGAGGATCTGGGTGGCGGGCTCTCGGCCATCTTTACAGTAGAGAGCGGCTTTGACGGCACGAACGGCGCGCTTGCGACACCGGGCAAGTTGTTCAGCCGACAAGCGTTCGTGGGCATTTCGAGCCAGTACGGCACCCTGACGTTCGGTCGTCAGTACGATCCGCTGACCGACCTCGAACAGCAGTTGACCGCCGATGTCTACAGCGGCTGGTTCGCTACGCCGGGTGACGTCGACAATTACGACTCGAGTGCTCGATTCAATAACGCCGTGAAATGGGTGAGTCCGTCGTGGGGCGGCGTTTCGGCCGAGGTCATGTATGCGCTCGGCGGCGTCGCTGGATCCACGGGGTCGGGGCAGACGTGGAGCGCAGCAGTTGGCTATCAAAGCACGTCGTTCAGCGTCGGCGGCGGCGTTCTCCACATCGACAACGGCAACGCGACGTTGGGCAATCGCGGCACTTCCTCGTCCGACTCGCTGTTTAATTCGCCGGTGAATGCGGCTTATGCGTCAGCCCGGTCGATCAATATCGCCCGGATCGGTGCCAATTACGTTGCGGGCCCGTTCACGGTGGGCGCGGCGTATGGCTATGCCCAGTATTCGGCCGATTCGGCATCGACGTTCACGGGGTCGGAGAAGTATCACAACGGTTCGGTCTTTGCCCAGTATCAGGTGACGCCTGCGTTCCTGCTCATCGCCGGCTACAACTACACGCGCGCACTGGGGGATTCGTCTGCCAAGTACCACCAGGTGAATATCGGGGCCGACTACAGCTTGAGCAAGCGCACCGACGTCTATGCGCTCGCAGGGTATCAGCATGCAAGCGGGCAGAACGGGCAAGGCGCCGCCGAGGCTTCCATCGGGTCGTACGGAATTGCGGCGGGCAAAGGTACTCAGGAAGTTGTAGCCGTCGGCCTGCGGCACAAGTTCTGAAGCAATCTGTATGAGGTGCCGCGGACCGATACGAGGGTGATTCCTTCGTGAGTTCCGCGGCGCCGTGTTGCTCATTTTCCTGACACGAAGGTATTGGGATTTCTGTATGCCGGCATCAACTCACTCCGATGATGATTACGCGTCCAGTCCGGTTCCTGAAGATGCAAGGACCGGTTGGCAGGGCATATTCTTCGCTACGTTAGGTATTGCGACCGCGCTTTTCTTTGCTCAGATTGCGTCGATCATTACCGTGAGGTTTGGCGTAGCAGCCGCGCTGATCGGACTGGCCTACGGATACTGCGTTTCGACATTCGTCGGTGTGCTGCTCGTTCGTCGATCCATTCAGACAGGGTTTGGCATCAATATCTGGGCCAGAACCGTGCTCGGATATCGTGGAGCGGGATTATTCAGCCTGGCCTACGGAGTGGCCTGCCTCACTTACTTCGTCGCAGAAGCCAACATCATGGGGGCTTCGCTGCAGGCTCTCTTTCCGCAAGCTCCTCATGCGTTGATATACATCTGCCTTGTCTTCGTCATGTTGCCGCTCGTGTGGTCGGGCATGAAGGTTCTTGCAAGATTCCAGACGATGAGTCTGGTGCTGTTCGTTGTGTTTGTTGTGTGGGCGATAAGAAACGCGCTTGATGTTCCCGTGGCTGGCGCTCCGCTCCCGGAGATTCGGCTTGCGGCAGCCCCCTTCACCAGCCTGCTTGAAGTATTGGGCATCGTTAACGGTCTCGCCTTCATCATTGGTCTTGTGACGGCCGACTATGCAAGATTTGTGCGCAAACGGGAACTCCGAGCAGGGACGGTGTTTGTTGGCGCGTTGTTTCCAGCGTTCTGTTACGGGATCACCGGGATCTTGGGGATCTGGTTCGCTGTCCAGATGCGGGAAAGCAATCCTGGCGTCTATTTCGTTTCGTTGCTGGGTGCGGGGGGGATCATTTTCGCGTGTACGACGCAGCTCAGAATCAATCTCGGGAACATCTACTCAGGCACCGTTGCTTTCGTCAACGCACTCGAGCATCTATTTGGCGTTTCCGTCAGCAGAAGAGTCGTCATCGTTGCTTTCTGCGCGGTTGCGGCCGCTGTGCTGATTTCAGATGGTACGCACTTGCTCGCGAGTGCCCTGAACTATATCGGTATGTCCATGGCTTGCTTCGTCACGTTGCTTCTCGTCGATCAGTTCTGGGTTGGACGATCCCGAGATGTGCCCGATGTCATGCCTCAAGTGATCAAGAACTGGCGATGGACGGGATTGAGCTCATGCCTGATCGCAACCCTATGTGGAGTGTGCATCGGTAACGCATCGCTCTTCCCATCGTTGTACCAGTGGGCGACACCGGTGTCGGTGCTTGTCCAGGCGATCCTCTTTGTTGGTATCGAATCGTACTGCAATCGACGAAGGGAACTGTCGTCACATGCTGCCTCGAGTTAGAGGGACCACTTGAGAAACGGACCTGTTTTCTGGAGCGCGAGGCTACCTGACGCCAGCAAAGGTCACTTTCGAGGAAGGTTTGAGAATGCGGAAGCGCTTTACGGACGAGCAAATCATCGGCTTCTTGAGAGAGGCCGAAGCTGGCGAGGCGGTCCAGTATCTGTGCAGGACGTACGGTTTCAGCGATACCTCCTTCTACTCCTGGCGGGCGAAGTTTGGTGGCAACGACGGCGTTGAATCGCAAAGGTTGAAGTACCTTGAGGGCGAGAATGATCGACTAAGGGAGCTATTGGCGGAGGCCTTGGCCAAGCAAGGGGCATCGGGTATCGCTAGAGACGATGTATAGATCGTCCACGTCGCCTGGGTCGTCGTCGTTCCGATGTCGTTGTGATTGGCGTCGAGCGATCCGGCGTGGACTTGAACAGATCATGATGCTTCACGCTTTGTCGATTGTAACCACCTCTGCGCTTCAATGTCGGGTTGGCGCGCAGACCTCAGTAGTGGACCCAACAGGGAACCGAGGCATGCGAAAGATATTCCTGCGATCGCTGCATAGCCGTCATCCGATTGACTTAGCAGAGGTCTCTGCTTGTCAGACGGATTCCGATGCTGGAATCCGTAACATTGAGTCAGACCGAAGCAGCTTCGTTACGTACTACAGCCTCGGACAAGTGGTTGCGCACCTGCGTTTCGACGCGCGGCATGGAGAGCAGAGTCCGGCCGAGCGTAGCCGAAAGTAAAAAAACCGGTCCAACGTCAGATCACGGCATGGAAGCGGCCACCGCGAGAGTACGCGGTGGAAACGCCACTGAACGTGCCAATTCGGCCCCGATCTTTCCTCTGTACCTTTGACGAAGCTGTCGAAACCATGGCGTGTCAAGCTGATGGTATTGCGAAAGCTTGCAGGCTCAGCGGGCCGCGTGCGTTCGTATGGTGCCTGGAGCGGGGCGCACGTCGTTTCGACGGCCTGGTTGAGGGCGGCGTCGGTTCGCCCCGCCTGCAACTGAACTGCAATGGACCGCACGCATCACACTTCGCTTCCACGAGGCGGGACTGCAACGGTCAATCCGCGGTTATCGAGTGCAGAAATGACGCGACTTGTGACCGCGTATTCAATCCGAGCTTTGCCAGAACCCTTCCCACGTGCGTTTTGACCGTCACCAGCTCGATCTGGCATTCGTGGCAAATTTCCTTGTTGGAAAGTCCACTCGCAATCAAGTTGGCGATCGCTAGCTCGCGGGCTGTCAATAGATGTTGCTCGGTGAGTTTCCGATTGCGTCGATGGGTTTTTATTGAATCCAATCCGAGAAGGTTGTACTGGATATAGCTATGCATTTCCTGGAGTACGGATTCATTGTCGAGCGTTTTGTCGTGTCTGCCTTTTAGAACATTGAGAAAAGCGATGGCTCGGTTGTCCTGCCAAAAGACAAAGGCGGCCTCGTCCACGAACCCGTACCGCGCCATAAACTGTGCGTATGGGATGTGGCAATCTCTAAATCTATTGTCTGCAATCTTTCTTAGAGTAACGACCGAAGATCTGTTTGATAAAAGGAAGTCGGGGGAGATCGGATCGAACTCTCTGAAGTCTCGGTAATAGTCGCGAATCATCACGTCGCCGAGGCCGTGTTCCGTGCACGGTGGAATCTTCTGGGTAGCGTCAAACCAGGTAAAGATTGCGGCAGACGATTCCAGAAGGGTTTGGGAAAACGCAATGGTCCGCTTGGCGAAGTCCTTGCAATCGTCGTTCAGATGATATCGCATGGTTTATCCAAGTGGAATAGACAAAGGATCCTTTTCCGAACCTGTCTGACGGAGGCTGGAACGCTGGCGGCCTACGCGAAAAGGCTGCTAGCGCGATGTTCAACGATTGGATGCAAGAACCGAGCCAAGGTGACTGGCGGGTCACACGCTCCCGTATATGGCGACGGTGGCGACGAATCCGGCCAAGTGCCAGGGTGCCGTAGAGGTAGACGCACGATCTGGAAGCGCGTCATTGCACGTTGGTCGTGCATGGCGCACCACGCGCGATCGGCGCTCCATCTTGAAGCGACGCATAGATACTTTCGGAGGATGTTGGCCAGAAATTCGCTGAATATAGTTCGACTACCAAGTCAACGGGTTCTGCGGTACACGCATCACAGTGCGATACCGAGAGAACCGCGTACAGAAAAGAGGTGGCTCGAATGAAGACAAGCGGTTACATGGCGATTGCAGAGAAGGGAAATAAACTTACCGGGAACATGGGCGCCTTTGGGCTTGCGCTGAGCGTTCTGGCTTTTTCGGCCCCTCTCACGACCGTATCGGGATATGTGCCGGTCGCGTTGATGTATGGCGGTGCAGCCAGCCCTACCATCTTCATCGCGACGATGGTTCTGCTGATGCTGTTCTCGCTGGGGTATCTGACACTCAACCATGCTGCGAAGCGACCAGGCGACTTCTACGCATTCATCACGCATGGATTGGGCAGGAGTGCCGGGCTTGGAGCCGGAATGCTCGCCACGATTACGTACTTCATCATCCTTGCCGGTGTTCCGGCGTATTTTGGCGTTGCGTCCGCTGATCTGCAGCGGACGCTCACGGGATGGGCATTCCCCTGGTACTACTTTACGCTCGCATGCTGGCTTGCCATCGCGATTTTCGGATATCTGCACATCGAAGTATCCGCGAAGTTCCTGACTTGGGTAATGGTCGCCGAAGTCATCGTTTGCATCGCGTTCTGCACTGGAGTTATTGGCAGCAATCCCCCGAGCGACTTGCCGCCGAACGCCATTTTTTCCCCATCCGGATTGTTGAACGCGAACAGCCCGTTTGCCATGCTGTTTGCCGTCTCTTTCTTTATGGGGTTCGAGGCGACAGCATTGTTCCGTGATGAGGTGCGCGACCCGGATAGAACCATTCCGCGAGCAACTTATGGTGCGGTTATCTTCATCGGTCTGTTGTATACGTTCTGCGCATATGCACTGATTCGCGTGTATGGACACGACGTGATCTCCGTCGCAACGCAATCGCCCGCCACCATGTTTCAGAATGCCTTCGACAAGTTCGTCAGTGCGCGGATGCGCACGCCGGTCGCGATCCTGGTTTTGACCTCGGCGTTTGCGTCCAGCTTGTCCATTCATAACGTGCTGACGCGTTATCTTCACAACCTCGGCATCGACGGCGCATTTCCGCAGTACCTGAGTGCGATCCATCCGAAGCATTTGTCACCGCACCGCTCGTCCGTTACGGTTTCGACGCTGACGCTGCTTGTTCTTCTGCCGTTCATCGTGACCGGGGCCCAACCGGAATTGCTTTACGGTCGACTGTCTGGCGTCGGTACCGCAGGAGGACTGATCCTTATGACCGTCGTGAATGTTTCATGTCTCGTCTGGTATTTCCGCGAGGGGCGGTTCATCGGTGCAGGCGTTTTCAAAGCGTGTGTTGCGCCCGGCATCTCCGCAGTCCTGTTTGTTGCGCTCGTCGTCCTCGTTGGCAAGCACTTCGAGCTTCTCGTTGGCGGCGAACCGGGCCAAAGCACGTGGATGCTCTATAGCCTGTGCGCAGTGCAGATTTTCGGGATGGCATTGGCCGTTTATTTCAGGAAGGCCAAGCCGGAAGTGTTCCGGCGGTTGGGGCGCAATCGTGACGTCGAGCCGCGAGATGGTGGCACGGACGACGAGGCCGTTCTCGCCGTCACGCAATGACATATCCATGCTTCGGATGTGAATCTCGATAGCTTCGGCTTCAGTCGCGAAGCAACTCGGCATCCGATTCATCTCCGTTTCAAGAGACCAGTCCAGGTACGTTCATGCGCATCATTAATCCATCCATTGCCGTTGTGGGAAGCGGACCGTCCGGGTGCTACCTGGCGCAATCGTTGATAAAGGTTTGGCCGGATTCTGCAGTGTCGGTGTTTGAATCGGAGCCGGTACCATTCGGTCTGTTGCGTTACGGCATCGCGGCCGATCATCAGGGTTCGAAATCCGTGGCGATGCAGTTCGATCGTCTGTTTAGACGCGATGGGGTCAATTTTTTCGGGAATGTAACTATCGGAAAAGACCTGTCGTTTGAGCGATTGACAGAGAGTTTCGACATTGTGGCGCTCGCGACTGGTTTGGCAACGGATTCGGTACTTCCGGTTCCACAACACCCGAAAGCAAACGTCGTTGGGGCAGGCGAAATACTGCGGGCGCTGAACGGCTATCCCGAGCCTCGGTTGCCCCATGACAGAGGGCGATTTTGCTCCTTGGGTGAATCGTTGGCGATTGTCGGGCACGGGAACGTCGCCATAGACGTTGCCCGGTTGCTGGCCAAACGCATCGAGCAATTCGATAACTCCGATATCGACGACGAGCGGCTATCGATGCTTCGCTCGAATCATCTCGAGCGGATTCATCTTGTCGGAAGATCCAGCGCAGGCGACGCGAAATTTGACCTTGCCATGCTGCGTGAACTTTGTGATCTGGGACATGTAAAGGTATCTGCATCGGGTCTTTCGGACGACGATCAGAGCGAAAAGGCACAAGTGCTGCGGAATGCCGCGAGGCGCATCGTATATGCCAAACCGCTGGTGGAAATTGTTTTCCACTTCGAATGTACGCCGGTGCAGGTCGACGCACTGCTGACGAAAAGCGTTTTGCGCGGACACTCGAAAGCGGAAGGTATCGTGAGTTTTCACGTCGACACGATCGTTACTGCGATTGGTTTTACGAACGAGGTCGGCGATATCGGCGCGCGATGCGGGCCGTGGCGTTCGTTCAATGTATTCGAGGTCGGTTGGGCGAAGAACGGCGGAAAGGGCGGGGTTGCCGCGAATCGCAGAGACGCACAAGCCGTGGCCGCGCAGATCGTTGCGATGGTGCAAGACGGAGCGCTGCCGATCGGCCGGCCTGGACTGGCCGCGCTCGGAGACCAGTTTCCAGCCGATTTCGTGAATTACGCCGGCTGGCTGGAGGTGGACCGGTATGAACGGGATGCGGCGGGGCCGAACAGGCTCCGCAAGAAAATTGCAGATCGCAGGCGCCTGCTGGAAGTGGCAAGGCAGATCGTGAGCGTGGGGTAATCGTCTAAATATGAGCAAAAAGAAATGAATGCATCGATTCTGATTCTGTTTGGCACGGAGAGCGGTAACGCAGAGATGGTTGCCGATGATATTGCGATGTGCTTCGCCGAGAAAGATATGCCGAGCGTCGTCAAATCGATGGCGGATCAAGCCGTGGACGAACTGGAGGCTGTCAGTTTCGCGATCGTTGTTACTTCTACGTACGGCGAGGGCGATATGCCGGAGACGACCGAGCCGTTCTATCGCGCGCTCATCGCGAAGCGTCCCGATCTGGCTTCGATGAGATTTGCCGCGTTTGGGCTCGGGGATTCCAGCTACGAGAATTACAACCGTGCAATCGATCTATTGACTGAGATGCTCGCTTCGTGCGGCGCCACGCAAATTGGCGAAACGGGACGACACAATGCATCGAAAGGCATGCCTGCAAACCAGATGGCGGTGGCATGGTCCCAGGGCATCCTTTCGATTTTGGGCAAATAAGGGGGTTTCGATGAAAAATCAAACGGGCGATTTCATGAACGATCCTTACCTTCCGTGGGCGGACCTCGCGTTTCGCGACAACCCGTATCCGTGGTATGAGCGATTGCAACGCGAGGCACCGGTGTATCGGATTAGCGAACGTGAGTTCGTCGTCTCGAAGTATTCCGACTATGTGGAGTTTGCCAAGCATCCAGCGATGAGCATGGAGGAGCCGAACTGGGTGAAACCCCATCCGTGGCACGTGTTCAAGGAAAGTGTGCTGTTCTACGACCCGCCACGGCAGACGCTATTGCGGCGGCACTTCAACAAGTGGTTCACGCCGAAGATGGTCGCGGAGTGGGCGAAGCATACAAAGGCGCTTGTGAGCGACGCGCTGGACAATATCGCGCAAGATGGCATTGTCGAGGCCCATCACACTATTTGTGTCGTACCCACGCACGTCACGATGTGCCGCATCTTCGACATACCGGAAGACGACATCGAAGGTGTGATAGAGAACGGATTGCGTATTGTCATGGCTCAGTCTCCGGCTTCAACGAAGGCGCAGCTGGACGATGCGGTAGAGGGCTTCAAGTATCTGTTCGACCGGTGCAACGCGTTTGTTGCCGAGAAGCGCCGAAATCCTGGCAACGGTCTTGCGGACGCACTAATCGAGGCACAAGCGCGAGGCGAACTATCCGAGGCTGAAGTCGTCCAGGCCATGGTCAATTTTTTCTTCTCCGGTGCACCTAATCCGGCTTACGTACTCGCGTCGACGTTGGAGCATTTCACGCGCGAGCCTGAACTCTTCGACCTCTACAAAGCCGATCGAGAAAGCCGCCAGGCGATGATCAACGAATTCCTGCGCCTGTATCCGCCAGAGATGTCCTTCACTCGGTACAACAAGGCTGCGGTTACGATCAGAGGCACGGTGATCCCGGAAAATAGCGTCATTCGCTTCATGACGGCGGCAGTCAATCGGGATCCTGATGTGTTCGAGGATCCGAACACATTCGACCATACTCGTTCGATGCGTGAAAGCCAGATGCTGTCGTTCGGCATCGGAACACACAGCTGCGCGGGGCAATTGATCAGCCGCGTCGAGATCGAGGTGATCTTGTCAGCCATAGCGGAACGCTATTCACGCGTGGAGCTCGCCGGCTCTCCCGCGGTTCAGCACGACGATCGCATTCGCAACTATTTGACTTTGCCGTTGCGCTTTTCCTGAAGCGACCAAGGGCGCGAATCGGGGGATGCTTGCTGATCGGGGTATTCCGGATTGGCGCTCAAGGAGCGTCTCGCGAGCAACAACTGCTCGGGGCGCTCCCTTCATTCCGCTATCGGCGACCCGCCCGGTGTCGTCATGCGCACGCTGTCGACCGTATCGTCCGTTGCTTCCATCATTCCACATCCGCGCTCCGATAGCATGCCTTCCAAAAGCCGCTCGTCCGGTAAGTTTCCCGGCGATGTCCCAACCTCACGACATCAATGGTTCGCCGTATTTGCCGTCGCGGTCAGCGCATTTGCGTTCGTCACTTGCGAATTTCTACCGGTCGGCCTTCTGGCGCACATCGCTCTGGATCTGCATGTCACGTCCGGGACGGCAGGCTTGATGATGACTTTGCCCGGCGTGATGGCTGCCTTGGCCGCGCCGACCTCGGTGGTTGTTGCTGGAAAATGGGATCGCAGGTACATACTTTTAATATTAACCGGATTGCTGACGTGCTCAAGCTTCGTCAGTGCGTACTCGACGAACTTCACGACGATGCTTGCCGGCAGGGCACTGTTGGGGATCGCATTGGGAGGGTTCTGGACGCTCGCGACCGCGGCGGCGGGGCGCATGGTGCAAGCCCGGGATACGGCGCGTGCGATCGCATGCATCCTGGGCGGGGTTGCATCGGCTACTGTCATTGGTGTGCCGCTCGGGACCCTGATCGCTACGCTCGCGTCCTGGCGGGAATCGTTCGTTGCGACCGGTGTCCTCGCAACGGTAGCGCTCTTTGCGCAGGTCGCCTTCGTGCCGAAGCTGACAGCTGAAACCACCGTGGGCGTTCAGGACTTCATTTCGCTGCTGCGCCGGCCGCACGTGCGTCTGAGTCTGATGATGGTGGCGTTCGTATTCGGCGCGCATTTTTCCGCCTATACGTACCTGGAACCTCGTCTCGGAGAGGACTTTTCGGTATCGGAGATTTCAAGCCTGCTGATGGTGTTTGGTATTGTCGGCTTCATGTCGAACGTGACGCTTTCGGCGGTGATGGATGGCCACGTGAAAGTCGCCACCGCGATCGCGACGGCTCTGCTGTTCTTCGCATTGTTGCTGATGGTGGTACTGGATCATGCGCGAATCGGCGAGGCCGCAGCATTGTCGCTCTGGGGCGTAGCGTTCGGTGCAATCCCGTTGTGCTTCAGCATCTGGACTCAGCACGATGCCGCTGACTGCCCCGAAGTCGGTTCGGCGCTCTTCATTTGCGTTGTTCAAGTCGCCATCGCGATTGGGTCCGCCGTGGGAGGGCTGATCGTCGATCATATGGGCATACGAGCAGATTTCTCTATCGGGTGTATTTCCTCCGTGCTCGGGTTGGTGACCCTATGCACACTGAAGGCCCCATCGTGCGGGCAGCGGGCGTTTTTGCCTGCTACGGGTAGAACCGTAGTCGGCCAACATCCTGGCTCGTCACGCCGAGATAGCCCGCCAGTCTCTGAATAATCGCCATCCAATCCAACGATTCGCCTAACCATTTCCCGCTTCAGATCGCGGTCTGGAGTTGATGGGGTCGTGCGACATGGTGTCCCCACCGCAACCGCGAGGACGTACTTGCCGCGATCGGGGAATACGAACTCGCCGCCATCGTGACCGTTATGAAAGTGCAGCGTTGAAAGACCATCACGGTTCGAAGCGAAGCCTCGCTTCTCGGCCTTCGTCCCCCGGATGCTGATCGCTGACCCTTTGCAACTTCATTTACGTGCCACGTAGCGACCGCCGCAGCGTGTGGAGTAGCTGCAGCTTCGACATCGGCGTGCGTCTTCATGCTGCAGCGCACTCACGCGTAAACACGGAGTTTTGCGTCTTGCAAAGCCGTGTAGAGTGTGCGCAAAGAATATAAATATGCACAAAAAATCATCTTAGGCATTTCTTGTGCACATTGGCGACTTCGTAAACGGTATGGAGGAGACGACGGTGAAAAGGTGGGTCATTACGTCAATTGCCTGCGCGACCGCGGGTCTGGGCCCGGTATCGTGTGCCTATGGGCAAAGCAGCGTGACGCTCTGGGGCTTGCTCGATGCAGGTGTGTCATACATCAGCAATACCTCGGGCCACCCTGCATGGCGGCTCGACGACGGCATCGCGTTGCCCAACCTGCTGGGATTTCGCGGGACCGAGGATCTCGGTGGCGGCACCCGCGCGGTGTTCCAACTGGTGACGCAGTTCACGCTGCAGGGCAATCTCGTCGCTCAGAAGAGCAACGGGAGCGGTACCGGAACCGGGCTTTTCGCGCGCAATGCATGGGTCGGCCTCGATAACGCGCGCTTCGGCAAGCTCACGCTCGGACGCCAGTACGACTTCATGGTCGACACGCTGTTCGCCGATGTCGGGGCCGATATGGCGATGTACGGCGGCGGATTCTACGGCTTCCGGGATGGTCCGTTTGCGAAGCTCGGCATTCCCGATTCTCCACCGAACGAGGCGTTCGACTTCGACCGCATGAACGGCGACACGCCTCTTGGCAACGCGGTCAAGTACACGAGTCCTTTGCTGGGAGGATTCCGGTTCGGCGGAATGTACGCATTCGGCGGCGTGGCCGGGGATTTCCGCCAAAACAGCGCGGAAAGCTTCGGTGCCAGCTACAGTGCCGGCGCGTTTGCATTCGGCGCGGCCTATACGGACGTGCGTTATGCGTCATTGCTCGGTGACAGCATCAGGAACTACGGGCTCGGCGCGAAATATCGCGGCGACAAACTGCTGCTGACGGCGCTGTTCACTGACACGCGCAATACGCACAACGGCGCGGTTGTCAACGCGGCGGAGGTCGGCGCACTGTATCAGTTCACGCCGGTGTTCTCGACGAGCCTCGCCTATACCTACATGTGGGGGAATGAGGTTGTCGACCGCAATCACGCCCATCAATGGGGGGCCGTTGCGAAGTACCATCTGTCGAAGCGGACGGCCGTCTATCTGCAATCGATGTATCAGCTGACGAACGGGGGGGCGAATGCGTCGATCAACGGGACGTTCGGCCCGTCGAGCAATCGCTCGCAGTTCATCGGCCGGATCGGCATGCAAACGATGTTCTGATTGGTTCTTGCGACGGCGGCGCGCGTCGTCGTCGCAATGGAATTCATCCGCGCGCGGCAGTATCGGATACTGCGCTCGACTTACTGTACCGATGCCAATTGCCGTTCCAGTGCGGCGGCAACACGCGTCAACGTCCCTTCGATATGCTTGCGCAGCAATTTCGCTGCCTTGTCCTTTTCCCGCCCGATCGCCGCTTTCATCAGCGCCTCGTGTTCCGCGCCCTTGTGGCGTTCCTCCGTCCGATGGAGCGCCGAGTAGCGCCGATAGCGTTCGGCGCGGTCGAACAGCGATCCGACCATGTTCAGCAGCAGCGGGCTCGGCGTCGCGGACAGCAGCGCCATATGGTAGGCGCGATGGCGCTCCGACCAGTCGTCGTCGAGGGCCACCGGGCCGGTACCCATCCGCTTTTCGGCGAGGCTCAGCCGATGGAACGCCGTCAGCACGGCAACTTCCCAGTCGTCGTCGCCATGCTCGATGGAATCCATTAGCGCTTCGTGTTCAAGCAGGATGCGCAGGCGCGTGATGTCCTTGAAGTCGTCGATACTGATCGGTGCAACCCAAAAGCCGCGATTCTCGGTCGCCTGCACGATTCCGTCCTGCGCGAGGCGGTTCAGTGCTTCGCGAATCGGTGAACTGCTGAGACCGTAGATCTTCGACAGACTTTCGACTTTCAGGCGCGTGCCTGGCTCCAGTTCACACCGGATGATCGAGGTTTTCATCCGTGCGAAAGCAACATCGATGAGCGGGGCACCATTGGAGGCAGGTGTCGAATCCATGGCGTGGCATTCCGGATTGTCAATGCGGTAATTTTATGCGCAAAGCGCGCTTCTATGCAAGATTGACTCGAAAGGCTCGTCGAACAAAAAAAGCGCTCGGGCAAAGCACCGAGCGCTGAAGGCTGTTACATGATGCGCGTTCCGGATCAAGGGCTCGTTGCCGGCGCCTCAAGTGCTTGCGAGCCGTTGGTCGCTAGCGCGGCCACGAGCTCGTCGAGCAGCGCAAGCGCTTCCTGCAGCTCACGGCAACCACCGTACACATAGTGATCGGGGCGGGCGAGAACCACACGGCAATCGTGTTGAGCCATCCAGCCGGTCAGCACGCCACTGACGTCCTGATACGTATCCGGCGAGGCATCGGGCGCGAGCGCGTCGGGCCCGATCGAGACGAACCGGATCGCCGGATACTGCAGGCGATCGCATGCCTGCCGAAGTTGCGCGACGGTCGCGACATCAGTACGTGCGTCCACCGCGAGCCGGAAGGTCGCGCCGGTCACGTCGTCGAGCAGGCGCTCGTCGCCGGTGGACGTCCGCACGCGTGGTTGCGGAAACAGCAGCCCGCGTGGCCCGTCGCTCGAAGCGGACAGAAAGCCGTCGCTCAATCCCGGGATCAACGATTGCCGGACCATTCCCTGCGGATTGGCGGCCATCTCCGCATGCAAGCGCTCGTCGCGCGCGCTGGCCGCGACCGGATCGCGTTCACAGATCAGCTTGCCCAGTTCCTTCGTTACGAGTGTCGTGCGCTTGACGTGCGGCAACCGTTCAGCCTGGTAACTGTCGAGCAGTGCCGTACCGGCCTTGCCACGCGTAACCATCGCGAGCTTCCAGACGAGATTGGACGCATCCCGGATGCCTTGACACATTCCCTGCGCGAGGAATGGCGGTGTCATGTGCGCCGCGTCGCCGAGGAAGAATATCCGCCCGGCCCGCCAGCGGCGCAGCACGAGCGCGTGAAACCGGTAGGCGGATGCACGCCAGATCTCGTATTCGTCGTCTGCGAGCCAGCGCGAAATCAGCTTTTTCACGAACTCGGGCCGGCAGGCCTCGGCAGGCGTCTCGTCTGCGTTGATCATGAACTCCCAGCGACGGCAGCGGCCGGGGCCGACGACGAACGTCGACGGGCGCGCGATCTCGCAATACTGCACGTTGGTTGCCGGCAGGCTCTCGCCGGCACCGTCTTTGAGCATCACGTCGACGACGAGCCACGGCTCGTCGAAGTCGAGATCCTCCATGTCCAGGCCGAGCCGCGTACGGATCGGGCTCGTTCCTCCATCGCAGGCCAGCACATGGCCTGCGGTGAACGTGCGTTGCTCGCCCGACGCCAGCGCGATTGTCACGGATGCGGCATCGTCGTGCGATTCGACCGCGGTCGCTTCCGCACCGAGCTCGACTCTGACCGACGGGTAGCCGGCGAGATTGTCGCGCAGGATCCCCTCGATTTGCGGCTGCATGAATACGTAGTTCGGTGCCCAGCCGAGCTGGTATGGCGGGGCTGCCGCGTCGATGCGGCGGATCACGCGCGTATCGGTCGTCCGGTATTCGGACGGGCGGTACGGCATCACGTATTGCGCGATCCTGTCTGCGATCCCGAGGTTGGCCAGGATCCGCATGATTTCCTGGTCGAATCCCATTGCCCGCGGCTTGTCGTAGACAGTGAGCGACTTGTCGACGACCAGCGTGCGCAGGCCGGCCTGACCGGCCAGATTGGCGGCGACTGCACCGACCGGGCCGAGACCGACAATGATCAAATCGAAGTCCACATCTCCTCCATGTTCATATTCGTTCCGCCAGGACCGACCACGTTCGCCCGGCGGTGCGGGCGGGTCCACCGGACCGTCGCCCGACTGATCTCAGTATGCCTTCGTGTAGGCGGTCTTGACGGTCGTGAAGAATTCGGCGGCGTATCGGCCTTGCTCGCGCGAGCCGTAGCTCGACGACTTCGTGCCACCGAACGGCACGTGATAGTCGACCCCCGCGGTGGGCACGTTGACCATCACCATCCCGCTGCGCATGTGTTGCCTGAAATGCGTCGCATGTTTCAGAGACGTCGTACAGATGCCGGCTGACAATCCGAACTCGCTGGCGTTCGCGATCTCCAGCGCCTCGTCGTAATCCTTCGCCGGGATAGCGCACGCGATCGGGCCGAAGATCTCCTCGCGCGCGATGCGCATCGTCGGTGCCGCATCGGAGAACAGCGCCGGCGTCAGAAAATGGCCTCGTGTGCTGCGGACGACGGTCGTACCGCCGCAGATCAGCGTCGCCCCTTCATTCCGGCCGATTTCCACGTACGCTTCATCCAGTCGCAGTTGCTCGCTGTCGACAACGGGTCCGATTTGCGTGTCGGCGTCGAGCGCATGCCCGACGCGGAGTTGCCCGAGCGCCTCCGCAACACGGTTGACGAAGCGCGTGTAAATGCCTTTCTGCACGATGAAACGGGACGATGCGGTGCAGCGCTGCCCGGTCGAGTAATAGGCGCCCTGTATCGCACAGTCGACGGCGACGTCGAGGTCCGCGTCGTCCAGGATGACGAGCGGATTCTTGCCACCCATCTCGAGCTGCATCCGCTTGAACTGGCGCGCGCCCTGCAGCAGCAGGTTCCGCCCGGTATCGACCGATCCGGTGAACGAGATCGCGTGGATGTTCGGCGAGGCGACCATCGCGTTGCCGACGACACTGCCGCGCCCCATCACGAGATTGAATGTGCCGGGCGGAATGCCGCTGCGGTGGATGATGTCCGCGAGCGCCCACGCGGATCCCGGGACGAGGTCCGCCGGCTTGAAGACGACGCTGTTGCCGTGCGCCAGTGCCGGCGCGATCTTCCAGGCCGGAATGGCCATCGGGAAGTTCCACGGCGTGATGATGCCGACGACACCGACCGGCTCGCGCGTGATATTGACGTCGACGAGCGGTCTGACCGACGGCAGGGACTCGCCGCCCGAGCGCACCGCTTCGGCGGCGTGGAACTTGAATATCTGCCCGGCACGCGCGACTTCGGCAATGCCCTCGGCAAGCGTCTTGCCTTCTTCACGCGATAGCAGCGTACCGAGTTCCGTCTGCCGCGAGAGCAATTCGCTGCCGATCGCGTCGAGTGCATTCGCTCTGGCCTGGATGCCGTTGTTCCGCCAGCCGCGTTGAGCGTCGCAAGCGGCGTCGATTGCCTCGTGTGCCTGCTCGACATCCGCGTACGCATAGTCGCCGATTGCGTCGTCGAGATCGGACGGATTGATGTTGCGGCGTGAAGTGGCGCCGGTGCGCCACGACTCGCCGATCAGATTGCACTTCATGACCAGTGATCTCCCCCAGTTTCACAGGGTGGCGTCCGCCTGCCGTCGAATGCGGCGGACGCTACGGATTGGTATGTCTATTCGTCGAATGCGGTGCGTTGGGCGGCGATGCGGTCGCGCATTGCCGCGATCCATGCGTCGCGCGTCAGGAAGCCCGGGCGGCGCTGGCACATCGCTTCCGTCCGTCTCAGGACTTCAGCGCTCGGGAGATCGAGATCGAGCGGCTCGCGACAAGGCTGCGCGGTGAAGAACGGGCTGTCGACGTAGAGTTCGATCGGATTGCCTTCAGGATCCTTGAAATAGATCGACCACGCGTTGCCGTGATCGACTTGCTCGATACCGGCGACGCCCGCACGTTTCGCGCGTTGGTAATACGTGCGCAGATCGTCCAGCGAATCGAGCAGGAAGGAAAGCTGGTTGACCGGGTTGAAGGGGAGGTCGGTGGGCTTTCCATCGAACAACACGAGCTGATGATGGATTTCCGGATCCTGCGTCATGAAGTACAGATTGTGTCCGGTCGACGCGACACCCTTGTCGCTGATCACGAACCCGAGTGCCTTGCGGTAATAGTCGACCATCCGGTCGAGGTCGCTGCAGAAGATGCCGCAGTGAGTGAACTGAATTTTCGGCAGTGCCGCCATGATCGTCTCCTGATTGTTCGAGTATCGCTCACGCTTCGTCGGCCACCGGGTTCGACAGCGTGCCGATTCCCGGAATCACCACGTCGAAGGTGTCACCGGGCTTCAGGAATACCGGCGGCTGACGCTTGAAGCCGATCCCGCTCGGGGTGCCGGTCGCGAGGATGTCGCCCGGCTGCCAGTCGAGCGCCTGCGATACGTATGCGATCAGGGCCGGAATGTCGAAGGCGAGTTCGGACAGCTTGCCGATCTGCATCTGTTCGCCATTCAACAGGCCGTGTACCGAGAGTTCGCGGTAGTCCGGAATTTCGTCGGCCGTGACGAGCCACGGGCCGAGCGCGCCGGTGCCGCGGAAATTCTTGCCCATCCCGTACTGGTGCGTATGGAACTGCCAATCACGGACGCTGGCGTCGTTGAAGCACGTATAGCCGGCAACGTGGCTCATCGCGTCTTCCGGTGCGATATGCGAACCGCCGCGGCCGATGACGACCGCGAGTTCGGCCTCGAAATCGAAATTGTCTGAAATGGTCGGACGAATCAGCGGCGCACCGTGCGGCAACAGGGTTTCCGCGTAACGATGGAAGATGACAGGGTACTTGCCGACCGTGCGCCCGGCTTCCGCTGCGTGCGCGACATAGTTGATGCCGACGCAGATGATCTTGTTCGGGCGTGGAATGACCGGCTCGAGCTCGACATCGGCCGACGGGAAATCCGCGGCCGCGGCCGCGGCGACGAGCCGGCGTGCTTCGTCCAGCGCCGCGTCATCCGCGAGCAGTGAAGCGAGATCGGCCAGCGCCGGCATGCGCGACGCGAGATCGACGATCCCTTCTTCCTTGATTGCACCGAAAGCGGCCTTGCCGGCCCGGCGATACGACACGAGTTTCATTGCTCCTCCGTTTGGGCATAAAACATGTTTTTATGCATATTACATCGGAATGGATATAATGCAAGCACGGGAGCACAAACTGGCTCCCGGCGATCCGAACAATTTCCGTGGAGCAGAAAGATGCCGCTGGTCAATGTCAGAAAGATCAAGCTCGATGTGGAGGAGGTCTGGCACGAAGGGGGGGAGCGCGTGAGCGAGCCGCTGCGGGTTGCGGTCGCGACCGCCGTCGTCGCGAATCCGTATGCGGGGCGGTACGAGCCCGACCTGCTGCCGTTCATGCAGGCGCTGCGCGAACTCGGGCATGACCTCTCGTCGCGCCTCGTGGTGCTGCTCGGCGGCGCGGAGAACGTCCAGGCGTACGGAAAGGGCGCGATCGTCGGCGAGGATGGCGAACTCGAGCATGGCGCCGTATGGCATGAAGCCGGCGGCTGGGCGATGCGGGAATCGCTGGGCCAGCCGAAAGCAATGGTGCCGTCGGCCAAGACGATCGGCGGCGTCGGTACGCGCCTGATGGTTCCGCTGGGCCATATTCAGGCGTCTTATGTCCGCAGTCACTATGGCACGTGCGAGCTAACCGTCTGGGATGGCCCGCGCCGCAACGAGATCGCGTTCGCACTCGCGATGGCGACCGGCGGGCGCGTGCACGCGCGACTGGGCGGCCTCGCGGCGTCGGACGTCAAGGGTCTCGACGGCCTGCGATGAAGTTCAGGCGGAATCTGTGTTTTTGTGCATAAAAATTGATATCATGCATTGAGCGTGGTCCGTGTCGCGGGTAGATGGCCGGGCCAGTGACTGTGTGGCGAATACACGAAGAGTGATAGACCGGAGACAGACATGACGAAGATGATGCGAGCAGCACGTATGCACGATGTCGGCGCACCGATGGTGGTGGAGGACATCCCGGTGCCGTCGCCGCGGCCGACCGACGTGCTGGTGAGAGTCAAGGCTTGCGGGATCGTGCCCAACCTCGGCAACGTGCTGAGCAACTGGCAGAAATGGTTTCCCCACCTGCCGCTGCCCCGGCTGCCGGCGATTTTCGGTCTCGACGCGACGGGCGTGATCGAGGAGGTTGGCAGTCAGGTCCATGCGTTCAACGTGGGGGACCGCGTCTATGTGAATCCGGCGCGCTATTGCGGCGGTTGCCGCGCGTGCCGCTCGGGTGATACCACGGCCTGTCCGTACTACACATTCAACGGCTATTTCGGGTTCAGCCAGCGATCGCAGGCCATCTTCGACGACTATCCGTACGGCGGGCTGTGCGAGTTCATGACCGCGCCGCAATACAGCCTGGTCAAGATACCCGACAACCTGAGCCATGAGACCGCGGCGCGGTTCGGCTATCTCGGCACCGCCTATCGTGCGCTGAAGAAGGCGGAAGTCGGGCCGAGCAGCACGATCCTGATCAACGGCATCAGCGGGACGCTCGGTATCGGGGTTGCACTGTTCGGGCTCGCACTTGGCGCGCGGAAGATTCTCGGTACCGCACGCAACAAAGAGTTGCTTCAGCGCGTGAAGGCGATTGCGCCGGATCGCATCGAGATTCTGGCGCTCGATGACGAGCCGGTCGACGCATGGGCGGCGCGCATCACGCGCGGGGAAGGTGTCGATGCGGTGATTGATGCGCTCGGACCGGGCGCACCGCATACGACGCTGCAAGAATCGCTTAAGACGCTGCGCCGTGGCGGCCATCTCGTCAATGTCGGCGCGGTTGCCGGCGACGTGCCGGTAAATCTTCACTACATGATGGACAACGACCAGCGCCTGAGCGGCTCCGCGTGGTTCACGGCCGGGCAAGGACAGGAAATGGCGGACATGGTCGAATCCGGCGTCGTCGACCTGTCGGTCTTCGAACACTGCACGTTCAAGCTGGAGGACATCAATGTCGCGCTGGGCGGGATCGAGAATCGCAATGGCGGCTTCAGCAACTACGTGATCTGTCCGTAAAGCACATCGGCGACACTTCCGCGTCACATCGGCGCCGGGGTGTCGTCGGCCGAAAGCGTTTCCTTACAGCGAGGCAACTCATGCACATTCGACGCGTGGTGACCGGCCGTGATCCGCACGGCCGGTCCGTCGTGATTTCCGATGGCCCGACACCCCGGACTGTCCTGTTCGACTCCATTCCCGGACATGCATTCGCACAGGTGTGGACGACCGCGGCATCTCCGTCGATGGCGACGACGGCCGATCCGACGGTCGGAAAAGACACCCTGATTCCGCCGGCCGGCGCGACCAGTCTCCTGGTCGTCACCTTTCCGCCGGATCAGGTCATGGCGGCTCCGCAGTTCGATCCGGCAGCAGCGGCAAACGAATGTGTCGCGCGCATGCCGGATCTTGCAGCGACGTTCGAGCCTGACCATCCAGGCATGCATGCGACCGAAACGGTCGACTATGCGATCGTGCTGTCGGGAGAGATCTGGCTGGAGCTCGATGACGGGGAGGCGACCCGGCTCGGGCCAATGGATGTCGTCGTGCAGAACGGCACGCGCCACGCATGGCGCAACAAGGGGAACAGCCCGGCGATCGTGGCGTTCTTCATGGTCGGTGCGACGCGCACGTGATGCGCGCGCATGGCCTTTCGATGGTCGATCTGGAGGAAAACGGAATGAGCGAGCCGCTCGATACCCGCGCGCGCCAGCAGCTATTTACCGACGCACGCAGCCAGAACGCGTGGTTGGACCGAGCGGTGCCCGATGCGGTGCTGCGTGACCTGTACGAACTGACCCGATGGGGCCCGACGAGCATGAACTGCTCGCCGATGCGCGTCGTGTTCGTGCGGTCGCTGCTGGCGCGCGAAAAGTTGTTGTCGGCTGTTTTTACGGGGAACGTCGAGAAAGTGCGTACCGCGCCGGTCGTTGCGATCATTGCGCAGGATGTGGCGTTCTACACGCAGCTCGACAAGCTGTTTCCGCATCGGCCGGGTGCAGGGAAGATGTTCATCGAGCAACCGGAGCTGGCGCGAGATACATGCTTTCGCAACAGCTCGCTGCAGGGTGGCTATTTCATCATGGCGGCGCGCACGCTCGGTCTCGACTGCGGGCCGCTCTCGGGGTTCGACGCGGCCAGGGTCGATCAGTTGTTCTTCGACGGGACGGCACTGCGCGTGAACTTTCTTTGCTGCCTCGGGTATGGCGATCCGGACGGCCTGTTTCCCCGCAGCCCGCGGCTCGATTTCGACGACGCTTGCGAGGTTCTGTAGGTTATAGGCGCGGCGACGAAGCCGGTTCGCCGCCCATACGCTTCAGCTGAGGCGCACACTTGCGAAACGCTGTTTCGATCAGATGCAGTCACTGTGCGCGCCGGTGATGCCGAGCACCGCGTGATTGAGCCATGTGCGCAATGTTCTCGTTGTATCGTCGCGCTTCGCCGCTCAGCCATTCCCGAAACGCCGCCAGCGTCGAGCTTTCCGCCTTGGCTTCCGGGTAGATCAGGAAGTACGCATTCCCGGTCGGATGTTCGTAGCGACCGACCTGAACCAGCGTCCCTCTCGATAGTTCGTCCTCGACGAGCAGGCGAGGAATCAGTGCGATTCCGATTCCGCTCGACGCCGCTTCCGCAAGCATCGAGAACAGTTCATAACGCGGTCCGGACAGGTCGCCTTCCATTTCGAGTCCTTGCGCCGCGAACCACTCGCGCCATGCGTACGGCCGCGTACTTTGCTGCAGCAACCGATAGCGCCGCCAGTCCGCCTGGGTCGGCTGGGTGCGCGACGCGACCAGCTTCGGGCTGGCGACCGCGATCACGCTTTCCTGCATCAGCAAATCGCCGGCCGTACCGGGCCACGGCGCGGGGCCTGCGTGGAGCGACGCGTCGAACCCTGTCGCATCGAACATGAACGGACGCGGCATGGCGGTCAGATTGACGGCGATGTCCGGATGCGTATCGATGAACGCCGGCATGCGCGGCAGCAGCCAACGGGTTGCGAAGGTCGGCACGGCCGCGAGCTCCAGGGTACCGCCTTTGCCGCCCGTCGCCATCATCTCCAGCGCGTCGTATTCGATCTGATCGAGTCTCGATGCCACACGGCGGCTGTACGCCGCACCGGCTTCGGTCAGTGTCACGCCGCGTCGGGTGCGCCGAAACAGCTTCACGCCGAGAAATTCCTCGAGCACACCGATCTGACGACAGATCGCACTTTGCGTGACGGCGAGCTCGTCCGCCGCTTTTGTGAAGCTCTGGTGGCGAGCGGCGGACTCGAATGCGGACAAGGCCGTTGTGGAGGGGATCGTGCGGCGCATGATGCGTGTCCAGGTGAGTAATGAAATTAACGAGTGATATTTTTGCACATGTCGGTGCAAACAAATCGTTTGTTTTGGCGCTACGTGGCGAATAAAGTTGGCGTAACACCTTCACGCGGGCGATCAACAAATGACCAATGCACACAAATCGAATTCGTTTCAATGGGACGACCCGCTGCTGATCGACCAGCAGCTCGACGAAGAGGAGCGCATGGTGCGCGATTCCGCGAACGCATACTGTCAGGAGCGGCTCGCACCGCGCGTGCTGGATGCTTTTCGTCGCGAGGAGACCGATCGGGCGATCTTCCGCGAGCTGGGCGAACTCGGCCTGCTCGGCATCACGATTCCGGACACCTATGGCGGCGCGGGGAGCAACTACGTCAGCTATGGCCTCGTCGCGCGCGAGGTCGAACGTGTGGATTCCGGCTATCGCTCGATGATGAGCGTGCAATCGTCGCTCGTGATGGTGCCGATTCATGCATTCGGTAATGAAGCGATCCGCCAGAAATACCTGCCCAAGCTGGCATCGGGGGAACTGGTCGGCTGCTTCGGGCTCACCGAGCCGAATCACGGTTCCGATCCCGGCGGCATGGCGGCGCGCGCGCGAAAGGTCGACGGCGGCTATCGCCTGACAGGCAGCAAGATGTGGATCACGAACAGCCCGATCGCCGACGTCTTCGTCGTCTGGGCGAAGGACGACGAAGGCGCGATTCGCGGCTTCGTGCTGGAGAAGGGCTGGAAGGGTTTGTCGGCGCCGGCGATTCACGGCAAGGTCGGGCTGCGTGCGTCGATCACCGGCGAGATCGTGATGGACGACGTGTTCTGCCCGGAAGAGAACGCGTTTCCGGAAGTCCGCGGTCTCAAGGGGCCGTTCACCTGCCTGAACAGCGCGCGCTACGGTATCGCGTGGGGCGCGCTCGGCGCTGCCGAGGATTGCTGGCATCGCGCTCGGCAGTACGTGCTCGATCGCAAACAGTTCGGCCGGCCGCTTGCCGCGAATCAACTGATCCAGAAGAAGCTTGCCGACATGCAGACCGAGATCGCGCTCGGTCTGCAAGGTTGCCTGAGGCTCGGCCGGATGAAGGACGAAGGCACGGCGGCCGTCGAGATCACGTCGATCATGAAGCGCAATTCATGCGGCAAGGCGCTCGACATTGCGCGGGTCGCGCGGGACATGCTGGGCGGAAACGGGATCAGCGACGAATTCGGCATCGCACGGCACCTCGTGAATCTTGAAGTCGTGAACACGTATGAGGGTACGCACGACATCCACGCGCTGATCCTCGGCCGGGCGATCACCGGCATTGCCGCATTCTGAGCCGCCATGGAAACGATCGCACAGCAAGGCGCATTGGCCGGCCTCCGCGTACTCGATCTGTCGCGGGTGCTGGCCGGGCCGTGGGCAGGCCAGCTTCTCGCCGATCTCGGCGCCGATGTCGTCAAGGTCGAGCGGCCCCGGACGGGCGACGACACGCGGGCGTGGGGCCCGCCGTGGCTCCTCGACGAAGACGGACAGTCGACGGGCGAATCGGCGTACTACCTGAGCGCCAATCGCAACAAACGCTCGATCGCGGTCGATCTGAGCCGGCCGGACGGTCAGTCGCTGGTTCGGCAACTCGCGCAGCAGGCCGATATCGTGCTCGAGAATTTCAAGGCCGGTGGCCTTGCGCAGTACGGGCTGGATTACGCGACGCTCGGCGCCGAGAACCCGCGCCTGATCTACTGCTCGATTACCGGGTTCGGGCAGACGGGCCCGTATGCGTCACGTGCCGGTTACGACTTCCTGATACAAGGGATGGGCGGCCTGATGAGCGTGACGGGGCGCGCCGACGGCACGGAAGGTGCCGGCCCGGTGAAGGTCGGCGTCGCGCTGACCGACGTGATGACGGGGCTGTATGCGACCGTTGCCGTGCTGGCCGCCGTTGCCCATCGTGAGCGCACGGGGCGCGGACAACACATCGATCTGGCGCTGCTCGACGTGCAGATCGCCGCGCTCGCGAACCAGGCCGCCAATTACCTGGTCGGCGGCATCGTGCCGCGGCGGATGGGAAACGCACATCCGAACATCGTGCCATACCAGGACTTTCCGACGGCCGATGGCCACATGATCATCGCGGTCGGCAATGACAGCCAGTTCACCAGTCTCTGTGCGGTGCTCGGTCAGCCGCAATGGGCGAGCGATGCACGTTTCTCGACGAATCCTTTACGCGTACAGCATCGCGACGAACTGGTCGCGCTGATTGGCGCAGTGACCACGTGCCGGTCGACCGACGAGTGGGTCATCGCGATGGAGGAGGCGGGCGTGCCGTGCGGGCCGATCAATGGGCTCGACCGGGTATTCGCGGACGAACAGGTCAAGGCGCGCGGCATTCGTATCGAGATGCCGCATGCATCGGCCGGCAGCGTGCCGCTCGTGGCGAATCCGATCCGAATGTCCGATTCGCCGGTCCAGTATCTTCGTCCGCCGCCGCGGCTCGGCGAACAGACCGATGAGATCCTGGGCGCATGGCTGGGACTGAGAGAAGAAGAGATCGACGCATTGCACGAGCGAAAAATCATCTGACATCATGATTTCGATATGCGATCCTTCACTGGGCTGGGAGGCAATCTGCGAGGCACGAATGGTTGCCGCGGCTACCGCGAACGCGGACGATGCTTCGGTATGGAGATGGTTTGCGGCGATGCTCGAAGAGCGGCGCATCCGCTGGCGCTTCATGTTCAACGCGTGGGTCGTTCATGTCGACCGGAAGGAAGTCGCGATCGAATCGAGCTTCTATGAGGCGATCCGATCCGCCAAGTATGAATCGGAAGAGCTTGGCCTTGGCGCACTTTAGTATGAGTTGGATTGCCGCCGCGCCGAATATGGGTAGGATCGTGGGCAGGAAGCCATTTGCGATCGCGGGAGTCTTACCTGCCGGCCCTGTGCAAGCGGTGGTTGGAATCTGCTGCCTTCCGCCCCGAAACACTTCCGCATCCTCCCGCCAACCCTTGTGCGATGCGCGTAGGACCACGTGTGCCGGAATTCTCCTCCTTCCCGGCAGCGATCTTGTCGAGCCGCTACGCTTGACGCGCCGCAGGGTGCTTCCTAGGTTAAAAATCCTCCGACTTACTTAGCACGCGAGCGGACACAATTAGCAGAATCTACGAACTTCAACAGCGGCACGCGTGCCGACACCCGGGATCCGTCAGGCCTTTCATCGCACCCCATAAAAAAAGATCTTGATTATCTATCTATGAGTAGATAAAGTTCGATCCATGGAAACGAAATCGACCGTCCGCGAACAGA